>DAIDJF010000105.1 GCA_027451525.1 Ktedonobacterales bacterium
TGTGCATTGCTCTCGCGCACAGCAACAAAGCGTGTTCCCAATTCAATACCGTCTGCTCCCAGGGATAACGCCGCCATTAGACCACGTCCATCAGCAATTCCGCCACTTGCCAGTACAGGAATAGAAACCGACTCTACGATGCGCGGAGCCAAAACCATCGTGCCAATATCATCTCGCCCCAGATGTCCGCCGCCTTCAAAACCGACTGCGATCACGGCATCAGCTCCCAGAGCTTCCGCTTTGCGCGCCGCTCGCACGCCCGCAACCAACACCATTGTCCGTACCGCTACCCCGCTTTGTTGAATATGACGTAACAATGGTTCTGGATTTCCGCCCGTAATACTCATTACAGGTACGTGCTCCGCTAGAGCCACATCTAGAAATGCTTCAGAGGCATTGCGTCCAATCGGAAAATTCACACCAAAGGGTTTATCCGTCAGACGCTTGAGCTTCTGAATATCCGCCTGGAGTTCCACTGGCGTGGAGAAGCAGGCGCAACCAATTTGCCCTAAGCCGCCAGCCTCGGAGACTGCTGCCGCCAGTTCTGCAAACGAGAGATGTGCCAGACCACCCTGCACAATAGGATAACGAATACCTAGCAGATCAGTAAAGCGCGTTCGCAGACGCTCCGGGAGTTGTGCCATCATGATATTTCTCGCTTTCTCAATTTCTCAGCAAAAAAATTGATCTGTCTGGATGTTGTATCATATTCCAGACAGATCGATCAATACGGCCTTGTTGCTTGTCTACTCTTCTTGTCTATTAGGACAACAGTGTCTGCCAGAAGAAGAGACCCAAAATCGCGACGATGATAATCATACTCATGAAGAAAACACTGACAACACGACGCATATACAGCTCTGTAGATTCATCCTGCGATCCCACGTGAGCGTAATACTGCTCCTCTGAGATATTCTCTGGCTCCCCCCAACCTGGCAGCATTTTCTTCGCCAATGCGCCATGCGAATAGAGGTACACATTTGTCAACACACCACATACAACAAGTGTAAAGACAACGACCAGAGCAACTAATGCAGTCATTGGTTTCCCACTCCTTTATACTAGCAGGAAGCAACTCAACAATATTTTGTGAGCAACCTCACTCTATAGTAGTAAGACGCAACACACAGCTAAATATCCAACATCCCACATACTCTCCACGCTGGTAGCCTGTTAAATGAATACGTCTGTACTACAACACAGACAACAACACACAGACTCATTTATCACAGCGTGGAGAAAAGCATAAAGGATAAAGTGGTATATTTCTATTGACCAAGAATATCTAATGGCGTATTAGTCATCGACACGCTGGGCGACCTTCGTGCTCGATCTAAAGAGTACGAGCAAGAGCAACTCATGCATCCACAGGCTAAAAGCTCGCCAGAGCGAAATGATCGCTCCACCACAGGTGTGCAGCAGATAACGTATCCCACAACCATGGGCTTGAGCCAGAGCAAACAATATGCGCGGCAGAGATTGTCTTTCACTGACCAATAGATATCGCTCTTCCCATTCAGGCTGGAACTTGGCTTTAAATGCATAGAGCGAGCGGTATTGCCCCAGCAAAGCTCCTTGCTCATGCAGATAGGCCGCGCTGCGTTCAACAAGCGACGGTGAAGTGGTATGCGCACACGAGGTAAGCAAGCCCGCCAATGGTGCCAACCCAAGTGACATATGCTTGTATCCACGCGCCTTTGCCCAAGCAATAGACTCCGCAATAACATATTCCATTGTGCCAGGAACCGTCTCTTTGACACGACGCATCACATCTAAAGCCCAACCGTCACCTGCGTAAAGCGGCGTCCAGGTAAGAAAAGCCTGCACTTCGCCTTGCGCTCCAAAAGCAACAACAGTCAGTAGATCTGGTGACCAGCTTTCAGGGAAACTGCCCATGCTGAAACGAAACTGGCTCTGGATTTTCTGCTCCTGCATCCAATGTGCAGAAAGATATTGCAATTGCGCAAACACATCAGCAGGTAACTCGCTCTGATGCCAACACGCCACTGTGATTTCACCACGTTTCGCACGCGCAATTGCATGGCGTATAGGCGCACCAATTTTTCCTTGTAGAGTAAAACGTTCTACATCAACAACCGCTTCTTCACCTATTTTATATGCATGCAAGCTAGCTGGTAGCCCAAGATCACGCATATGCGCACTGGCTTGATAAAAAGTCACACTCCAGTCTTGCTGTTGGCAAAAGGCAAGAAATGCGCTCACAAGAGACGCATGTTCTTCACTGGGGCCAATCGGGTCACTAAGAACTGTCGCCACTCCATACAAGACACGATAGGCGATCAGCGAATACCCTGTCTCAGACCAGAAATAGCGTTTATCGCCACTGAGCATAAAATGTGCCAACGCAAGATGCCCGTAGCGACGGATCACCAACCTTGCGCGCAAATGTTCCTGATGCTGGAGCTGTAACTCAACATTCACTGGACGCAAAACAGAACTAACACCATACCAAAGGATAAGAAAACACGCAACGCGCAAGCCAACCAACACATCATGGCGTGAAAAGAGCGAGAAAAACATTTGTCCACGCGCCAGCATATGCACCGCTACGCCGTAACTAGATAAGCAGATCCCCCCAAGTAGCAGTGTCCCATAACCACGAATAAACGAGCGCGTATCACTGCGTACAGAAAAAAGTGGTGCGAAAACAAGTAACAGGATGAGTGTGCTTGATGTCATGGCTATCGAAAACCAGTGCGCCCTCTCTGTCAGTGCCTCAAGTAATGATGAGGTAAACAATAGCACAGAGAGGAGCCATGCCTGCCGCTTGCCTCGTGCCAATGCACGTGCTACAAACAACAACAAAACGCTGGTAACCATCAAACCATCCTGGCCCCAACTTGACATCGTGACATCAATTGGTGGCTCTCCAAACAGGAAATGCTGCCACCGCTGCTCGATTATTGGAAATACAATATTTGAGACAGCAACAAGAGCCAGCATACCCATCAGCAGAAAACGCCCTAGTTGTACAGGCAACGAAACAGAACGCACACTTACACGCATCGACATAAATCGATCCTTTTCTTAAATTATCACTTGGCATAAGCTCTTATTCAGCGAATAGACGAAAAGCACTGGTTAAAATGTAGGGAAGAAAAAGCATTTTCCTTATCCATTGCAGACTATACCCACATAAAATGAGAGGCCCGTGAGTGAACACGTTTACCATTAAAATTTAAGACTCATCTCCTACTCATCTTATTTCGCTATAATAGCCATGTATCCCTATAAATAAAAAGGGGGTTTACTCTCGATAACGTGAGGAGGAACATAAACATATGCGCATTTTATTAGCAGAAGATAATCCTTCGTTGGGCCCAAATTTAAAGAAAAGCCTGGAAAAGTATCATTATGCTGTTGATTTATTGAACAACGGCGAAGATGCGCTGGCATCCAGTCTCAGCACACCTTATGATCTGATTATTCTCGATATATTATTACCGAGCCTTAACGGATTCGAGATTTGTCGTCGTTTGCGTGACCACAAGCGCACTGTCCCTATTCTTATGTTAACAGCACTTGGAGAAGTAGATCAGCGCGTAATGGGTCTCAATCTTGGTGCCGACGACTACCTTGTCAAACCATTTGCTTTTCGTGAACTAGAAGCGCGGGTCCGAGCCTTGCTACGCCGTGAGGGCACCAGCAAATCATCGCTACTCTCTTTTCTTGATATTACCCTCGATACAGCAACACGTGAAGCTAAACGCGGTGAATACCCCCTCACGCTTTCAAGCAAAGAATACGCGCTTTTTGAGTTTCTGATGCGTCACCCCCGTCAGGTTTTGAGCCGCACCGTAATTGCTGAACACGTCTGGGATTTTGATGCAGAACATTTTTCCAACTTCATTGATGTCTATATCCGCTATCTACGCAACAAACTCTGCGCACATGGTGAGCCGAATGTCATTCATACTGTGCGTGGTACAGGCTATCAACTCAAGGAGCCAGAAGAATGAAACTATTGCGCCATCTGCACCCACCAGGTATTCGCATCCAATTAATGCTCTGGTACACCATGGTTTTCGCACTTCTACTCCTCTGCTCGGATGCACTGCTCTACACGCAATTGCAGACTTCACAATTCACAAACCTGGACAAGGCCCTTCGTCTGGAAGCAAACCAGATAGCAGCTGGTATTAGCAATGATGCCGGTACGGTGGTAGTTCAGGATGTCACGGGCGATTTGCTAGATGGCAGCGTCACTGAAAACTCTTCAGCATCAAACACCCAGCAAGGTGGTTCGCATGTCGATATCACATTTAGCACGCTCGTGCGCATCCTCGACACACATAATCGTATTGTGCGCATTACACCACAGTTCCATATGTTACTCGTGCCATCTACAAGTCTGCTCCTCTCATCGCAACAAAAAGAATGGCAGGGGACTATCCAGACGCGTGACGGGCAACAAGTTCGCCTGTATAGTATGATGATAACAGAGAATGGTGTTCCCATCGCCATCGTACAGGTTGGTGAATCCCTGACTCAGCTAAACAATTCGCTGCATAGCCTTTTACTCGAATTACTTGTGATTTCTCCCTTCGCCTTGGTGCTCGGCGCATTTGGGAGTTATTGGTTAGCAGCACGCGCTTTTATTCCTATTGACCGCCTCACACGCACGGCCCGCCAGATTGAAGCAGGCGACCTCCAAAGGCGGGTGTCCATGCCAAAAGCACGTGACGAGGTCTACCGCCTAGCACAGACACTCAACGAGATGATTGAGCGGCTCGACCAGTCATTTACGCGCCAGCAGCGTTTTGTTGCTGATGCCTCTCATGAGTTGCGCACCCCAGTCGCAGTTATTCGTAGTATGACCGACCTGGCACTATTACAAGAACTTTCACCGCCTGAATATATTACCCTCTTAGAAAATGTTAATAGCGAGGCAGAAAGACTTGGGCATCTTATCAGTGATCTGCTTGCCCTGGCACGTGCTGATGAAAACAAAGCAATTTTCGAGGAGGAACCACTACGCCTGGATGAATTGGTAAATGTTGTCGCAGCAAATGCGGAAGTTTTGGCAGCGGAACACGGCATCACGCTCGAAGTTCATACAAAACAGCCAATTATCATTCTGGGTGATGAGTCACGCTTGATTCAGGCTGTAATGAACCTGATTGATAACGCCATTCTCTATACAAACAGCGGTGGCGCAGTTACGGTGCGCACAAGACATGAGGCAACAATCGCCCAAATTGTAGTACAAGACACAGGTATTGGTATCGCCGCAGAACATCTCCCTCACATCTTTGAACGTTTTTATCGTGTAGACCCAGCGCGAGTCCGCACAGAAGGCAATAGCAGCGGGTTGGGCCTCTCACTAGTTAAGTGGGTAGTAGAGGCCCATCATGGGACAATTCACGTGGAGAGCCAACCAGGGTGCGGTTCCACCTTTACCATCAACCTTCCTCTGGCAACACCACAGGACATGCAAGAACTCTTTAGTGGAATTCCTACACCGAGGCAATAATCAGTTGACGGAAAAACACGATACCATCAGTGACACCACGTAAACCTACTGTGCCTGTAGGAAAGACAGAAAGCGTGGCCTGTCCAACCGCCGTTCCATTGACTAGCATCGTCACACGTTGCCCTTTGACGATCACCTGAAGTTCGTTCACAACATTTAGCCCTTGACGAATAGCAGGATTGGCCGTAAATGGCATGATAACATGCTTCACATCATTTACAACAACTGTCAAGGTAAAACGCCCATGTGAGTCAATACCAAAAAAATCATAGTTTTGTGGTGCACTGTGCCGAAACACAATTCCAAAAGCCTGTTGCATAGAGCCACTCTGTTGCTGTACCATCGCCTTAATCGAGAGATCAGGCGGCGGTGTAAATGGGACAAGACAGATGTATGCCTGCCCTGCCACTTGCTGAACCCCCAAACCATTCGCGCTAAATATACAAGCGGCATTATTTGCCCAACCAGCCGTCTGCTGCATAAGTGACTGCTGATAGAGTATCTGCGAAGCCGAAGGGGTGGGATAAGTCTGCGTAATCGCGGTTGATCCCGTTGCTTTGATTGCTGGCGCAGGCGTAGTCACTAATGCCCCACAAGCCGTGAACATTATACTTAAGAGGCTCAATAAGCCAAGACTTATACGAACTTTCCCCAAGAGAGTTTTTTTCTGCATAACACTCCTTTTCATTGACATTCTCTAATTGCGCTATTTCGCCAAAAGTATACAGGTTGAGAATGATATGCTCGTGAGTGATTGATGAGAGCAAAGATCACATCTTCCTTCATTGTCTTATCATCTTAAGCTTCCATACTTCCTTAGAACGAGACTTTTTGCCATTAGAGAAAGGATAGAGCAATTATGCTTCATGGAAATTTGGTTGATCTGCGCCCAGTGCGCATTGCTGATCTGGCAGTGTTGCGCCGTTGGGAACATGATGCCCAGATAGATCACTGGCTAGCCACAACCGCAAATGCGCTGGATGCACGCGAGAGTCCCGAACAGGAGTTTGAGCGACTCCTACGGACTCCACGTGTCAAAATTATCGCCATTCAGACAAAAGCTGAAGCTATTGTAGGTTTCATCCGTTTACACGATCTTGATATGCAGGCTCGCAAAGCCTCACTGCGCATCCTGATCGCTCCAGAGATGCAGAAACGTGGCTATGGGACCGACGCACTGCGCACATTGATACATTTCTGTTTCATGGAATTGGGACTGCGCCGCCTCGGCCTCTCAGTCCTGGAAGGTAACAAGCGTGCCCAGGCCATTTATCAACGTCTCGGCTTTGTTGTCGAGGGGTGTGAACGGGAAAGCGTATGGAGCGCGGGACAGTGGCACAATATGCTCTCAATGGGCTTACTCTCCCATGAATGGATAGAGGAGTCGGAATAACATGCGCATCTGGTTCCGCTTCCTCACACTCCTTAAACCATATCGCGGTCGTCTCACAGTCACGTTTCTAGCAACATTCGCGCGTCCGCTCTTAAATGCTGGCAAAATCTACCTGCTTAAACTGATTGTTGATAATCTCATCATCCAACCAACGGGACCAATTGTTCTCTGGATCTGCGGCGGCTATCTAGCAATTGCCTTGCTCAAAGGCGTTGCGAATTATATCGATCAATACCAGGGAGCGTATATTGGTGGACGTGTCGTGATTGATCTCCGACATTTGCTCTTTTCTCGCTTCCTGCGCCTCTCGTTACGCTACCATCACGATCATCGCGTTGGTGAAAGTGTTAGCCGCCTCATCAGTGATGTAGGAGCAGTCGAAGATGTACTGGTTGCTGGTATTACAGATGGCGCAACACAAGTGTTGACAATCTTTGTATTCGCAGCGATGCTCTTCTACCTGGACCCACAACTCGCAGTACTTTCATTATTGGTGCTCCCATTCTTATTCATTTCCCTCGTACTCTATGCACGAAAAAGTCGTATAGCATCACGAGAAGTACGTACTCGCCTCTCAGAACTGACAGCCACAGCGGAAGAGGTTCTCTCTGCAATTGCATTAGTCAAATCACTGATGCGTTTTTCGCATGAAGAACAGCGATTTCGCACACGCGGAGATCAGCACTGGGAAGCACGCCTGGATGCCGCACGTCAGCGGGCCATCTTTGTACCACTGAGCGATATCGTCGCAACTTTTGGCACAGTACTGGTCGTCTACTTCGGAGCACAGGCCCTCGCTGCTGGCACGCTCTCGATTGGCGGTCTCGTCATCTTTCTGGCTTACCTGGGTCAACTCTACAATCCGCTGTTAAGCCTGAGCCGTCTGGGTAATACAATGCAAGGCGGATTGGCCGCTGCTGAGCGGGTCGCAGCTTTGCTCGACCTCCCAGAACACGCAAATGAACCCTATGCCGCCCTGCTACCACAACGCCCATTGCTTCAGCTACGTAACCCATTGCATGAAATCATTTACCCTGCGATCCACTTCGCGCATGTCTCTTTCGCCTACAAAGCAGAACAGCCCGTACTACAAGACTTCAATCTGACTATTCCACGCGGCACAATCGTTGGTCTGGTTGGAGCCAGTGGCAGTGGTAAATCCACGGCTATCGCGCTACTACAACGACTCTACGAACCTGATAGCGGGCATATTCATGTCTTCGGTCACGATATACGCGAATTTGAGACGCCTGTACTACGTCAACAAATGGCGGTTGTGCCCCAAGAGGTCACGCTGTTCATGGGTAGCATTCGCGATAATATTGCTTATGGCCGCTTTGACGCCGATCAACAAGCCATCCAACGAGCTACACAACAAGCAGGTATTCTTGAAATGAAACTTGCTGACGGCATAGATACGCTCATCGGGCCACGGGGCACAAAACTCTCTGGTGGACAACGACAGCGCGTGGCAATTGCACGCGCGCTGGTACGCGAAGCACCTATTCTCATTTTTGACGAAGCAACATCCGCTCTCGACACGCTCTCCGAAGAACGTATTCGCTCAACCCTTGATGCCTTACGTGGACGGCACACAATTTTGTTGATCGCACATCGTCTCTCAACTGTGCGCTCAGCAGATATGATCGCCGTTGTCGAGCATGGGCATGTCATCGAAACAGGAACTCATACCGAATTACTTCAGCACAATGGTGCATACGCTGCACTTGTGAATGGGCAACATACCACTGATATTGCAAAACAGACGACAATCGCACTTCCACTCCTGTAGTATAAAATTTCTCATCATTCTCTTCATGCTTCTCTCACAGAAAGCGTTTAAGATAGAACTGTGCGAATAAGAGAAGCGCACAAGCATTTAGAGGAAAGGAGGATACAATTATGGCAGAAGCAGTTGGCCTTGAGAGCGAAAGTGTTGAAAGCACCGCTTCAACGGATGCTCCAGGTGGCACAGATACCCAGCAGGATGGCAACTTTGACGGAAACTACTAGGTTGTAGCCTGCATAGATACGCTGATATAACAAAAGGAAGTAGTTGATCTCTTCAGCTACTTCCCTTTGTTGTTGCTATGATAAGGCTTCATAGTCCTCTCATAAATATCCCGTATGCTTACCAGCGTGTTACATCTCAGCATTACAGAACCTTTATCGAGAATAGCACAGTAATCTGACAGAACAATGTACATATTTAGGAGGTTTTTGATGACCTTTTCTCTGCGACGCCTCATAAGTCTCGCATTCCTGCTTATGTTAGCAGCATGTGGAACATCCACTACTGGCACATCATCCACAGTACCAGCCTCTGGCACAAGCGCGGTAGCCCCTGGTGAAAGTAATCTACCCGACAGAACGCGCCATTTTCCGCAAGAACACGATTGGCATTGTTTTACAGACAGATAATCTTGTTCCTTTTCTCACTGCCGATGAAAATGTACGTCTTCCTATGCAAATTGCAGGACGCCCAGATGCCACCCAACGCGCACGAATGCTACACGAATGCTAAAAGAAAGAGAGCAGCAATGCCGGACAACAAATACAGAAAAAATAGACGAAGTATAGTGTGGCAAGGAATCATATGGGTGGAGGGAATCGTTTTGGTCTGGCTCGTTGCTCTCCTACTCAGACAGATTGGCACAGTAGCAACCCTCGATAATAGCATTACTGCACTAGGCTTTGATAAAAATCGTGCACTCTTCCTCGACGCGCTCATTCTCACCTTGCTCAGTAGCCTTATCGCAGGTTTGCTGCTCCGCCACCGCGCCTCGATCTGGCTAGGCGGTATGATCTTTTTTTGTATCCATTATCTGCGCCCTTTTATACAACAGGCCCAGAATCCTGGTTTAGGTCCAGACGGTCAAAGCCAGATTCTGCTACCTATGGTGTTTAGTACAGAATTGCTGACAATGACAGCACTATCGCTATTGCTTGCAGGCATGGGAGCAGTACTTGGAACTGCATGGGGTAACACACTTATCACGCCACTCTTTATACCGTTAAAACGTGCTATTCATTTCCATAATCCACAACCCTGCAGTAAGCAGACAAGTACAACTCAGTTGTCCCTTCCGGGTATAGTAAGTTCTTTCATCTTCGGACTCCTACTCTTATGCGCTCTACTAATCTCTCTTAATGGCAGTGGTCCTTTACTGATGTATGGGCCGCTCGTCAACCTCTATAAATCAGCTAACAATACCTCATCGCTACCGCATGGAACGGTACTACAAGGAACTTTTACCAGTCCAACGTTGGGTAGCGTTGCGCGTACCTATTGGATTTACCTCCCAGCAACCTATACGACAACAACCAGCCAACGGTATCCTACACTTTATATGTTACACGGAAGTCCTGGCAGTCCTGCAGACTGGTTTGTCGCAGGCCATGCTGCTACTACTGCCGATATATTGATTGCGGAACACAAGATGCGCGCGACGATTATCATTAGCCCGGATGGTAATGGACCAATCTATCACTTCTCAGAATGGGCCAATAGCTTTGATGGACGACAGCGTATGGAAGATGCCATCGCTCTTGATTTAGTCGCGTTTATTGACAACCATTATCGCACTATCACGAGCGCAAAAGAACGCGCGATTGCAGGTCTCTCAATGGGAGGCTACGGGGCAGTAAATATTGCCCTCCATCATCCGAATGTATTTCACAAAGTCATTAGTCTAGGCGGATACTTTCAAGCCACAGGCCCCGTCTTTGGTTCAGGGACGAACGCACTTGCCTATCAACAATTGAATAGTCCAGCTATCTTTATACGTACTGTACAGGGCAAACAGGCACTCCTCAATGACTTCATTATCATCGGCGCGGGAACCTCTGATAAAAGCTTTTATCACAAGGATATTAGCTTTTATCAAGATCTCTTGTCTCTAAAGGCTTCGACACAGCTAATCAGCAATACAGGTGACCATTCCTGGTCATTATGGTCCCTCCAATTGCGTGAAGCTCTACCGCTGCTACAATTTTAGAGCAGGCTCACACCAATACCAAGCAGTGCCAACAGCCACACAACCATCCAGGGTAATGCCTTCCAGATCACGAGCTGCCAAACACGGGAATGCATCCCCTGAACATCAACAGGTAAATGTAGAAGCCGAAGCAAATCAGCACAGTATGATACAATTACCCTTAAAGAAACTGCGGCTGAGATTTTGAGACGGCATATCTTTCTTGACCATTGTAGCACTATCCTCAGAGCAGCACTATCTTGTAATGCGTAACAGGAAGGGAAAAAGCGTATGAGAACCGTGATAACATGTATCGGCGAAAGCCTGATTGATTTTTTACCACTTCCGTCTTCTGGTACATCTCAACCAGATAGCCCAAACACCGATTTTCGTATGCATGCGGCTGGCTCTATTTTTAATGTCGCGGTAGGCGTAGCGCGTTTAGGACAACATGCCGCTTTTGCTGGTGCAATCGCCGAGGATTTCTTTGGACATCACCTGCTCAAAGCACTCCAAGCGGAAAAAGTCGATACACGCTTCGTCACTACAATACATGCCCAAAGCACGCTGGCAATTGTTGCCGTCGAAAACGGGCAAGCCACATTCTCTTTCTATGGAGAAAATGCCGCTGATACACGTTTAACACCTGAGAACCTTCCCCAAACACTCTACGAAGAGACTGCAATGTTCCACTTTGGTTCGATTAGTCTTCTGCGCGGAAAGACCCCCGCAACAATACTTGCAGCTGCAAAGCGTTTGAAAGACACAGCGTTGCTCTCTTTTGACCCCAACATTCGTGCATCTTTGGTTCACGACGAGCCTGCCTATCGCGCAACGTTGCAAGAGGCTATCAGCCTCACAGATATTTTGAAATTGAGTGATGTTGATCTCGCTTGGCTGCTTCCTGGCGTATCAGCAGAGGACGCCATTCAACAATTATCCAAACAAGGACCAGCCTTGGTAATCATCACACAAGGAGACAAAGGCGTTCTGGCTAAACACGGTTCTTCGGCCCCGCTTCATATCCCCACTTTTTCAGTTACAGTAGTTGATACGGTTGGAGCTGGTGATACATTTTGTGCAGGTACATTGGTACGATTAGCCGAGTTGGGTATTACTTCTCGTGAGGCTCTTCTCGCCCTTTCAGAACAAAAATTACAGGATACATTACGTTTCGCCGCAGCCGCCGCTGCACTCAATTGTGCCCGTCCCGGTGCCAATCCCCCTACACGGACAGAGATTAGCGATTTCCTTCAATATTCTCCTAACAACCTATAAAATTACGCAAAGAAGAAAGGCAAAATGCGCGAAAGAGGGCGTTTTGCCTTTCCTTCATAGACCCTCAAAGACTGGTAGATTGCTATTATTATTTACCCATTATACAGATCAACTACGTCACATTAAAGTTGCACAAACTTTTTTATTTACCGTAATATTCTGATTTGTTATAAGGGGAACATATGCAATGGCTACCCTGGTTTCGTAGACGTGACAAAAACACGCAAACCATAAAAGAGCAAATACCACCAGAGGATGAATTTCTCTGGGTCGAAGGACGTCGTCACATCAAAGGCCAGCCCTACCTGATGCCTGCTGATCAACAAGAATATAACAGGCTTGATTTTCAGCACTACCTTATCCGTTATGCCATGCAATGCAACTACATTGCTCCATTGGATAATCCACGTGGTATTTTGGATGTTGGTTGCGGTACAGGGCGTTGGGCACATGAAATCGCAAACGCTTTTCCACAAGCAAAAGTATTTGGGCTAGATATCAATACGATTGAAACAAAAACAGAGGAGGCTATCCCGCGCAACTATCGTTTTGTTAAAGGCAATGTTTTGGAAGAATTACCCTTCCCTGAGATGACGTTTGATTTTGTACATCAACGCTTCTTACATGTCGCTATTCCCTTTAAAAAATGGCCCTATGTTGTCTCCGAATTGCTCCGTGTCACGCGCCGCGGTGGCTGGATTGAACTTGCAGAGTCCGACCAGATCATCCAAAGGGCAGGTCCTGCCGTGGCTCAACTCGCACAATGGGGGACACAGTTAAGCAAGCAGCGCGGCATTGATACACAAATCTGCTCACGCTTACCCTTACTTTTAGAGTCAGCAGGGGTGGTAAATATCAGTAGTTATCGCATAGATTTACCGCTCGGTAACTGGGCGGGTCGCATCGGCAATATGACAGCTACTGACATCTTTACTTATAACCGTGCTATCAAACCGTTGATGGTAAAACAGCTAGGTATTCATCCTGATACATACGATAGATTATCCGAAGCAATGCGCCAGGAGTGGGAAACATACCACAGTTTCTTCTCTTTCTATGTTACATGCGGTCAGCGCACCTGACGCCTGATATAAACAGGCCGATTTTTAGCTACATTCCACAACGCAATATCAAAAAAGCGAGGATGACCCCAACAATGTTGCGCGGGAAGAAATAAAAAGATACACTAAAACCAGAGGATATCTATCTAAACACGATGATGGAGAGAAAGATGACTGAAATTCCCGCATGGCTGTCAGCAACCCTTGCCTCTGATGCAACAGAAGGACATGGCGTTCTTCCAAATACCATTCACGCTCTTTGTGCCGCAACATGCATTGTTGGACCCGCGCAGGTAGCATTCATCAGTCAGGATGATAATTTATCTGTACGCAAAGTACTGGAAAATCCGCCCGCCGCAGGCACCATACTGGTGGTAGCTGGCGGAAGCACATCGCGCACAGCTACTATCGGTGGTCTGCTAGCTCTCGAAATGCAAAATGCAGGCATTGCAGGACTGGTTACCGATGGACTGGTACGCGACTCACGCGAAATCTGTGACTTAGGTTTTCCCGTCTGGTGCCGAGGGGTGACCCCAATCGCCTCTCATAAAAATGGTCCCGCTATTGTGGGCGGCACGGTTTCAATTGGAGGCACGATCATTCGCGATGGCGATCTTATTATCGCGGACGACGACGGCGTAGTAGTATGGCCTCAGGAGCAGATTGACGAGCTGCTCAACAAAGCAAATATCAAATTCCAGCAGGACAACGCGCGTATGGAACGACTACAGGAAAAGTATTGATGCGCGTAAATAAAGCAAGGGGCGCGATGCATTGATCACGCCCCTATGCACTCCGAAATTATTGCGCTAGCCCTTACTTCTCGATGGGTGCGCCGATCAGGCTACCCCACTCGGTCCAGGAACCATCATAGTTGCGCACATTCTGATAGCCGAGCAGTTGTGTCAGCACAAACCATGTATGCGCGGAACGCTCACCGATGCGGCAATAGGCCACAACCTCTTTATCAGGCACAACGCCCTTGCTGGCATAGAGCTGGCTCAGTTCCTCTGCCGATTTGAACGTGCCATCCTCGCGCACAGCAGACGCCCAGGGAATATTCGCCGCGCCAGGGATATGACCGCCACGCTGCGCACCCTCCTGCGGCAAATTCGCGGGAGCCAATAGTTCGCCGCTATACTCACCAGGGGAACGCACGTCAACAAGTGCCACATCACTCTTGCCAAGACGGGTCATAACGTAGTCGCGGAACGCGCGGATATCGTTATTTGGCTCTTTCGCGACATACTGCGTCTTTGGATAGGAAGGCACGGCGGTTGTGATCTCGCGCCCGTCAGCCAGCCACTTCACACGACCACCATCAAGCAAACGCACATCTTCATGCCCATAATACTTGAACGCCCACAGTGCCCAAGCCGCGAACCAGTTGTTATTATCGCCATACAGCACAATCGTGGTATCGTTGCTCACACCCGCATTGCTCAGCAACGTCTCTAACTGCTCTTTGCTCAGCGGTGCGCGTACCACCTGATCCTGCAAATCCTTCTGCCAGTTGAAGCCAACCGCGCCAACGATATGGCCCTCGTCATACGACCTGGTATTGACATCAACCTCGATCAGACGCACTTTGGGATCTTGCAGGTGCTGCTCTACCCAAGCGGCATCAACCAACACTTCTGGATGCGCATATGCGCTATAATCTACCATAGTTCCTCCTCATTTATTGCCATGTGGATTTATCCTCGCTTGTTACCACGGGGACATATCGATATTTTTTCAAATAAGAGGCAGTTTATTGTTGACTTACTATATCAACAAACTAATGTACCTCGGCTATATACAGCATAGTATCTGGCAAAGGGTGATGTCAAGGGAACTGCATTAGATTTTTGCAAGATACTTTTTTCTGCACAAAAAAACAGGACACCTATGTAGGTGTCCTGCTAGCTGGTCGAATTAGCGACGCGTGCGTGCCTGCTCACGAACCGTTTGCAGGTTAAGCAATTCTGCGACCTCAAAGGTCGTGACCGGACCGGGCTTAGGACGCATGCGGATGAGCGTTGGAAAATGACCGATGCGTCCATGTAATTCCGCTAGTAAGACAAAAGCGGCGGGCGCATACCCCGGCGGATTGATGAGCAGCGGAGTTGTCTGCCACTCCTCTGCTGTCAGCCCGACACTATCAACCAGCGCGCAAACCTGTCCCGCCAGCGGCTCCGCCTGATTGATCTGCACCGCTATCGTGCGCACCTCGCCAAT
>DAIDJF010000106.1 GCA_027451525.1 Ktedonobacterales bacterium
GACAGTCGAGGTTGGTGCTGATACCTTCGAAGCAAAAGCCATTGTCGTTGACAGGGCCGAGGCGGAACGTCTTGGGCGCATCCAGCTACAAAAAATACCAGCTTTGGCTTCGGTAATGGCAAAGATAACACGCGAGGTTCCTGCTGTGCTGCTGGAACGCAAAAACTAAAGCCAGCGAGCTGCAAAGAAGAGTTCTTTCATTGAGATCATCTTGTTTGAAAGGACTCTTCTGCATCAATGCTCTTCTCAACTCATTTTCATCCCCATCATCACAAAACACTGCCTTTTTCTCAACCGCCGCTAGCCTTTTCTTCTTATGTTTCACTATGCTTCAAGCTGTACTATTGTTCTGAATACGCTAATATGCCAAACAGAACCATTTATTCTATGTGCAGGCAATGGGCCTGCCTTGTGTCTCGTATTCTAACAGAGGAGGCTTACGTGCAAGCACACAATCACCCACGCATCTGGGCATATATGCAACAGCATCGCGTAGTGAGTATTGTAGCCGGGCACCTGATTGTGGTGTGTGTCCTCGGCGTCGTTCTTCTCAATACCGCCTTTGGCTCCACTCTTCTCGGTGCGTTCGCGCAGTCCGCCTGTTCGAGCAGCGATCAAACCTACATGGTCGTGAGCGGCGATACGTTAGGGCTGATCGCGCAACGCTACAACACCACGTGGCAGCAACTCGCAAGCTACAATAAGCTGGCAAATCCTAACATTATCTACATTAGCCAGCATATCTGTATTCCCGGCAAGGGCAATGGTAACAGCACCGCGCACATGCCCGCGCCAGTCCTGGGACTCGGTAATTTCTTCCCTTATGGTCAGTGTACCTGGTGGGCGGCACAACGCTACTATCAGATTCACCACACCTTCGTTCCCTGGACAGCTAACGCCGATGCTTGGCAATGGACGGCCCGTGCCTATAATTTTCACTGGCATGTCTCCAGCCAACCCTCGCCAGGAGCCATTGTTGATCTCCAACCCTGGGTACAAGGAGCCTATGGTCTGGGCCACGTGGCAATCGTCGAGCAGGTTTTGAGCAATGGGCATGTGATCGCCAGCAATATGAATTGGGGCATCTACTACTGGCAAGTAACCGATGTGGAGTTTGCACCCGGCCCTGGTGTGACATTCATTACACTGTAGTGCCATCTTACACACGCGATAAGCGCACGAGAGGGGAAGAGCGTTACAATGCTCTTCCCCTCTCGTGTAGAGATAGATACTGAATAGGCTAGAGATTGCCAGATTTGGCCTGCGTATAGCGGTCGTTGAGTTCCTGCTTGGCACGTGCGTAGACCTCGCGGCCCTGCGTGAGTGCAGTATTGGCGCGTACGCGAATCTCATCGCTCAACGTGCCAGAGCGCAGCATAACGCTCTGCTCACTCAATTGGGCGCGTGTCGCCTCGCCCGACTGCGGAGCCAGCAACAGGCCCAAAGCAACGCCGATAGCTGTCCCTAGCAATAGTCCAGTCATAAATTTCATAGGGGTACCCTTTCTTTCTTGTACAAGATACGCATACTGCGAACAACATGACATGCTACATATAAAAATAGCCGGACACTGTCCGGTCAGACACGGGAACGCGCCTGGCCGTTAGTGTTCGGAGTTACCGATCATATTTTCCACTTCATCTAAAAGAGCATCTAGTTCAAAGGGCTTCTTTAACAAACGAACGTTACGATACTCTTGTGGACTTCCTTCAATCAAGTGCGCAACCTCATCCGCCTCAAAGACTGCTGCTGTATAGACAATCACAGGCACATCTGCGGTCACGCTGTCGCTTTTCAAGTCTTTCAGGATATCCTGACCAGAGATATCACCCAATTTGAGGTCGAGAATAAGCAGATCAGGTAGCGTACTTTTGACCTTTTCAAAGGCATTCCGCCCCTCCTGAAGAATAGAGACCTGGTATTCTTCATCTTCAAGAACACGGCGCATTAGGTGTAAGAGTTCGTTTCTGTCATCAACAACGAGAATATTTTTTCTCACGTCTCATCGGTTCCGTCGTCCATCTCGTGGGATACGAGCATGGATACGTACCGCCCTCCTGTTCTTGTTATTCTGCCTCGTCTCCTCTATACAGCCAGGAGTGAACAAGGTTCCGCTTGAATACTCCTAGTGTATCATGTTCTTGTGAGGCAAACAAGGGATTGTAGCAACTGAGAACACATGTTTGTGTTGCGCGCGCCCGCCAAATCATGTCAATGTCGTATTCGCACTACGTGTAGCACGTTTTATTGTCGGGCGTGGTGTACAGATAGTGCCAACTAAAGAGATAACGTCGGGCATAGGGGAGATCAATTGTCGGTAATAGAAGAAATGCGCCGCTACACGATGAAAAGTGAAAGCAGCGCACATCATCTATCGGGACAAAAGAGTGAGCGTGGTGGGGATCGAACCCACGGCAACCCGATTAAAAGTCGGATACTCTACCACTGAGTTACACGCTCATAGGAATTGGCTTCTTTGGCGGGTTTATGTGGTTATGACAGTCTGATATATTACCAGCGTCTTATTCCCGTCTATGAAAATCTTATTTCCTACCGCCAGAGTATAGCATAGAGTGTTTGTGTCGTCAAGGTTTTATTTCTCCCTGCTTCATTACAACACGATCATGCACTCTCGTTCGTATCACCTGCTCGAAATCAGGCTCAAAAGGAGAGTTGAGTAGAGTTCAGCATCTCCTCTTGACAATACTGATCTTTTACGCTATGGCTAGTTAGTGGCAGTACCGGGTTTAGAAGTGACGCCAGTCTCGTTACAGCAGTTGATCATCCAGCTAACCTGAACCCCGATGTTGATGCTGATGCGTCTTGCTGTGGGCACGGTGGCCTGGTGGGAAATCGTCGTGACGGTCGTCTTTCTGCTGCTGACCATTCTGGCCTGCACCTGGTTTGCCGCGCGCCTGTATCGCTACGGCGTGCTGATGTATGGGCAAAAGCCCGGCTTGGGGCGGATGATGAAGCTCGTGTTTGGCCGATGAGGAGTCGTCCCGCGTTGTTCCATTGCTGGACGTACAGATGAAGCAGGGCAATGCTGACAACAGGTTGATGGTGCCCATATTGCTCTGCCAAATGTCATTGCGCACCTTTTATGCCTGGGAGCAAGGCGTGATAATGGTGTTGAAAAATTGAATCCGCATACGGCATGGTTTGCGTAGGGGCGTGATTGATCACGCCCTCGTCCCCCGTCACACGGCTCCCCAGGCGGATCGATGGGCGAGCAGGGCGTGATCAATCACGCCCCTACACCACCGGATACGGTCACCAGATGATTTTTTGCAACACCATTATCACGCCCCAAAACGGTTGGAATGAAGATTGACAGAGCAGTATGGCACCATCAACCTGTTTTTTGCTGCAAGTAGTTCTCAATAGCATATACACGCTCTTCACAAACCAGATCAGGAGTAATATAGTGTGCTATCTTTTTACCCTCTGACATGCTTCAATCAATATTAGAAATCTCATAGCGGGCAAGCAGCGGGGCGATCTCTTTTTCATAGAAGGCGGGTTGCCGTTGCTCAAGCAGGCGCAACGGAGTGAGCAGGGCGGGAAACATGCCCATCTCTAGCGCGCGTTCAATCGCTGCCACGCCGCTATGCTGGCCCTCCCAGCAGGCAAACACGCCTTGCCAGAAATATCCATCCCACATATTCGGATGTTGTACACACGCCTGCGCTACCAGTGATTGCGCTTGTGGCAGATCACCACGCAACCAGTGTGCCACGGCGCGGCAGACATGGCTCAAATAGTTTTGTTCGTCACGGTCCGCGATCTCTTCCAAACGTTGCGCCAGCTCCTCGTTGGCAGTATTTGCCTGCAGGCAGAGTTGCACCCACTCGCTCATCCAGCACGCCAGTACATCGGGCGGGTAAAGCTGGCAGTTATACGCAAAATCCTGTGCGGCTCGCACGTAGTTATGTAGTCCCAGATACGCGCTCCCACGCCGTCCATAGGTGCGCCCATAGGTCGGGTTGAGCCTGATCGCGCTCGTAAAATCTTCGATAGCACGCTCATACTGCTGTTGCGCGAGATAGGTCAGGCCGCGATGACTGTAAATCCAGTCGTTCTGCGGGTCGAGAGCAATGGCGCGATTATAGTCTGCTACCGCCTGCTCATACTGCCGCAGATGATAGTAGGTCCGCCCACGCGCGGCATAACACCACGTATACTCATCATTGAGCTGGATAGCAGTATTGTAGTCATTGATCGCCTCTTCATAACGATTGAGCAGGAAGTAGATCAGGCCACGCGAGCCGTAAGCCCAGAAGTAGTTGCCATTGCTATCCAGGGCAATCGCTGTGGTGTAGTCCGCCAGCGCTTGAGCGTACTGTTTTAGACCGCGATAGGCTTCCGCTCGTTGTGCATAGGCCCAATCTAGTTCTTGGTCGAGGGTGAGTGCGCGGTTAAAATCATCTATCGCGCGTTCGTACTGGTGGAGCAGGCGACGCACGCGCCCACGTCCGGCATAAGCAGCGGCATAGGCCGGGTCTAGCGTCAAGGCATGATCGAAGTCATTGATGGCCTGCTCATACTCTTTCAAGTGGCGATAGACCTCGCCGCGTCCGGCATAGACCCAATCCAGTTTCTTATCGAGTTGTAGTGCCATGTTGAAATCGCTTAAGGCCTCTTGATAGCGTTTAACCGCGCGATACGTAATGCCGCGATTACCATATCCAATTGCGTAGTTCGCGTCGTCGCTGATAGCCTGCGTAAATTCTTCCAATGCCGACTGATAGCTACTCATCGAGCGATAGATAATGCCACACGTGTTGTGGATACGTGCCTGCTGTGCAGACGAAAATTGTGCAGCAGTCGCGATTTTCTGCATCAGGGCATTGCCCGCTACCAGCAGATCAAGGCTCATTGGCTCGGCTTCAATATATGCCAGTAGCAACGTTGCCCATTGGCGCGTATCTGTGCTGGCGTGGTTGTAAAGCTGCTCTTCCGTCATTTCGCGTAAGAGGCGCGTCACCTCTTCATCCTCTTTTGTTGCCGTGTAGACGGTCAAAACGCGCTCAGCGGCCAGAGCGTGACTGGGCTGGTCGGGCAAGAGAAACAGTTGATGGGCTTCCGCCAGATTGAGCGTGCTCCACTCGCCTATATGCTCATCCACTATGCCTTGCCCCTGTTCAAAAGCAACAATGCGCCCTCGATAATGGTGCGCCAGAGCCTGACGGGCCGCAAGATAGGTCTCAGGCGAACTCTGATAGAGATAGCGGCTAAACTGCTCTTGCGCTATTTCATGGTAACTATAGCGTCCGTCTTGCGGATTCTGGCGCACAAATGGCTGTGTGAGCAGCCAGCTATAGAGCAAGGGCCGCTCATGTTGGTTGATATAGCTAAAAGCCGCCAGATCATCTTGATTGAAGGGACGCGAGAAAAGGGCTGCATCCAGCACGAGGCGGCGTTTTAGCGTCTCCTGGGCAGGCAACCAGCGCAGAAAGTTGGCAACTACATCGCTCGTCGGATCGATAGTGTGGTCGGGATGCGAGGTGAGCATGCTCAGGTAGAGCGGCAGGCCACGCGAGAGCCGCCAGATTGTCTCCACCTGGGTTGTGTCGGTAATCCCACGCTGGGCCAGATAGGAACGCGTCTCTTCTTCCGTGAAGCTATTGAGCGAAATAGTGTAAATCTCATGGCGATCATAATAGGGCATCCAGCGTTTGGGATCGTTGGGCAGCGAGCGGTCAAGCGAGACACGCCCGGCAACCACAAACACGATATTGCTGCTAATCTCTGTAGGGAAAACATGGTCGAGCAACCAGGGCGCAGCTTCTTCAGCAAGCTGCTCAAAAGTATCAAAGAAAAGCAGCACGCGGCGTCTGCGCCGTATTCCGCCTTCCAGCGATACAAAAGTATCGGCAAGCTGATTCAACTCGTTGATAAAGGTATTAGTCAGGTCAGCGATAGGATGATCCAGGCGATCAGCGTCATCATGCGCCTGGGCAGCGCGGTACTCCTTGGCCATGTGTGCGGCTGCAATTTTGACACTCTGACCCAAGATAGGACCGACAAAGGGAATACCTTCGACAGCGGCACCCGCGAGATCGGGAGCATGGCGCAGTACGGCATCATCAATCGTTTCTTCCTCGCTCTGCTGCCTGCGCACGGCCAATCGATAGCGGGCCAAAGCCTTCTTGAAACCAGCCATGTGCAGTTGATCAGCAAGTTTCTCCATCATATTCGCGGGCGTGGCCTGTCGCTCATCTACAAGCGCAGCCGTGCAATACGCGCGGTACGCCGGGGCGTGTATTTCGTCCAGCAGGCGTGCCAGTAAGGTTGATTTGCCGACGCCTCCATTGCCGTAGATGGAAATGATATTGTACGTGGGGTCTTCTGGTTTCAGAATCTGCTCGGTGAAGAAGGAGATTTCATTGACACGCCCGATAAACAGGCCACGCTCAATAGATGGCTCACCGCGTCGGTCGCTATTTTTCTTGACGAACGGCATGATGTTCAACCTCACTCTTGCGTTCTCTTTGCCGCCAGTATACCACATCCATACAGATGGTGCGTTTCTAGCGAAGCATACACTATGTGATATACTCTTTACGATACAAATGCAACATACAAATAGCGCGCACGATGACGGCAGTTCTATTTGGGATATTGCAGGAAGGAAGCGAAGTAACAAATGAACAACACTAACGATATTACAACCATTGAAGAGGTAATGGCGCGCGAAATTCTTGACTCGCGTGGCAACCCAACTGTTCAGGTCGAGGTCATTCTGATGGGTGGAGAGCGTGGAGTCGCAGCCGTGCCATCGGGAGCCTCAACAGGTGCTCATGAGGCGGTTGAACTGCGCGACGGCGATAAGCAACGCTACGGCGGCAAAGGCGTGCTCAACGCGGTTGCCAACGTCAACGACCTGATTAGTGATGCCCTTGTGGGACTGGATGCCGCCGATCAGGCCATGCTTGACGATGTAATGATTGCCCTTGATGGAACGGCGAACAAGGCCAAATTAGGGGCCAATGCTATTCTTGGCGTCTCGCTTGCAGCCGCCAAGGCAGCAGCCAATGCCTACAATCAGCCGCTGTATCGCTATCTGGGCGGCGTCTCGGCGCGTGTCTTGCCAGTGCCAATGATGAATATTTTGAATGGCGGCAAACACGCTGACAACTCGACCGACATGCAAGAATACATGATTCTGCCCGTCGGAGCCACAACCTTCCGCGAGGCTCTGCGCATGGGGTCCGAGGTCTATCAGGCCCTCAAGAAGGTTCTGCACCAGAAGAAATTGAACACCAACGTGGGCGACGAAGGCGGTTTCGCGCCCTCGCTCAGCTCAAATCGCGAGGCGTTAGAGGTTGTGTTGGCCGCCATCGAAACGGCTGGCTACAAGCCCGGCGTCGATATCTTCATGGGCATGGACCCAGCCGCGACCGAGTTCTATGAGAACGGTAAATATGTGCTGGCACGCGAAGGTCGCACGCTGACCTCACAAGAGATGGTGAGCCTCTATGAGCAGTGGATCGGCGAATACCCGATTATCAGCCTCGAGGACGGTCTGGCTGAGGATGACTGGGAGGGCTGGTCCTACCTGCGCGAACGCCTGGGCAGTCGCGTCCAACTCGTCGGCGATGATCTCTTTGTCACCAACACCAAACGGCTCAAACGTGGCATCGAAGAGCGTTCCGCCAACTCTATCCTGGTGAAACTCAACCAGATTGGCACACTCAGCGAGACGCTGGATGCCATCGAGATGGCGAAACGCGCGGCCTTTACCGCCGTTGTCTCGCATCGTTCGGGTGAAACCGAGGACACCACAATTGCCGATCTGGTGGTTGCCACCAACGCGGGTCAAATCAAGACGGGTGCGCCCGCCCGCAGCGAGCGTGTCTCCAAGTATAACCGCTTAATGGTCATTGAGGACGAACTGGGAGCCGAGACAGCGCGTTATGCAGGCTTCAATGCCTTCTACAACGTGCCCTCACTCTTAGCCAAAGCACGCTAATCCGTCTTTAGCCCGATAAATCGTGTTTGAAGAATGAATGTGACACGTTCGCATTATGGCGTAGGGGCGTGATTTATCACGCCCTGCTTGTTCGCCAATCCGCCTGGGAGGCCGTGCGAAAGGGAGCGAAGGGCGTGATAAATCACGCCCCTACATTGAGCAGTCTCTGTGACACAGAAATAGCGCACTCGGGGCATTGCACTGGCTGTATACTCCATTCTACCATGAGCAATAGAAATATGCTGTGTTATAAAGGGAGCAGGTATATGCTGAAAAATCGCTGGTTTCGTCCCTGGGGTTGGTTCTATTATCCTACCTCCTGGCAAGGCGCACTCCTGATTCTGCTGCTATTGGCTTTTTGTGTCCAGGTATTTATCGCCGTCGATAGCCGTTCGCATTCCGTCAGCGACACGCTCTATGGCATTTTTCCCTATATCGTGCCCGCTGTCCTATCGCTTCTGTGGATAGCCGATAAAACGAGCAAGGAATAGCCGGACACATAAACTGATGCTCAGCCATAATTTTCGACCATCGCGCCAGAGCAATGTGATAGACTATAGGTAGGTCTATTTGCGTTGTGTGATGTCCGCGCCAGCATCGCATAGCTGGTGCTTCCCGATGGCATGCGACCACGCTGGTCGTATGTCCAGGTACGTGAGGAAAATTATGGCAGAATATCAATATATCCTCGTTGAACGCGATGAAGCTATCGCCGTTGTTACCTTAAATCGTCCCAAAGAACTCAACGCCCTCAATTTCACGCTCGTCTCCGAACTGGCAGATGCCCTGGAACAGCTCGACCGCGACGAGGCCGTGCGCTGTATCGTGCTGACAGGGTCAGGCGAGAAAGCCTTCGCCGCCGGAGCCGATATCAAAGAGATGTCCGATAAATCGCCGATTGATATGATGATTGGCGGCTTTGAGGCGTGGGAGCGCATTCGCCACCTCCATACCCCATTGATCGCTGCCGTTGGCGGCTATGCCTTTGGCGGTGGCTGCGAACTGGCAATGCACTGCGACATGATTATCGCCTCGGAAAATGCGCGTTTCGGACAGCCCGAAATCAAAATTGGCGTCATCCCCGGTGCGGGTGGCACACAGCGGCTTGCGCGCACCTTCGGCAAGTTCCGCACGATGGAGATGGTTCTCACGGGCGAGCCATTTACCGCTCAGGAGATGGCCGCGCATGGTCTCGTCAATCGCGTGGTTCCCAAAGGCGAACATCTGAACGAGGCTGTCAAGCTGGCAAAAGTTATCGCGCAACGTCCTCCGCTGGCAGCGCGTTTGGGCAAAGAGTCTGTGCTGGCCGCTTTCGAGACCTCGTTGAGCGAGGGGCTTGAGATCGAGCGCAAAAACTTCTTCCTGCTCTTCGCGACAGAAGATATGCGCGAAGGTATGCGAGCCTTTATCGAGAAGCGCAACCCAGAATTTCATGGTCGTTAAGTCCCTGTTTTCCCACCGAGAGGATTGATTATCTATGGAAGATGCGGTTATCCTTTCCGCTGTGCGCACCCCGATTGGACGCTATGGCGGCAGCTTGAAAGATGTACGCCCTGACGATATGGCGGCGTTGGTCATTGCCGAGGCGATACGCCGTGCCAGCGTTGAACCCGATAGCATCGAAGATGTCGTGCTTGGTTGTGCCAATCAAGCAGGAGAGGATAACCGCAACGTTGCGCGCATGGCTCTGCTACTGGCGGGGCTGCCCGTCGAGGTTGCGGGTCAGACCGTCAATCGGCTGTGCGGCTCTGGTCTGCAAGCTATCAATAGCGCGTCTCAGGCCATTCAGACGGGCATGGGCGATACATTCGTCGCGGGCGGTGTTGAAAGCATGACGCGCGCACCTTTTGTGCTGGGCAAAAGCGATACACCATTTGGGCGCAACATGAAATTAGAGGACACGACGCTCGGCTGGCGTTTTATCAATCCCAAACTCTCTGCTATCCATCATCCCTATAGCATGGGTGAGACAGCGGAGAACATCGCGGAACGCTATCAAATCTCGCGCACAGAGCAGGACGAGTTTGCCCTGCAAAGTCAGCAACGCGCGGTCGCGGCTCAGCAATCCGGGCGTTTCTCTGCCGAGATACTGCCCGTGAGCATTCCGCAGAAGAAGGGCGAAATGACCGTTGTGGCTCTTGACGAACATCCACGCGCCGATACTTCGCTGGAAAAGCTCGCCGCCCTCAAGCCCGTCTTCCGCAAGAATGGAACCGTGACAGCGGGTAATTCCGCAGGTATCAACGACGGTGCTGCCGCTCTCGTGCTAATGGCGCGCAGTCGGGCGCAACGGCTTGGCTTGCAACCTCGCGCACGCATCGTCGCCTCGGCAGTCGCAGGTGTTGACCCCGCCTATATGGGCCTTGGCCCCATCTTCGCCACGCGCAAAGTGCTTCAGCGCGCAGGTTTGAGCATCAAAGACATGGACCTGATTGAACTAAATGAGGCCTTTGCGGTCCAGGCCTTGCAGTGCGCGCGCGAGTTGGAGATCGACCAGGACCGCTTGAATGTCAATGGAGGAGCGATTGCCCTCGGCCACCCACTCGGTTGTAGCGGGGCGCGCATCCTGACCACGCTGTTGTATGAACTAGAACGGCGTGACGGACGCTACGGCCTAGCAACCATGTGTATTGGCGTCGGGCAGGGCATCGCTACGCTTATCGAACGTCTATAGCTGCGTATTGCTCATCTGTAGAAGTTCGCGTTGATCTGGATAAACTGTCGCCATTGGCGCGGAACTGCCGACTCCTGGTAAATGGCATTCGAGGGACACGCGGGTTGGCAGGCTCCGCAGTCAATACACTCGCTGGGGTTGATATATAAGTGCTCAACGCGCGAATATAAGCGTTCGCTGGGCGATGGATGAATACAATCGACAGGACAGACATCGACACACGATGCATCTTTTGAGCCAATACAGGGTTGGGTGATTACAAAAGCCATGATTTATCTCTCCTTTTCATACACGCGAATACACTATCCATATATTTAGAGCAAGAATATAGAGAATAAAGAATAGTAGCGTATTGGTCTTTAATCTCTTCTTAATCTTCTCTTTCAGGAGTGTAAGGTAGCCCACATCTGTAACGATCATAACTCATCCCTATAAAAAAACAAGCAGGAAAGTGTAAAAAATCAGTAAAGCCTTTTTTTATCTGCTTGAAGTTCCGGCATTTGAACGGCTTTTAAACGTCATGCTACAATGGCAGTTATCACCCATGTTGTGGTTATTTGCTGATACAATCAATATCCCGTGCCTGATCGCGTAAGGCACATGCAGATCATAGTGAGGAGAGCATACGATGATTACCGGACTTGGACATGTTGCGTTTCGGATTACTGATTTAGAGAAGGCACTCGATTTCTACTGCAACAAACTTGGCTTTCGTGAAGCATTTCGTTTAGAGCGTGAGGGGGAGCCATCGCCCTGGATTGTCTACCTCCAGGTTGCGCCCAATATGTTCGTAGAATTATTTCCGGGGGCGCACGGCGATAATCCACCACGTGGTCAGGCTGTCGGCTACAACCATTTTTGTCTGGTTGTGGATGATCTGGCGGCCACGCTACGCGAACTGGCTGCGCGGGGTTTAGCCATTACGGGCAACCCAATCCAGGGACTCGATACCAACTGGCAATACTGGCTTAACGATCCTGATGGCAATGCTATCGAATTGATGCAGATCACTGCGACATCACCCCAGGCTGCTGCTGATGCGCGCTGGCAAGCATAATACAGCCAGATGCAGCCTGGAATGTGCTATTGCTATTGAGCCTGTGTGATTTCGGCCAGTCGCACTGGAACGTTAGAGGCGGCAGAGCGATTTGCCGCTTCCATCAGTAGCGAGAGATCGAGGGCCATCTGCACATTCTCAGTGGCATCGCTTCCCTGCTGAATATGCGTCACCCATTGCTGGAAGGCCGAGGGACGCTCCGCAGGCATCTCGCGCCACTCCGTCCATTGCTGGCCGCCGTGCAGTTGTGGGCTACGTACAAGCAGGCGATTATCTGACGTGTCATAAAGTAAACTGCCCTCTGTGCCATGCACCTCAATCGCAAAGGGCGAGTGACGATTGACAAAGCCTGCCTCGACCACGCCGAGCGCACCCTGCGGATAGCGCAGAATGACGACCGCGTTATCCTCAACCGCACGTCCCGTCACATAGCCATAGTTCGCGCTCACGCTTTCAGGTAAGCCCAGAAAGAGGCGCGTCAGGTACATTGGGTGGCAACCAAGATCAATCATTGCTCCACCCGCGCACTGTTGCAGATTAAAAAAATGCGCTGGCAGCCAACCATGTGGATTCTCAGCCGTGCTGACCGCCCCATTGTGCGAAAGTCGCACACGCGCCTGCGTCAGCGTACCGAGCAGTCCGCGCCGCAGGATATCCTGGACAGCAAGCGTATAGCTCGCGTTCAGGCGCGGCAACGAGACGACCAGACGGACCTGATTGGCCTGGACAGCCTGTAGAATCTCGTGGCACTCGTGCAGCGTAGGTGCGAGAACTTTTTCAGTGAAAATATGCTTATGAGCCTGAGCCGCCGCAACCAGCACATCGCGATGCATATTGGTTGGCGTACCGATGACCACGCCATCAATAGCGGACTGGGCTAGCAGTTCGGACAGGTTTTCATAAAAGGGCACCCCCAGGCGTTCTGCCTCGCGGCGTCCACGTTCTGCCTCTTCGTCCCAAACCGCGCTAATCTGTACGTCGGGATGCTGTAATGCTTCTCGTGTATAGTCTTTTTCGTGGACATGCCAGTAGCTAATCATCGCAAGGCGAAGCTTCGTCTTCGTAGACAACGTATACTCCTCTCAGAATATGAGACGCGCCCGCTTGCGCGCCTACGTTTGGATCGCTTGATAACAGAGTACCACAACGCCCGAAGGGTGCGTTCGCGTCTCTACTGCTCTGTCAAACGTCATCGCACCCTTTTTGGCGTGTGGGGGGCAGGGCGTGATAAATCACGCCCCTACAATGACGACGGGGAAAACGGGCATCGTATCATTGTAGGGGCGAGGCTTGCGGTCGCCCTGCCTCTCCCAAACAGGTGCAATGACGTTTGACAGAGCACTACGCAATCTCGCGCCGCACGATGGGAGCCACCTGCGTGCCAAAAAGCTCGATGGCATGCATGACATTGAGGTGCGGTAACGTGCCGACGCTGATCTGAAGAAGCATACGCTGATGGCCGAAGATTTTGTGTTGCGCGAGAATTTTTTCGATCACCTCTTCGGGTGTGCCCACGAAAAGCGCGCCGCGTGCTGAGCGTGAAGCCTCGAATGCGCGCCGACTCATGGGGCCCCAACCGCGCTCACGCCCTATCTGGTTCATCATAGCAGCAAAAGGTGGGAAGGCATCGTCTCCTGCCTGTTGAGAAGTATCAGCAAGGTAACCATGCGAATTGATGCTGACAGGGAGTTTTGTCAGATCATGACCAGTATCCTGCGCAACCTTGCGGTAGAGATTGACCAGTGGGGCGAAGCGTGCAGGCTCCCCGCCAATGATAGCGAGTGCCATAGGCAGGCCGAGCGTGGCAGCGCGCACGACCGACGAAGGTGTGCCGCCGACAGCGACCCAGACGGGCAGCGGATTCTGGATGGGACGGGGATAGACGCCCTGTCCATCAAGTGCTGGACGATGCTGGCCTGTCCAGGTAACATGCTCTGTGGCGCGAATTTTCAAGAGTAGTTCGAGCTTTTCGTCGAATAGAGAATCATAATCGTCGAGATCATAACCGAAAAGCGGGAACGACTCAATGAAAGAGCCGCGTCCGGCCATGATTTCCGCGCGACCGCCTGAGAGCAGGTCAAGCGTGGCAAAATTCTGGAAGACGCGCACGGGGTCGTCTGAGCTAAGAACAGAGACAGCACTTGTCAAACGAATATTTTTCGTGCGTGCGGCAGCAGCAGCAAGGACTACCGCAGGCGTTGAAACAGCAAATTCTGGGCGATGGTGTTCGCCGATACCGAAAACGTCCAGGCCAACTTGATCGGCAAGCTCGACCTCTTCTAAAAGATCGCGTAAACGCTGCTCAGGGCTGATAACCTTGCCCGTTTGTACATCAGCCGTCATTTCCGCGAAAGTGTAGATACCAAGTTCCATCATCAGTTCCTTTATTGTCAGTAAGCTTGACTATATCATATCACGCTCACGCGCTCTTCTGCAGAAGCGTTGTCACGCGCTTGACATACACAAAAAAGCTGGCTATGCTTAAGGAAAACGATTTCTAATAAATTCGGTTATTAGAATACAAAAAAGCAGCTACATCGCTCTTGCACTATTTAGAGGGTTGTAACTGTTCCCAGGAGCATTGGCAATGAGCTACGCAATTATTCGCGCAAAAGAGCAGGTCTTTCACACCGTTACTGAACTGACAGGCATAGAAGGAGTTACAGTAGCTTCTTTGGTTGGTCCAGAACAGGGGTCGGTACACCTGGAGATTGCGCTTGTCGAAATCGCCCCTGGCGGCGTTATGCCAGGGCATATCCACCCATTTGAAGAATCCTTTTTTGTCCTGTCAGGGCGCGCATTATTTGCCTTGAACGAGACAAGTTATCTATTGAATCCACAAGATTTTGGTGTCGCGCCAATTGCCACGCCTCACGCCTGGCACAATCCTTTTGATGAGCCGCTGCGCATGTATCAGGTGCGCGGACCACAACCGCGCCAGAATAATCTTATGCCATCGGCCTATGCCGTAAATACCGTTGCAGTACCAAAGGATGGCAGAGCCATAAACGAGTTTGACCCAACGTGCCGCTATGTCGGGCATTTCTCTGAGACCGATATGCCGCACCCCGGTCCGCTTTCGATGCCCGGCTATCATGGACATAACATTCGCGATATTTCTATTCGCATGATGGTAGACGATATCTTAGGCGCGCAACATCACACCCTGTTCGTGGTGGAGTTCGCGGCCAATAGTGGCACGCCAGGAAGAGCCGCGCGTACCCATTACCATCCGTTTGAGGAAGCCTATTATTTCCTCAGTGGCTCGGCAACCGCGTTCCTTGATGGGGAGCAGCACCCCATAGAGGCTGGCGATCTGGTGTGGTCGAGCACTAACGGCACACACGGCTACATCAATCAGGGCGATGTGCCCGTGCGTTTTATCGAGTGTCAAGCCCCTAAACCGCCATCTTCTCACGCCTTCTTCTTCCCTGACGACTGGCACGCCTTTTCCGATGGTATGCATAAAATGGATGCCAAAAGTGACGCGCGCTTTATTTCCGACGAAAATCAGTAAGATGCTGAACTTTCACTACTACCCTTGTTTCAAGCGAGCGAAGATTTTCCTGCGACATCACCAGTTCGATTGTCTATGACGCTAATCTCAAGATGATAGCCTAATGCACCGAGATAGCGTTGTAGGGTTCCTAACTGAATATTAGATGCTGCTTTCTCCAAGCGACTAATAGCCTGCTGCTTTAGCCCAGTTAGTT
>DAIDJF010000107.1 GCA_027451525.1 Ktedonobacterales bacterium
CATCCAACGCTCTCCCAGGAGGAGCAGGAACAGATACTTGCGCGTGTGCGGGAACGACTACTGCAAACGGAACAGCCATTTTCTACGGACGAAGAGGCTCCTCTCCACGCAGTAGAGAGCGCAGATGCGCCGTTCAATCGCAGCGCAATCTCCTCACGGTCCCGTCGTACGAGGAGGTTTAGGGAAGTGTTCAATAGTCTGGTAGCTGTGTTGGTGGTTGGCGTGCTGATTAGCGGGTCGATTTTGCTCTTTACGCGCCTGTCGCCGCAATCACGTTCTATGCAAGGGTCACCTTCAATAGGACCAGGAAAAACAGTGACCGTCGTTTCCTCGGCAGGCGGCCTCGAAATGGCGATGAGCCTGACGGCGGGTCCATACTTTCTCAGTGAAATGCTGGCGGTGGATATCTCGCTCACCAACCATACAAATGCGACTGAGTATGTTGGGCTGCCATTTACAGGAAATCCTTGTGGCTATTGGTCGGGTATTACGGTAACAGGCGGGAACAAGCCAGATTATAGCATTCCCATTGCTACTGACCATAGTTGTCCTATGTCTAGTGCGACAATCCCATTGAAGCCCGGTCAAACCCTCACAGTGCATAAATATCTGCCGCTCACGAGCAGTGGGAAACAGACGCTCACAGCGGAAACAACGTTTTATAGCAAAAATCAAGGAGCAAATCCGTTTCCTGCACATGTTTCCAATCCATTAGAGCAACATTGGCCGACTATACAAGTCAGCGTCAGCCCCACTATTCCCGCAGATCGCCAGCTTTCATTCAAGCGAGAAGGCTCACAAATCGTGGTCAATGCTCGTACTGGGACGCCATCTAAGCTGGTTTATCTGTACGGGGTAGGGTGCGTTGATTTCAACAACGACGGAGGAAGTACCGGAACAGGCAACTATGGCTGGGAGCCAATTTCCACGAACAAGGTCAGCCAACCCGGCTGCCCCGGCAAGAATATCCGTTGGGATTTTGCCTTCGGTGCCCCAGGCTATGGAGTTGTTACAGGAAGCTATCCACCTTCTTAATGACTAAACATGATGTGCAAGAATTGTTACGCCCCACATTTCGTAGTTTACCTGGACCTTTTTCGGTATTGCAGCCACCTTGAAGATAGGCTATACTCTGCGAAAGTCACGTAAGATGGAGTTTGTCAAGAAAAATGAAGAACGACGAATTCGAGCAGCGTATGCGCGCGATGGAAGCCTTCCACACATTGCGTCTGCCACCAGGAGTCTGGACAGTGCTGCGCGTCGATGGGCGCAGCTTTACGCACTTTACCGAGACGGGTTTTGAAAAACCGATCGATAGCCGTTTTCAACAGATGATGCGGCAAACTGCCCAAGCTCTTCTGGAAGAGTTGCATGGGAGATATGCTTACACCGAGAGTGACGAAATTTCAGTATTGTTTGATCCGAGTTGGGATATGTTTGATCGAGAGCTAGAGAAGCTCGTTTCGATCTCGGCGGCAATCGCCAGCGCAACCTTTACGCTCGCAAGCCAGAGGATTGCGCATTTTGATAGCCGTGTCTGGCTAGGGAGCAATCCATCGGACGTTGTCGATTACTTTCGTTGGCGGCAGACAGATGCCGAACGATGTGCATTGAATGGCTGGTGCTACTGGACACTACGCAAAGCGGGAAAAAAGCCAGACGAGGCAATGGCCTTGTTTCACAAGAAATCGCTAGCTGACAAAATAGCGTTGCTTCATCAACATGCTATCGACTATGATACTCTGCCTATCTGGCAACGTCGTGGTACTGGTCTATACTGGGAAACGTTTGAAAAGATTGGCTACGACCCGGTACAAGAGAAAGATCGGAGCGGCATTCGGCGAAGAGTCAAAATTGATGAAGCCTTACCTCTAAAAGAGGAGTATGGAACATTTATCCAGCAATTTCTTGATGCGTTTGTGGCACATTCGTGATTATCTGCAAGAAGTAAGACTTAGAGTTAGCCGATAAGCGCAGAAGGGAGTATGAAAGTCATGTCAGAAAATCCTAATAGAGGTTCCTCTTTTGAAGACTTTCTGAAAGAAGAGGGCATCCTTGAGACAGCGACTGCTACTGCCGTAAAAAAAGTACTGGCGTGGCAAATTGAAGAGGCCATGCGTACTCAACATCTTACAAAATCAGCAATGGCCGCCCGTATGCAAACGAGTAGATCACAGTTGGAAAGACTGCTGGATCCAAACAAGACGGGTGTATCACTAGAAACTATGCAGCGTGCTGCCGCCGTCGTGGGTAAAGAGTTGCGGATTGAGTTGGTATAAAGATGTACATATATTAGCCACTTGACGTTGCGTCAAGCCCTGTTCCTGGCGGATGTGATACAAGAGATGAGCCAAGTTCAGGGCTATTTGGGAAATCTGTTGTAGTGTTTCCCGTGAAAGCGCACATGCTATCGCACCTTGTTTGGGATAAAAGTCCACCGACCTCATCTAAAATATAGACAGAAAGAGCATCCACAATGGAGCAAAAGATTCGGGAGCACCATATTGCCGTGGTGCTTGTAATAGATCAGCAAGGCCAACTGTTGATGCAGCACCGCGATGGTGCAGCATATGTGTGGCCGCATAAATGGGGTCTGCCGGGAGGCGGAATTGAGCCGGGCGAAACCCCGGAAGAAGCGGCCCGCAGGGAGTTGGAAGAGGAGACAGGCCTCAAGGTGAATGGCAATCTCAAGCTATTCTGGGAGAGCGTCCTTCCTGCTAGCTCACTGCCAGGAGTCTACCGTCAATGGTATGTCTACTCTGTCCAGACCCAGGCCCGCCAGGAAGATATTGTCCTGGGTGAAGGGCAGGCTATGGTTTTTACGCCGCTCGAAAGAGTACTTGACCTGGATTTGATTCCCACTATAAGGCTGATTGTAGAGCGCTTTCTGGCGCAAACAAACCAGTAGGGAGCCAGGAACGGCCAATTTTTCCCTTCTTTTATAGCGACAAAACAAAATACATCGCCATCCTTTCCCAACCTTTCTACTAATTTCGCGTTTTGCTCGTATGGTGAGAGTAATGGAAATCCGTCAAAAGAAAAACTTACAGTATATTTTCCACATGTGAAGCTGACGATATGCATCCTCCCTTGGCATGCCATAGAGTATATGATTTTATCACAGTTCAAGTAATTGAAGTAACTGCTCCAAAGACCGGCGATAACTTGCGACCTCAGGCCATCCAGTGAAATCACAGTGTTTGGGCCAGCGTGAGCCAGCTGTAAGCCGTATCCAGGCTGGCTTGCGCTCTTCTAGAGACCTATCAAGATAGATGCGCAAAAGAACGGGCGTTTGCTGCATCGCCTCCTTTGCTAAAGCCTCTTTCTGAGCGTAGTGGAAGAGGTGATAGAGGCTATCTGTCATCATATATGCAGAGATAACAGGCAAAAATTTATCGTACACAGTGATCTGCTGATAGATATCATGCTCATGCGCTACAAATTCTTCAAAAGGCATTACGTGGCAAAGGATCCCATTTCCCCGTAAGTCGGCAGACAACTGCCTCACAAAGTCCTCATTTTTATGCGCATACAATATAAAGCATGTTGTGAAATGTTGGAGAGCGTTCTCAGAGAAACAAGCGGCTGTAACAAATTCCCTTGGAGTGCCAGTACCATGTAAGAACGATGCGGGAATCTGACAGGCAGAGCGGGCGAGTGTGCGCAAGCCGAGATAAGAACATCGTTCGTGTATCACGGTATCCAGCCCAACAACCTTGCTCAGGTCAACATTTACCAAGGATGTTCCCCCTATACGCGCAAAATGGAGATCAGCCTCGTCGAGTTGGGCATTATTCAGGACAGCCCGATCCAGGTTTGCATAACTCAGATTGGCGTTCCTGAGGTCACTACCTGATACGTTTGTGATACGAAGTTTTGCTTTTTCAAGCTGAGCATGTCGTAGATTTGCGTTGATCAACTGCGCACTATCCAAATGAGCTTCAGAAAGGAAAGCACTGTCAAAGTTGGTCTCTGATAGATCGGCCCTTACAAAATAAGCACCTTTCAATTGCGTGTGATGAAATGAGGTTTTTTGAAGCGATGCAAAGCTTAAGCGAATCCCGCTGAGTTGCATATGCTCAAAATGAGCACCGCTCAGATCAGGTAGGATGTCTCGATTGGCATGTCGCCATTGATTCCAGGCTTCAACGCCTTGTGTGAATAGCTCGATGTGCTGCTGATTTGCCATTACGTAATTCCCTCCCAGAGACATCAAAGCTGACTGTTATGGGCTAACCCTATGGAGAGTATACACCAGCATCTTAATTTCCGAGCGCGTAGATGGCCTGCTTTTGTCCGACATCGGGAAAGGAGCCTGCTGCATAGAGATGACTATCGTCAGCAACGAGTTGGCGTACCCGAAAGGATGGATCATTGTCCTGTAACTGGCGCACCACCTGACCAGAGCGCAGATCTATCATGGAAAGCCAGAAGTGCCAGCGAAGCTGAGGAGAAAAGTTCCCATCGACTTGTAACGAGGCTACATATCCCACTCTAGAACTCACAGCCAGAGCCTGACCATATGGCCCCGCCATCTGCTTGCTCCACACGTGCTGGTGCGTTTGCAGATTGTAGGCAACGAGTTGGCTTGTGGCTGAACTGTCCTCAAGGGCAAACAGATAAATTGTTCCCCCGACGGGAGCAACGACAACGGAAGGAAAACTCTCCCCATTATGTTCCCCAGGAAGCATGACTCGCCAGAGGATATTGCCGAGCTTCCCTTGAAAGGCTGCGAGGATACGCCCTGCGAGGACGTAGAGCACTCCGTTTACCGCAAATGGGACTGGAGCGTAGGTGTTGGGCGCATTGGTATCGGGCACAAGCATGGTATGCCACAGCGGCTTGCCCAATCTGGCGTCAAAGGCGACCAGCGGGCCACCAACGGCACTGACGTACACGACATCGTTGCTGACCACCAGATGGCTGCTGCGCATCACGACCGAAGTACTCCACATCCGCTTCCCGTTGAGCGCATCTATGGCGACGAGCGTATGATAGGCACCAAGAAAGAGCGAACCATGCTCATAGGCCATCTCACCATCAAGGATATATTCGTCATTGTTCTCTCGGTCGATGACAGCCGAACACCAACGAAGCTCACCGGTTTGCGCATTCAAAGCGCAGACATGCGAAGTGAACGCAAGATAGATGGTGTTGGCGACTAGCAATGGTCCGGCGGCAACATCAGGAAGTTCACCAAGTGCTTGAAACTGCCAGAGCCGATGTCCACTTTGAGAGTCCAGAGCGTCCAGGACACTTACAACGCCGCTGAGATCAGATTGGTTGAAGTTCTCGACGCTTCCTCCCTTCCCGACGCTGCTCGTATTAGTGGTGTAACGGATATACACGATCCCTTTCGTGCTCGTGATTGCCGCAACGTCTGCCACACTCGGCTGATAGCTCCAGAGCAAATGGACGTGGTTTGCTGTTTGGAGGGTGATTGCGACTCCTGAACCCTGTTTTGGTCGCTGGTTGAAGACACTGAAAGAGGGAGCTGTGCTACTACAAGCCACACTTCCAAGAAGGGCAATGATGCTTGCACAGACAAGAGAGAGACAACGATATTGCCGAAGAAACCTCTGCATATAATCCCTCCTTCAAAACAGGAAGATTTAATCTTGGGAGAGTATAGCATAGAGGACAGGGAGAGAAGAGTGTCATCTGTCCTATTCGTTTATTCGTTGTTGCAACATGTCTATGAATCTCTTAAGCCATTTGACATTATTTCGCTCGTTGCTGCTTGCGAACATGCAATATATCAGTGTTGCGCTGCGAGATGAGGTACTCTTATTCTGATGAATGCATATCTATCGCCTGCTTCCCTCCAGGAGATGCCTGACTCTTCTCCACAGCTTGCTTATCTATCTTCTGTCCTTTGAGGACCGTTATGACTATTATACCGGAAAGAGCATACATGCAACCCTGGATATTTAGCATGGGAACAGCGCCGAGGCGTTCACCCAGTGTGCCAGCCAGAATCATGCCGAGTAGCATCATCAACGCTCCAATGGAGGAGATTGTACCAAAAATACGCCCACGAAGTTTGTCTTCAACTAAGAATTGCAACAATGACTGAAAGCTAACCATACCTGCCACTCCAGGGATACCAACGACGATGAAAAGCACCATTACAAGGAATATGTTGGGAAAGTAGACGGGAACGTTGATAATGAGCAGATCAATAAGCCCAAAGAGGAATGTGCTTATACCTAGTAAGCGTGCTGGTGCAAAGGAGTTGCCAACCGCTCCAATGAATGCGCCTCCAATCAAGCTACCGATAGCTTGAATCGAGAGAATCAGGCCATATTCAATAGAGCTTCCATGCAATATCTGCTTCACAAAAACGACCAGTAATACAGCGAAGACGCCCTCGCCTAGGCTCTGAAGCATGAACACGACGAGAAGAAACAGAAGCGTACGTTGCCGAACTATCAGTTGTAAGCCATCCAACCATTCTCGCGCAAAATGCCGTACTGGATTCCCAGCCGATTCGTTAACAGAAGGTGTTTCGAGAGGTTGAGAGGTGCTTTGGAGCTGTATAGGTATTCTGATAAGAAAGATCATCGTGGCGACGAAAAGAAATGAAAAGGCGTCGATCAAAATCACACCTCTGAGGCCCAGTAGAGTCAGGACTACACCGCCAAGAGCACCTCCTATGAGGCGCGAACTGTTTGAACCTATTGATTTCAGCGCGTTGGCCGAAACCAAATACTCCTGGCTTATCAGGTTAGGTATCAAGGCGCTCTCGGCAGGTGAGACAAATTGATCGCATATGCTCTCGAAGAAAGCAACTATATACGCGATCCAAAGCATATCTCGAGAATGGAGGGCGAGCAGAGGAAGCAAGCCAACTGCCAGGAGAAGATTGCTGATAATCATGGTCCAGCGACGATCCCAGCGATCTACGAAGACGCCAGCAATAGAGCCAAGCAGCAGGTTAGGCAGGAATGCTGTGATAAGTGTGATGCTGGTGGCGAGAGCCGAGCCTGTCAACTGGTACACATAGACAGGGAGCCCTATGACCAACAACCAGTCACCCGTATTGGAGATGAGCCCACCTATCCAGAGCAGGGTAAAATTGCGCTGTCGTAATACCACAGTCATGGTGAAGGTTCCTTTATCTTTTTAGTGTTGCGTTGCTTTAACGGGAAGATTCGCAAATATGCAGTACCTTGAGCGTTCTGCGATGAGCAATCACATCGATACGGGCCTGTCCGCCCAGGCTTTGAAAGCTACTCAAGATAGCAGGCTGATCATTGTACACGATTTCCTGTGAGGGGAGCCAGTGGATGCGGGAGTGTTTATGCCAGAATTGCTGTACCTCTGTCCTATCTAATAGAAGGTGTGAGAGAGGGTTCCTTTCAGCGTAATAACATGATGAACAGGTTATATGTATTCCACAAGGACTGAAGAGGTGAAGTAAATCTTCACGCAGAGCATCTGGAGCAATATTGGGAAAGAGCCTGGGAGGAACATCTTGCAAGCGATAAATATAGGTACTGGTTGCATGGTTACAAAGAGGGCAAGTTGCTTGCAGCCCATTGATGGTCTGCCAATAGTAATCTCCTAACCAGCGAAATTGACGGTTCAGGATAGACTTGGGACTATGAATACCTTCAAATACCTGTGCTTCCCTGGAGCGTGTAATTTGTCCACAGTGGGTACAGGTAAAACAGGTTGTATTGCTAGTTTGATCAATATATTTAATGAGTCGGCATTTGGAGCAGAGAGGGCACCAAATGCGCGTTTCCTGGCGCAAATTGTCTTCAGATGAAGAGGTTAAGCCGTAGATTGTAGCTTCCTCGCTCATATAGGTTCTGATGACATGGCGTAGGGCTAGTTTGCCACGATGCAGGCGTTGGACAAGTGCATCCTTACTTAATCCCAGCCTTTCTGCGATTTCGGAGTGCGATAATTCCAGGATATAGCGTTCGATCAGCACATTGCGAGTTGTTGATGGCAGGTAGGCCAATGCACGGTCAAGTAACTGTGCCATCTCGTCGTGTTCCAGTTCAGCCTCTATGTCGTAATTATCTATTGCTCTATCCTCAATGCCAGCTTCTTTTTCATCTGTGCCTGTATTGAGTGTGACGAGGTGCGCAAGGTCATAGCCCCGGCTACTCGTCCAGCGCATACACACATTTCGTGCAATTGCCGAGAGCCACTTTGCCCTGCTCGTCGGATCATTGTAATCGGAGAGTTTATGTAAGTTACGCCAGGCCTCCAGCAGTGTCTCCTGAGCTAGATCTTCAGCGGCATCCACACTACCTGTCAGTCTCATGCACAAGCGTATAAGTCTGGGCCGCTCTTGCATAAACATAGCTTCAAGTGTAGAAGGCGCATTTATTACGAGAGGTGATAAAGTTTTCTTCAGGGTCGATGGTGGCATAATGCATATCCTTTTTTGTCTCGACTATCAAAGTATACCATGCTTCTGGTCTATCAAAGACCAACGCTATTATGCATATCGTGACTTGAGGAAAAAACCTGACATATTTTTTGGGGAAACGACAGAAGAGATACCTCTATAGCGCATTCTCTGTGAACGCAGTATACTTCTTCTTAAAGGACGGAAGGAATGAGGCCGTTTGTATAAAAGTACGTGATGTTATCAAACGTAGAGAAGGAAACAGCTATGCTTCAGCCACACATAGGAGATTCCCTGGATACACTGGATACGCCCGCAATGCTTATTGACCTGACGTTGATGGAAGCCAATATTAGCAAGCTTATGGAGCGGTTCAAGGGGAGCAAGGTACACGTCAGACCACATCTGAAAACGGTCAAAAGTGCTGCATTGGCGCGTCTGCTGCTCGCTGCGGGTGCGGTTGGGGGATGTGTGGCGAAGGTGAGCGAAGCGGAGGTTATGGTTCAGGATGGCATAGATGATCTGCTGATTACGACAGAGATTGTGGGCAAACCAAAGTTGGAGCGACTCGTCAGGCTGGTACAGCAATCCTCACATATCAAAGTGGTGGTGGATAGCGTGGCTGGCGCACAAGCACTCAATCAGGCGATGCATGAAGCCCAGCAACATATCGATGTCCTGCTCGATCTTAATGTCGGGCAAAACCGCTGCGGAGTACTCCCAGGAGATGAGGCACTGCGTCTGGCGCACGCCTTACGTGAACTGCCTCATCTCCATCTCACAGGTCTGCAAGGGTATGAAGGGCATTTGCAACATATACACAATGCAGAGGAACGTGAACAGCGTTGCCGCGAGGCTATGCATTTGCTTACAGAGACGGCGCGGCAATTGAGGGAAGCTGGTTTTACGATAGAAACCGATACGACGGGCGGCACGGGAACCGCTGAGATTTGTGCAAGTTGCGAGGGGGTCACAGAGGTGCAGCCCGGTTCATTTGTGTTCATGGACACGGATTATCGGAATGCCATCGGCCCAATCTATGCCAACGCTCTGACTATTCTCTCGACCGTAATCAGTCGGCCTACCCCCACCAGAGCAGTGGTCGATGCTGGTCTTAAGTCGCTATCGACCGATAGTGGCATGCCTGAGCCGAAAGGCTTACCCGGCGTTACCTATCAGCCAGGAGGGGATGAACATGGCATTTTGCGCTGTGACGACAGTGCGTCATCAGCGGCTACGTTACCGAACATAGGAGAGCGCATTGAGCTGATTCCAAGCCATATCGATACCACTATCAATCTGCATGATGTCTATTATGCTCACCGTAATGGGAAATTAGAGGCTATCTGGCCCGTGAGCACCAGAGGCAAAGTCCAATAAAGAACAACGTGGTGATATCGAAACATGTATGAGAGATTCTGCGCACCCTAAATGGGACAGTTGACACTCTTTGTCCTCCATTATTTTGCTTATACTTGTTCTATGACAAGCATTGGTAATGAGTAAAAGGAGAATAAATATATGTTTCGCACGCATATTCTATTAAAAATTATTGATTTGCTAGCTGCTCTTGCACAACGAAATTATGCTTTTTATTGTTGGTTACTTGCCCATTTCCCCGCGTGGAGTGAGCGTGTCGGTTTGCACATGGCCTGGCGAGCTTTTACACGGGCGCGCGCACAGGTGCCTGCATATAGGGCATTTTTGAGTGGACACAACTACATCCAGGAGACACAGGAGATGCAGGCCGAGCAGTTTGCCAGCATTCCTGAAACCGATAAAAATGCCTACGTTCGTATGTTCAGCACCGCTGATCGCTGTGTCAATGGGCAGATACCAGCGCAACATGTCATTGTCGATGAATCCTCTGGCTCAACGGGCACGCCCTATAATTGGGTGCGTTCGCGAGCGGAAGTGCTACATACGCGCCGTTCATGCAGCTACTTCCATCGCTACTACTTTGGCAATCAGCCCTTGTTTGTGATCAATGCCTTTTCCATGGGAGCCTGGGCCACGGGCGTGACGGTAGGTGCGGCCCTGGAGGCAAATGGAATTGTGAAATCAACTGGCCCTGATCTGGACAAAATCCTGCATACGTTGCGTTTCTTTGGTCCTGGCTATCGTTACCTGATTACTGGCTACCCGCCATTTCTCAAACGTCTGCTGGATTACGGCGAGCAGCAAGGTCTGGATTGGTCGGCATATCATCTCGTGGGCATGGTTGGGGGCGAAGCAATGAGTGAGGGGCTACGCCGTTATCTCTTGCGCCATTTTGAGAAGGTGCTCAGTGGATACGGTGCCTCCGATCTAGAAGTCGGTGTGGCCGCTGAGTCTGAGCTTTCTATCGCTTTACGCCAATTGATGGAAGAACGGAGCGATGTTCGAGAAGCGTTGATCGGCTCTGAACATCGCGTGCCAATGCTATTTCAGTATAATCCGCTTGATCACTATATTGAGGTCAACGCGCAGTCAGAATTAGTGATCACAATCACACGCCCTGTCCTCTCACCACGTATTCGCTACAACGTTAAAGACGAGGGTGGGATCATCTCCTATAACGAACTTTGTCGCCGCTTACGGCGCGTGGGCATTGACGTTCAGACGCTGCTCCCCAAAGTTTCCCTCTGGGCGCGCCTACCCTTTGTCTATGTCTTTGGTCGCCGCGACTCAACCATTTCGTATATGGGCGCGAACATTTATCCTGAAGATGTGGAAGTGAGCCTCTTCGCCAGTACACACGCGAGCCGCTTGGGAGCCTTTTGCATGGAATTAGTGGAAGATGAACGCACCAATGAAGTTTTCCCTTGCATCCATGTTGAAGTTATGGATGGCGAACTAACAGATAGTCTGGCGCAAGCACTGCAAAGCACCTTGTTGAGCAAACTTTCTGAACTGAACGCGGATTTTCGTCAGGCCGTCCATGAGGATGAGCGCGCAGGCGAGCTACAGGTTGTCCTACACCACGCGGGCCAGGGACCGTTCGCGCGCAACATTGGACGTATTAAGCAGCGTTATATTATCGAAGCCACACAACAAAAACACAGCCGCACCACGAGCGCACAAGCACTTAGCCCTACAACAGCCGCTTGATAGTGCATATCTGCCAATATATACACGAATAATCGCACATAACAAAATGAAATGGAAATCCATATGGGCTATGAAGGTTATGTTGTCTCGCATGAAAAACAGCAAAAAACCGTAGGGACATGATTTATCTTGTCCAATGGCGATTTATCGCCAGTCATGCCTGTGAAATATCTTTGCCCAAACAGTTCTGTTTTGCCTGCACTGGCGATAAATCGCCATTGGACAAGATAAATCATGTCCCTACGGTTTTACGGAATTTCTGGTATCGTAACATCATCTCTGTATCTTACGTGTATTAACATATTGTTTCGTTACACACGGAAATGGAGATAATCATGAACGACTATCAAAACATTTTGTCTACAGAGCAAAAAATCAGTGAAGGTCAGCAGGCCAGCATAATTCAGGAAGAGGCGGAGATGGCATGCATCGCGGCGGCTCGACGCGCTCCATCAGCGCACAATGCCCAGCCCTGGCGGCTCTATCCCGATGCCAGCGCGTCCAACGCTACGTATGGTTCCTATCGGCTCTTTTATGCGTATGCTGATAAACTACTAGCCGACCCTGATGATCGCGATGCTCTGCTTGGCATGGGAGCCTTCTATGAAACGCTGGCTCTGGCCGCTCAATTAGAGGGAAAGCAGGCTATCTTTGAGCCAGGAGTGGTTCAGCACGGCGATGGTTTAGAACTCGGTCGCGTACATTTACAGGCACTACCTGAAGGCACTGCTCCTGATCCGCTCGCGCCATTTATTGCTCAGCGGCAGACCAATCGCCATCCCTATCAATCCAGGCCGCTGCCGAAGGGCTTGCAAAAGGAATTACAATATCTGGGCTGCACGCTCTTTGAGCCGCGCGCAATCGCACCACTCGTCAGCAAGGCCAGCATTATGGCCTGGAAGGATACACGTTTTGTAACCGACCTCAAGACGTGGACACGTTTTCAGGGCAATCCGCCTGATGGGATGACCTGCGAGTGCCTCAATCTCTCCTGGCTTGATCGGCAGGCACTGCGTTTCGCTCTCTGGCGTGGACACTTATCGGCTCTGCTAGCCTGCGTCTATGCCCAACGAGATGTCTATCTGACAAGCCGCAGTGCCACTATCGCGGTACTCAGTGCCCCAGACAGAGAGCCGCTCACCTTGTTTGAGTGCGGACGCCGCCTCCTGCGTGCCTGGGTAACGATCAACGCCACAGCCTACTCCTACCATCCCATCTCCATCGTTATTGACCAGCCAACCGTCAACGAGTTGAGCAGCAAAGTCAAAAATCCCGTTGCCATCTTTCGTGTTGGCTATACGCCCAAAGCGGCCCCCTGGTCGAATCGACGCCTCACCTAGCATTTTCGATTTGCCAATGGGAAAATTCATCTTTAGTGTCATACTCACGGCTTACCTGTGCGTCCACCACCAGAGAGCAGAGCGCGGCGAGAAAATCCCCATTTTTACCCGCGCTCGTTCGATGCATTCCTCAAGGCCGCACCTGTCAGTGAATGCCTGGCATCAAGAAGTTGCTGCGGTGTGCCCTCAAATATGACTCTGCCGCCTTTGTTGCCCCCTTCAGGTCCCATATCGATGATCCAATCGGCGTTCTTGATGACATCCAGGTTATGTTCGATCACAATAACGGTGTTGCCTGTATCAACCAGCCGATTTATCACGTCCATCAGGTGGCTAATATCGGACATATGCAAACCCGTCGTCGGCTCGTCCATGACATAAATACTGCCCTTTTTGTGCAGTTCGGTAGCGAGTTTTATGCGCTGGCATTCGCCACCCGACAGCGTACTAAGCGGCTGGCCCAATGTAAGATAGTCCAGACCGACATCACGCATTGCTTTCAGCGTGCGGACAATCTCTTTGATCTGAAAGTAGTCGAGTGCCTGTTGAACGCTCATTGCCAGCACATCAGTGATTGACTTTCCGTTGAGTGTATAGGTTAGCACTTCGTCTTTGAAGCGTTTGCCGTCGCAGACTTCGCAAGGCATCTTAACCTCATCGAGGAACGCCAAATCGCTGTATATAACCCCCAGCCCCTGACAATTTTCACATGCCCCTTTGGAGTTGAAACTAAATAATGACGGGCTGACTTTGTTGGCGGTGGCGAAGGCTTTGCGAATATCATCCATGATGCCGGTATAGGTGGCAGGATTGGAACGGGTCGAAGTGCCCACAGCAGATTGGTCAATCACAACTGCATCAGGATGTTGGCGCAAAAATACCTGATGAATGAGTGAACTTTTGCCCGAACCAGCAACCCCGGTTACAATGGTCAGCACATCTGTTGGTATATCAACATTGACATTCTGCAAATTGTTGACACGGGCGTTTGTAATAGCAAGTTTGCCTCTTGGCTGGCGAAAGCTGTCTTTCAGCCGCATCCTTTGATTCATGTGTTTGCCCGTGAGCGTATCGGCGTGGCGCAGTTCAGCAAAATTGCCCTCATAGACAATCGTACCGCCCCCACTGCCCGCATGAGGGCCAACATCAATGATATGATCGGCAAATTTAATAACATCCGGGTCGTGTTCAACCACAAGGACAGTATTGCCCTTGTCGCGCAGCTTTTGCAAGAGCTCGTTTAAGCGGTGAACATCGCGTGGATGTAAGCCGATACTTGGCTCGTCAAAGACATACATCACGTCAACAAGGCTACTGCCCAGATGTTTAACCATCTTGATACGCTGCGATTCACCACCAGACAGTGTATCGGTTTCGCGATTGAGGCTGAGGTATTCCAGGCCAATATCAATCATGTGTTGCAATCGCTCGGTGAGCATTTTCACGATGGGTGCGGCTACCGGGTCTGTGATCGCCTTGATAACCTCGATCAGTTCGTCAACTTCCATGGCGGATAGTTCGGCGATGTTATATCCGTTAATTTTGGAACTCAGTGCCGCCTGGCTGAGGCGTGTGCCATTGCACAGCGAGCAGGGTCCGAAACTCATGTAGGGAGCCACCGCTTTCTGGGTACGCTCCGACATAGTTTTTACATCGCGTATGATGTACTTCTGGGTGAACTTGTCAACAATCCCCTCGAAGGTGATGTTGACGCTTTTGCCGCCAAAGCGGATTTTAACCTTACGAGGTTTGCAGTGAAGAAGATTGTCCATTTCTTCATCTGTGTAGTCAGCCAGTTTTTTGTCCATCAGGAAACTCTTCTAGTCCGCCCCCGTTCCCAGCATTTTTAGCTATTTGTCAGTACCCTGGCACTTCACGCATACTTTCCCGTCTTTTCTTCTTTTCAACGAAACGAAGCAATTACATTATGAAAAGACTTAAGTGGTCATATTCTGTAATTATTTTTCATAACCATGATGACAAATAATATTAAAATATTTTTACCACAAAATACAATTGAAAATTTATCAACAAAAATGTATAATATGTCTATCTGGTCAGCAGACCACGAGAGAGTTTATCTGTCTCATCTCTGTTCAAGTCGCTCATGATCGTTGTCAGAAGAGCGGGGAATGTTTCAGTGTGTACTCATTTGAGCTAGCATGGAGGTTCATTTATTATGAGTCACCCCTTGGACGTAAGCCACCTATCGTCGCCGATTCCCGGACAAATCCAGAAGCACACCAAACGTTACTTTAAGCTGAAAACACGTACGCGCCTCCTGCTTGTGTTTTTCGGTAGTGTCGCAATCATCACC
>DAIDJF010000108.1 GCA_027451525.1 Ktedonobacterales bacterium
CTCGGTGATCCTTATGGAGCGCGTGAACGTTTGCTAAAAAGAATGTTGCAGCAGTTTCGGCACCATGGTATTCCCTGGACGCTTCTTCGTCATCGCGATGATTCTCATGTATCAAGCGATGTACCAGAAAATGTACATTATTTTACACTGGATATGCTGTCTGAGGGCAATAGTTTACCTATCCATCCATTTTTCCCACCGCCCAATGTCTCCTTACCTCATTTCCTTAATGCCTTACCATCAGTTCTTGCTGCCACTTGCAAGCTTGATGCCGCCTCCACTCTTGTGTTGCGTCGTATACTAACAGAATTTTATACCCGCACTGGATGGAGTAGTAACACACGAGGTGACATAACCACCATGACTCAGATTGTTGATAGTCTTGAAAGTCAGCTACAACAGTTATTGCTTCCTCAACAGACAAAAGATCTATTACAGACCAGGCTCATTATGCCTTTGTGTGATCTGGCAATGATTGGTGAACATCTTTTTCAAAGCACCGTAACAGATATTCACACTGAACCGACACTCATAGAATTTGGGTGGTTGGGGAGCGAAATAAGTCAGGATATTATTAGTGGCTGTTTATGGGCTTATTTTCTGTTGGCTCATACAACGCAGGCTACTGTCCAGGGTACACGCGGTATTCTAGTCTACGAAAAGTCGCATCGACTATTTGGGCAGTTTTCATCACATGTTTCCGATGGCGCATCAACAGTATCTCTCATACCATTGTTGCAAATGGGATTGCAAGAAGGAGTTAGTCCTATTTTTATCGATTCTCGTGCTGATCTGCTAGACCAGACATTCATAGATAAGATGGGTACAATCTGCCTGACTGGCAATGCGAATCATATAGCCCAAGAATATGCTGGCAATCTGATTGGCGCATCAGAGAGGCAAAAAAAACGTTTATGCAATCTTATTGAATTAGAAGCAATTGTAACTGTAAGAAATGTTGCAACAGTACTGGTGATGATGTAAATGTAGGCATGAAAAGGAGGTAATATTATGGATATACACAAGACAAGTGGCCTACAGATTGACCCACGTTGTGTTAAATGCGACAGAGAGAATAGAGTTAATGTAACACTTTATGAACTCCGCAATCATGCCTACATTTGTAGTGACTGCTATCAGTCCGAATTGCAACATGGCAAAACACCACAGTTGGTGTATGAAGGATTAGTTATATCGAATGTGTCAACATCGCCAGAAGTGCAACCTCCTGTCGTAAAAACACAGAGGGGAACAAACGCAAAGGCAAACCCACAACCCATATTTTCCCCTCAATCTCCGCCACCTATCAAACGCTCGACAACATCACTACGTCTGCCTCCTGATAGCCTTTATGTGATGCTTGACCTTCCACTGACTGCTACTACAACAGAAATTGAGCGCGCTATCACGCAGAAAATGAAATTCTGGATGCGCGAAAGTGACTCACAAGAGAAAAAACGTTGGCTTGACGCTTTGGAAGAGTGGCAAGACATCATTTCCTCTCCTCAACGTCTAAATGAATATCAGGCGGAAATGCAGCAAGCGATGACTTCGCGACAGGGTAATACTGCGCTGTCTGTTGGTGGACGGCTAGTTTCTAATGCTCAAGAATTTCTATCAGCTTGTGAAGATAGTCAGGATGGGTGGAGCGATGGTGTGCGTTACTTGCGAAATGGTAGGCTTAAACAGTGGGTTTTTTATCAGGTAGACCGGAAATTGGTAGACCAGATCGCATTTTATCAGACATGGCAGGTCTCAGACTTTCGTAGCCTAAATGAGGTATTATATTGTTTAATTCCAACACGTCCTTTTCGTTTCTATGCTCAAGAGCAATGGCAAGCTCTTACAGATGTTCCTAGTGCCACAACACCATTTGCTCTGGCCGAATTGTGTGACAAGTATTGGCAACTCGGTGTGCAGCACCTCTATTCCGGTTCTATGATTTACTGGTTAGAACAGTCCCATCACATTCCTGATTTACAAAGTTACTATCAAGACAGCCTTGCCAGGTATGAACATATGGGTATTGAGCGCGGTGTTGGGCTGGAATTGCTGCTTGAGCGTGCTATTCCATCGTTACTTAAACCACAACTCACCGTAACTTTTAACGATAATCCAAACGCTTACACAATAGGACCGTGGGATCGCGAGCTTGTGCATGTGCCTGTAACAATGCGAATCACCAATCTTACACGCGGTTTCGTTAGCCTGACCTGCGAACTGGAGCGTGCAAAGATTGCAGAACCCGATTGGCTTGTGCTAAATAGTGCAACTTCGATAACATTGCAAACATCCTCGGAGGCAACTCGATCTGTTACACGTGATCTGACTTTTTATAATCTCTCCTCTTTAAAGCGTGGAAGTACCTATTGTCGTATGCTCGCGCTCAAAATGCATGATGAACAAGGTTATTGGTCAACAGTTGGTAATTTCCCTATCACGCTCAAAACAATGAATAGTTTACAAGGCTTGTATGGAAAATTATGGCTGTGGGGTCTCCGTGGTGGTTTACCTGGGCTACTCTGGAATTTCTTAGCTGGTTTTGTGCTAGCATATATTCCATTTCTCTTGGCTTCTTCTTCTGGACAGTATCTTTCTGGACAATATCTTTCTGGTTCAGACCAATTAGTACCATCACTGTTACAAGGGACTGCTTTTGTAATTGGTTGGAGTATTAGTGTTCCCCAGTATATTGGAAGTTCTTGGTCGTTTCCTCAGTTTGTAGGAGCTATTACAGGTATTGCTGGACTTTTTGCTGCGATTGGTCAGGGACATATAGAGACTTCTGAAAAACAAAATAGCTCTCAATTTAGAAAATGGACTACTTGGCTTACTCTTATTGTTATGTTCAGTTTATTTATCTTCATTGGTAATGTGACAGGGTTACTAAATTATCTTTTTTCAGGAGATAGCTCTGCTGAGGAGTTTCTTGGAGGCATAGTTATCACGTGTGTGCTGATCTTTATCTTAAATGGTATTATTGCCTATCTACGTCAACGATTAGAGCGATGGGTACGAGCACGTTATGAGGATCTCTTACATCCGTTTGGGAGGGTATGAAATAATGCGGCATGAAAAGCACAAAAACTACTTTGAGATATTGAGCATTGCTCCAGATTCATCATTGCAAGAGATTGAGCAGGCTATTAGTAATTATGAAATCGGTCAGACGCAACGGCTGGCTTTCCCTCATCTTATGAACGCGGCACGAGCGGCTCTCGACGAAATACCGGAGATGCGCCGTTGTTTGTTAAGTGATGCAGCCACTCGTGCTGCTTACCAACAGCAGTTAGCCCAACAAGAGGCAGAGGCTGCACGACGAGCTGCTGGCAATATAGACCTTGCTGACGATGAAGGGCTGGATGATGAGATAGAGCACGCTTTTTTCTTCAACCCTGACAATTATGATACAGAAATGCCTGCCTATACTTTGCGTGAAATTGCGGAGAAAATTGATAGCAATTGGCAAACTGCTTATCAATGGATGCGCCATACCGCAAACGACGTACATCCAGTAGTTGCTTACCTCGAATTTGCAGCTGGTCGCAAGCAGCTGGCAGAACGCATTGAGCAATGTATCACTACTATTCCCACATATGAGACTGGAAAAGAACCATCAATCAAGCGAAATGAAGTGCTAGAACAATGTATTGCTATCTTTGATCCAGAACGTGAGTCGCCAACTGTTGAGATTGGTAATACACATTTTGATGGTGAGGTTTTGGATATAGGAGCATTTATTCCTGACCTACCAATTAAAACAGAGTTGCTTTTGCGCCATGATGGTGATAGAGGCTGCGCTTTTGGCACGGTAGAGTCGCGTACTCCCTGGTTGACCTTCGATGGAGGAGCAGCGACTGCTCATTTTTCTTTGATGCCGAAAGGAACACCACCAGTGATAGGTATTTCAGAGGTTGTACTGCCTTTGGTTGTCAATGGCAGTACTTTGCGTCGTGATGCCGATTATTGGGCGGAGTTGATTGTGCATATAGAAAGTCGTCAGCATGTTCAGGAAATTTACATACGTGTCCTGATGCACTTATTACCATTGCCACCACGTGTGACATTTACTCCAGTCGCTACGCAAGAAAATCCGCTTCTACTACCAAAAGTGTTACGAGGTAAGTCAGTTGTAGTATCTCTAGTACCGTGCAATCAGGGTGACGAGCAGAAAGTACCGTTACAAGCGCGTATTGTCTCACGAGAGATTGATAATGCCAGTATCCAACCCCAATTTTTCGGTGATGGTATGCCGCTGACTATCACAATCGATACTAGTAATCGCCCGTTTGGCACAACTTACACTATTTCACTGCGCGTGGACTATATTACAGCAAACACTTTGGGTCCACAAGGACTTTATCTACAAGGAGAAATATTACCGACATTTTGGCAGAGCCTGCAACGTACACGCGCATTCAGTAATCGCATCGGTATCGCTATAACAGTTGGTCTTATTTGCCTATTCCTGACAGGATTACTTGGTTTATGGATGCAAAGTCATAGTTTCTACTGGTGGATTTTGATACCGCTTATTCCACTGATTTGTTTTGTCGCAATGTCTAGCTATCTCAAAAATTTTGTTGAACATATGCATCATGCAGGCGATGTCACAATTAGCATAGAGAAAATCGCCATCTGGCTGCGTTGGTGGTTGCCAATCGGATTTGGATTGTTACTGGTTCTAATATGTGCATTGTTACCCAATGCTCTAAGTGCTTTTTGGGTGAGCGGTATTGCAGGAATGTGTATAGGGGGTTTTCTAGGTTTCTTTAGTGATGCTTTTCTATCTTCTTAGAATAGAACGGGAGTATATAACTCCTTTCTCCTATCCAACCTGTGCCCTTTGCGCGTCGTATATGATACGATAGAGATATATCGTATTCGGCGAGGAAAGGGTGAATCATGCCGAGAAAAGTCCCGCGTGTTAATCGCGTTTCTCAAATATTCCGTTTTATGCGTGTCTCGCGTCTGCTGCTCTGGACGCTCTGGGTCATCTACCGCGAACGCCAGCGCGTTGTGCGCGCCCGTGAGCGTGGTAACTATGACGTTCAGCCCAATGTTGAGGTGTTGATTGAAGTTTTGGTGGCTTTCCGCAAAACCGCGATCAAGCTGGGCGTGCTGATGATTAAACTCGGACAATTTCTGAGTTCGCGCGCTGATCTCCTGCCAGAGCGCGCGCTACAAGTGCTTTCTTCTCTTCAGGATGAGGTGCCACCAGAGCCGTTCGACCACGTCGTTTCGGTCATCGAGTCCGAGTTGGGCAAACCAGTCGAGGAGTTATTTACTGTGCTGGAACGCAAATGTACTGCCGCCGCTTCGCTCGGTCAGGTACATAAAGCGGTCCTGGCTTCGACGGGCGATACGGTTGCCGTCAAGATACAGCGTCCCAACATCGAACAACTGGTCAGTATGGACCTCAGCACGCTCAAATTCGTGATCTGGGTCATCAATCGGCTCGTGCCGAATGCCAGCGAGTTTATCGACCTGATGGGCGTCTATCGCGAATTTCGTCGCACAACCTATGAAGAGATTGATTTCATGCGTGAGGCAGAGAATGCCAAACGTTTTCAGGAGATGTTCAAAGACGATCCAGCAATTTATATTCCGCGTATCTATGATCAATATACTGCGAAGCATGTGCTGGTCCTCGAATGGATTGATGGCATTAAAATCAATGATTATACGGCCTTAGAAGCAGAAAATATCAATCGGCTTGAGGTAGCAAAACAGACCGTACAGGCATACTTTTACCAATTTTTTGTTGAAGGTTTCTTTCATGCTGACCCACATCCTGGCAACATCTTTGTCAAAAAAGGTGTGAAAACCGCTGAGGGTGGGCCTGTTATCGCCTTTCTAGACTTTGGTATGGTTGGCTCGCTCACCAAAAGCATGAAAAAATCGCTCAAAGATCTTTTTCTCGGCTTCCTGTCGCGCGATTCACGCAATCTTGTCAGTGCTCTGGCCCGTCTCGGTTTTATTGGCGAGGGCGCGAATATGGTTTCGATTGAGCGCGGCATGTCTTTGATGATGGAGCAGTATTACGGAATGACGTTAGGTGAGGCGCGTGACCTGGAAATTCCCGACGTGGCCCATGATGTCGAGGCTTTGCTTTATGGTCAACCGTTCCAGATTCCGGCCCAGTTCGCCTTTACAGGTCGCGCGATTGGCACACTAGTCGGTGTCGCGACGGGCTTGTCGCCAGAATTTAACTTTGTTGAGGTTGCTACACCTTATGCCCGTAAGTTTCTCGGTCTGGATGCCGAGGGGGTTGGTCAAACTGTTCAGCAACTTCTCAGCCAACTCCTCGATACCGGGCGCGTCTTGCTCACGCTACCACGCTCATTGGAGCAGGTGATTAGTAAATTTGATACTGGGCAGATTGAAGTCAAATTGGCGGAAAATGTGTCAAATGGACGCAATGGACGTGGACGCGGACGCCGTCGCAACAACGGGCGTAAAAATGGCGAGGCAGCAGGCGGCGGAGGCAGTCTAGCCTGGGCCTTTATGTTCACGGTCGCGCTGGCGGGTGGTATCGCGCTGATGACCTATTCGCATCTGATGCTTCCCGGCTGGATTTGCTTCGGCTTCGCAGGCTTTACCGCGTTAGGATTACTGTTCAGGCGATAATTTTTTTACTCGTAGTACTTTGTAAAATGTCATTCCAACTGTTTGGGAGAGGCAGGGCGTGATAAATCACGCCCCTACAATAATAAAACACCTGTTTTGCCTGTTTGCATTGTAGGGGCGTGATTTATCACGCCCTGCCTCTCTTACGGATTTTGGTCTCTCTTACGGGTTTTGCGTGTGCGCAAGAGCCGCGTGCAGGAACGTCTCTTCTTCGGGCGTGTAAGGATACTGGAAGGGGCGTTGCTCGTTGGGCATCTTTTTGAGGCTCTGGTACATGTTGCCCAAGCCTTGCGTGATGCCTGCGTCGCCACGCGTGAACTTCTCTATCTGAGCACGCCAGCGCTGTGCGAATGCTTGCGCTGCTGCTCCTGTGGGGTCTTCTCCGCTGGCGACGAGATGTTTGAGCTCGGCAAAGATCTCGTTCCATTGCTGCGTGGCGACCTGTTGATCGGCCTCGCTCCAGTTTTTACCCCATTCCGCAAGCTGTTGTCGCTGCTCTTCCGTATAAGATTGTTTGCTCAACTCCTCCATCTGTTGTAGCTGTTCATCGGTAAAGTATTTGTTGCGCCAATCATTGCTTTGTTGCATCTGTATCACCTGGATCACGTGAATAATAGCATCCCAATTCGCAGTTCTGCCATGAAGAAGCTGTTCAGTCTCTTCGAGAGCCTGAATAACTGTATCGAGTTGCGTGCGTTTCTCCTGCATCATCGCTTTTTGCTGTGCCAGCGTCTCTTGCAGGCTGGTTGGCCCAATCTGCAAGCAGTATCCGATTTCATCCAGCGAGAAGCCGAGAAATTTGAGGGCCAGAATCTGCTGAAGGCGCGGAAGGTCCGCGTCAGTATATAAGCGATAGCCCGCCTCTGTGGAGCAGGATGGATGCAGTAGCCCAACCCTGTCATAGTAGCGGAGCGTGCGCACTGAGACGGATGCCTTGCGAGCGAATTGCCCGCTGCGATAGGTGCGTGTTTCCAAGTGTTACCTCCTCTCTACAGAGAGTGTAAAAGATGACGTAACGTCATGGTCAAGCCTTTTTCGCGGCAATTTTTGCTCTGAAAAAATATTGTTAGTGTGCCATGTAGTTCGACCAGAAGGCGTGCATGCGCTCACGTAGAGGGGCGTGCTCCGCTTTGCGCAGATAGGGGTCGCTCTCCCAAACGTTGGTTGCGATGTTGCGCGTGAGTTCGATCAGTTTTGTATCGCTCAGGTCGGCGATGCGCAGTTCCGGCATGCCGCTCTGGCGCACGCCGATGAAATCGCCGGGACCGCGCAGGCGCAGGTCCTCTTCAGCGAGACGGAAGCCATCATCTGTGTCTTGAAAGATACCAAGGCGGTCCTGGGCATGCAGGTTAGCGTCTTCGCTCAAGACATAGCAGAAAGATTGATCTTTGCCACGTCCGACACGTCCTCTAAATTGGTGCAGTTGCGAGAGGCCAAAGCGGTCGGCATCCTCGATCACCATCACTGTCGCGTTGGGAATATCAATGCCGACCTCAATGACGGAGGTCGCAACCAGGATATCCAATTCGCGGTCGCGGAACTGATGCATGATCTGATCTTTCTCAGCAGCCTTCATACCGCCATGTAGCAGGCCAAGGCGTAGTTTGGGGAAGACTTCAAGTTTGAGCCGTTCATACTCGGCGGTTGCGGCTTTGGCAGCCAGTGAGTCTGACTCTTCGATTAGGGGGCAGATGATAAAGGCCTGCCGTCCTGCTGCCACCTCGTGGGCAATCGTGGTATTGGCCTCGCCGCGTCGATTGCCCGTGCGCCAGCGTGTGATGATTTTCTGGCGGCCCGGTGGCAGTTGGTCGATGACAGAGACATCCAGATCGCCATAGAGTGTCAGGGCCAGTGTGCGCGGAATGGGCGTCGCCGTCATGACGAGCATGTGTGGGTGATAGCCCTTTTTGCGCAGCGTCTCGCGCTGTTCTACGCCAAAGCGGTGCTGCTCATCGACAACAACCAGACCGAGTCTTTGGAATGTGACATCCTCTTGAATCAGCGCGTGCGTACCAATCGCAACCGTTGCCTGTCCGCTCTCTAAGGCGGCGCGTGCCAACTGGCGTTCGCGTTGACGCAGGCTACCTGTCACGAGGACGGTGTTAATACCAAATGGCTCCAGCATTTTGCTGATGCTGCGTTGATGTTGTTCGGCAAGCAGTTCGGTGGGAGCCATCAGCGCGCTCTGGTAGCCATTGAGGGCGGCAATATAGAGGGCTGCTGCAGCAACGGCGGTTTTGCCCGCGCCCACATCGCCTTGCAGCAGGCGGCACATTGGCTTATCCTGGCCCATATCCGCCAAAATCTCACAGATCACGCGCCGCTGTGCATCGGTAAAGGCAAATGGAAGTGTGCCTTCAAATGGTTGATCGGTAACGATGCTCGACCAGAGTGTGGTAATAGGCGGCTGCGCGTTCTCCTCTTTGGGCATCGTTTCTTCCTGCTCATGTATTTGAGGCGGTTTCACAAAAACACGACTGTAGTCAATTGTAAATGCTGTCCCCTGGGGAGCTTCGCGTTGCCAGCGTGTGCGCCGCTCCTGCATGCCTAGCTGAATCATAAATAGCTCATCAAAGGCTAAGCGGCGACGCGCTTTGAGTAGCATGCTCTCGCTTTCAGGGTAGTGAATATGCGAGATGGCCTCTGGCATGGGGATGAGATCGCCTGCTGAACGGATGGCGTGCGTGAGATGGTCGGGAACCATTGCCGCGTAGTGATCGACAACCCACTTGGTAAAGCGGCGCAAGGCCTTGGCGTGCAGTCCCTCGGTGAGCGGATAGACTGGCACGAGGCGACCTGTGTTGAGTAGATCACCCTGGTCGGGGAACTCGTGACTACGCACGGAAAACTCGATTTTGTTGCCAAAGCGTTGCTTGATGCCTGTGACGACGATGTATGAGTCTTTGGCTCCTTTAAGCTGCTTCATAAGATACGACTGATTGAACCATGTGACGCGCAACTTCCCTGTATCATCAGAGATTGTAGCAATGGTGCGTACACGTCCGTTGCCTGTGCGCGATTGCTCAACCTCCCAGATCATGCCGATAGTGGTCGTCAGGTCGTTAAAAGGAATCTCTGCGATTTTGACCAGCTTGCTGTAGTCGCGATGTTCGCGTGGAAAATAGAAAAGCAGGTCGCGTACGGTGTGAATGCCGAGCATGTGCAGTTTAGCCGCTACCGAGACTCCCACGCCGGGGACCGCCGTGATATCCGCGTTGAGCAGGGCCAGCGCGGTATGGCCTTGCGACATGCCACTATCGAGGTGAATGGGCGATTGTTGCTTTGTCGTGCTTGCGCTAGGTCGTGCCGGGGCTTTCGCTGCTTGTGCAGGAGTCACACTATCATCATGGGCCTGTGCAGGCTCAATGGGCACCTGCTGTTCTGGTATGTGTGTTGTATCTGGAAGGTTTGCTGTGCTGGTTTTACTGGTCGGCTCGACAATTGCAGTTGCTTTACCATCTAATAAGGTCAGCGTTGAGAGTGCGGCGCGAATATTGGCGGCCCGCTGCATCGGGTCCATCTCGCGATACCCCTGTAAATGCTCCGCGAACTGCTGCACAGGCGTGAGATCGCGCTGTTCCTGCTCACAGAGGGCGTAGACATCGCTATACCAGCGAGCGACAAAGCTTGCCAGTCCACCTGGTTTGATGGCCTGATCGCGATGGTTGGTGCGCTGTTCAAACTGGAGCACCTTGCGAGCGCGCTCGACGTATTCAGTGAGTGGGACACGTTGTTGCTGTACCATAGAATTATTTTTCGCTACCTGCTTCTGTTTTCTCTCTCCATAATAGGAGGAATGGTTGGAGGTTGTCAAGTCAATGCTGTAGAGCTTATCCTGCAAAAATAGGTTGACTTTTCCAAAAACGTATGGTATATGTTTTTGCAGAGCGGAATAAATCCGCGAAAAAACTGGAAAATGTGTCCGTTTTTGTGTCCTTCTTTTCGTATATCGTCACCTTTTCAGTTATGACAAGCTGTGCTTTTTGCACGGGAAGGGGTTGCGCGCTATGCAAACAATGGATAGTAGTGTCAAGGACGAATTATTTGTCGATGAGTACACGGGTGGTTTAGTGGGACCAAGCCTGGGTTTTGTAGGAACCGTCAAGGATGGTGGGCATATCAGTTGTGTTGTGCCTCCTGGCTGTTGGGGACCAATGATTACCCCTGACTTTCGTGGTGGTCACGAGGTGACACGCCCGGTTGCGGTCGAAGGTGCGAAGGTTGGTGATGCCATTGCAATCACTATTGAGGAGATGCAGGTACTTTCACAGGCAACCTCCTCCGGTACGATGCTGACACGTAGTACCGCTTTTGGTGATGATCCTTTTGTCGATAAGAAATGCCCCAGTTGTGGAACGCCCTGGCCTGCGACCCGTGTTGAGGGAACTGGCGCGGAAAGCATCCGCTGTGTTAAATGCGGTGCATCCGCGACTGCGTTCGTTTTTGAAGAGGGCTATACTATCGTCTTTGACCATGCCAGTGGTGTGGGTGTTACTGTTGATGCCGTCAATGCGCATCTCTTTGCGCAACGTGCGCGTGAAATTGCTGCCCTACCTGCGAATGCGCGCCAAAACTCTGTCTTGCTTTTTGAACCGCATACGATCCCAGGCACTCTGGCACGTCTGCGTCCCTTTATTGGCAACATGGGAACGACACCAAGCGCGGATCTCCCTGACTCACATAATGCAGGCGATTTTGGGCATTCACTCATTGGGGCGCGTCATATGTATGCAATGACACAAGAGGCCCTCAATCACGCAAAAACCGATGGTCATCTCGATACCAACGAGGTGCGTCCAGGGGCGGTTCTGCTCTGTCCCGTTAAGGTTGATGGCGGTGGCGTCTATATCGGCGACTGCCATGCTAGCCAGGGTGACGGAGAACTCGGTCTGCACACAACAGATATCACCGCTAAAGCTCGTGTGCGTGTTAACGTGATTAAAAATCTGCAGTTGGATGGTCCAATTCTATTACCTGTCGCGGAAGACCTGCCCTTTATTGCACGTCCTTTCTCTCCGGCAGAAATCGCGGCCGGTGAGGCTCTGGCCCAGCGTTATAACCTGACGCTTCAACGCAATGTTGGGCCGCTTCAGTTTATTGGTACAGGCCCGACGCTTAATGATGCGACTGACAACGCGATTGCGCGTGCTGCTAGCGTGCTGCAAATGACGCAGGCCGAGGTTCGTAACCGCTGTACGATTACGGGTTCAGTCGAGATTGGACGTTTGCCCGGCGTGGTCCAACTGACGATGCTGGCCCCCTTCTCCCGACTTGACGCTATCGGCGTTGGTAATCTAGTTCGTCAGCAATATGGCCTGTAGGCTACCTTCGATACTACAGGTTGTGATTTTACTGTGTAGGATGGGTAGCGCGTGGCTGATATGCTATGCGCTACCTGTTTGGAGTGCTGGCAATGCAGGTTCATGTGTATCTTTATGGTTCTGCTCGCGTTGTTGCGGGTCAATCTATTGTCACTCTCTCTTTTGCTGCCCCTTCTATCCCTTTTTCATTGCTTCTGCACGAATTAGTACAGAGCTATCCACGGATTCGCTCGTATTTGGTAGATGAAATGGGTGCGTTACGCGCAAATATTCGTGTGCTCATTAACGAGCACCGTCCCAATCCAGATGTCGCGGCGGATACGCTACTCGCCGCTGATGATCGCGTCGCGCTACTTATAATGGTTGCAGGTGGGTGAGATTTATACCTGTTCGGGCCAGATGCCATGCACAGGTCGCCAGCCGAGCATCTTGCGCGCGGCTGTGTTGCTACAGCGCAACGATGGTGGGTTATGTTGGCTGGCATCACGTGCTGGCTGGGCAACTCCATACAGCTTTGCCAGCGTGTCCAGATAATCGCCGTTGCGTATTGGTTCATCCACGATATTCATGATTGCGCCCGCTGGGGCTGCCTGAAGAATCGCGCTGAGCGCGTCTGCCATATCCGCGACATTGACCAGCGAGAGAAAATTGCTGCCATCGCCGGGAACTATCACCTGTCCAGCGCGCAGTTGTGCAATCTGCCTGTCTTGCTGCGTGCCTGGACCAACAAACCAGCCGCCACGGGCGATACACCAGGGTAATTGGCGTGGTGAGATTGCTCTGACCATGTTTTCCATCGCAATGACTGGTTCACAGATATGGGCACGTGCTGGCGAGATGTCCAGAGGCATATTCTCGGAAATCCACTGGTCGCCGTGATCTGGATAGGCCATGACAACGCTTTGCTGCACATAGTAGCTGGTGCCACTGGCAAGCGCGGCCTGGAGTAGCAGGCTTGTGCCAGTCGTGCGTAGCCGTGTATTACTCTCCCATGCACCTGGAATAGTTGGATCAGGAGGAATTGCGGTTGCAAGATGCAGGATAGCGTCACAATCTTGCGCAAATTGTACAATCTGCTCTGGCATATGCTGCGCGAGCAGGTCCCCAAAGACAATTTCTACACCTGAACCCTGTAGGCGTTGCGCGTGTTGTGGCGTGCGCACGAGGACGCGAATAATATGCCCTTGTTGCAGCAACAAAGGGATCAGATTTCTGCCAAGTACGCCCGTCGCGCCTGCGATGAAAAGACGCATATGTCGCATACGAACACTCCTTCCTCATACACCTTCTAAGATTTTTATGCTCATAGCATAGCAGAAGATGAATGGTTATGATAGTGTACTGCTGAGATATACTTTATTATCCACTTTTTTGTTCTCGCTCGTTATGTTAGATAAGAGTGGTTGTGTTTTTGTGCATCCCCTTTTACTATATCGCAAATTAAGGAGTGTCTTTTTCATTATGGCATCATTACGTGAGTTTGGAGAGCGCGGCTTCAAAAGCAGCATTGGCTCTCTAGGTGGCTTCCAGAAGTTTATTTTGCGCGGCAACGTCGTTGACCTTGCCGTCGGTATTGTCATCGGCGCGGCTTTCACCGCCGTTGTCAGCGGGTTTGTCGCTGATTTTATCACGCCTCTTATCGGCATTTTTCTAGCTCTCTTCGGCTTGAAGGATTTCTTGAACTTTGGTTTGACAGCCTATGGTGGCAATATATTCAAGGTTGGCGCATTTATTAATGCGCTACTGACCTTCATTATTACGGCTGCCGTCGTCTACTATTTTGTGGTGTTGCCCGTCAATTCGCTGACTGCGCGCTATCTACCGCAGAAAGCTGCGCCGCCCACAACGCACGATTGCCCCTATTGTCTGAACGCGATTCCGCTGGCGGCCACGCGCTGCGGGTTCTGCACCTCTGAGGTCAAGCCTGTCACGTTCGCGAACGGACAGTAGAACTTTATCACGCAAGACCACCAATGATATCAGCGATCATTGGTGGCATTTTTTGCGTAATTGGCCTTTTTGTCTTGCATGGAGATGTTGGCTGGCGTATACTGCACATGGTGAAAGATATAAGGGCTGGCGAGACTGGCTGGTTTCAGACATGTCTTATACCCCACCCATGCTGCTGTGCCCATTATACCCATGTATCACCGTCTGACGACAATGGAGCGTGTCATCAACGTGTTATCTGTGAGTGATTGACCGCTCCTATGTTATTGCCAGTTTGAGATGAGGAGAGTGTTAGCGATGTCGTCAACTTCTGAGTCGATGCGCCTGGAAAATTGGATCAGGGATATTCCCGACTTCCCCCAGAAAGGCGTCTTGTTCAAGGACATTACCCCACTATTACAGGATGGCGCGGCATTTCATGCTGCTATTGGACAACTCGCGGCCCATTATACGCAGGCGGGTATTCAGACCGTTGTTGGCGTCGAGTCGCGCGGCTTTATTTTCGGCGCGCCCCTGGCCTATGAACTGAATAGCGGCTTTGTGCCAGTGCGCAAATTTGGTAAACTGCCCTCGAAAACACTGAGCGTCGAGTATGCCCTCGAATATGGCACAAATGTGGTTGAGATTCATACCGATGCCATCAAGCCCGGTGATCGCGTACTGATCGTTGATGACCTGCTGGCAACCGGCGGCACGGTTTCGGCAGCGATTGAGCTGATTGAAAAACTGGGTGGCGAGATCGCGGGCATCGCCTTCCTGGTCGAGTTGAGCTTCTTGCACGGGCGCGAACACCTCAAAGGCTATGATGTATTTGCCCTGATCACCTACTAATATCTGTGATACATGCTGGACGGGATATGCATTTTCTCGTCTAAGCCACATCAACTTAGGCAGGATGAGTTTCGCTGGAATGCCTGTTATCGCGTAGGGGCGTGATGATCGTCTTTTAAAAAATAATGCGAACAGGTCACACGATGGTGTAGGGGCGTGATTGATCGTCTTTTA
>DAIDJF010000109.1 GCA_027451525.1 Ktedonobacterales bacterium
GCAAGCGACGCCTCTACAAGCGAACGGGCGACGGAGGTTCGGGGAATGTTACGCAGGGTATTTTCGATCTCTTCATCTGTCAGATTATCATGGATGCCATCGGTACAGAGTAGAATACGATCCCCAGGGGCAATGGAGATTTCGTTCACATGAATTGTGGGAGATTGTGGACCACCAAGAGCTTGTGTAATACCACCCCGTAAGCGGAAGTAGCTAAATTCTGTCTCGGAGAGTTGATCGGCGCGCATTACCTGGTCAATTTTTACTGCATCCTCTTCGGTAATCATCTGGTTCTCGATGAGTTTTGCTAGCAGACCATCATCGCTTGTTAAACGTTTAAGCGGTTCGCCCGCGCGCAATAAGTAGATGCGGCTATCGCCGACATGGGCATAAACCATGTTATAATCGCGCGTTTGCGCCTGACGGCTAAACGCGACCATCGCAACGGTTGTTGCTAGATCATCGGTTCCTGCACGCTGTGCTCCATCTGTGCGGACTGCATCATCAGCGGTTTGAATAAGTTGCTGTAAAATGGTATTGAGATTTAAAGCGTCATTTTGTTCAGGAATAGAATGGCGTTTGCGCCCCTTTTGGTGCTGCGCTAATACTTCGCGCCAGTGATAATGGGCGGCACGTGCTGCTGTCCGTGAAGCAATTTCGCCCGCTGCACTTCCTCCAACGCCGTCGAAGACCGCTACTAACCCACTATGATGATCAATTAAGATGCTGTCTTCATTGCGCTCTGGGTGGCGTTCACATGCGATGCTACGATGTGAAAAAGTAAAAGGTGTCAGTTCAGAAACGTAAGCGTTCATAGGTGTTTGGGCCTGCGTATGTACTTTATTTTGCGGCATCTTCGTTGAATGCTGCCTTTCGACTGGTAGTAAGACAGAATAGTGCATGTATGTTCTTCCTTAGAAACAGCATTAGTATAATAACATAAAGAAAAACAAATCTTTGTTATGATGAGTCACAGTCTCCTGTATCGCATTGTCTCCGAAAGATGCTGTAATGCATTCATCACACATATTTTCATTACACGCAAGAAACACACTGACAGAAAGACCACCGCGTATATGGAATAGGTTATAAGTGCAAGTATAGCAGAAAATATAACAAAAAGAAAAGGGTTTAAGCAAAATGTGGGATATTCCTAGCGAATTAGTCCTCCTAACCGTAGAAAATTTGCAAAAAGTAAGCGCGAATGTTCTACATACGTAGGGTAATGCTGGTCGAGTGTAGCATTGAGGGCAAGATAGGCATCTACACCAATGTTCGCAATAATATCTTCTTTCATTCCTGTCTGATGAAGCCAGGTATCAAGCATCGCGGGGTTCAGTTCAATGTGATATTGCAGCCCATAGGCACATGTGCCATAGCGAAAGGCCTGATAGAGTGTGTTTTCGTTTGCCGCCAGATGCACCCCATCTTGTGGAATATCGAAGGTATCTTCGTGCCAGTGAAAAACCTTGTGAAATCCTGGCAATCCTGCATATAAGGGGTCCGTTTTGCCTTCTTCGGTCAAGGGGATATCGAAAAAGCCGATTTCTGTCATCGTGTGCCGTTTTACTGTAGCACCGAGGGCAACCGCCAATAGCTGACCGCCGAGACAGATGCCGAGATAGGGAATACCTCGTTCTACAGCCTTGCAAATCAGCCGCTTCTCCTCAATAAAATAGGGATATTTCTCGTCATCGTTAACATGTTGAGAACCGCCTAATACAATGAGAGCGTCATAGGCAGTTGGATCTGGAATAGTGGCATGTTCAACATTCACGATATCATAGGCAATATCGTATTCGTCAAGAAATGTCGCAAGCAAACCTAATGGGTCATCCCAAATATGTTGTAGGGCAAGAACGCGCTTCTGCATCATGGTTATCTTTCGCTGAGAAAGGCCGTGTGGGTTGCGATTTGCAAGATAACGGCAATGGTCAACACGAAAAAATATGCGAATGGAGGCGAAGACACGCCTCGCCTCCCTTATAATACAATATTTGTTGTGTTATGCTCCAGGTACTGGCGCGCTGTCGCACATAATCTCAACTGTCCAGGTGGCTCCCGCTTCCAGCATCAAAGGCCAGAGGAAGGTAAAACAACTGCCCTGATGATTGCGCTCAAAACCTGCCTCCGAGCCAGTCACGGTTTCAATCGAGAACCGCCAGAGCGTTGCAGCTTCACTCAATGAGAAGCCCATATCCTGTTCTAGCCAGCTATTGCCGATGTGGAAGTTCGAGACGTTGGCGACTTCGCCCGTGCTATCAAAGTGCCCGTTTTCAAGCTCGTGATGAGCAATGCGGTAGTATGCCTGATCGTTGCCTCCGCCACCCAGCAGGTGCATGTTCCACTCAATGGCAAATTGTGTCTGCAGCCTCGTCTGCCCTTGATTTTGTAGGGTGTAACGCACACGCATCTGCTCTTTACTGAGTGGAAGGAATAGCTGTTTGGTCAGATGCAGGGGCAATGGTCCTAAGGCTCCCGCACGCCGCACCTGCCCTTCACGTGAAAGCGTAATTGTCAGTCCATCCGCACTCTGCTCGACGTGTGTCCGATAGGGCTGTTCAACGAAATTTCCCTGCTCTTCATAGCGTTGTTGCGCAAAGTTTGTCAGCGTCAGCCCGGCTGGCAAAAAATGGTCAACGAGGCAGGAGCGGCGATAGCGATCAAGAATGAGATACTGATCCAGGTCAGGCTCTTTTGTGCGCACCGTTGTGTGGGGAGAGGCTGGTTCGCTGCTCTCCTGTCCGGCAGGTTGCGTCTGTTGCTGCAGTTGTTTCAGAGCTGCTTGCTTGCGACGTTCCTGCTCGTGTTCGCGCAATGTTTGGTGATAGCTTTCTTGATGGCGTGTCATTACACAGGCGAGGTTGTGCGCGCTACGACGTATATCCCATTCAAAGATTGTGCCACCGCGCCGGGGATCAATATAGAGATTGTGCTGATCGCTCTCAATCAGTAGTTCATCTTGTGTGTCGCGGTCGAAATCGGTGAACTCGTAGCTTTGCCAGGGCGTGTCGCTATAACGGGTGCGGTCAGCGAGGTTCTCCGCTTTAATCAGGTGATGATAGATGGCAGAGCGCACATGGCCCATGTAGATGCCGCCAAACAAGCCGTGCCAGTAGGTATCGTTGGCCTGAGCTTTCCACAGATGCATGAGAGCTTGTTCGTTGTCGCTGGCATTGGTATAGACATTTTCGTGAACGCGCAACATTTTCTTATGCTGTGTGTTAATTTCCGGGTAGCGCACGAGGAAGTTGCGCCAGAAGCCGCCGCGCATGAATTGCAGGATATTCTCCTGTTTGTCGTGTTCCAATTGATGCAGCAGCTTCCCAAACATGTAGGATTTGTGGGGCGGCAGTGCCCACTCGGTCATCTCGATATAAGACGAAGTGGGAATATAGATGCGCCCAAGCGCGGGATAAGCTTGCGCGTACTCGCCGAGTGGTGTGGTATGCAGCCAGGAGCTGTTTTGTTCTAAGGCTGTAAAAAATTCGTCAACCCAGCCCGAATGTCCGTCACTGCCCCAACAGTAGGGATGCGTCTCAGGCCAACTCCCAAATTTCTCGCCGTCATCGCCCATCACGAGGATACGATTGCCTTCAAGCGTTGCCAGTGAGCGCATGGTCTCAATCGTCTCTGCCGCTGCACGCCAGGGGATTGTATATCGTAAGGCTTTGCTGGTGGCGTAAACCTTCAAGGCACTGCTCTGATCTTCGGTGGCATAGTAACCATAGAGATCGTGGTCCTCAAGACCAACATTTTTGAAATGCACATCGTCTAAGATCGTCCATTCAATGCCAGCTTCGCGCAGGAAACGGGGCAGATTGGGTTCCCAGACCCGCTCTGCGATCCACATACCTGTAGGTTTGATACCGAAGCGGTCTTGAATATGCGTAGTCAGGCGACGAATTTGGGCGAGTTTGTCCGCGTCGGGAATGGAGGGCAAGATAGGTTCATAGTAGCCGCCGCTGACAATCTCGACCTGCTGATGCTCAACGAGGGCCGCGACGCGCTCTAGAAATTCTGGATGTGTTTCAGTAAGCCAATCCAACAATGAGCCTGTGTAGTGAAGAGAAAGGCGTACGCCTGGGTGGCGTTCCAATGCCTCCAGCATCGGGAGGTAAGACTCTTCGTAGACCTGTTGGAACACCCAGGGAAAGTTACCGACGGGTTGATGATTGTGGAGCAGTAAGCCGAGGTGGATACTGCTGGTATGCCCTATTGTCATATAGTTCACCTATAAAATAAGAAAGTAGCATAATGCTGTAACGCACCACGCTCTAGTGGTTAAGATGCATCCGTGTTGGGTCTTCGTGCTAAAACTTGCTCTTTATCTTATCATATCGTTCCGAGAGAATAAATGCTTTTTTCTCTTGCTTTTCGCCTGCTTGTTAGGCTATACTTGATCTTAGTAACCTCTCTCCGTTTCTTTTAACGCTGTTTAGAGTCTCTCGACGAACGAGCATCTTGTGTCAGTGCCAGACCAGATACTCATTCTTATGACAGGAGGGTCGTTCATGCTCATGTCTACTGCGAAAACGATGCCGTCTCGCGTCTCCCGTGTGTTTATCCCGTCGTTGTTCTCTGCTCTCGCGTTATTGTTTGTGCTTGCCCCCTCTGCGTTTGCCGCGCCGCGTTCTTTTGCGCTCGTAGGGCCGAAACAGTATTATCTTGCGCTTGGTGATTCGCTTGCCTTTGGCTATCAACCCGACCTCAATTATGATGAGGGATACGCCAACTACTTTTACGCTAATTTGCAAAATCATGGGGTGAGTCACTATGCGAATATGGGCTGTCCAGGCGAAACGAGTAATACGCTGATTAATGGCGGTTGCCCTTATCCATTCCTGCGTAAATTTCCTTACGTGGGAGCGCAACTGAATGCCGCACTATTCTACCTCTCGCTTTTGCCCGGTCAGGTTAGTCCGGTGACGCTTGACATCGGCGCCAACGATTTTCTGCCTGATATCACGCTCAGTAGCTGTTCAATCAATGTCAGCAAATTCCAGAGCGACCTGGCAACGCTGGATACGAATCTGCGGCAGACGATTCTGCCAAAGTTGCACGCGGCCTTAACCGTCAATGGAAAACTGACAGGCGATCTCCTGGTAATGAACTATTACGATCCCTATCAAAACGCCTGTCCAAACACCATTCCATATGTTCAGATGGTCAACCAACACATCGCGAATGATATTAGTGGCTATGCAACACTCGTCGATGTGTTTTCCGCCTTTGGTGGTGCAACTACCTCGCATATCTGCTCTTATACATGGGAATGTAGCTTTTTCCATGATGTCCATGCCACAAGTACGGGCTATGGCGTAATTGCACAGGCGTTTGAGCGCAGTGCTGGCTATTAAAGGTCACGCTCTGGCAAGAAACGTTGTCTGTACATGTCATAGAGGATGCATTTCGTGATATTTGTACGATGTTTGTGGAGAGGTTACTGTTTCCATTATGAAAATAGAACGAAATGCATCCTCCATCGATTGCGCGACGATTGCGCAAATGTTTGAGCCTGCCGCTGGCTATGAATAGCTCAATAGCGTGCTAATCACCATCTCCCAAAATCGCTCGACCGCGAGAGCATAGCCCACGCGCACCTGTGGTGGCTTGCCGGATGTGCCGTAGATATCGCACACGGTGCGTCCAGCGGATAGTTCACTCACCGTCTCAATGGCAACATGCATCAGTTTACCCTGAATGATAGAGGGGTCGATCACGGCCGCAACTGCGCACGGATCATGCACGGGTGGGGCCTCGAAGCCAAAGACGTGATGATAGGTTTCCGCGAAGAAGACCAGCAGATCAGCGGCAAAGGTGGCGACGGGTTGCTGGGCCGCACGCAGACGCGCTACAATCTCTGGCGTCGCCAATGCCTGATGGGTGACCTCTAGCGGAACCATTGTAATCGGGCAGCCACAGTTGAACACGATTGCCGCAGCCTCTGGATCGGCCCAAATATTAAACTCACTACTTTCGTTTATATTCCCCACGCCAATCGCGCCGCCCATCAGCGAAATTGCCTTAATTTTTGGCACAATTGCTGGCTCTAGTTTGATCGCGCTTGCGATATTGGTCAATGGTCCTGTGGGAACGAGCGTGATATCGCCCTCTGAGGCGAGCAGCAATTGGATAAGTAGATCAACACCGTGCATGGGTGAGAGTGCGATATCGGGTTCGGGAATGTGTGGGCCATCCAGTCCTGACTCACCATGAATATCGGCTGCGTGGCGTGCTGGCCGCACAAGCGGACGCTCCATGCCCATCGCAATTGGTACGTGGCGAATATTTGCCAACGTGCAGATTTTCAGCGCATTGCGCGTCGTCTTCTCAACCGATTGATTGCCTGCCACTGTCGTAATCGCCAGCAGGTCAATCTCTGGGTGATGGGCTGCCAGCAGGATGGCAATAGCATCATCATGACCGGGGTCGCAATCCAGAATAATTTTGTGTTTCACAGTTCTCTCCACTGAAAAGATGTGTTTTTAGTATATCATGTTTCCCCCTCGACGCTATGCGTAGGCATTGCTATAATGGCGGTAGCACCATTACGAAACATTGGGGGTCGCATTTGGCAACACTATCACACGCAAACCTGATTATTGGACAATCCGGCGGAGCAACCGCCGTTATTAATGCCAGTCTTGTCGGAGCAGTAGCGGCCGCATTTGCTCATCCACAGATTGGTGGCATCTATGGCATGCATCATGGTATTCAAGGGTTGCTCAAAGAGGATATCCTTGATTTACGTCAGCAGCCCGCGACACTCTGGCCTCGCCTGTTGCATACCCCATCGGCGGCACTCGGTTCTTGTCGCTATAAACTGCATGAAGGCGATGTGGAGCGTGCAATTGAAATTTTTCGTCGCTATAACATCCGCTACATGCTCTATATTGGTGGTAATGACTCGGCTGATACAGCACACCATCTAGCGCGGGCCGCGCAGCGTATGGGATACGAACTCGCGACGATCAGCATTCCCAAGACTATCGATAACGATCTGCCCTTTACCGATCATTGCCCAGGCTATGGCAGCGCGGCGCGTTTCATTGCCCAGGCCACAATGGATTCAACGATGAATACGGTCTCCATTCCCTGGCATTATCCCGTTAAAGTGATAGAAACGATGGGACGCGACGCTGGCTGGCTGGCGGCCTCCGCAGCCTTAGGGAAGCGCGATGAGTTGGATCCGCCCCATCTTATTCTTTTGCCCGAACATCGCTTTGTCGCCTCACGTTTCCTGGAACAGGTCGAGACGGTCTATCGCCGCCTGGGCTATGTCGTCGTTGTCGCTGCTGAGACTATTCGCGATGAGCAAGGTCAGGCATTAGGGGCCAGCGGTCAGGTGGGAACCGATGCCTTTCAGCATCCCTTACTGAGTGGGGCCGCACAATATCTGGTTGAACTGGTCAAACGCGAGTTGAAAATTCGTGCGCGCTTCGATAAACCGGGCGATCTGCAACGCATGGCCTATAATGCGGTTTCCTCTGTTGATCGTGACGAAGCCTATCTGGTAGGGAAAATGGGAATTACTGCCCTATTAAGCGGCGAAAGTGATAAAATGGTAACGTTGGTGCGCCATACCATGCCCACATATTATTGCACGACTGGTCTGGTGGAGTTAGAGAGTGTGGCGAACATGCTACGCTTGCTGCCTGCTGACTATATCGATGCCAGTGGTACAATGGTCACGCAGGCATTTTACGATTACGCTTTGCCGCTGATTGGCGAATCTTTGCCGGACTATCCACGCCTGGAGATTGTAAAGGTGCAGTCATGACACAACTTACACGCGCGATACTGGTTGTTCTCGATGGCGTAGGAGCGGGCGCGAATCCTGACGCAGCCGCCTATGGCGATGAAGGGGCCAGTTCGCTTGAACATTGCGCACAGGCCATTGGAGGATTATCTCTGCCCAATCTGGGCAAGCTTGGCCTGGGCAATAGCACGCCCATTGTAGGGACGCCGCCCTCTGTCGATGTGTTGGGCAGTTACGGTCGCATGGCCTCTGCCGCAGCGGGCAAAGACAGCACGACAGGTCACTGGGAGATGACGGGTGTTGTGCTGCAAACGCCATTACCGACCTATCCGCATGGTTTCCCTGCTGATCTCGTGGTACGTTTCGAGCAAGCCATTGGGCGCAAGGTCATTGGCAATGTCGTCGCTTCTGGGACAGAGATTATCAAGCAACTTGGTGAGCAACATGTACGCACTGGCTCTCCCATTCTCTATACCTCGGCGGATAGTGTATTCCAGGTTGCTGCCCATCAGGACGTGATCCCGCTGGATGAACTGTATCATATCTGTCGTGTTGCACGTGATATGCTCACAGGAGAACACGCCGTCGGCCGTGTGATTGCTCGCCCTTTTGTGGGAGTTCCTGGCGCGTTCAAACGCACAGAACATCGGCGTGATTTCTCGCTTGCCCCGTTGGGTATCAGTCTGTTAGACCTGTTGTACGCGGCGGGCAAAGAGGTCATCGGTATTGGCAAGATAGAAGACCTTTTCGCGGGACGTGGCCTGACGCAACGCGATCATACTGAGACGAACAGCGATGGTATGGCGGCGACGTTACGCTGGCTTGAACGTGACTTTGAGGGGTTGCTCTTTGTCAATCTCGTTGAGTTTGATATGCTCTGGGGGCATCGCCGCGATAGTCAGGGATATGCACAGGCATTGCGCGCGGTGGACGCCTGGTGTGCGCAGGTACAATCCGTTATGCGCCCAGGTGACGCGCTTTTCTTTACCGCCGATCATGGGGTAGACCCGACTTTTCGTGGCACGGACCATACCCGTGAGTGTGTGCCACTGTTAGCCTATGGACAACCTATTCGTGCAGGCGTTGATCTTGGCACACGCGCAACCTTTGCCGACCTGGGACAGACACTCGCACAGGCATTTGGTATAGGGCCGCTTGCGGCAGGAACAAGTTTCGCTGGACAGATTATGGATGTGTTATGACAGATACAAGACGTAGTGACGTATCCAATCAGTCACCAGAATTATTATTGCATGGAGAGCGCATCTTTTTGCGCCATCCACGTATAACTGACGCAACCAATGTGTTTAACTGGGAGCGCGACGATGAGGTCTGGCGATATGATCCACGTCGTCCCTATTCGCGCACAATGGCGGAGTTCATGCCGATTTTTGAGCGCAACTATGTGCGTGGCAACGGTCGTCAGTACTGGTTTATCATTGAAGACGAGCAGCACACTCCCATTGGGACAATTACCTATTTCAATATTGACACGCGCACTGCTCATGTGGAGGTGGGCCTGGGTTTGGGCGAGAAGAGCAGTTGGGGTAAAGGCTACGGCGCGGAAGCAATTCGCATCCTTACGCACTATCTCTTCACTAGCAAGCATTTCAATCGCATTTACGCGGAGACGGCTCTGGCAAATCTACCAGCCCGTCGCGCCTTTGCCAGGGCAAATTTTATCGAGGTCGGGCAAATCTACGATCCCCGTAGCTCAGGTGAACCCTGGGTACTTTTAGAAATATGGAGGCGGAACTATTATGACTTCAGCAACTCCCACCCTTGATCCAAAGATTTTCAGTGCCTACGACATTCGTGGCATCTATGGTGACACGCTAACTGATGAGGGGGCATATCTGATTGGTCGCGCAGCCGCGCAGTATCTCAATGTGCCAGAAATCGCTGTTGGGCGCGATATGCGCTTATCTTCGCCAGCACTGGCAGCGGCAATCATGCGCGGTATCACCGATCAGGGCGTCAACGCCGTCGATCTAGGCATGACGACGACGGACGAACTTTATTTCGCGGTCGGCAAATTTAACTATCCGGCGGGTGTGATGATCACTGCCTCGCACAATCCGGGCAAATATAATGGCATGAAATTCTGCCGCGCGCAGGCCTTCCCGATCAGCAAAGATAGCGGATTGGCGGATATTCGCGACCTTGCCATTAGCGGCAATTTTGCCACGCCGACGAGCAAGGGCGAGATTCGCAAGCATGACGTGACCGACGCATATGTCCAGCACGTGCTCTCTTTTATTGATGTGAGCAAGATCAAGCCGCTTAAGATCGTTGCTGACGCGGGCAATGGCATGGCGGGCATGATTCTGCCTAAAGTCTTTGAACACCTGCCCTGCGAACTTGTGCCACTCTATTTTGAACTTGATGGCAACTTCCCCAATCATCCCGCCAGCCCGATTGAGCCAGAAAACATGGAAGCGGCATGTCAGAAGGTGATTGAGACAAAAGCCGACATGGGTGTGGCCTTCGATGGTGACGCTGATCGCATGTTCCCTGTCGATGAGCATGGCGAGATCGTTGATGGCTCAATGGTCACAGCCGTCGTTTCCAATAGCCTGTTGCGCAAACAACCCGGCTCGACGATCCTCTATAACCTGATTGTCTCGAAAAGTGTTCCGGCTCTTATCACCGCATTGGGCGGCACAGCGGTGCGCACGCGCGTCGGGCATTCTTTTATCAAGGCCGAGATGCGTGAGCGCAACGCAATCTTTGGCGGCGAGCATTCCGGCCACTTCTATTTCCGCGACAACTGGTTTGCCGACTCAGGTCTGATCGCTTTCTTGACCATGCTTGAACTCGTCTCGATTGAGAACAAACCGCTCTCCGAACTGCTCAAGCCATTGGACACGTGGGTGCGCAGTGGCGAAATCAACAGCACTGTGAGCGATACGCAGAGCAAGCTCAAGGCATTAGAAGAGCATTTCGGTACGGGCGCGCAATCCGTTGACCATCTGGACGGTTTGACTGTTAATTTCGCCGACTGGTGGTTCAACGTGCGCCCCTCGAACACCGAGCCGCTGCTGCGTCTGAATGTCGAAGCGAAAGATGCCACATTGATGCAAGAGAAGCGCGACGAGGTTCTGGCCTTTATTCGCTCATAACTTGTACCTGATCGGCATGAAAATGGCATATTGGGCGTGATGATCGGGTTAAAAAATGAACGCTGTTACCCCATCCACTGGCGTAGGAGCGTGATGATCGTTTTTTTTTAAATAATGCGAACAGGTCACACGATGGTGTAGTGCTCTGTCAAACTTCATTGCACACTTTTCGGCGTGTGGGGGGCAGGGCGAGGGCAAGCCTCGCCCCTACCATGATGACGGGGAAAACGGGCATCGTATCATTGTAGGGGCGACCCTTGCGGTCGCCCTGCCTCTCCCAAACAGGTGCAATGACGTTTGACAGAGCACTACGGTTTTCCCAATTTATTTTGTTACTCTCCATCATCGCGTCCGCCGTGCCCAAGCATCACGTATGCCTTGCAATACGCATCGTGCCAGAGGGAAACGAGCATTGTTGGCACACGGGCCACGGACGCGATGAATCGGTCCCTACGGGTATTCCATGTTCTATTTGTTATGGCGGTCCCAGCGGAAAATGGCATCATAGGAGCAAGGTAAGGAGAAAACGGCATGGCACAATCACACGATGCGCTGACTGGTTATCTTGAAGAACATAAGGATGACGCGCAACAGATTCTTGAGCAACTCTGTCGGCAACCCAGTATTGCCGCGCAGAACGTTGGCATTCAGGAGATGTCCACGCTCGTCGAGCATTTGCTGCAAGACGCGGGCTTCAGCACACAACGCCTGCTTGTGGAGGGTGCTCCGCCCGCGATTTACGGCGAACTGCGGGGCCGCAGTCCCTATACGCTGCTGCTCTACAATCACTATGATGTACAACCAGCGGAACCGCTAGAGTTGTGGCACTCACCCGCCTTCGAGCCAACGGTGCGCGCTGGCAAGCTCTATGCACGCGGCGTAGCAGACAACAAGGGCGAGATTGCCGCCCGTCTTGCCGCTATTCATGCCTTACGCGCAACCACTGGCGAGCTACCGATCACGCTACGCTGGATTATCGAGGGCGAGGAGGAGATTGGTAGTCCCCACTTCGAGGGGATTGCCGCCCGCTATGCCGACCTGTTACGCGCCGATGGCTGTCTCTGGGAAGGTGCAGGCTTCGACATGAACGACAATCCGACGCTCTGTCTGGGCACAAAGGGCCTGCTCTATGTGCAACTCGACGTGCAGGGCATTGCGATTGACGCTCATTCCGGCACGGCGGCGATTCTGCCCAGCGCGGCATGGCGACTCGTGCAGGCACTGGCAACCTTGCGCACACCAGAGGGTCGCGTGCGTATCCCCGGCTTTTACGATGCCGTGCGTCCGCTCAGCGAGGCGCAGAAGGCCGCGATTGCGCAACAGACCGATATGGACGAGCAGATGATGGAACGCTACCAGATCACACAATTCGTCAGCAGTCAGCGCGGGGCAGCACTGCGCGAATATGGCGCGACCATGCCCACATGCAACCTCGCAGGTCTCGTCAGCGGCTACACCGGCGAGGGAACCAAGACCGTGCTACCCGCGAAGGCGATGGCAAAGATTGATTTCCGTCTTGTGCCCGATCAAGACCCGCACGATATCCTTGAAAAACTGCGCTCACACCTCAAGGCTGAGGGCTACGCGGACATTCAAGTCTCGGTTTTCGGGGCCGCTGAGCCAGTGGTGACACCTATTGAGGATGCCTTTGCGCAGCGCATCGCCGCCATCGCGCAATCTTACGAGGGCCGCGCACCTTCGATTACGCCCATTCTCGGCGGCACATTGCCGCTGCTGGGACCATTGCGCCGCCATGTTGGTCTGCCGGGCCTCTCCGCTCCAGGCAACCCTTCCTATTGGGATAGTGGCGCGCATGCTCCCAACGAGCATATTCGCATCTCGGACCTGCATCGCGCTGTGCGTTTCAACTGCCATATGTTCCAGGCTTTAGGTTAATTGCTGTGTTTTCATTCGTTAGACACACGCGGAAAACGCATGCTATACTAACGTAGAGCATCCATCGGAATATATGTCAACGGAGATAGATTCATGACTACAAGCGAACGCAGCTCACAAGATACATCTGGCAGCAGAAACACGCAGGAGAAAGTCGCCGAACTGCACCAGTTACGCGCCGACGCCATGCTGGGCGGTGGTCCCAAGCGCATTGAGGCGCAACATAAAAAGGGCAAGCTCACGGCCCGTGAGCGCATTGACCTCCTGCTCGACCCCGATACATTCAACGAACTGGATATGTTTGTCACCCATCGCTCAACTGACTTCGGCCTGGATGAGCAGAGAATCCCAGGTGATGGCGTCGTCACAGGCTATGGGCAGATTGACGGGCGGCTCGTCTATGTCTTCTCGCAAGATTTTACCGTCTTTGGCGGCTCGCTGTCAGAGGCCCATGCCGAGAAAATCTGCAAGATCATGGATCTGGCGATGAAGAATGGCGCGCCCGTCATCGGCCTCAACGACTCCGGCGGGGCGCGTATTCAGGAAGGCGTCGTCAGTCTGGGAGCCTATGCCGATATTTTCTTGCGCAACACGCTGGCCTCTGGCGTTGTGCCACAGATATCCGCGATCATGGGACCATGCGCTGGTGGCGCGGTCTACTCGCCTGCTATCACTGACTTTATCTTTATGGTCGAAGAGACGAGCTACATGTTCGTCACTGGCCCCAATGTCCTCAAGGCAGTGACGCACGAGGATGTCACGTTTGAAGACCTCGGTGGCGCGCGCGTCCACAACGCGACCAGCGGCGTGGCCCATTTCGCCTGTCCCACTGAGCCGGAGTGCATTCGCCAGATTCGCCAATTGATGAGTTTTATCCCCTCCAACAACCTCGATGACCCGCCGCTCGTTACGCCTAAAGATTCGCCACGCCGCGCGGACGAGGAACTGGATAGCATCATCCCCGACAATCCCAGCAAGCCTTACGACATGGGCGAGGTGATTCGTCACATCGTTGATGACGGCGATTTCTTTGAGGTGCAGGAGCATTTCGCGAAAAATATCCTCGTCGGCTTCGCACGTCTCAATGGTCGCTCGGTTGGCATTGTGGCGCAACAACCGCGTGCGCTGGCAGGCGTACTGGACATCAACGCTTCCGACAAGGCAGCGCGTTTCGTGCGCTTCTGCGACTGCTTTAACATCCCAATTATCACGTTTGTGGATGTGCCGGGCTTTTTGCCAGGTGTGGGGCAGGAGCATAACGGCATTATCCGCCACGGAGCCAAGCTCCTCTATGCCTACTGCGAGGCGACCGTGCCCAAGATCACCGTTATCACGCGCAAGGCATACGGCGGCGCATATGATGTCATGAGCAGTAAGCACGTGCGCGGCGACATCAACTACGCATGGCCCACCGCTGAAATCGCCGTAATGGGTGCCGAGGGTGCCGTCAATATCCTCTTCAAGGACGAGATTGAGCGTGCCGAGAACCCTGAACTGCGGCGCAAAGAGCTAATCGCCGAATATATCGCGAAGTTCGCCAATCCCTATATCGCGGCCAGTCGCGGCTATATCGACGAGGTGATCGAGCCACGTTTCACGCGCACCAAGCTGATCAACGCCCTCGAAATGCTGAAAAACAAGCGCGACACTAACCCACCCAAGAAACACGGCAACATCCCCCTGTAAACAGGCCAAGAGCGACCGCGCTACCGCTTACACAGGCAAGAGATGGGCGAACAGAGCATGGGGCCGGGCTAGGGGACCCTTGCCCTTGTGATCAATACCGTTTACATAGGTGCAATGGAAGACCGCGAGCAGGGCGACCGCGAGAGCTTACACGGGTAGTTTTTTGGACCGTTCCATCGGAGCGGGAATGCACGACGGGCGACTGCGAGGGTCCTTACACATGGAGGGTTTTTGGACCCATTGCCGCGTAATGGTGAACGCACGGGCGACCACAAGGGCTTACACATGTAGGTTTTTTGGACCCATTGCCACGGAAATGGGA
>DAIDJF010000110.1 GCA_027451525.1 Ktedonobacterales bacterium
TTGTAGGGGCGTGATTTATCACGCCCTGCCCCCCACACGCCGAAAAGTGCGCAATGACGTTTGACAGAGCAGTAGGGACCGATTCATCGCGTCCGCTCCCATGTGCCAACAATGCCTGTTTCCCTCTGGCACGGGAGATGGAGCAGAGCATAATTGGTACTTGGGCACGGCGGACGCGATGAATCGGTCCCTACATTCCTTTCAGGCATTTCGGGCAGAGTATGATCATCTCTGTGCCCTAAACGAATTCCCACTCTATTTGTTACACACTAGGTGCATCCGCTAAGTCTTACGGACAAAAATGAACTGGTTGAAACGGCCTGTCACGCGCATTCACGCCTTTTCACTATACCCTACGTACTTAGCGGATGCACCAATAAAGCGGCCCCAGCGTTATTCTAACAAAGCGTTTTTTCACGCCGATGGTTGCGCGACGGGGACAAAGCCCTGTCCGGGTTGGTAGTCGGGCGATTGATGGCGGAAGTAGGTGTTGTAGAGTTGCGCGTAGTGCCCGCCACGCTGCATCAGCGCGTCATGACTGCCCTCTTCGACGATGCTCCCATTGTCCAGCACGATGATGCGGTCGGCGTAGCGAATAGTCGAGAGACGGTGCGCGATCACAATAGCGGTGCGGTTCTGCAACACGATATCCAGGCCCTCCTGTATCTGCGCCTCCGTCAGCGGGTCAACGCTGGCCGTCGCTTCGTCAAGAATGATGATCGACGGGTCTTGCAACAGCACACGCGCTAGCGCAACCAGTTGCCGCTGGCCCATTGAGAGCGCGCGACCAGCCTCACCAACCAGCGTCTCCAGGCCCTCCGGCAGGGCATCGAGCCAGTCTCCGCCGCCAATCTGACGCGCAATCTCAGCAACCTCCGCGTCGCTGGCCTCTGGACGCGCATAGCGAATGTTGTCGGCGATCGTGCCAGAGAAGAGGAAGGGAACCTGCGGCACGACACCAAGTTGCTGATGATAGCTGTGCAGGTCAAAAGTGCGAATATCCTGCCCATCGATCAGCAGTTGCCCACCTTGAAACTCGTAGAAGCGCGCAACCAGACGGCCCAGACTCGACTTGCCCGCGCCCGTGTGTCCGACTAACGCGATAGTCTCACCGGCGCGAATTGTCAGGTTGAAGTTTCTCAGCACGGTCTGGCGATCATCATAGCTGAACAGCAGATTGCGAAACTCGATCTTGCCACGCAGACGCGGCACGGATCGCTGCTCGCTCTGCACTACACGCGGCTCGGCATCAAGCAGGGCAAAGATACGCTCACTCGCCGCTAACCCAAGCTGAAACTGGCTCCAGAACGAGGCAATGCTGGTCAGCGGGAACCAGAGCAGACCGATACTCTGCAAGAAAAGGAACCAATCACCAGCTGAGATGCTATGGCTGACAACCTTGAGACCGCCAAAGTAGATCACGATGGTTGAGCCAATATTGGCAATCACCAGCAACACGGGGAAAATGCCATTATAGAGGAAACCCGCGCGTAGAGTGACCTGATATGATTGCGCGTTGACCTTCTTGAACTCGTCATACATGTTCTGCTCTTGGCGAAAGTTCTTGGCGACCGTGATGCCGCTAATCACCTCCTGCACGTTGGCATTAACACGCGCACCCGAACGCTGCGAACGCTGCGTTGAGACACGGGCAATGCGCCGAAAGGCCAGCGCGACGCCCACGATGAGCGGCACGATGATCAGCGTCAACAGCGCGAGTTGCGCGTTTCTAAAGAAGAGAATGCCCGCGATCAGACCAAAGAGCAGCAATTGACTGAGCAGGCCGAGCGTCAAGGTTACAACAGTCGCAAAGTTCTCGGTATCCGAGGTGACACGACTGACGATCTTGCCCGACGGAAACTCGTCGAAAAACGACATATCGCGTGTCATTACGGCGCGAAAGGCATCCTGACGCAGCGTGAGCACGACATCACCAACAGCGCGCGCCGTGTACCACTGGCGAAACAGGTTACAGACCCACGAAAGGACACCTGAAAGCAAGATGAACGCGACCAGCAAAAGGGCCGTTTGCAAGGCGTGTGAAGCAATCAAATTGTTAATGCTGCTGGCAATCAACAGCGGAAAAGCGGTATCGAGCAGCGAACTGAACACGACCAGCGCGGTTAGAAAGAGAATCAAGCGCAGGTGCGGACGGAAGTAGCGGATGATGCGCTTCACCAGCAAGCTATCTTTATATGTACGATCATAGGCCTCGGCATCCAGGCCATCCATGATAAAGCCCATAGCGTGTCTCCTCCTTCTATTCCGCGCTCATTGCGCTCATTGCCTCTTCATCAACAGCAGGTTGTATAGTCGTCGTTTTCTTATGCAGGGCGAAAATGCGGCGATAGGTCTCGCAACGCGCCAGTAGCTCCTCGTGCGTGCCCTGATCGATCAATTCGCCGCTTTTGAGCACGAGAATCTTATCGGCCCAACGAATCTGCGAGAGGCGATGAGTAATCAGGAGCGTGGTGCGACCCTCCAAGAGGCGACGAATAGCCTTCTGAATCTCGTCCTCGGTCGCGCTATCCACCGCGCTGGTCGAGTCATCGAGAATAAGAATACGCGGATCGGTAAGCAGGGCACGAGCGATGGCAATGCGCTGGCGTTGACCGCCGGAAAGCGTGACACCGCGTTCGCCAATCAGCGTCTCATAACCCTCCTTGAAGGTCATGATGAAGTTGTGGGCCTGAGCATCGTGCGCAGCCGCTTCAATCGCGGCGCGGTCGGTTTTCTGACCCAGACCATAGGCAATGTTCTCAGCAATTGTGCGCGAGAAGAGGAAGATATCCTGCTCAATCGTGGAGACCTGCGAACGCAGCGCGTCCATATTCCAGTCGCGCACGTCAATGCCATCAACCAGCACGCGCCCGCTCTCGACATCATAGATGCGATTGACCAGTTTGGTCAGCGTGCTTTTGCCCGCTCCAGTCTGTCCGACAATCGCAACAGTCTGTCCGGGTTCAGCGCGGAACGAGACATCCTTGAGCACAGGTGTTGTGCCATAGCTAAAGGTGACGTGCTCAAAAACGATCTCGCCACGCATCTCGGCGCGCTGGCCCTGCTCGTTTTCGTCCAGTTCGGTCTCCTCTTTGAGCAATGAGAGAATGCGCTCCGCACCAGCGACGCCAAGCTGGATCAGACTAAAGCTCCAGATAGAGATCGAGGCGGGGAAGCGCAGAACCGCCATCAGGCCCATGTAGGCGACAAGACCGCCGATTGTGAATTGGTGCAGCAGCACAAGAGTTAGCGCGTGCAGGAAGGCCAATGCCATGATGATTGCAAGAATCAGGATGGGCAGATAGCGGCCCTGAATCAGGCCGTTCTTCACAAAGAGATCGCGATAGCGCGCCGACTTCTCGTTAAACTTGCGCATCTCCTGCGCCTCTTGTCCCGTTGCCTTGACCACTTCAACGCCTGAAATGGCCTCGTTCAGGACCGCGTTCATCGTGCCAAACTCCTCGCGCATGGCATCGGAGACCGGGTTTAACTGGCGCGAATAGCTGCGCAGGGCAAAGTAAAAGAGAACAGTAAAGAGTACAGGAGCAGCAAGCAGTTGCAGATTAAGAAAGGCAATAAAGGCCATCGGAACGACCAGTGCGGAGAATGAATCGCAGACGGTATCCAGGCCAGGAACAACCATATTGCTCAACTGGTCCATATCGTTCGAGGCACGAGCCATGACATCACCGACGCGTTGGCGGTTATGAAAGGTCTGGCTCTTGCCGAGCAGACTGAGATAGAGTTCATCGCGGGCATCACGGGCAAAGCGTTTGCCAACAATCTCCGCCAGCAGACGCGCACCGAGGTCCATCACACCCGTCAAGCCCAGGATAAGCAGCATAGTCAGGGCAATGCTGAGCAATTGTGTCGCGATATGCGAGCCGCCTAAGACGACATTAAAAGCATTACCGATGAAAAGTTGCAGCGAAGAGTTGAGAATGTTCGCTGCAACCGCACTGAGCAGATAACAGAGAATCAGAAATTTGTAACGGGCCAGATGCGAGATGACCCAGCGTGCTGGGCTGGAACGGTTATACTGGAACTCGTCAGCCACAGTGAATTCGCGCTTGAGCAAGGGAACCTCCTTGAGAAAGACAGCGAGAGTCGTCAAAGAAGATGTAATTCATTTCAGTGTCCGCCGCTGCGCGGTCAGGGACACAGAAAAAGATGTACAGAAAGAATGCAGGCTGTTTGTTATCGAAGTGACATTGCTCAGATAGTATACCACACAAAACCTGACATCCTCTGTCAAGTTTTGCCTATTCTTGGACCTTTTCTCATCTGTTCTCACAGCATGGTTACGCGCAAAGAAAAGTTTTTCTCATGAGATAAAAAATGATCTACATGTCGCGAGAAGCCATTTCCCATTGTACGGGAAAATATGCTTTGACTTTAGCTAACAATCCGTATTCAAGAGAGAGGGGTAATGGTTCCAAATTAAAAACTCTGGATTGCCAAACAGCCTTTGCCGCTAGAGGATAATATTTTAATTGTCCGCCTGATTCACCATACCATTCAAGTACTATACTACCTTCGCTATCACGCCCACAGATACGTCTCCCAGGTTTCATCTCACCTTTTTGTCTCCTTAAAGGTGCATCCCAAACAAGGCTTTTTGGATCAGGTAAGGTTAACGCAAATTGGTGTAATTGATAACTATTGTTTTCGTTCCAAGAGAGGACTAAATAGAAACTCTCATCAAGGTGAATTACATTCCTTCCCGTAATGCTATCTCTTACATGCCATGATGTAACCAAGTCAATAATAGCTTCTCCTACATCTGAAGATTTCTCTCTATAGTTAAGCACACTAATATTTCTTTTTGCGAGATATTTCCAAAATTCGCCGGAGGAATTAGTTAACTCTATCGTGACACGTCCATCACCATGTATGACTCTGTTCAACTCACTGCGCATCTTACATGATATGCCTTTGAAGTGAGAGTTGCCAATTGGCACAATAACATCAAAAATATGCTTACCTTCTTTACCTTCTCCTCTAGGCGGTAACCCATTAAGGGCTACAGCCACAACTCTTTCAAAATCTCGCCAGCCAGGCAGTGATAAGCCATCTTTTAGTGCTTGCATTCCAAAACCATCTTGATAGACACTTAAAAGGAGTCTTATTTTCTCAAATTCTTGTTCTGTTAAAGCGTGCGGTTCTTGATAGTCACTTTGTGCCCTGCTCATTAATACACCTCATCTGATTTTTATAAAGCTGTTCATATTTCTTGTTCACTTTTTCTTGATAAATCTAGTTCATCCTTTAAAAGCTCATCGGTAGTGACATTGAAAGTGCGTGCTAATCGAAGAACGAAATCGACAGTAGGTATTTTTTTTCCGTTCTCTAGCTCACTAATATATCCATGAGATGTAAGGCCCATAGCATTAGCCAGGCCCTGCAAAGTCAATTTACGACTATTGCGCAGTGCTCTTAATTTTTCCCCAAAACGCTCAATATGAAACTTACTCTCAGCATTTTTATTCATAAGACTTGACAACCACTTTGAAATATGGTATCTTTCTTTTGTCTCTGTTGGAGACAATTTATTCATAGATATTTCTAAAATACTGCGAAGGATTGACCATGGTAGCTAACCCAAGTGAATATGAAATAGTCAATAGCCCCATTAAATGGGTGGGCGGAAAATCTCGCCTTCGGAAACATATTATCAGTTTGTTCCCAGAGCATACCTGCTATGTAGAATTATTTTCTGGCGCGGCATGGGTTTTATTCGGCAAACCCCCCAGCAATGTTGAAGTTCTTAATGACTTCGACCAAGACTTGGTTACCTTTTTCCGTGTCATTAAAACACGATCAGAAGAATTTATCGCCTCCTTTAAATGGGATTTAGTTTCACGTGCTGAATTTGAGCGATTAGCCAATCTAGATACAAGTAAACTTACAGAGATTGAACGAGCCCATCGTTTTTATTATCTCATTATGGCAAGCTGGGGCGGTGAATTCAACTACCCTCGCTTTCAAACAAGTATCAACGATGGCGGTCACGGCAATAGGCTGTTTGGAGCCTTGCAAACATTAGAACAGCGTATCAAACCCGTGTATGACCGACTAAGGAATGTTATCATAGAGAATCTAGATTGGCAAGAATGCTTTGCTCGCTATGATCGTCCAGGGACCTTGATGTATATTGATCCTCCTTATCCAGACAATGGTTGTAACTATGTGCATAATATGCGCGAAAAGAAAGACCACATCTTACTGGCATCGAAACTCAAACATGCACAATGTCGCTGGATTGTCTCATCTTATGATATGCCATTTATTCGAGAATTGTTTGCAGATTATACTATCATTCCACTAGAAGCTAAATCAGGAATGGATACTGGAAAGAACGAAGATACGAGAGTAACAAACAAAGAGGTTATTATTTTGAATTACGTGCCTTCCGAGACCGCCAATATGCATTCATCTTCCACACGGCGGTCCAGAAAGTCACTTAAAAAAGAAAATATCCAACAAAATATGCTGCTTGCAGAAGCTGATTAGCTTCATAAACCTAACACACTCACCCCTGTTCGCGTGCAAAAAGGTTGCCGTTGTCGGGGGGACGATTGACGACGGCGACCGTGCAGCGCGAGATGCAGATCAATTTCTCTTGCTCGTCGGTAATTTTGATCTCCCAGACCTGCGTCGTGCGTCCACGAAAAATAGGCGTTGCCGTGCCAGTCAACATGCCATCGCGTTTGGGACGCAGATGGTTAGCGTTGATCTCCAGACCAAAAGCCATCTGTTTGTCTGCGTCGATGTTTAAGACCGTGCCCAGCGAGGCCAGCGACTCCGCCAGCACCACTGAGACGCCACCATGTAAATAGCCGACCTGCTGACGATGGTTGGGGCCAATCGGCATCGTTGCCACCACTTTCTCTTTCTCCGCCGAGACCAGTTTGATATCTAATACATCCCACACCGACCCCTCACGGGTACTATTTAAGCGGGCAACAATTTCTTCTTGTGAATACTCCATGCACTTGCTCCTAAATGTGATGTCTTTGTAACGCTCTCGTTGTAGCATAACAGAAGGCAGATCACATCTCAAGAGACGCTTTTGGCAAATCGGTCCCTTGTATGGACAAAGCGACCGAAAATACATTATAATTTTATAACGTAGCCTTACTGGTAAACAGTGATGTTATTTATTGATGAGAAAGGAGACAGCATAAAATGATATTCCATCGAAAAAAAGTCTCACTGATGACAGGTTTATTACTTTTTTCCTGCATTCTTATCTTGATGCAGGCAAGAGGTGCCGAGGCAGCCACTACCTGGGCCAATGCCAACTGGACCATCGTCAACAGTGGCAATCCATCGACTGTTGACAGTCGTTTACAGGGGGTCGTGGCATTAAGTGAACAGAATGTCTGGGCAGTAGGAGGTTTTCTCGTTACTGGCGGCAGCCCTTCGGGGCGCACACTCATCGAGCACTGGAGCGGGTCAAGATGGCGGACGGTCGATAGCCCCAATGCTGGCAATGGCAATAACTTCTTGATGGGCGTTGCGGGTCGCTCAGCCGATGATGTTTGGGCCGTTGGCGAATTTAGCAATAGTGGAGGCGGTGGTGGGCACACACTCATCGAACACTGGAACGGCTGGCAATGGCAGATTGTCGATAGCCCCAATGTTGGCACAGGCAATAACCTCCTCAATGCCGTTACCGTTCTCTCGAAGAAAAATGCCTGGGCAGTCGGAGAGTACTTCGACACGGCGGCAAAAGTGTATCGCACGCTAACCGAGCACTGGAACGGCTGGCAATGGCAGGTTGTCCCTAGCGTCAATCCTGGCACGAACAATAACTTCCTCAACGGCGTCGTTGCCATTGCCCCCGACAAGGTCTGGGCTGTTGGTAGCTATAGCAACGCGGGCGGTTTCTCTAACACGCTGACAGAGTTCTGGAACGGCTCACAGTGGACGCTCGTGACCAGCCAGAATCGCGCAGGCGAGAGCAACTATCTCAATGCAGTTACCGCGACTTCTCCTGATAATGTCTGGGCTGTTGGGAATAGCAGCGGAGCGACACCGACGCTGATTGAGCACTGGAATGGCACACAATGGAGCATCGTGACCAGTCCCACCCCCACGACAGGCGTTGCCGTGTTTAATGGCATTGCCGCCGCCAACAAAGATAACATCTGGGCTGTCGGCTACTACTTCAACGCTGCTGGCGTGATTCAGACGTTGGGCGAGCATTGGAATGGCTCAAACTGGCAGGTTGCTGCCACGCCCAATGCTGGCACGGGCGAAAATATGCTCAATGCCATCTCAGTGGCTAAAGATGCCTTCTGGTCCGTGGGCTTCTTTATGAACACCAACAATACTACCTATACACTGACAATGGTGCAGGATGCCTGATAAACACACATCCTGCCCACAAATGGCACCCGAAATATTCTTAATGCCCGTATGAAACGAAAATAACGCGGTGTAATGCTCTGTCAAATGTTATTGCGACCTTTTTTGTGGCGTGAGAACACAACGGATAGGGAACGGATGGGCAACCACAAGGGACAATACCGTTTATATAGGAAGCAGGGCGACCGCGAGGGTCGCCCCTACAATGATACGATGCCTGTTTTACCCGTCATCATTGTAGAAGCGACCCTCGCGGTCGCCCTGCCAAACCCAACCAATGCTCCCTATGTAAACAGTATTGTCCCTTGTGGTTGCCCGTCCGTTCCCCCATGCAAAAGTATCAATTACCATTTTAAAGAACACTACACTACATGAGAGGTATTTTATGATAGAACAAGCGATACTTGAGCAACGCATAGCACATATTACAGGTGATCGCGCACACGGCTCACGCTGGTTGGTACGTGAAGCTATCGTGCTGTTGCGTGATCTTGCTCAGACATTGTCGACTAATACATCAGAAGGCGCGCTGAAACCACTTTATCACACAGGTCTTACACTGGCTCACGCTCGACCAGCGATGGCGGCCCTTGCCAATGCAGTGGCCCAGTTGCTCAGCACGGCGGATAGTCCACAGGCGATTGCGCATCAGGCTGATCGCTGGCTACAGGACTATGAAACAGCCACAACTCGTATCGCCCAACATGCACAACCGCTCATCAAAGGGCAGGTTATGACGTGTAGCATCTCTGGTACGACGCTTGATGTTCTGCTGGCTTGCCGTTCTCAGCTCACCAGTATTGTCACGCTGGAGGGACGGCCACGCTACGAGGGACGCGCAATGGCAGAGGCATTGGCGCAACAGGACGTTGCTGTCACGTTGATTACCGACGCGCAGGCCGATATTTTTCTGCCAGATTGTTCCGCTGTCGTAGTTGGCGCGGATAGCATACTGGCAAACGGGGATGTTCTCAACAAAGCTGGCACAGCACTGTTAGCCTGGGCGGCACGTGGACACGGCATCCCCTTCTATGTCACCAGCGAGACACTTAAAATATCGCCGCAGAACTGGACGGGTGATCTGCATCTTTTAGAGGAGAAAGAACCGGAAGAAGTGCTAGAAAAACCGCTGGCAGGTGTCACCGTGCGCAATTTCTATTTTGATCGCACGCCCCATCAACTAGTCACAGGTCTTATCACGGAGCGCGGCGTTCTGGACGCACCAGCTATCAGCACTATCGCCGCCACATTTGCCCAACAGAGGAAGAGGTTGGAAGCGCAAAGCTCCGTGTAAAAACGCTTGAGAGCGTGCAATCAGCACTTGCATGGTGATTGCACGCTCCCTCACACACTCTCAAGTTCGTTCTACACAATACCTTCGAGAATTTCATCGATGCGCGTGAGCACATCATCCGTGAGTTTGATCTCGCTGGCCTTGACATTCTCCGCAACCTGCTCAGGGCGCGATGCTCCGATAATCGCGGAACTGACATTGGGCTGGCGCAGGATCCAGGCCAGAGACATCTGCGCTAGACTATAACCGCTCTGCTGCGCCAGTTTTTGCAGTTCTTGTACCGCGCTCAGCGTGCGATCAGCCATCAGATTGCTCATAAACATATTTGACGAGGGATCAGCTGCGCGTGTGCCATGCGCTGGCTGCTGCCCCGGCTTGTACTTCCCAGTCAAAACGCCTTGTGCCAGCGGCGAGAACACGACCTGCCCGATACCCTCACGCTCGCACAACGGAATAACATCCTGCTCGATATAGCGCGTAAGCATGTTATAAATTGGCTGATTAGAAACAATGCCATCCAGATTGTGCGCTCGTGCCGTATAGACCGCGTCGCTGATCTGCACAGCAGACCATTCTGAAACGCCCGCGTAGAGTATCTTGCCCTGCGTAATCAGGTCATCTAATGCGCGCAACACCTCTTCGACGGGCGTGTCTGCATCATAGCGGTGGCACTGATAGAGATCAACATAGTCGGTTCCCAGACGGCGCAAACTGGCATGGCATTGTTCCATACCATGCTGGACACAAATTCAGGGGGAGTAGACGTAATTTCAAAATATGGCTTCCCCTGACGCCGCCATACACGCGCTTCTATGCCTAGTCTTTCTAAAGCTTCTCTTTTTTCCTCATAGGTTATCTCATGTGTTGGGTCATCTAGTAATTCTCGTTTTTTGTCACACCATTTCACAAAGTTGTCGAGTCTTTCCTGTTCCTTTGCCCATATATCTTGCTGTTCGGATACTTGACGTAACGTTTTTTCAATTCCCTCCTGATCTTTTAAAAGTCGCTCCAACTCATCGGAAAAGATAGCCCTTATCTTAGGGGTTTTTGCTTCTCGTATCATTTGCGTGCAATTCTCTATCTCTAGGGCTATATCTTCCAATTTCTTTTTTAGTGCTCTACGGTTATCCTTCGTTGGATCACTTTGTCTTTTTTTCTCAACAGCCTGAGTAACTAGCATGGGATTTCGGATAATCGCTACAGCATGTTCCCATGCTGCGGTATCTACTTTCCTCACCGAGATTACGCCCGCTTCACAATCACCCTCACCTCTAGTACGTCGATAGCATCGGTAGACGTTTTTTTGGCTTATATGAGTAGCCATGAGCGAATATCCACAATGCCCACATCTTATAAGCCCACATCGCAATAAAGCAACCTTCGGGTCTTTACTATTACGAGCTGCAAGCTGTTTGTTTTGAACTAGACGCTTCTGTGCTCGTTCAAACGTTTCCTGATCTATCAATGGAGGAATTAAACCGTCAGGAAGATAAACCCTCTCATGGTTTGGGCGTGACACACGTTGCTTCGATTTCTGCCCAGGGACTTTAACATAGCTTTCCTTAAAAAATGTCGCTTTCCCTGTATAAGACTCGTTAGTTAAAATGACCTTGAGCGTGGAAATCTTCCATAGGTGGTTACGTCTAGTTGGAGTAGGAACCCCCTCTTTTGTAAGGGTCATAGCTATAGTACGTAATGTTGCCCCTTCAACAAACATCTTAAAAATACGATGGACAATAGCAGCTTCATCTGGATTGATAACATAATGGGTGCGATCTTTTCCGCTTGCATTCCATACATAACCAAAGGCAGGCTTACCAGCTCCAAGAAGATGGCCCTTGTTCACTTTCGTTTTGATACCATCTTGTGTTCTCATAATAATGTCATTGCGTTCTTCCTCTGCTTTGAAGCTATAGAATGCACGAATGACAGCACCAAGTGGACTATCATCATCGGAATGTTCGTCTTTTTTGATAGTGACCACAGTGACACCATGCTGTTTAAGTTCTTCTCTAACCATTTCCTGTTGCCAACCAATGCGAGAAAAACGATCTAGCTTATACATCACTACCACATCAATTTCACCACGTTTTGCTGCATGACGTAATGCAGTTAATCCAGGTCTTTCAAAAATCTCCATACCTGTATGGGTATCAGACCAGATATGCTTATCTCTGTCGAAAACGCACATCTGATCTTTAATCCATGCGATAGCCTGTTCTTCTTGAAACTCTTTCGAGTAACCTTCTTCTTGCTTGTCTGTGCTTACACGTATGTATATTGCTGCATTCTTTCCCTCATACGATGGTTGTTGAGCAGTAGGTTTTTTAGAAGATACCATGATACTTATCCTTTCTGTGAATTGTTTCGATCAGACTTTGAAAGGCCGTCCCTGACGCCGTTTGAGCAACTTTCTTTTCTCTGCTTCTATGCGCAGCCGTGTCCGTTCTGGGAGGGTCATCACGCGATCAATCGCATCTTGACGCCCACAGATAAACGCACCGAGCAACACATTATGCCCGTAGTGGGTTTTGCGTCGTTGCTCAAACGGGTCATCCTTTGGAGTTTCTGATGGGGCAATACGAAAACGAATTTCAAACGGGTCATACCAGACCATGCTATCAACGGCATAGACTCGTATGGGTAAACAAGAATCATGGGTTCCGACGACAGCAGCTTGTAAATCATGTTTCCAGGTGAGCGCGTTCAGACTCAACTCATACCACTCGCTTGACCTTGCCAGGATGACCGCTTGCAACTGTCCATAGGTATCGGTATCAAGTGTCAAGCGATTCCCATACACTGAGTCAGCGACGATACGCACGCCTGTTTGTGCTTGATGAGCATAAAGGGCAAGGTAGGTATCATCTTGGCTGTATTTGGTATAGCGTCGTCGTCTCTTTGCTGGCATCGGAATCCCTCTTCTCTAGTCTTCTTCGTGATGCTGCTGTAGTAAGGGTGCACTTGACCCGTCCACTTCTTCGACATGGACGCCCATATGTCGCATACCAGCATCAAACGCCTTATCTGATAATTGCTTCTGACGTGTGCGTAATTCTTTCAAGTCAGCGCGTTCATCGGCAATCATCTCTTGATAGTGACGCGAGTTATCAATCATGGTTTGTGCGTTGAGATGTGCTTGCATGATGGTTTGCAAGTTATTTGCTCGTGTGGTAATCTTGACTACCTTTTGTTCGACTGTCTCTTTGCGTTTGTGCAAGTGTCCCGCACATGCCCAGTCTGCAATGGCACACAAGCCCACACGGATAGCAATCGCCACATAGATCAGGAACGGAATCTTGTCCATAATCACTCTGGCTCCGTCTGCCACCAGACTATTGCCATTCAGAGCAGCATTCGAGCCTAATGCTTGAATCACTAACGCTGAAGCGAGCTGGGCAATGCCACAGCCGATACTCATCACGACCCAAAAGGTAAACTGGCTCCGATAATTCTTGGTGAGTCCTCCTCCCTTGCTGAAGTTCATCGAGTAGACCATTGCCACTCGTAACCCTTCCAATCCATAGCCGATGACGTACATAATCAGAATAAAGGGTTCGAGACTCAAGTCACGGAAGCCTGTCATAAACAAGCCATCTTCATAGCCGAATGCCAGAAAGAAAACAATTGGCAACAGCATACGGATACCGACGATCCAGCCATATTCCGCTTTCTCTTCTACTCCAGGCTGTTCCTGACTCAGTTCATCTACCTCTTGCATCATTGCCTCAAAACGCGCTTCCATGCGCTCTTTGAGGCTTGTAGCGGGTATGTCTATGTTAATGGTGTTGCTCGTCGCTATGGGTGTAGTGGGTGAAGTGAACCCAAGCACGCGCCCAATAGCGTTACGAATTTTCCCTGAACTCTTTGGCATGGTGGAAAAAACTCCTCTCGAAAAAAATTAAACTTGTGACAAGTGCCCCACTTGTGACCCGAAAAAACGAGCGTAAAAACGTGTCTTCCTGCCAGTATGGTGCAAGGGGACTGCCACGAAAACCCCTTGCACGTGCGAAAATGTTAGCTTGCTTTTGGGGCTTGTTTAGCGCGTGCCTGCCGTTTTTCACGCGATTGCTTGCGTGCTTCAGCTTTTTCTGCTGAGCGAATCTCTTGCGTTGCTTTGTCGTAGTACTGGGATAAGGTTGTCCACGCACGCTTATAGCCTTGATAGGCGATATCAGAATCAGCCTCTTCCATGTGCTTTTTGAGCGCGTCACAATCGGTTTTCATCTGCGAATATTCTTTCGCGTCGATTTTGATGTGTGGGATTTTTTTCATTTCTGCCATAGGGTGGTGTTTCCTTTCTCAACTGGACAAACAGACCTGTTGGGTATGTGGGCATACATTCTATGCCCACAGCGAGAAACGGTGTGCTTTTCCCGCATGTCCGTTCTTGCGTTTGTCATGCTGTCTGTAGAGAAGCAAGAATAGACAGGGTGCGAGAAAAGCGACTGACATAAGAGAAACAG
>DAIDJF010000111.1 GCA_027451525.1 Ktedonobacterales bacterium
CGCTGTGCTACAGTATATTGCTGATTAGTTAAGTTGTCAATGGATATTCGAGAAAATTAACTATTGATTCGCTCCTAATATATTGGTAATTTTTTTGCGTTGTTATTAAATAAGTTACTGATAATATATATTCGTATTACAGCAAATAATTTTTCTCTTCCATCTATGATAACAAAAATACGCGAAGAAGGGGACACATGACTGACAAAAAATGAAAAAAGCACATTGTGTCATGCCCTGTGCGAATAGAAAATGAGGGACATCGGGATTATTTGCGAGATGCGCCATACATACTCGTTGAGATCGAACTCATAGCAGACAATGGCGCATCACTGATTTTGACTGTTTAGGCTTTCTCCCCGATGGTGATATAGACCTCCCAGCGGGAGCTACGCACGCGCTCGGAGCGGCGGCGCAGACCATGTGCTTCCAGCGGAATGCTCTGTCCAAACCAGGCATCAGGGAGTTCTTCGCTGGTGATGCCTGTACTCGTGTCTCGATTGACGTGTAGGATATGCTCACTTGCTGCCGGTCCACTACGGCTACGCGCAACCTCTTCGTCAAGGTTGTGGCGACGACGTGGCCCAAAAACGGCGGATGTGCCATAAATCAGTGCTTGCAGCAGGAGCAAGAATGATTGCATAGGGTTAATCGGAAGCAGATTCGCCCCCTCAACCACAATCAGGCGACCGCCCGAACGCAGGACGCGCGCAACCTCGGAGATGGTATGAGGGTCATAAATATACTCGGATGGAAATGTGCTGACAACAGTATCGAATGTATTATCGCTAAACGGGAGGGATTGTGCGGAGCCTTGAATGACCAGGGCGGGCCGCCCTTGCTTGTGCCGACGAAGGGTATCACGCGCGGCCGCCACCATTTGCGGAGAATGTTCAATAGCACGTGCATTATAGCCCGCTTCCAGCATCGTGGCGAGCAGGTCGCCCAGTCCACAGCCCAGTTCAAGCACATCGCGTCCGTGCAGGCGCGGTATGACTAGCTCCTGCCAGACGCGCCATTGGCCTGCGAAGGGAACCGTGCTGGCGAAACGATAGAGATAGCGATTCTTGTACAGGGTCTCAAAAAGCCATTTCCGCAAAGTGGGTCTCATTGCTTGCCTGCCTTCAGGAACACTGTGAGCAGGTCACTCACATGTTCAATAATCAAATCGGGTTGGGCACGCCATGATGCCTGCCCCTTTTCCTTGTGTTTATTCGTTTGTTGACGAGCATAATTGAGCAGGAAATCGTCGCCTGGGATATCCATATCGAGTGGTAATTCCAGTGCATTCTCAATCTGCTGTGTTTCAAGTGTATAGACGCGCTCGTGAAGCTGTGTGGGGGTAATTTGAGCAACGGCTTGTGCCGCAAAAGCTTGCTTGGCCTCGGTGAAGAGATGGTGTTTAGGTTTCCAGGCGGTAATCATATGTAATGCGTTTGCTCCCGCAATATCCGCGCTGAGAGAGTCACCAACCATGACCGCCTCTTCAGGTGGAACCCCCATTGCTTTGAGTGGATGTAAAAAAATCTCTGGATTGGGCTTGCGAATGCCGAGGTCGGCAGAAATTGCCATAGTGTCAAGCGTAAAATAGTCGAGGAACCCAAGTTGGCGCAGGTCTTCGATGAAAGGTTGTCCACCCCAGTGACGATTAGTGACAACGCCTAACAGAAAACCCCGCCGCTCAAGCTCGGCGAGAGTAGACAGCGAATCTGGGAAAACGACACGCGCTGGCGCAATGTGGACACGTAAAGCCTCGAAGATGATCTCGCCTAGTGTATCGTCTGCGTGCGCAATGCCGAATTGCTGAAGTCCCAGGCGTGCTGTTTGTGTAAAGTTCGGTTCCAGCCCGGAGTGTGACCGTTTATAATCGCGTATTTGCCGTTCGATTGCTTTGCGCAATGCGCGTCCAGTAGCTAACTCAGCTTCTTCATTGCCCAGAGCGGGCAGCATTTCGGCTGGCACACAGGTACGCAAGAGCGCGAGTGCGCGGAGATTCGCCTCGTTTTCTTGTTGATCCCAGGTGAGCGGATCGGCGCGTGTCCAAAGTGTATCGCCAAAGTCAAAAAGTATGCTGCGGATTGTTTTGCCTGTAAACGGGTGTGTTACTTTCGGCAAGAAAACACCTCCTATGCTTCTAACAACAGTGAACCAGCATATCGAAGAACTCCCTTTTTATGGTTCCGCTTATAATACGCAGCAAGCAGTTAAAAGATGCACATGATTTGCATGATGCAAAGCGTAGGGAAAGGGCAGGGTTATCGCAGTGATAACCCTGCCCTTCTACAGGTGTAGACGTATACTCTTAGCGTGCGCTCAATTTATCTTCGTTAGGCGCGAGAACCTCGTCAATGAGACCATACTCGACGGCCTGTAAAGGCGTGAGATAATAGTTGCGATCAGAGTCCTGCGTGATACGCTCGATGGTCTGGCCCGTGTGATGAGAGATGATCTCATACAGGCTACGGCGCAGACGCAGAATTTCGCGCGCGGTGATTTCGATATCAGCGGCCTGACCTTCCGCACCACCGAGTGGCTGGTGGATCAGCATCGTGGAGTTGGGGAGTGAGTACCGCTTGTTTTTGGCTCCCGCCGTCAGAATAACGGCTCCCATGCTCATCGCCATACCCATGCAGACGGTTGAGACGTCAGGGCGTAGCCACTGTATGGTGTCATAAATGGCAAGACCAGCATAGATGCTGCCACCAGGGGAGTTTATATACATGTTGATATCTTTGGTCGCATCCTCACTCTGAAGGTAGAGCAACTGCGCCACAACACTATTGGCGACGTTATCGTCAATTGGCGTGCCGATGAAGATGATGCGTTCTTTCAGTAGACGTGAGTAGAGGTCCCAGGAACGCTCGCCGCGCGGGGTTGACTCGACAACGCCGGGGATAATGCCCTGTGGCTCCAAAAACTCTTTGGATTCCTTAATCCATTTTGGGTCGCGTGGATTGAAAACACTGCCCATATTTGCTCCTTTTATCACTTTGCAACGTTCTCTCATCACTCTAGCGTCTCATAAGAGATCGTTGATAAAAAACGAACTGTGCAGAGGAGACCCGCCTCAGCGGGGATGTACAGGTATGATAGCACTTGCACCTTGCAAACGCAAGACCAAAAGTGAGCAAATATGAGACAAATTAGCAGTCTCATGTCACGAGTGTAAAAATTTTCACACGAGAAAGAAATTGAGCGGAAAATAGGAGCAGGGTGACCTTTTCCGGTCACCCTACTTGCTGTTCTTCACATTCAGCTTGTCAATCTACGCTCTTGGGTGATTTGGGCGATAGTCGCGGGCACGCTCCATTTTCACGATGCTAACCAGACTATTGTCAGTCAAACGCGAGAGGATGCGCGGGTCGGCCCCCTGAAGCCCCTCCGGGTTGGTGGTGATAATCGTTGGCATCTCCATGTTGTAGCGGTAGTTGAGCAATTGGAAGAGTTGCTCGGTTGTCCAGGCCGAATTGCGGTGCGCTCCAAAGTCATCCAGAATCAACACCTCGGCCTCACGCATCTTGAGAAAGAGTTGCTCCTGCGTTTCAGGTGATTTAGATGAGATGCTGGCGCGCAACTCGAAGAGCAGGTCGGGCACAACAGTAAAAAATACCAGTGCGCCGTCATTGAGGGCCTGATTTGCCACTGCGGCCGCGAGATGCGTTTTGCCGCTTCCACTACGTCCAATTAAGAGCAACCAGCCATCGGGATTTTTCGCATACTCGCTTGCCACCTGATAAGCCTCCTGTACGCCTGGCACGTTGGGATTGAACGTGCGGAATGTCTTCTCACGAAATGCTTCGAGATTTGACATCTCGCGTAGCTGTTGGCGACGTTTCTCCTTGCGTTCCTGCTCTTTACAAATACAAGGAATAGGCTTGCCAAAATTGGGATGTCCAAAGGGAACATCTGCGCGTAGATAACCAGCCCCTTTGCAGCGTTGGCAGGTTACTTTATGCGTGACTGGTGAAGGGATGGTGATCGTATGCGTTGGCTCCTGCTGGATAATCTGGCGTGGCTGCGCAGGCTGCACTGCTTGTGTCTTCTGTACGGAAGGCACAAGTTGTGCTTTTGGCGCGGGTGGCACCTGCTCTCGTTCGCGGTAGAGCGAATGGGCCTGACTCATCTGCGGGTTGAGCGGCTGTGTAATGCGCTGGTAGTGGCGTGACTCAGGTTCCGCTGGCACGCTCCTGGCGGGTACATCGGCAGGATAGGCGGTAGCATGTATGTCATGTATGGCATGTGTGTTACTGAGACGCCGCGTGGGTGCTCCCCCTGTTTCTGTCGGTGGCAGCATATGGCGGGGAGCGTCTTCCTGATGGATATGGGTCACGATCTCAATATCGGCCTGACGATAGGTAGGTGGAGTGTCGTCGCTTTCCCAGTCGCCATAGCCCATGATTGCTGTGTCATCCTCTTCCCACTCGTGGGCAACATCGGCATGCAACGTAGGTGCGTAATCATCAACCTCGTGTGTATAGTCATGCATAGGGCGTTCGCGCAACGGCGTATGCTGTGCTCTCTCTGTCCTCTCTCTATAGGGGGGGGGGTCCTCGCCATAGCCAGCTCTAGCGGGATAGGACGGATTGCCGTTCTGGCCTGTTGTGCGCGGGTAAAGTGGACGTGTGGCGGTGGAAGGTATGCGTTCGCGACCCTCGCTTGCATGTGGAGAGGGACGATAGGCAGAAGATGTGGGCACGTTGCCAGAGCGCACGCGGGTGCCATCGGGCTGGTATCCCACCTGCTGTGTGTTCGCACTATATGGCGGCATCGGCTGACCTTGACGTGCATTCTGTTCAGGAAGAGGGCGTGCGGCCCGACGTGTTCCTGGCTCTGGTGGCAAGGGAGACTGTGGTGGTCTCTGCCCCTGTCCCACTTCCTGTGCGTCTCGCCCTGAAAAATCCTGTGTCGGGCGTTGTGTGGGATAGTGATGGCGACGCGATGTCACAGGTGTAGTCCTGTTAAAAATTTCATTCAGGCGTTCCATGCTTGCCTGCCTTCCGTTTCCCAGCGCCGTAGAATGGCGCGAATATACGTCCATTTTCTTGTATTATGTAAAACCGCTTCGCGAAAGGCGGCCTCAATCCATTCCGCCGGATAGTGTTCGGCGGCATCCTTGAGTTCTTCCGCGATCATCGGCGAAAGTAATCCAATGTTTTGCTCATATAAAACAAAAATATTTGGTTGTTCGATGTGAACCTGAACTTTTGCCAGTGCTTCTGTCTTTGCGACGCGCCCATTCCCAGTAACAGCATACTCTCCTGTCGAAACAGGCTCGTTGTGCGCCTGGGCGGGTGTCGATGGCCTGTCAGGCTCCATCAGCATGCGCGCCGGAATGAGCGCACTGCCTTGAAGCTCGGCAACCACCTTGCGACTACGTGCTGTGTTAAAAAAATACCAGCAGACCGCCTCGCCTTCGTTCTGGCCCTCACTGAATAGTTTAAGATAGACTCGTAGTAGTGTACCACGCACGACTGCCTGTTCCAATCCTTGACGCAGACGTTCTTCTGGCGGGCGTGGATCACCACGTCGTTTCAAGCTCTGCAACAGGAGACGATCAGACTGTAATTCACGTTCGCTGGCACAACGTGGGTTGCCCTGCTTTTGAGCCAGCAGCCAGAAGAGGTGGAGCGTCACTTTTAGTTCGGCACTGTCCTCAATGTCTGGCAGGACTTCCGTGAAGAAGACCTCTGGTATTGGTACAAACGGGTTTTTCCCTGAAGGGAATCCTGTAAAGGCTGTCATCGGTGTCCACTCCCCGTCCCTGTTATTCTTCTGATGGTGTCGGTTCCAGGTCGCGGAAGCGCGTCTGGCTTGCCTGGAAGTACAGGCTCACCTCACCGACTGGCCCATTACGATGTTTCGCGACAATGATATCGGCAATATTTTTGCGTTCTGACTCAGGATTATAGACATCGTCACGGTAAATAAACATGACGATATCCGAATCTTGTTCAATTGAGTTATGGACTATAATGTCGCCAGCGACAAAATTATGCAATTCATCTACTGTCAGATCGTAGACATCAGTCTCTCCATCAGCCTCTAAGGCGATAATGCTATCCCAGTACACATCGCTCTGCGCCATCGCCTCTAGCTCATCGTTGCTCATTGTTGGCTGGTTTGGGCCGGAAAGCCAACGCGGCAACGCGATATGTGTGCCAGTAGATAGCTCGTCCAGTCGCTTCCAGCCATCAATCGTAAGAAATTTATGGTTGGCGGTGGCTCGTATTGAACGACCCAAGCGCGTTGTGAGTTTGTATACTGGCTTGCGCCCAGTTGCAAACGCTTTTGTAACAAGACAATTTTCGAGCTTCCATGTTTCAGTATTAAGTGCTGCGATATGGAAACCAACCCGACCTACAAGCTGCTCGATAGGGCGATAAACACCCTCTTCTGGTAAATAAACAGGTGTTCCGGCTGCTATGCAGCCCGATTCACGCAGGTCTGACAGTTGTGGCACTTTTGACTGACGGCTCTCTACCGCGCGCGACAACTGCGCTAATGCCAGCACTGGCACATTTAGTTCACGCGCCAACCCTTTCAGGTTGCGGCTGATCTCTGATATCTCTTGCTCACGGTTGCGGTTACGCGCCCCACCCGCTGCTGACTGCATCAATTGCAGGTAATCAACAATCACCAGATCAATGCCATGTTCTGTCTGTAAACGCCGGGCTTTGCTGCGCATCTCGACCGTTGAGATACCTGCCGTGTCATCAATCCAGATTTTTGCTTGCGAAAGTGTCTCGATGGATGTAACGATGCGGTCCCATTCATCGTCCTCAATCCAACCCGTGCGCAGTCGCTGCTGGTCAATTCCTGCATCCATTGAAAGAATACGCTGTACAAGCTGCTCTTTACTCATCTCCAAGCTAAAGAGCGCGATAGATTGGCTGTATTTGACGGCGGCGTTATGCGCGAGGCTCAGGGCCAGCGACGTTTTGCCGACGGCCGGTCTCGCTGCAAGAATAATCAGGTCGGAACGTTGTAAGCCGCCCGTGAGTCTGTCCAGGTCAGTAAAGCCCGTTGGCACGCCGACGATGCTGCCGCGCCGCTCATGCAGTTTATCAAGCCGATCCATATAGGTCGTAAGAATCTCTTCGATGCTGCTAAAGTCGCTGTGCGTGTGGCCCTGGCTGATCTCAAAGATGAGTTGCTCGGCCCTCTCTAATGCAACGTCAGCATCGCTTTCCTCATACGCGGTTGCGGCAATCTGACCCGCTGCATGAATCAGGCGACGCAGGATCGCCGTTCTTTCAACGATCCGTCCGTAGTAGGTGACATTCCCGCTGGTCGGAACCTGATTGATAAGCGACGTAATATAGCCTGGGCCGCCCACCTCTTCCAAGCGGTTGAGCCGTTCCAGTTCGTCGCAGATCGTAATAAAATCCGCAGGTTCGCGTTGTCCATAGAGGCTGAGAATAACCTCGTAAATAGTGCGGTGTGCATCACGATAGAAATCTTCCGCGCGCAAGAACTCAGCTACCTGAGCGATTGCTTCTGGGTCAATAATGATGCTACCCAGGACACCACATTCAGCTTCTATGTTTTGCGGTAATAGTTTTTCCACGATACACCAAGTAAGCTTGCTAAGATAATGCGAGCAGCGATATCGTCAATTATACCATAGCCTGGCACAGATGTTCGATGTTTTGCCGCTCACAAAAAGGACACAGGATGAGAGCAATGAGAAAATTATTGCGTGTTTCCCAAGTGTAACGAATATTGCGCAGGAAATCAAATGGTGGTGACGGTTGTGCTTTGTGGATATGTGGATATCTCCCTGGAGAGAGCGGAAAGTTTTGCGCCGCTTTGCGCTTGACTTGGCCGCATCCTGTTAATTATCCCCAACTTATCCACGAGCATCGCCGAGTTATCCGCATTTATTTGTACTTATCCACAGAGTTATCCCCAACTTATCCACCGAAAAATTGCCTGTTTGTGGAGAATCTTCCGCTTTTTCCGATGGGAATCATGGGCTAGCGTGTGCCTTGCGGATGAGATGAGGACCTATGGCCCTATAGCGTGCAAGATATTTGACCGAGAGATATTGCAAAGACGAAATCTTATAAGGATGGTCATGCATGCCAAAGGGACAGAATGTAACAAAAGGCAATCAAACGGGGAATATTGCTCAGCAGCCAATGCAGCAGATCAATCAGGGGCCATTCAATCGTCCGCCGCGCATCATGGTGATGGCTCCCCAGGAGACGATTGAGCTTCCCAAGCCACCGACCAGAAATACGCCGCCGCCTGGAGCTGGCTGGCTTTCGCTGTTTATGCCATTGTTCATGATAGGTATTATTTTTGCAATTTACATCTTTGTCAACCATGCTTCAGGGTCGCAACTAACCTTTTTGTTACCAATGGCGGTATTTGCCGTGATGAGTCCGTTGGGCAATATGCTCTCCCTCCGCCAGCGTGGGCGGGCGGCGCAACGGCAGAATCGTCTGCAAGAACGCCGATATCGCAAGGTGCTGAATCGTTTGCGCGCGCGCTTGCAACAATTACAGGAGGAACAGTTGCGGGCCGCTCTGTTGACGGACCCTGTGCCTACGGACCTGGAGCAACGGATTGTGGAGCGCAATCAACTCTGGGAGCGGCGTCCAGAGGATGAAGATTTTCTATCGGTGCGTGTTGGGCGTGGTAGCCGCCCCTTTTCGGCCACAATAACTGTGCCAGAGGTGGATGCGACCGATACATTGGCAAAAGAGGTACTGGGACTCAAAGAGCAGTTTCGTATCGTCGAGGAGATGCCCTGCTGTATTGCTTTGCCAAAGGTGAAATCGCTGGGTATCACCGGGCGTAGACAGGATGTCGCCGCCCTGACGCGCGAGATGATCTGCCAGCTTACCACACTACACTCACCTGAGGATGTGCGTATTCTCGGCATTTATCCCGCGTCACAGCAGGCCGATTGGGACTGGTTGCGCGATCTTCCGCATACCTTGCCCTTGAAGGGCTGGAAACGCGAGCGTCTTACTGCTGTGGGTGAAGATGACGCGAATACCCTGCTCAACTTTATGTTAGAGGAGTTGAGCCAGCGAGCCTCTAAAAATGCGGAGACAGGCGCGTCCAATGTTTCGCCGCTACAACCAATGGCTTTGCCACATCTGGTCGTCGTTGTGCATGATTATGTCGAAGTGCGTAAGCATCCCGCTCTCACCCACGCCTTCAAACTTGGCGAGCAGTTGGGCGTTTCAGTAATCTATCTGGTTGCGCAACAGCAGGCCATTCCCAGCGAGTGTCGTGGCATTGTGAGCCTGCAAGAAGATGGCACGCTTTCGTATGCCGCGATTGGCACCAGTAGTACAAATTTACAGAATGTTACCGCTGATCTGGTAGAACTGGAACTGGCGATGCGCATTAGCCGTAGCATGAGTACGGTGCAAATTGTGCATGACGATGATGATGCCGCCGACTTGCCGACCAGCGTGCGCCTGCTCGATCTGCTCGATCTGGCCTATGTAGATCAGTTTGACCCTGAGAAGTGGTGGGGTAATGGGAGTGCGCCACGTTTTGGCCGCCTGCGTGTGCCGATTGGCATGGGAGCACAAGGTCCCATCTGGCTTGATCTCAGCGAGAATGTACATGGGCCGCATGGGATTATCGCGGGCACGACGGGCGCGGGCAAAAGCGAACTGCTCCAATCGCTGATCGTTGGTCTGGCATTAACGCATCATCCGCATCTCGTCAACTTTGTGCTGGTAGATTTCAAAGGTGGGGCCGCTTTTAAGCCGTTTGAGAAAATACCACATACCGTTGGCATGGTGACGGACCTCAGCGGCAAGCTTACGGAGCGCGCGCTATTGGCCTTGAAAAGCGAGTTGCGCCGCCGTGAACATGTCTTAAGTCAGGCGAACGCGAAAAAAATTGCCGAATATCAGGCGATGCGTTTGCAGAATCCCCAGGCCTACGAGCCATTGCCCAATCTCTTCATTGTTATTGATGAGTTCGCGGAACTGGCGAAAGAGCATCCCGCCTTTATGGAAGGGCTGGTCAGCGTTGTGCAGAAGGGGCGTAGTCTGGGCGTACACCTGATTCTGGCGACACAGAAGCCAACAGGCTCGGTCAATGCCAATATCTGGTCAAACCTGAAATTTCGTATCTGCCTGCGTGTCGCCTCGCTACAGGATAGCCGCGATATGCTCGGACGCTCTGAAGCGGCCCTGCTGCCCAGCACAATCCCTGGACGGGCCTATTTTCAGATCGGCTCGGAGGTTTTTGAACTCTTTCAAGGTGCGCGTATCTCAATGAGGGCGCGTGCGTTGAATGAGGCGGTAGTCGTGGCACGTCAGAAGAACATTGGTGCGGGTGAAGTGACGGACATGGACGTGCTAATGGGCGCGCTTGAACCCTATCAGATGACTCTTGGGCCTACGCTTTTCAAGCCCTGGCCTGCCCCTTTGCCCGCACGGGTTGCCCTCAACGATATTTATCGTCAGGTCAATCAGTTCTATGCCATCGCCCCTGGTAGCAAGCAGCCTCCGTATGGCTGGCTCACTGTGCCTGTTGGTCTGCTTGATCTGCCTATTGAACAGCGACAAGAACCCTGGTTGCTCGATCTACCACGCAACGGTGGACATGTCTTGATCGCTGGTGCATCTGGAACAGGCAAAAGTGTCTTTTTACGCACGCTGATTACGTCTTTTGTACGCACGCACGCTCCTAGCCAGTTGCATCTCTATCTGATTGACTTTGGCGGGCAGGCCTTGCGCGTCTTTGAGGGTCTGCCACACGTTGGTGGGGTGTTCGGCGAGGGCGACAATGAATATATTTTGCGCTTATTGCGTAAGTTACAGGGCATGATTGATGAGCGCAAGCAGTTTTGTATGCAGCACCAATTGGATGACTTTCTCGCCTATCAACGCCGCCGCCTTGAGGATGCTAATCTGGGGGACCTGCCCGCTGTCGTGCTGGTGATTGACAAGTTTTTGGAGTTTAAGCAAGCTCACGATAAAGAGATGGAGCAATTAGTGACGATAGCCCGCCATGGACGAACCTACGGCGTTTATCTGGTGCTGACCGCTGATCGACCTGTGAGTGTGCCAACACAACTGATGAGCCTGATCGAGTTGCGTATCGGCCTGCGCCTGCTTGAGACTACCGATTCGTTGATCTTATTAGGTAAGTATGAAGCGGCCCATATCGAGTCTGCCCTGCCTGGGCGTGGCTATAAGCGTAGCAAGCAGTTGGAAGAGGTGCAGATAGCATTGCCAACAGTAGGTGAAGATGACGATGAACAGACCCGTTTGCTAGAGGAGATGGTCGCTACCTTCGTCAAAGTTGGGCGCATCCCCGCCAGTATGCACGCTCCCGCGATTCGTCTGTTGCCGGAGTATGTGCGGTGTGATTATTTTCTGATGGATGCTGTCTCTAGCATGCCAGGCAAGGGCCGGGCGGTGCGCCCACACACGAATACGCTCCAGATACGCCTGGGCATCGAAGATTTCTCCCTGCGTCCTATTGCCCTGGATTTGAATGCGGATACACCGCATGTCGTGGTCGCTGGTGGCCCAGGCAGTGGGCGCACAAACGTACTACATACCATATTGTTTATGTTGGCAACGCCGGAAAATCGTCAGGCCCAGGTCACGATGGTCGATCTGCGCCGTAGTTCGCGCCTCTTGCGTCGTCTTCCTTGTATACACATGTATGCTGATACGGAGGAACGACTGGCCGAGGCGGTTGAAGCATTGAAAAAAGAGCTACGTGCGCGTGTGATTCATTTGCATGACGAGCTAGAGCGATTGCGCGACGATACAGACGCGGTCATCGGGGCGCAACTAGCCCCGCTGGTTTTGATAATTGACGACTACGATCAACTCAGTACGCTCACGAAAAACCCATTGAATGATCTCAAAGAGTTCTTGTTGAAGGCACGTGATCTGCGCTTTCATCTGATTATCGCGGGTCCGCCTAACGATCTCATGCGCGGTGACCCGCTCTTACAGCAGGCACGGGCTTCAAGGGTGGGCGTAATTCTTGGTGGCGACCCGGCAGATCAGCAGGTACTGGGCGTGCGTTTTACTGATCAGCCTGTCGGGCGTGGCTATCTGGTCAAGCGCAACCAGAAATATCTGGTACAGGTGGCACACCTCGTTGCTCAGGCGCAACAGGAGTGGGTTAATCGCTTGCTGCAAGCCTCGATAGTACGGGAAAATAAACAGTTTGTGCCTACAGGACTTGACCCAAGTCGATGAGAAGATTATTATAGGCGACAAGAAATACATGGGTTCGTTCGTTCATGCTCGTGATTGTCTAATAGAAGGAGTATCCATACAATCCCCATGCCAAAAACAACTAAACGTGCCGCGACCAAACGGGCGGCCCGCATCTCAAAGCTGCACGCGACACAGTTGCAAGAATTTCAGGTTAAAGAGGCCCCACGCAAACCCGCCCCGGGCTATAAGCCACCCGCTCGTGGCCTTGCGCGTTATCCCTGGGCGACAGGCTTGACCTTGCTGCTTGTCGCAATCGCTATTCTTGCTGCTTATTACACGCACTGGGGTCCATTTGCGCTACCGAAAACGCCACCTAAGACCGCTGCTGTCTCTCCCTGTCTCAGTGCAAGTATTTTGAAGCAAATTACCGATGTCTCGCCTGCCCCTGGCTCACAAACCTTCGATGCGACAAAACATACGTATACGCAGGCTCCATCGATGACCATTAATACAGGCAAAGTCTATTGCGCTGGGATCAACACCAATCGCGGCCTGATCGTTGTTGAGTTGGACCCCAAGCTGGCACCCAAGACAGTCAATAATTTTGTCTTCCTCGCGCAAAATCATTTCTATGACGGCCTGACCTTCCATCGCGTGCTGCAAACTGGTGCTGGTATTCACATCGTGCAGACTGGCGACCCGCTGGGCAATGGTACAGGTGGCCCCGGCTACTCGTTGCCCGCTGAGCCTGTGCAGGGCACGTATGCTGCTGGCACGCTGGCGATGGCGAAACCTTCAACTGGCACCGACAATAGTGGCAGTCAGTTCTTCATCAACGTCTCTAATAACACTTCGCAGTTGCAAAAGGTGTATAATCTCTTTGGACATGTGGTGAAGGGCATGAATGTCGTGCAATCTATTCAAGGCCCTGGCGATACCGCCGCGACGCAGAACGTCAAGCCCGATATCATCGACCATATGGTCGTGGTGATGGCTCCCTAGCCCCGTTCGTGTCGCATTGTGTGTCATATGATATAGTATAAACGTGGCGACCTGCAGTGAAGTCGCCACGTTGTTTGTTGAGGTAAGGAGAATTTTCGTGGCGAAGCAGTATAGTAGTGCCCCTGCAATGCAGATTGATCCGGCCAAGAAATATAAGGCGATCATGCATACGGAGAAGGGCGATATCGAAATCACATTATTCGCGGATAAAGCCCCCATCACAGTCAATAATTTCGTCTTCCTGGCGCGTGAGGGCTTCTATAATGGCACAACATTCCATCGTGTCATCGGCGGTTTTATGGCCCAGGGCGGCGACCCGACAGGCACAGGCACGGGTGGCCCCGGCTATCGTTTCCGCGACGAACCCGGTGCGCTGGCTATCAAGCATGACAAGGCAGGTATCCTCTCGATGGCGAATGCTGGCCCCCACACCAACGGCTCACAATTTTTCATCACGCATGGCCCCACGCCACACCTCAACGGGAAACACGGCGTCTTCGGCGAGGTAACGAAGGGTATGGACGTCTTGATGTCGATTCGCGAACGCGACCCGCAGCGTGACCGCAAACCCGGCGACCAGATCTTTTCCGTAGAGATCGTCGAGTCCTAGCGCGCTTTCCCAACATCAACGCCCGCGCTAATAGATACCAACAAAAGAATGCATTAGAACGCCGTATGGACGCGATTTATCGCGTCCATCTCGCAATATGTAATAAAGCGCAGAAAAGCCGTATGGACCCGATAATGGAGTCGAAACAATAATGTGGAAATGGCGTAGTGCTCTGTCAAACGTCATTGCACCTGTTTGGGAGAGGC
>DAIDJF010000112.1 GCA_027451525.1 Ktedonobacterales bacterium
AAGCAGAAACTTTCGTGTCAAACTCTAGAATATTGCGCACTGTCGCCCCACGAAAGCGATAGATGGACTGATCTTCATCGCCTACCACACAAATATTGCCCGTTGCTGAAGCCATCTGACGCAAAATTTGTTCTTGAATATTATTGATATCTTGATACTCATCAACAAACACATACCGAAGACGATCAATTATACGCAGCGCAACCTCAGGTGCTTTTAATAGCTTATAAGCCTCATGCAACTGAGCCGAGAAGCTCATCTTGTTTTCTTTTTTCAACAAGTGACAATAGCGTTTATACGCCGCGCCGATTTGCCTCAGAAAAGGAGCATCAGCGACACATATATGCGCGACATTCACCAATTCTTCTGTCATCGTATTAAAATAGTGTTGCAATTGTTTGGCAATATGCCACTCGCCCTTACCAGACCATCTGTTATAAATAGCATTTGCAACATTGCCTGGCACAATTTTTTCCAGATGATGATAGATAAATAACCGTTGCTCAAATTCGTCCAGGACCGCATAATCATTACCTCGGACATCGTCGTGAAGATGTTCACGCACCAAATGATCACAGAGCGCGTGTATAGTGCCGACATGGATCTCTGCCAGATTGCCTTGATAGCCAACTTTCTTGGCCTGCGTTATCAGTCGATCAAAAAGGCCCTGGGCTGCCTTTTCTGTGTAGGTGCAGAGAACAATCTGTGCAGGTTCTGCCCATTCATTCAACAGAAGATTTAGCACGCGCAACACGAGCGTAAATGTTTTACCTGAACCAGGGCCCGCAACAATCAATAGTGGGCCATCGTCATGTTCTAAAATAGCTCTTTGCTGCTCATTAAGCGAACAGACCGTGTCTATGTCCGGGTGTACTTGCATAATGATATCCTTACAAATAATAAATCTGTGCCCATCTGGCTAGTATTCGGCATAAAGTAAAAAGAGGGAGAACGATTTTGTCATGCGCAAGGTTTGAAAAAGGGATTTCTGGTCTCGAATAGCGCAGAGTATAAAGCAGTAGAAGAGTTTTGTCAATCAAAATAGATTACAATATATTCATGATTAAGAATACATTGTAATCTACTAATAGTACAGAAAGGAAACAGGAGAAACATGTCAGATCTATCTATCGATCTTACAACACTTTCCATAAGCCGCGTCCTCGTCATCGTCGCCCATCCTGACGATATCGAATCGTGGTGCGGCGGTACAGTCGCACGTTTCACCGAACTGGGCAAGAGTGTAGCCTACGTTATCTGCACTTCTGGTGATAAGGGAAGTAGCGATCCATCACTGACCTCACAACAAATCGCGACTATGCGCGAGGCAGAACAGTTAGAAGCGGCTCGCATTCTCGGTGTCTCCTCGGTCACGTTTTTGCGCTATCCAGATAGCGAGGTTGAGTCAACATTGACACTGCGGCGCGAACTAGTCTGGCACATACGCTATCATCGCCCTGATCTTGTTATCACGCACGACCCTGTTCCACCCTATCGCCTGCATCCTGACCATCGCGCGGTTGGACGCGCCACGCTTGATGCCCTCTTTCCATGCGCCCGTGACGCGCTTACCTTCCCTGAACAGATTCGTGATGATGGTCTACAGCCACATATCACTCCTGAAGCCTGGCTGTTCGCTACCGAAGTGCCCGATCTTTGGATTGATATCAATCGTACACTCCCACGTAAAATTCAGGCCCGCCTCGCACATCATAGCCAATATAGTGATCCCCAGGCTCTGGAACGCTCCTGGCACAAGCGGGCAGCGGAAACGGGGCTACCAGCAGGTTTAACGGCTGCAGAAGCCTTTAAACAGGTTGACCTGCGCTGACACTACAGCGAACAGAGAAACATTTCTTCACATTACTTCGTGTCAACAGGAAGCACCATAGTACGTCTATGGTGACTTCTCTTTTTTATACTCTTCACCTGATGAGTTGAGGACGTAGCATTTCTCTACACTGGAAAGTGAGATGCATCATGACGATGCGTACAACACCGAATAATTTTCACGATGCCGTGAACAGGCAGGCAGGTTCCAGTCCTAAACGTTCGCTGGCGATTTATGGCATCTCTGCGATTGCTGCGCTTGGAGGTCTGCTTTTCGGCTATGATACTGGCGTTATATCAGGGGCAGAACTGTTTCTCCAGCACGATTTTGCCCTCACCTCATTCACTGAAGAACTGGCAGTTAGTGCAGTACTCGTGGGGGCGATCATAGGTGCAGCAGTGGGCGGCAAGATGAGCGACGCGCTTGGAAGACGCATGACGCTCATTATCATGGGCAGTGTTTTCGCCGCAGGGGCGATTCTAACGGCTTTTGCGCCAACGCTCTGGCTGTTTATTCTTTTCCGTATCATTGTTGGTCTCGGTATTGGTGTCTCATCGTTTGTCGCGCCCATGTATATCGCCGAGATAGCTCCTCCGCGTCTGCGTGGCGGGCTGGTCACATTCAATCAGCTTGCCGTCACGGCAGGAATCGCTGTTTCTTACTGGATTGATCTCGCCTTCGCCAATGCAGGCATGGGTTGGCGACCCATGTTTGGGGTAGCAGCTATTCCAGGTGTAGCCCTTTTGATAGGTATGCTCTTCCTTTCTGAAACGCCACGCTGGCTGGCAAGTAAAAATCAGTGGGACAAAGCCAGCACTGCCCTCAACTTCCTCGCGCCATCCGAACGAGAACAGGAATTACGCTCCATTCGCGAGGCCTTACGCAACGAGCAACATGCCTCACTAAGCGAGTTTTTTCGTTCTGGGCTAACGCTCGCACTCATTGCAGGCATAGGGCTGGCTCTTTTCCAGCAATTCATCGGCATTAACACCGTCATCTACTATGCTCCGACCATCTTTGGGTACGCTGGTTTTCGGTCTGCATCTGGGGCAATTCTCGCAACCAGCGTCGTCGGCGTCGTCAATTTCCTGACCACTCTACTCGCGGTTTTCCTGCTTGATCGCGTTGGACGCCGCCCTCTCTTGCTGGGAGGAATCGTGGGCATGTTTATTACGCTGATTGGCATGGGAGTCATCTTTCTGATTGGCCCAGGCAATATCGGCGTACTGGTGCTCATCTGCCTGATCCTCTATATCGTCTCATTCGCCATCGGCATGGGGCCTGTCTTCTGGCTGATGAGTTCGGAGATTTTTCCCACCCGTTTGCGCGCTATTGGTGGTAGCCTTTCAACTATCGCTAACTGGGCGGGCAACCTGCTCATCAGCATCACCTTCCTTTCGCTGATTGGCACGCTAGGGAAACCGCTCACCTTCTGGCTCTATGCCTTGCTTGCTGTGGCCGCATTCGTTTTCTGCTGGTTCCTCATTCCTGAGACAAAGGGCCGCAACCTGGAACAGGTAGAAGGTTTCTGGAAAAACAAGCGACACTGGTAGCCCTCACGCTAATCTAGATATAAAAGGGGCAGCGGGTTGTCACACCCATATGTTGCTCAAACGTGTCTCCCCTAAAAAGAGCATGCACTAGAAGGATGCACCAATGGTTTCGACGCGCACAGCCGCCAAGATGACTATTCACCAGCAAGACCCGTTAAATACAGAGACACCACCCAATCTCTTGTTACAATCTTTTTTTACGCCGCGTGAACAGTTTTATATCCGCAGTCATGGCAACCTGCCACAGATAGACCCAACAACTTACCGTCTACAAGTAAATGGCATGGTGCAACGACCGCTAGAGATTACATTGGATGAACTACGCAGTGCATTCCCTTCAACAACGGTCGCGGCGACAATGGAATGTGCGGGCAATCGCAGAAATGAATTGATGAAACTCCAAGCTATTCATGAAGCTGTCGCGTGGGGTAGTGGCGCAATTGGGCACGCTCTCTGGCATGGTGTTCCATTGCATAAAGTGCTCGAACAGGCAGGGATACAAGATGACAGCAGCCATATCGCATTTCTTGGCATGGACGACATCTATGAAGAAAACAAACATATCAATTTCGGCGCATCTCTTATACGTGCAAAAGCCATGCGACCGGAAGTGCTGCTTGCTTACGAAATGAATGGCGAACCATTGCTACCTGCTCATGGTTTTCCAGTGCGTCTGGTCGTTCCTGGCTATGTTGGCGCAAGGAGCGTTAAGTGGCTTTCAACGATTACCGCGCAAAAACATCATACAACAAACTACTTTCAAGCGCGCGAATATAAACGTTTTCCCCCCGATGTTCAGCCCGACACAGTCAACTGGAATAAAGGCGAAATGCTGGAAGATCAACCGCTCAATGCTGTTATCTGCCAGCCAAAAGACGGCGCGCATCTTACATCACCGTATGTGCATGTGCAAGGCTATGCCATCACCGGTGGAGGCTATACGCTTGAAGCTGTCGAGCTATCCTGGGATGGCGGCGAGACATGGATACAAGCACGTCTTGAACAACAGCCTGAACCCTGGGCATGGGTCTTCTGGGAAGCAACCCCTCATCTGCCTCCAGGTACGCATCAACTCCTTGTGCGTGCGCGTGATACCTCCGTCCATATGCAGCCAGCAAAACTGGCCGAGGCATGGAATTTCAAAGGCTACGCCAACAACGCATGGCATCGCATAAACGTCACTATGGCAGAAAACACACATTAATATGCAAGATAGCCAGATAATGGGCAAAGCCTGTTATCTGGCTATCTTGCGTGGCTATTGAATATCATCAGTCATAAAACGTTGTCCTGATGACTTCATAAATGAGGATAAAGAGTATCAGAGCAACAATAATGTAAAAAAGCGTTCCTCCGTCTATTACCATATTCTTCAGTTGCCTCCTTTTCCTCTTTGTATTTCCCCTCTCCCTATTATCATGCTTCAGAAGCAAGCAAAGAAGCAAGCACAACAGTATTTTTAGCAGTATCTTTAGAACAGCAAGTAATAGCTCTCTTATTGTCAGCATAATGCTTTGTATATAATCACAGGTATATATTTATCAATTTACATAAACAGAGACCGTCTCACCATTGCAGTTCTCTTTTGCACTAGCAGCATGATAAGAACAGACAGGGTGAGACGATCTCACTAGCAGATAAAATAAAAGGAATACGATAGTTTACTTAGTGGGCTGTCCAGCCACAATCAATCGTTTGCGCACTGCCAGTAATCCCGCTCGCAGCATCACTACAGAGGTATGTCACTAGTTGCGCAACTTCTTCCGGCTCCAGGAGACGATGAATAGCACCTTCCGCCGCCATAATCTTCTCGACCACTTCAGATTCGGGAATGTTATGAATACGGGCCTGATCGCCTATCTGCTTCTCCACCAGCGGCGTGCGCACATAGGAAGGACAAATCGCGTTGCAGGTCACGCCATACTCGGCTCCCTCTAATGCCGTCACGCGCGTCAAGCCCAGCAGGCCGTGCTTTGCAGCAACATATGCCGATTTATATGCCGAGGCGCGCAAGGAATGCACAGAGCCAATATTGATAATGCGGCCCCACTTGTGGTTATACATCGTTGGCAACGTCGCTTTTGTCAACAGAAATGGCGCGGTCAGCATAATGTCAATGATTTGCCGCCACTTAGCCTCTGGAAATTCTGTAATCGGCGCGACATGCTGAATGCCCGCGTTATTGATAAGCACATCAATACGACCTTCGGCAGCCAACGTGTCAGCAACGAGACGCTGAATATCCTCACCTTTTGCCATATCCGCGAGTTGAAAACGCGCATTCGGCAGTTCCGCAGCAACAGCGCGCCCCCGTTCGGCATCGATGTCAGAGAGCGTCACGTGCATACCATGCTGCGCGAAATCGCGCGCGATTGCCAGACCAATCCCCGATGCTGCTCCTGTTACGAGGGCGACTCTGCCTTCTAAACCAGCCATGATTCTAGCTCCTTCCAGATGTTACCTGTATGCCAAAAACGCTTAACGAGCCACGAGCGCACAGGCTTCATATGACAGACGCACCAATTGGGCCAATCCGTCGCCCACTGGTGCCAGTTGAATAAACTCATCGACAGTATGGGCACGTTCGCCACGTGTCACACCAATACAAATCGCAGGGATGTTCAAACTGATCGGAATGTTAGCATCCGTACTTGAGGCAAAGAAAGACGGCGTATAACCAAGCCAGTTGAGCGTACGGCCCGCCAGTTGTACCAGCGGGTCGGTGCGCTCGCGTTTGCCAGCCGGTCGCTCGCCCAGTACCTCAATCTCCGCACGCAAGCCAGCCCCAGCACTGCGCTCAATAAGCGAGCGCATTGTTGCCGCCAGTTTGTCCAAAGTAGCAACATCTGTCGAACGCATATCGAGCAAGGCAGAAGCGCGTGCCGCGATAGTGTTGACAGAGGTTCCGCCCTCGATCATGCCCACATTAAAGGTTGTTTTTGGCTCTTTCGGAACCTTTACATCAGCAATCGCGGCAATAATGCGTCCCAAGCCATGAATAGCACTCGGTTGACCAAAGGAGCCAAAGGAATGACCGCCGGGGCCATGCACCGTGATACGCCAGCGTTTCGAGCCAACGGCGTCAACGACAATCGCGCCCAGATGTCCATCGACAACGATTACCGCTCCCAGGTCAGCACGATAGCGTTCAACAGCAGCACGTGCTCCCCGCAGATTGCCCAGACCCTCCTCGCCCACATTAGCAACGGCGACCAGATCAACGGCAGTGCTCAGATGCAATTCTTCAAGCAGATCAAGGGTATGAATCATAGTCGCGACACTGACGCAGTTATCGCCGATACCAGGACCGCGCAAAATATCACCATCACGCACGATATTGATAGGCGTTTCAGCCGGAAATACGGTGTCAAGGTGGGCCAGCAGCATCACGACAGGGCGTTTGCGCGCTCCGCCACGCTGTACATAGACATTCCCGATAGCATCGACCTCTGGAGCATAGCCACGCTCACGCAATAGCGAAGCAACAAACTGCGCACGTTCCATCTCGCTACCTGTAGGGGCAGGAACCTGACAGATACGCGAGGTCAGTTCTGCAATTGCCTCTTTCTTCTCATTGGCGGCAAGGCGTATACTCTGCCAATCCGGCTGCGATCTCTCCATACAAACTCCTTCACAGGCTCAGTAGCATCACCGTCGATACTACTGCACATTATTCGATGACGTTATCTGTTATAAACCATATCATGTGTCCCATATACCTGACAAGCAATCGCACGACACAAACAGGCATGAACGGAACATGCCTGCATTTCGCACGTTCTGCTCATGCCTGACCGATACGACTAACACACAGTTCTAATGATGATGGTGGTGTTCATGACTATGCCCTGTTGACACGCTATGCGTATCAAGCAACAGGCGGCGTTGCGCAACGGGAACCTGCATCTGCTGCTCCACCCATGCCAGCACAGCATCTAGCCCGCTACCATCTTTCAGATTTGTGAAGAGAAAAGGGCGCGTTGCGCGCTGCATCCGTGCATCGCGCTCCATCACAGCCAGCGATGCTCCGACATAAGGAGCCAGATCAATCTTGTTGATGACCAGCAGGTCAGAACGAATAATACCAGGACCACCCTTGCGTGGAATTTTGTCACCACCCGATACATCGATTACATAAATGAAGGCGTCGACCAGTTCGGGGCTAAAGGCTGCCGCCAGATTATCGCCACCGCTCTCGACAAAGACCAGTTCCAATCCAGGGAGCGTCTCCTCCAGGTCTGCTATTGCTTCCAGGTTCATTGAGGCATCCTCGCGAATAGCGGAATGGGGACAACCGCCCGTCTCCACACCGCGCACGCGCTCCTGCGGTAGCGTGCCCTGACGTAGCAAAAATTCCGCATCCTCTTTCGTGTAGATGTCGTTAGTCACAACTGCCAGATTGTAGCGCGGCCAGAGACGCTTGCTCAAACAGTCAACCAGCGCGGTTTTGCCGCTGCCCACTGGACCAGCAATACCAATCCGAAAGGCCCGTTTCGTTTCATTATCTGCCATTGTTTCTTCCTCACATTCGTAGATAGATAGCGTTGCCAAAGCGCATCTCTCATCTCTCTAGTTCTAGCAGGCATAGCTAGAACAGAAAATAGCGTTGCGCCAGTGGTAGCACCTCAGCAGGTTCACAGGTCAACAACTCGCCATCTGCACGTACCTCGTAGGTTTCCGGGTCAACCTCGATAGCAGGTGTAGCATCATTGTGCACCATGTGCGCCTTGCCAATTGAACGGCATTGCGCTACCGCAAGGGCGACTTTCTTCAGACCCAACTGCTGTGGTATCTCGGCTTCTAAGGCCGCTTGCGAAACAAAGGTAACACTAGTTGTCGCTGTCGCCCCGCCAAAGGCTCCAAACATGGGACGATACATCACGGGTTGTGGCGTAGGAATAGAGGCATTCGCGTCACCCATCGCACTCCACGCGATAAAGCCGCCCTTTACAATCATTTCAGGCTTGACGCCAAAGAACGCGGGTCGCCAGAGCACCAGATCAGCCAGTTTGCCAGCTTCGATTGAGCCAATATGCTGCGCCACGCCATGCGTAATCGCTGGATTGATGGTATATTTGGCGACATAGCGTTTGACACGGAAATTATCATTGCGCGCTGAATCCTGGGGCAGATGTCCACGCTGTACTTTCATCTTGTGCGCCGTTTGCCATGTGCGCGTCACTACTTCGCCCACGCGCCCCATTGCCTGCGAGTCGCTCGAAATCATGCTAAAGACGCCTAAATCATGCAGGATATCCTCAGCAGCGATAGTTTCTGGACGAATACGGCTCTCAGCAAAGGCAACATCCTCTGGCACTTGCGGATTGAGATGATGACACACCATCAACATATCCAGGTGTTCTGCGATAGTATTGACAGTGTAAGGACGGGTCGGATTGGTCGATGAAGGCAGAATGTTGGGATAGGCTGCGATACGAATGATATCGGGAGCATGGCCGCCACCCGCGCCTTCAGTATGATAGGTGTGAATGGCACGCCCGGCAATCGCCGCGATAGTATCCTCGACAAAGCCCGCCTCATTAATCGTATCCGTGTGAATAGCGACCTGCACGTCGCAGGCATCGGCGACCTTCAGGCAGGTATCAATGGCCGCAGGCGTCGTGCCCCAGTCCTCGTGCAGCTTGAGGCCACAGGCTCCAGCGCGCAACTGCTCTACCAGCGGCTCAGCAGCCGCAGCATTGCCCTTGCCCAGAAAGCCAAAATTGATCGGCCACGCCTCGGCTGCCTGTAACATGCGTGCGAGATTCCATGCTCCTGGCGTACAGGTTGTCGCGTTCGTGCCCGTTGCAGGTCCCGTACCACCGCCAATCATCGTCGTGATGCCATTGGCAATTGCCTCATAGACCTGTTGCGGCGCGATAAAGTGAATATGGCTATCGATGCCACCCGCCGTCACGATCATATTTTCGCCCGCGATGACCTCTGTCCCTGCGCCAACAACGAGTTCAGGGTCCACGCCCTCCATTGTGTCAGGGTTGCCCGCTTTGCCAACTTTGACGATGCGCCCATCTTTAATGCCAATATCGCCTTTGACAATACCCCAGTAGTCAACAATTAACGCGTTGGTAATTACCAGATCAAGCGTGCCGTTATGACCTTCGTGTGTTGCGCGGCTGCTCTGCCCCATCCCATCACGAATGACTTTGCCACCGCCAAAGGTAATCTCATCCCCATACACGGTAAAATCTTTCTCGACTTCGATGATCAGTTCAGTGTCCGCCAGACGAACGCGGTCGCCAACTGTAGGTCCATAGAGATCAGCATAGACTCGGCGCGGAATGTTCAGGCTCATATACTCTTCTCCCGCTCACGATAGCTCGTGACGCATTCATAATCCTTACAATGCTCCATTGACCAGACCATTGTGACCATAGACGGCACGCGCTCCGCCCAATGCTACGAGTGTAACCTCTTTCTCATCGCCCGGCTCAAAACGTACTGCCGTGCCTGCGGGAATATTGAGGCGCATCCCATACGCTACCTGCCGATCAAACTGCAAGGCCTTATTGACCTCGAAAAAGTGATAATGGCTGCCAACCTGCACGGGCCGATCCCCTGTATGCCTGACCAGCACCTTCACGGTTGCACGCCCGGCGTTGGCAACGATATCGCCCGCGCTCTCATCCAGCAAATATTCTCCTGGTTTCATCGCATTCTCCTCTCTCGCAATTAGCGAATCACAATTAGCGAATCGGGTCATGCACCGTGACCAGTTTTGTGCCATCGGGAAACGTTGCCTCAACTTGCACCTCGTGCAGCATTTCCGCGATACCGTCCATAACATCCTCACGTGTGAGAATGGTCGCACCAAAGCCCATGATCTCCGCAACGCTCTTTCCATCGCGTGCGGCCTCCATGATCTCTGTCGTGAGAATGGCAACCACCTCTGGATAGTTGAGCTTTAAGCCACGCGCCTGTCGCTTGCGCGCCACATCAGCCGCGACATAAAGCAAGAGTTTTTCCTGTTCACGTGGAGTAAGATACACGAAGCTGGCTCCTTTCTTGCATGTCTTTCAGCAAGTACCATTGATCAATAAATTTTGCGCGGCACAATAGCCGCGCGTCCGTATAGCTCTTGTTTGGCAACCCGCCAGAATTCCAGCAATCCTTCGGTAATGGCTTGACTCTGCTGACTGAGTGCGCGCACAACCAGACCATGCGCAACCAGCGCACTCACCCCCCAAATAATCTCACCGGATTTGCTGCGCGCGCGTGCAATAGCACTACACATTTGCTCAAGCTGTGACCAGCGCGTAGCTTCAAGGCCAACATGACAGATGTAAAAGGTGCTGAGATAGTGATAAGGGCCGAAACGCGCCAGCGACGATACATCACGTGCGCACGGTTCCAACTTGAAATGTTCTATGGCTATAGGAATTTTTGCGGCCGTGATGTATGTGCGATTGGAGAATAGTTCGTAGGCAAACATCTCGCCACGCGCTGTACGCCCCGGTGCAAGCGTCTCCCACCAGAACAGGCCAGCCTGCTCCCCCAGTTCGATCCGTGTCTCCTGTTGATAGCGCGCACCCGCGAAGGGAATCACCATATCTGGCAGGTATTCCAGCAGTCCGCCAGACGCAACACGCATAATACTACGCTGCTGAGCAGGCGGCACGTTAGCACGGGGGCGATACAGGCGCGTGGCACTGGTCGTCGTCAGTTGAACACTGGCATGCTCACCTACCTCCACGTGCATTGTGAGTTGATCTCCCCCTAACACGCCACCCGAAAGGTTGTGCAGATGCAACAATGCCGCACCATCAGCCAGTGGAAAAGCGCGAATCACCTTCAACGGCTGTTGCTGCTCAGAGCGCATCAATCGTGTTTGTTGCATAGATTCATCGCGCTCAAAATGCAAGCGCAAGTAGCCATGCACAGTGGTAGCACTACGCACAGGCGATACATCTGTTTTCACGTTGTATCCTGAATGAAAAGCTAGTTTGATGAAAATAGGATAGAGATAGCCGATTTCAGGCCACTAAGCACGCTTCCTAGCTGACAAACAGCCGTGTGGAAAGCGTAGGATGGCGCATACTGCCAAGATCGACGAGAGGGGTACATAGCACAACATCGTCTATGTGGAGGTCTGCCCCGATGTACTGCTGGGCAAGAGCGATCAACGTTGATTGCAGCCGCCAGAGAATGCGACTGGCCTGATTTTGTCCAAGCGGCAGCAAACGCTGGCACGCTGAGACCAGGCCCATAACCGATTGTTGCAAATAAGCCAGCACGGTCGCGCTCTCATCTATTGTAAGCGCATATCCGACAAGACCAAAAGCCGTGCTGTAGTGGATATCTATTTTGTTGCGTTTCGCGTATTGAAGTGCCTGAGAGAGCATTGGTGCCTCTATTAGATCACTAGCCAATTGCAAGAAACGCCGTCCTAACGTTGCGCTCGCGTTGCGGCTTTCACGCGCCGTTTTGAACGCGCTTAGCTGCGCATTGAGCTGGAGCCATGCACGCTCCTCAAAAGCCCTGGCAAGCCGATAGGCAAGACAGCAAAAAATGCACTCTGCCCGTCCGCTTTCCTCTAGATAATCGCGCAGAAACTGTTCCAGTTGCGTCACAGTAAGCGCATCATCTACCGTCAGGGTCTCTATACCAAACGAATGGGCAGCAGAACCAATTGGCAACGCGCTATCTGCCAATTGTAACAGACGTAATAGCTGTATTTCATCAATCTGCATCAGACTCTTCTTCAACTTGGGATAGCAAGATATCATCAGCGTATCACAGCCTGCCAGAAAAAACAAATGCCCTCCGATCAAAAAGGCAGATACACCTTTTATCGGCGTATCTGCTCCCTCCCTATTGCTTTTCTTATAGATTAGAAGATATTCAAGCCCAGGCCCATGACCGCTCCGTCATCTCTTCCACATAAATCGGCAATCGCTCCAGAACGATCTCACAGCTATCACCCGGCTCTACATAGCGTTCGCATTCCGGGTTGTGGCACTCTTTACAATTCTTACATAGTTCCTGCCCACAAGATACACACATTCCTGTTCTCCTTTACAGTAGATAGACACTCCTGTAAACTAGACTGCTTTTGCTATCGGCTCAACATACCAGTTATATATTTTCCCCGTATATCCTTCTACGTTTCCCTGACAGTGAATTGTTAGCGCAGGCAACTCTTGAGAATGCTCAAGCAGATAAATCTCGCTCTTCTGAATGCCTATCTCCATGCGTGCTGGTGCTTGAAGTAACTCTGGAGCCGCCCCTTGTAACCATACAAGCAATTTGAGTGCATCCCACGCCTTTGCTCGTGTGCCTTGCGTTTCAAAGGCTGCGTCTCGTACTTCTATGCTATGCACTGGATATCTGCTAGCAAGAGCAAGCAGGCAGATTTGTAGGCTTTCATTTAGTATTATCATAGACTCCCTCCACCTCATCGACCTCTGCGTTGTGAGAGCGAGAAACTGCATCCTCCGCTAACATTTCACGTTCTCTAGCACGCTTCAGGCCATATATTTGTAAACAATTTCCTGTGTCTATCGGCATTTTCTCCGAAATAGCTTATCTTGGGGCATCAAGGAAAACAGGCTATACGCTTTATTTCCTTTCACACGCCTACTATACCTGTTTCTTCTTACAAAGAAATCTCGAAATCTGAGAATATTCTCACACGCATGACACAGTTTTGTGATTGCTGTACAATAAGCAAGCCGCTCCTACTGCTGAGTAGCAACGGGAACGACATCATAGATACCCACCCAGAACCAAAAGTACAGTGTTTCCGCTTCAGCCAACACAGAAAAGAATAGACGTATAGCTAAACGCAGCAGAATACGAGGTAGACGATCTTGGGCATATCACTTACAAACGACCAGATCATGGCAATGGCTCCCGATATAAGTTCTGCCAGTGCGGGCAAGAAGCTTGCAATTGCACAGAGTTGGAAAGAGGTTGGTCAAGACTCCTCCGCACTGTGGGGTAGATGTCAGGGTAGCGCACTCTACGCTGTGCGCGTTGACCTCAGCGACCTCAAAATCGAGTGTAGCTGTCCCAGTCGCAAATATCCTTGCAAACACGGACTTGGCCTGCTCCTGCTAGCCAGTACCACGCCCCAAGCAGTACCCCCGAGTGACCCTCCTGAATGGGTTGCTGATTGGTTAAAAAAACGTCAGGCCAACCATAAAATTAAAGAGGCACAAAAAACAGTTGCCGCCCCCGAGAAGGCATCACCATCCCCTACAAAACGTACTGAGAAACGACAGGTCTTGGTG
>DAIDJF010000113.1 GCA_027451525.1 Ktedonobacterales bacterium
GATGGTCCAGCAGCGAGGGGAAGCCGGCGTCCCATTGCTGACCGACGCCGTCCGGCGCGAGATCATCGTGCCCGAGGCGGCGGTGCGGCAGCACCGCAACCCGACGGACGCGGACCTCGATTACCTGGCCGGTGCCGGCACGCAGATGTGGGTCCGCGACCGCGCGACCGGGCGCGAGCGCTGGGCGCGGGCCGGGGACATCCTTGAGGCGGACGACGGGACGATCAACCTGGCGTGCTGTGTCCCGTGGGAGGGTGGCTGCCCGTGCAGCGATAAGTACGGAGTGAGGATCGGGCGTTTTCAGTTTCTCCCGGCGATCGACGTGGGCACCCGGATGCTGGTGGGCTACAGCTACACGGCGAGGCCGGCGAGCAGGTGACTCGGTCATGCGTGCGCGTCCGACTGGCGCGAAAGGAACATACGTTAAAAGCATTGTCCTTTCTTCGACCATGTCGCCCAGCATTCGTCTGGATGTGTCAACAGCAATCTCTCAGAAGTAGTCCGATAGAGCGCGTCTACTCATAAACACAGACAATAGAGAAGAACCGAAGACAGCAAGTATACCGTCAGGTATCGAAAGAGCGGCTACAGCACGCTCGCTTGCCGAGGCTAGATAGCACACTGACTACGGGTACAAGAACCTGTACCAGACGTAGTATGTGGGTGCTTATGGATCAGATAGCTTCTAAACCTTCGGTAATTATGCCGAAGGTTTTTTTATACGCCCTATTCTAGTCAGGAAGGAGGAGGAAGACGTATGCCAACACAGGTAAAGACAGAGAAGATTGAAGAGTTGACAGAAAAACTGAGCCGTTCATCTGTCGCAATTCTTGTGCAAACACAGGGCTTGAATGTCAAAGACATGAATGAATTGCGGAGCAAGATGCGCGCAGCCAAGCTCGAATTCCATGTCACGAAGAATACGCTGTTGCGCATTGCCGCTGAGCGTAACAATATGACCGGAGTTGATAAAAGTATCTTCAATGGTCAAACCGCCGTTGCCTTTAGCTATGACGACGAAGTGGCGGCAGCTAAGGCCGTTAGTGACTATGTACGTAACTCGAAGAATGTGGTGCTCAAATCCGCCATTCTCGGTGGACGTTCGTTAAACGCTGATCAGGTTGAGACTCTTGGCAAATTGCCGGGTGGCAAGCTGCAGGCCAAGGCTGATTTTGTCGGCACTGTCCAGGGACCCCTGGCAACTGTTTATGGTTTAGTAAGCGCACCATTGCGCGACCTATGTTTTGTTCTACAAGCACGAGCAGATCAATTAAATAGCAGTACACCTGCTGCCGAGTAATAAAGGAGGAATATCTCATGTCCGTTGAAAGCATTATCGCTGAGATCGAACAGTTGAACGTACTGGACCTCGTCCAGTTGAGCAAATCCCTGCAAGAGCGTTGGGGTGTAAGTGCCGCCGCCGCTGTTGCCGCCGCCCCTGCCGCCGCTGCCGCCCCAGTTGAGGCTGCTGCTGCCGCCCCTGTCGAAGAGCAGACCGAATTTGATGCCATCTTGAGCGAGGTTGGCCCGAACAAGATCAACGTCATCAAAGTTGTGCGCGAGCTGACAGGCCTGGGTCTGAAGGAAGCCAAAGCTGTCGTAGACGAGGCTCCCAAGCCAATCAAGGAAGCCGTCTCGAAGGAAGAGGCCGAGAAGATCGCTGCCAAGATGGCAGAAGTGGGCGCAAAAGTCACCATCAAGTAATGGTGCAACGCATGAAACGCCATGTGCCGCAGGCGGATGGCGTTTCATGTCATGGTTTTAGCCATAGATACGCGGTATGCTATCGTTTCATCGTTGCGTCCGCCTATCATCCGTGTTATAATGCGTCCATATAGTCGTCTTTTGAAATTATGAAAGACAGGTGATTTAAAAGCGTGGCATTGACACAAGAACAGAAAAAAGAAGTGATTGAAAGTGCCCGTGTTCATGAACTGGACTCTGGTTCGCCAGAGGTACAGGTTTCGTTGCTAACACTGCGTATCAATCAATTGACTGAGCATCTCAAGATGCATAAACATGATCTTCACTCACGACGTGGTCTGATGTTACTCGTAGGTCAGCGTCGTCGTCTACTCGCCTATCTGAGCAAGAAAAGTCCAGAGCGTTATCGTGCATTGATCGCGAAACTAGGCCTGCGTCAGGCTCGTGCTCGTGGTTTCAAAGGCTAGTTCTGGGTTGCTGTGGATGCGGTTGGGGTTGTGGCTACAAAGCGCGTTGCCAAGAAAGAATTGACAGGCTCTATGCCAGATACACACCCGACCGCCGCTCCATTTTTCCTCCAATCACGTGCATAGATGGTGTTGAAGAGAAGAACATCTGAGACGAACGGAGAAAGAACGTAAAAACTCCCTGTGGTTTAAGAACAATGATCCGGCAGAGGAATATATAACGAACAACACGCCAGTGTACACATGCTGTGATGGTATTCGTCAGGCAAAAGCAGGAGTGAGAGGAATGTTACCCGGTTGTCTACAATCGGACACAAGAAGTATGCGATACGCTTGCCGGGGAGCGAGTGAAATGTAACGGGGTGCTTAATAGTCGGAGGAAATATGATTCATCGTCAAGAAGCTGTCATCGGTGGTCGGGTCATGAGTATTGAGACCGGGCGCGTGGCAGAGCAAGCAAATGGTGCCGTATTAGTGCGCTATGGAGATACCGTCATTCTGGCAACGGCTGTAGGTAGCGATGAGCCTCGTGAAGGTATTGACTTTTTCCCTTTAACTGTTGATGTAGAAGAACGTATGTATGCCGCCGGAAAAATTCCTGGCGGGTTTATCAAGCGCGAGGGTCGAGCCTCGGAACATGCCATCCTCGCTTGTCGTCTGGCAGATCGTCCCCTTCGTCCTCTCTTCCCCAAAGGCTACCGCAACGATGTCCAAATTGTCGTCACTGTCCTTTCTGTTGACCAGGAGAATGATCCCGATATTCTAGGCATTATTGGTGCGTCCGCAGCTCTTAGTGTATCTGATATTCCTTTCGCTGGCCCTGTTGGTGCGGTGCGCGTGGGCTATATCGATGACCAACTCGTCATCAATCCCACAGAGTCGCAGATGAGCCGCAGCAAGCTCGATCTGGCAATTGCTGGTACGGCTGATGCCGTGATGATGGTCGAAGCGGGTGCAAAAGAGCTACCCGAAGACCTGATGCTAGAGGCGGTGCGTTTCGGGCACGAGTCTTTGCAAGACATTATCAAGATGCAGGATAAGTTGGCGCAGGCGGTTAATATCGCGAAACGCCCATATACTCCTCCGCTAGTTGACGAAGAGCTTCAGAAGAAAGTCGCGGACTTTGTGCGACCCCGCTTTGAAGCAGCTGTCAACAATGCCAACAAAGCTGCGCGCTCTATCGCACTTAATCTCGTGCAGGACGAGTTGATTACGACGCTTGGCGCGGAGTTGCCTGATCGCCTGAAAGATATCATTACCTTCTATGAGAAGGAACTGAAGGCGTATGTGCGCAACAACATTCTGGACTTTGGAAACCGCCCAGATGGACGCGACCTGAAGACTATTCGCCCTATTTCCTGTGAAGTCGGATTGCTACCACGCACTCATGGCTCTGCTATCTTCACTCGCGGTCAGACGCAAGTGTTGAGCGTAGTTACGCTTGGCTCGCCGGGCGATGAGCAGGTATTGGATGGCCTGGGCTTCGGGGAGAGCAAACGTTTTATGCACCACTACAATTTTCCGCCCTTCTCCACTGGCGAGAGCAAGCCATTGCGTGGTCCTGGTCGTCGTGAAATTGGCCATGGGGCACTGGCAGAGCGCGCAATTGCCGCTGTCATTCCCTCACAAGAAGAGTTCCCCTACACCATTCGCGCGGTTTCTGATGTGCTGTCCTCAAATGGCTCGACCTCAATGGGGTCGGTTTGTGGCACAACACTGTCCTTGATGGATGCAGGTGTGCCCATTCATGCTCCTGTTGCGGGTGTCGCGATGGGTCTTATCACCGGTGAGGGCGAGCGCGCAGGCAAATGGGCCGTTCTTAGCGATATCCAGGGCATCGAGGATGCGCTGGGCGATATGGACTTTAAGGTCGCAGGCACGGCTGATGGGATCACTGCTTTGCAGATGGATATCAAGGTGAAGGGTATCACCTACGATATCATGACGCAGGCATTGGAGCAGGCGCGTGAGGGCCGTATGTTCATCATGGAGAAAATGCTCGACTCGATTGATGCGCCACGCGAGGAACTTTCAGAGTTCGCGCCACGTATTCAAACGATCAAGATTAATCCTGATAAGATTGGTGCAGTCATCGGACCAGGCGGCAAGACTATCCGCAAGATTCAGGAAGACTCTGGTGCCAAGATCGATATCGAAGATGATGGCACGGTCAACATTTCGGCTCATTCTGGTGAGGCGATGCAGCAGGCCATTGACGCGGTACGGGCCTTGACCGAAGAGGTAGAGGTGGGCCGTATCTACACTGGTACGGTGCGTCGTATTGTGGATTTCGGCTGCTTTGTCGAGATTTTGCCCGGCAAGGAAGGCCTGGTCCGCACCTCCCAGCTTGCAGACTATCAGGTCATGCGCCCCGAAGATGTTGTCTCTGTCGGTGACGAGATCACTGTGATGGTCATCGAAGTGGACTCGCAGGGCCGTATCAATCTCTCACGCCGCGCTGCACTAAGTGGCGAGATGCCCAGTCAGGCGGAGATTGAGGGCGATCGCTCACCCAATCGTGGTCCAGGACGCGGTGGACGCCAGGGTGGTAGCGGTGGCGGCAGCTATGGCGGAGATCGCGGTGGCTACGGAGATCGTGGCGGCCGTGAGAACCCGATGCCGAATCGCAACACTGGCGGCTACGGAGATCGTGGCGGCTATGGAGATCGCGGTGGTGGAAGCCGTGAGCGTGGAAACTATGGAGATCGTGGCGGTAGCGGCGGCGGCGGTGGTTTTGGGCAGCGCCGTCCGATGGGTCCTGGTGGCACTGGACGTAGCTCTAGTGGCGGGAACCCACCGCGCCGCGATAACGGCTTTGGTCCGCGCCCGTCAGATCGCCGTTGGTAGTTTCCGACACATCCCTAAGCAAGTAATACAGTATGACACCCACATAGGGGTGTCATACTGCCGTATAACCCCTCTTTTAGTTTTTTAATCCTACGAAACACGGAAAGAGGCATCCATGCAAATGTCAACGGAAGAGGTTCTACAAGAAGTAGCGACAGAAGTTGCCACCTGTGCAAAATGTAATCTCTGTAAAGGGCGAACGAAGGCGGTGCCGGGTGAGGGGCGTAGTAGCGCAAAAATCCTGTTTATTGGTGAAGGACCAGGCTATAATGAGGACCGTCAAGGGCGTCCTTTTGTTGGTCCTGCTGGTCAATTCTTGGATGAACTCTTGACGAGCATCAATCTACGGCGTACCGACGTGTTCATTACCAATGTCGTGAAATGCCGTCCCCCCAATAACCGTGATCCGCTTCCTGAAGAGATACAAGCCTGCAATAACTATCTGGATCGGCAAATTGCGGCGATCAAACCCCAAGTCATTGTGACGCTTGGGCGGTACTCGATGGCAAAATTCTTTGGTAGCGAGAAGATCAGCAGCATTCACGGGCGTGCGCGCAAGGTGAATGGCTATCTCTGCATTGCCATGTATCATCCGGCGGCTGGTCTACATCAGGCGAGCCTGAAAGATACCATTCGCGAGGATTTCAAGAAGATTCCGCAGATCATCGCCGAGGCGGAACGTGTCGTCGCTGAAACACCTGTCAAGCAGGCACAAGCGGCTCCAACACCGAAAGAACCACCACAGCAACTCTCTCTCTTCTAGTCAGAAAAAATCACAACGTGAATGGAGTGCGGGACATAGCACATTGCTTATGCTCCGCTTTCCATTCACAAGACCGCGTATTAAATGATAAACTTGCCGTTCTCGTAGCATAGTTCACCATCAGCATACACGCGGCCCTCATGCAAATCACATACCATATCCCAGTGTAAGCCCGACTCGTTAACCCCACCTGTTTCAGGATAGGACTCGCCAAGTGCCATGTGCATCGTTCCGCCAATTTTCTCGTCGAAGAGAATCTCTTTCGTGAAACGCTGAATGCCGTAGTTCAGGCCAAAAGCAACCTCGCCCAGATAGCGCGAACCCGCGTCCATATCGAGCATCGCATTCAAAAAATCCAATCCTCGTCCTGCCTGTGCCTCCACGACCTTGCCATCACGGAACGTCAGGCGTACATCCTCTACCTCGTTGCCATTGTAGACGGCGGGATAGCTAAAGCGCACTGTGCCATTGACAGAGTTCTCAATAGGACCTGTAAAGACTTCACCATCAGGAAAGTTGGCTTCGCCTGCACAGCTAATCCACGTGCGGCCCGCAACATGATAGGTGATATCGGTTCCAGGGGCAACAATATGAATCTCGTCGTGCTTGCCAAGATAATCCGCGATGCGTTGCTGTTCTGTGCGCACGCGCTCCCATGCGGCCGCCGGGTCTTCCTGATCGAGCAGGCCTGCGCCATAGACAAAATCCTCGTAGTCACTCAGCGACATGCCTGCATCCATTGCGTGAGCCTGGGTCGGATACAACGTGAGACACCAGCGTACCTCTTTCTTCGCCGCCCGCTCCATAAAGCGTTTTGATAGGCCCGCGCGCGCCGCACTGTGCATTGCTAATCGTTTGGGCTCAATCCCGCTCAACGCTTTTGTGTTTTGTTCACCCATGATGAAGAGCTGTACATCAAAATATTCATTGATATAAGTATCGAGTTCGGAGACGTGGGTGAGTTGTTCCTCGCTACTTTCGCGCAGGAAAATTTCTCGCATACCATCCAGATCAACCATTGGCGTGACATAGGCTCCTGCTCGAATAGCCTCACGATAGATTTCACGTAGGAGTGGAGCCGCGCATTCAGGGCCAATGAGAAGCATTTTCTCGCCCGTCTTGACGGCAAGAGAATAATGAATGAGGACCTGGGCGAGCTTTTGGTGGAGAGGATCAGACATAAAAACGTCCCTTTCTGTGTTTTTACTGCATATAACACACGTCATTATACAAGTAAAATCATGTCTGTAATACCTATAGCTGTAGTATATACGAATAGAACAGCTAGAGAGTTCCATAATGATATTAGCTGGGAAAAAGGCGATAGGCTTTCATGCGTGATGTATGCATGTCGCTGCTGGCAAAAGCGCAAGCGCATATATCTAAAAGCAACTATAGCGCGTGTGGAGAGAAAAGTAAAGGTGGTATGATAGAGAGACGGCAAAGAGGATGCCGTGCGTTGCTTTTGTTCTGGAAAGGATGACGAGCGGCATGAGTATCATGACGTATGTCAACGGCACGATTTACACGATGGATGCAGTTCTACCGCGCGCGCAGGCAATCGCGATAGAGACAGAGAGTGGGCGTATCCTCGCGGTTGGCACAAATGATGAGGTGCGGCGTGTAGGAATTGCTGGCAAGGGGCGTCATGTTGTAGACCTGCATGGCAAAACGATGTTGCCAGGTTTTATTGATGCTCATATTCATGTGCTGGATGCCGCCTATCGCTCGTATTATATTGATGCCGAAGGGTGCAACAGCGCGGAGGAGGTTGCTGCTTTAGTGCGGGAGCGCACCGCACAGACGCCAGTGGGGCAGTGGATTCTCGGGGGACATTGGGATAAAAATCTCTGGCCCGGTCAGCAGTTCCCCACGCGGGGTATGCTGGATGCTGTTGCTCCTGCCCATCCCGTTGCCCTATGGAGTAAGGATGGTCATTTGCTGTGGGTAAATTCGCTGGCGTTGCAGCGTGCGGGCATCACTGCGGATACAGCGCAACCCGAAAATGGGGCTATTTTGCACGATGCTGATGGTGTGCCAACAGGCGTATTACAAGAAGAGGGCGCAACCAACCTCGTATATCGCGTCATTGATAGGTCTGACCCAACATTGAATCGTGTGTTGCTGCGCCGCATTCTCGGTGAACTGCAACGACTCGGCATTACCACGATTCACGATATTGAGGGCGAGACCTCGCTAGAATTATTTCGTGAGATGCGCGACGAGGGAACATTGGGCGTGCGTGTGCAGATGTTGTTGCCACGCACATTGCTGCCGCGCCTGCCTGAATTGGGTATTACTAACGGGGAGCATGATCTTTTGCGCATTGGCGGCATCAAAATTTTTGCCGATGGCACGCTTGGTTCGCAGACCGCCGCAATGCTGGAAAGTTTTGAAGGTACCCCTGGCAATTATGGCATTCTCTCCACACCAGAGCGCGAGATGCTCGATAATGTGCGTGTAGCTGCTCGCCTTGGGGTCACCATTGCTATTCATGCTATCGGCGACCGCGCCGCACGGGTGGCTCTCAATGCTATCGAGTACGCACATACAATGCTAGCTCAAGATGGCGTGGCCGCTGCATCGCTCCCGCACCTGCGCTATCGCCTTGAACATGTGCAGTTAATCGCGCCTGAAGACCTGCAACGGATGCGGCGTTTGGGCGTCGTTGCCTCTATCCAACCCTTCCATGCTGTTGCCGACCGCGATATTGCCGAACGCTATTGGGGACCGCGCCATCGCCATGCCTATGCCTACCGCACCATGCTGGCTGCGGGTATTCCTATTGCCCTCGGTTCCGATGCGCCTGTTGAAACCTTTGACCCGTTGCGCATTCTCTACGCCGCCACGGTGCGCCGTGATCCTCATCTGCCACGCCCTCCCTGGATGCCCGATCAGGCATTACCCGTAGCGGATGCCCTCTGGGGCTATACACTGGGAGCCGCCTACGCGGGCGCGGAAGAAGAGCGCAAAGGCTCGCTGAGCGTTGGCAAATTAGGTGACGCGGTTGTTTTGCGTGAAGATATTCTGGGTCTAGCCCAAGAGAAGATATACGAGAACGGCGTGCAGGCCACAATTCTTGGCGGTAACCTTGTCTACGGCACGCTTTAAATGCCACCAATCTGGCCCGTGTGGGTGAAGTGCATTATTCTACACGGGCCAGAAACGGCTAGCGAGGACCAGGGTTGTATAAACCAATGCCAACCTGCTGGCGTGTGCAGACTACTTCATGTGTGTAATGCATAGGATGTGTCGTAAGATATCCTGTGCAGTGCGCGTCCTGATCAAAGGTGATATCCGCTGGTATGGTGATCGCCATATTCAAGGATGGGCGTGCTTCTTCCATGGTCGTGTCCTCTGGCACTGCCAATGAAGTATGAAGAATCTGCTTCTCATATATTTCTTGCCGTCTCTCGCGTTTTACTGGACGTATCGCACCATAACGGTTCTCTAGCTGCTCAATATCTACTTCGCTGTAAAAATCGTGAGGAAAGCCCTGTCCTTTCTGGCCCGTAGTTTCTTGCATATCTTCATCTCTTTCTAGTCCTGTGTCACTGCATTGCAGATACAGGGCAATAAATGTTCGATGCGGCTCTCTTGTATGCGATACTGCACAACGCTGTGTTAGAGTTTATGGCGGTTAGAACCAATAAAGTTCTGATAGGCACTGACACAAGCGTCACACATGAGGTAGCGGCGCACACTAAAGTAGCCATTTACTTCTCGACGATGAAAATGGCAGAGTGGCGTCTTGCATATTTCGCAGCGTATGCGCGACTCCTGCTGGCAAGAAAAGCATACCGTTGTCTGCGGCAACTGCCCTTCTTGAGACGTAAGCCCTGCATTATCAACATTGAGTGCGGCTCGTTGTTTTGAAAGAATATCAGCTCGCAAAACTTGGAACACGAGCAGGTCGCGGTGACAGTTGTATAGCCAGGAAAACAGATCATATACCTCATCTGGGGTGAGGCGCACATCAGATGCCGAATGGTCTAGCTCTAACTCTAATGAACCACCATCTGTATCCAGTGTTGCTTTAATATGCTGATTTCTGCCGAGATGAATCGCGTCTATCATTGAACCCTCTCCCACGTGGGTATGTTAAGACGCACAGCCCTATATATTTCTGGTTTTCCTGGCGTAGAACGCCTGTTGTTATACGAACCAGGAAGGTACAGTGACGATAGAGGCCTGCCTCAAGATGCCAGATTATCACATTATGTCTAGCATTCTATGCTGCAACACGTTTTTGTATAGCAGAAGGTTACATATGAAACGGGTGACTTGCCTTTTGTTTGCAAAAATGGCGAGACGCGACAGCATCTCCCACTTTTTCAGAAAAAGGTAGGGGATGCTGTCGCTCTTTGGGTGGACGGGGCTATTTGAGTTCCTGAATTTGTAAGGTCCAGGAGCCTTCAGAGTCGATTTCAAGGTAGATATCGCCACCCTGGTGTTCTTCTGTCACGTCGCTGGTATTGCCCGACTGACATATTGTGTTAACTGCCTCATCCGCTAACGAACCGTCAGAGTTGTAGACAGTAACGATGACATTGTATTGCCCATTAAAAGAAGAGGTGGGATCACATGACCAGGCAATCTTCCAATCGCCAGGAACAGTGAAGATAGCGGTCTTTTTAATGCCATTTCCTGTAATCGTTTGCACCGTTTTCCATTGTGGTGCCTGCGTCGGCGTTGGCGTTGGCGCGGGAGCTTTTGTTGCTACCGCAATGGGTGTACTTTTGCTTGTAGAGGTCGAGACAGTCGAGATATTGCTTGTCGTGCTGGTACTATCTGTTGTGCTGCTTGCTGCGCTTGTACCGTGCCCCACAGTTACACCAAGGATAAAACACACGAATGCCGTGATAATGTAGCCAAGAAAACGTTTGCGGGAGCGTGTCGGTTTTTGTGCTGGTTGTGGCATTAAAGGTGGTTGGCCCCAAGGCTGCTGGTTTGGCATACCTGGATAGCTGGCCGGTTGGCCTGTTGGCATTGTGTCATGATTAGGTGGATAGTTATTCATTGGTTTTTGCGACTCGTTTCTCGTGTTTTCTACACTTCCTGGATCGCCAGCAGAGAAACAAGTCAATCCTTTCATATAATACTTCACGACCCTACTTGCTTTTCATTATAAAAGCGGTCTTAGCGATACAGGCGTCATTTGCAACAAGAAGTGTACACTAGGTTGTTCTTATTGCTGACTTGAAAAACGGAAAGGAAATGGCAGGTAGGCGAATTGATTGATATTTTTAAGAAAACGAATAAATTTTTGTGCTCCCTGGCGCGCTAATTTATCAAAAGGTATACTTTCTACGTTCTGTGACCAGTCCCCCAATAAGTCTATAGATGTGTGATAGGAATACCGGGTGGCTTCTCGATCGTTTGAATGATTGGTAAGGATGAGAAAAGTGGCTCTTTCGCTCACAGGTTCGATACACAAAGAACTACTCTAATATAGGAAGATACGCCTGCTACTATGAGACACTAATACAAAAGTACCTTTTCTCTTGCTTGTGTGGACAGGAACACATGTAAATATTAATATGTAGCAGATACCTATCAAAAGAGAAACGCACCCTTTCTAGAGCAAGGGAAGGGAAAAACGACCTCTACTAACTGCGTAGGTAGCAGCCAAAGATAATCATTGATTACTTCCTTAACCTGTTTTAGTTTTCGTAATATGGAGTTGTGGTAACTGTTATGTTACCCGCGTAGTCGTTTGTGGGAGCGTAAAGTGGTGGGAATTGCGCGTTCTGAGCGAGATCAGGAAACAAGGACGGTCCTCTTCTCCCTGGCCCAGAGTATTCAGGAACGTGATCGTGTCACATATGAACATTCGAGGCGCGTTGCGACGTATGTGCAACGCCTCGCCCGCTATATTGGCTGGAATCGGCATGATGCTCGCGATCTGGCACTAGCGGCAATGGTGCATGATCTGGGCAAAACCTGGATTGCCAATACTATTTTAAATAAGTCAGCGGCCTTATCCGAGCTAGAGCGGCGCGAGATGGAGCGTCATCCGGTGATTGGCGCACGTATCTTAATTGGATGTGAGGTTCCCTCTTTTTTTGTCGAGACGGTGCTGTATCACCATGAAGCCTGGGATGGGCACGGCTATCCAGCAGGCTTAAGCGGCGAAGACATCCCACTCAGTGCGCGTTTGCTGACGATTGCGGATGTCTATGACGTACTGACATCGCAGCGGCCCTATAAAGCACCACTGACAGAATATGCTGCGCGTGATAGGATGTTGGCGGGTTCATCAACCAGTTTTGATCCACAACTGTTAGATGTATTTCTGCATCTACTCAATGATACGCCAAATTTCATTTTGCCCCAGCATGTCTGTGCTCTCCCACATCAGCCAATGGAGCCGATGGCGGCCATTGTTGATATGTAGGCATCGTGTTTGCTGACGCTCATGAGAAAGAGGCAACCGCTTCTTCTTGCTATTTGGACTTAATCATGCCTAAGAAGGTGCGCGTGCGCTCGTTGCTTGTCTCGTCAAAAATCTGATCGGGTGTGCCCTGTTCTACGATAACCGCTTTATCCATGAAGATCACATGGTCGGCGACCTCACGCGCAAAACTCATCTCGTGCGTGACAACCACCATCGTCATGCCCTCTTCAGCGAGTTGGCGCATAACTTTTAACACTTCGCCGACGAGTTCGGGGTCAAGAGCTGAGGTCGCCTCGTCAAAAAGCATGAGTTTAGGATTCATTGCCAGCGCGCGCGCAATCGCGACACGCTGTTGCTGACCGCCAGAGAGACGATGAGGATAAGCGTTGGCCTTCTCCGCGAGGCCAACTTTTGCTAGCAGCGCGTGCGCACGCTCTCTCACAACGTCCTTTGGTTGACGCAAAACATGAATGGGAGCTTCGATGACGTTCTCCAAGGCCGTCATATGGGGGAAAAGATTAAAGCGTTGAAAGACAAAGCCCATCTGTGAGCGAATACGCGCAATATTGGCCTCGCTATCCTCTATCAGATGTCCATTCTGTTCGCGGTAGCCGATCAGCTCACCATCAATATAGATTCGCCCGTCATCAATTTTTTCCAGGTGATTGATGCAGCGCAGCATCGTGGTTTTGCCGGAGCCGCTCGGCCCGATAATCACGACGACCTGTCCACGTTTGACCGCGAGATCGACGCCGTTGAGCACGGTATGACTGCCGAAACGTTTGACGATTTTTTCTGCATATACCATATCGGTACTGCTTACCTGCGTGTTACTCATTGCTACTTCTTTCCTTGTGCTGCGATTGGTTACCGATTTGTATGTGGTGAGCCAAGACCGATCAGACGTTGGCCCCAGTTCTTCTTCTCTTTGGCATCTTCTGTAGGCGTGCTATACGGATTGATCCTGCGTTCAATCCAACCCTGGATATAGCCCCAAAGACTGGTCATGAGGAGGTAGTAGAAGGTCGCGACAATGAGCAGTTCAAAAATCGAGAATGATTGCGCCCCATCGACCTGTGCTGTTCCTGTCAGCTCCAGAACGCCGATCACGGAGGCCAGCGAGGTCGTTTTGAGCATGTTATTAAATTCGTTGCCTAGTGGCGGAATAATGACACGCGCGGCTTGCGGAAGGATAATACGGCGCATGGCGAGCGTATAGCGCATGCCCAGCGACTTCGCGGCTTCCATCTGGCCCATATCTACAGAAGCAATGCCAGCGCGAATGATTTCTGCCATATAGGCTCCCTCGTTGAGCGAGAGCGCGAGCAGAATAC
>DAIDJF010000114.1 GCA_027451525.1 Ktedonobacterales bacterium
CACGACCGCCTCACTCTCCTCATTTGACGAGCTATCAACCACAATCACCTCTTTGCGTGCATAGGGTTGTGCAAAGACACGCTCAAGACAATGTTTGAGCAAGAAGGGACGATTGCAGGTGATAATAATGATACTCACCAGCGATTCGCTCATGATGCTTTTCTCCTACCAAATTTGGCGCGTACTGTGTCGAAAACGATGATATCTTCCTCGCTAAAACGGAAAATAGCGAGCAGAACGGCGTAAACAATCAGAAACGGAATAATCAGAGCCAATACGCGGAAGATGGCCTCATGCCCATAGCCTGGATGAATGATATGGGTCAGACCTACACCAACGAATGCAGCCCCTACACCAGCAATTATCGGCTTAAACATATCCCAACGATAGGGATGCATTTTCATCAATACAAACACTTCAATCAAACCAACAATATTTAGAATAATCACCGTGAGTGCTGCGGCCAGTGCCGCCCCCACAATGCCCAGATTCGGGATGAGTAGCAGGGCCAAACTCACATTGACGACGACCGTCGTCACCGTATTAATTAAAATGATGCGCGGACGCCCAGTCATAACAAGCAGATAATTCACCGAACCAACGCCAGCATCTACAAGATTACCCAGCGAGAGCAGAAGCAGCACAAGACCGCCCTCGGTATATGCTTTGCCAAAGACGCCCAAAATCGCATCGTGGTACACCACAAAACAGAGGAAAATAGGCCAGCTCAGTGAGAAAGACCACTTCGTCACAACCTTAAACATATTCTCAAGTTGTTTATGCTCACCACGCGCATGGTACTCGGCAATGACTGGTGAGAAAATCGCGTTGAGGGCAATCAGCGGGGCAACCACAAAATAGCTGACACGATCCGACGCGCCGTAGAATGCAAGCTGACTTTGCGTTGCCAGCGCACCCAGAAACAATACATCCGTCGAGTTCAATATATTGCGAATCATCGAATTAAAGAACATCGGCAGCGCAAAACGCCCCCATGTCTTGAGATCATACTGCGGCTTGACCTCTTGCACGATTTTCCGATTCGCCTTGCGCAAGAAAAACTGTCCGGCGATGGTTGAGACAAGAAAACCGATGGCGGTCGCAAAGATCAATGCCTCTATTTTGAGGCCGAGAAAGTAGAAAACAACCAGTAGCAGGAGCGTCAGACCGGGCTGAATTAAACGATCAACATAGACCTTCCACTTAATCGCTTTGGCTGCCTGTAAACCAGAGGCAATTACCAGTTGTAATGCGATCAGCGGCACGAGCAAAGACGCTTCCTTAAACGGTACCACAAAACCAACATCTTTGAAGACGTTGTTAGCCAGGGCGGGAGCAGTCAAGAAAAATACGCCGCCCCAGATTATGCCTGAGATCAGGGTCACCACAACCGAGAAGCGCAATAAACCCGCCGCCAGCGAACGCTCTTTCCTCGTGCGATACGTTGCAAGGAAACGCAGCAGCACACTATCCAGACCAAGTTTCGCAGCATAGCCCAGGACAGTTACTATCGTATTGGCCTCAACGAATGTACCATAAAGAGCGGGAGCAAAGAGGTTGGTCATCAGGACCGTGATAACGTAGCGCAAAATAGAGGAGACCAGATCGCCAATTCCCGCGATGGCCGCGCCTCCTGCGGTACTGGCAACGGCTTTGCGCTTCTCTGCCTCCGCCTCTGCCTGCCGTGCGATTCCTGCCGCCTCTTCCACAACCGTCTGAGAGAGCGCAGGAGTCGAGGGTGCGGAGGGCAAAACAAGGGTCTTTTGGAGCGTGATATCCTCCACCCAGGCACTGATGTTCTCTTGCTGGGCTGCTGCTCCCTCACGCATAGGAATAGCCAGCGCAACCATCGTATCGTATCGTGACCACGTATCACGCCCTGCCCCATTGCGTTCTACGCCGGACCGCTGAACTTTGACACCATAGGCAGGCGTCTCCGTCGGGAGAAGCATATTGCGTTTGAAAAATTGTCTCGACGCAGGCCGTACATTGGGCGGAGTCACTGACGGTAACACATCACGTTGCATCAGACTTTTATGCCGCAATCCCTGGTTTACGCTAGGAAGACCATAAAAACGTGGGCGCACAATGTACGCTTCTGCGCCATCATCCACCTCTTCTACAACAGGCATATCAGTCACGCGAGCGATAGCGGGTGCTATCTCTTCTGTCACACTAGTGCGTACAGCAGGAGCTATTTCCTCTTTGAAAACAGTATTGGAGTCGATAGCAGGAGAGATTGCCCTCCCCTGCTGCATTTCGCTATATTCGCTACGATTTCCTGATGAAGAAGAGTTCATTGAGGTTTATATTCCTGTCTCTATGAAAGACGCTCAGTTGTTACACATGGTCAGGCCGCGTACGAACCGACCTTATCCCAGGTAACCTAAATCGCGCAAGCGATCTACAATCATCCCTTCCTCTTCATCCGACAGCAGATCTTTTTCATCATCTGCATACGCGACGGGATTTTGTTGTTGATAGGTACTGGTAAAGAGCGGCAGTAGAACTTCACCCTCGACACCATAGGGAATAGCCTGTTGCAAGAGATACATCACATTTGGAAGCACATCCACCAGACGCCCAAAAGACTGCTGTTTTGCGACAAGTGCCGGGCCAGACACTAAGAAACGGCCATACGCTTTTGCTGGTGTCTCCGTGGATGAGGCATTTTCTATCGGCAAGACACTGTGCCCATCGAAAGCAAGCTTCTCAGCTTGCTTAGACATAACATATCCAGGGCGATACACAACGGTTAAATCAGGAGCTTTAAAGAGATAATCACCGCTGTAGAGATCTTCTTTTTTGAAAACCTGGGCAACAACCTTCTCGTGTGTCTGCGGGTCCAACCAATTGGTTTGTAATTCGCGCACCAGGGCCTCACACACCTCGCGGTACTCGCTTCCCGCGTTCACAATGCCCTGCGGCTCGCGTCCACGCAGATTCACCCAAACCTGCCCCGTGCCAAGTCCATAGGCCAACGTCTCGCCCCAATGAATCGTGGACGAGCTACGCGGCGTACCTACCTCTAACAGACCGACATCTGCCAGAAAATCATTGAGATTGACAGAGGTGTGCGGCGTGCCTGCCCAGACATCTGTCAAGACGCCAAGATGAGCACCAGGCCGCGTCAGAGCCTGCCAGCGCGCGATAAACGCACTCAGTTCTTCATTGCTATACTTGCCTGCTTCATGTAGACGCAAGAGCGCAAGATCATAGGTCTGTCCTGCCAATTGCTCAACCTCAGACAAACTGGTAATATCTAGCGAAGTGACCGCTAGCTTGCGTATCCGTGCGATATCTGGTAGCAACCGACCAAGCGCACCATCGGGAATTGCAGTCTCCTCAAGAACGCTATATCCCTCTGGTCGCACACTGTCGAAACGCCCAAAGCGCCCCGCACTCATACCTGTAAGCACTTGATAGTAACATTGGCCTGCCTCACTTAAAGGCAGAGGGGTTAAACGCACATCGCATCCCTGCTCTAACAGCGCCGTCAGTGCGGGAATAGTATTCAAACGTTCCGGATCTATCTCTTCCAGCCAAAGCAGATAAAATGAATTTTTCACGGACACTCCTCACTCTAGTAATAGCTTCATACGCCACGCGCTCCATCATAACAGAGCAATACAGCGAGATACGTACAGATTGTGTCAAGGTTTGGTTAATAAAGCCCTATCAGCATGAAGATTTCTCAATTCACACGGGGCATCGCAATACGTAACGTCCGAAATCTTACATAACCGTCATGGACGTTTGGATGCTATTCTGCTCCCCGTCCTCTAATGTTACAAGAATAATGAGAGGCCACGTTCCTGCCAGCTGGTGCGTCCCAATGTGCCAATTCCAGATTGCTAACCCGTTCGTATCAGAAACACTTTTGAGATATTTAATCGGTATCTGTGGCCCACTATTAAGGGTCATCACACACAATACATTGGGCGCAGTGGTAATTGCCAGTGCCATATTCTGGCCTGGGTACGCACGTAGAACTGTCTGTGTACTGACAAGTGTGATGGGAGGGAATACCACCGACACCTGAACAGTCGTCGAGGTATGCACGCCACCAGGCAAAGAGGCAGTGATTTTCAAAGGCCAGGTTCCAGTGTGCGCGGTGCGGTCAATGACCCATGTCCAACTTGCCATGCCTTTCGCATCAGCTGTGTGCGGAACAATGCCAATATTGGCACTCGCAACACCTGATCCATAGGAAACCGTAAATACACAGAGCGCATAAGGACTGGTCGTCACCGTCATGTGCATCTGCCCACCAGGGAAACCGCTCAGTTGTGACTGCGCCATAACCATCGTGATAGGCACAATTTTCGTCGTACCTGTCCCATTTTGTGCCCCTACTGTTGTCTCTGTAGGGGTCAGATCAGCCAGACTTAATGGATGGGCCGATGGTGGCGGCGTTCCACAGGCCGCCAGAAAGAGCAGCATTACCGCTATTAGTAACATATACAATACGTAAAATACGCCGTTGCGTCTCTTCAGTTGCTGAGAGCGACCATTTTCTAGCACACGTCCCATAAAAAGCATTCCTCCACAAAGGAAACGTAGCATACTCATCATTACTTATCGGTAAATATTGTTTAATCTTCTTCGCTGCATAGTAGTCATCTACATCCCTTCAAGACAAGTTCAGAGCGGATTTGTAGTACTTTCGGTCTGCTATCATGTATTTGCGCTATCGTTCGATAGGAAGAAAGAGATGACAATTGGGCTAGCCATGACCTGTTATCAGCAACAGTTGAGTTATTTTGCGGTAAGATAGAGACAGAGCGCGTTATACGTATGTAATCACAATGGGGGGAGAAGTTTCTGCGGTGAAATTATTACAAGTCGTCTGGAATTTTCCAGCTACTGTTATGCAACCTTTTGATATGTATTATTTTTATTGGCCTGTGCGTGAAGCGGTCATGCGTGGATGGGAGGCTGAAGTTTTGACCTTTCAGGTCCAAAAGACACAACCTCTAAAGGAAACTATTGACGGGGTCGTGGTCCAACGCTGTCCCGCGAATGGACGTAAGGGCCGTCCATTCTCATGGGCATTTATTCATGCATTGCTGACAACCGATGCCGATATCATCCACTGCCACGGCTATGGCGAAGGACGGAGCGAGATCGCCCTTCTTATTGGGCGCATGCGTGGCATCCCAGTCGTCTTCACACCCCATTTCCACGTGTATCCGCAGAAACGGGTTTTACGCGAACTGTACGATTACACGGTGGGACGCTTCATGTTTAACCTCAATAGCAGTGTTGTCGTGTTCACTGAATACACAAAACGCCAGTTGCGAACACGCGGCGTCCGTCCAAAACTGATGACTGTTATTCCTCACGTGTCACGACCAGAAGTGTTTGCAGCGCAGGCAGACGACCAGCCGTTAGAGCAGGTGTTAGCACAAGCAGGCATCTCCGGCTCACCACTTATTCTCGGCGTGGGGCAGTTGATCGAACGCAAAGGCTGGGAATACACTGTGCGTTGTCTCCCGGCTATTCTTCAACAATTTCCCAATGCGCAATTGCTGATTATCGGCCCCTCGCAGCCAGCCGAACCAGCATTTCGCCAGCGTCTCCTCGCGCTGGCACAAGAGCTTGGCGTAAGCCAGCATCTTCTTATCCAGCAAGACAATTCACCCGCATTTATTTGTGCCATGTATCGTGCCGCTACCCTTCTTACCCATCCTTCGTTCGTTGAAAGCTTTGGTATGGTATTATTAGAAGCTATGACCGCTGGCATTCCTGTTGTCGCACATAACGGGACGGGTATCCCTTGCATCGTGGATGATGGTATAACAGGCTACACAGTAGATGTGCGCGATGTGCCAGCGTATACAGAGGCACTCTTGCGCGTGCTTACCGATGCAGAACACGCGCATATGGGTGAGGCCGGTCGCCAGCAAGCGTTGACACGTTTTAGTCAAGGCGAGGTTGCCAATCAGCTTTTTGCCCTCTATGCGCAAGTGCTGAAGCGACCACGACAACAGAAGCGGGATATGCATGCACAAGCAGGGGCAAAAGTAACGGTAAAATAATGGATGCGACTCTTTTGAGATTTTAACCACTTAGGATAAAAGAGATGGAAACACGAGCATATATAGAAGGTATCAGATACCGATGGTGGCTGCTCTTGCTTATGACACTTATCGCGCTAGTCATTGGGACAGAAATCGGCATCAACCAGACGGCACAATATACGGCATCGACCAGCATTCTACTCAATGATAGTTTCCTGGCAAATAACGCGTTTCCCTCGAATACTATTCAGATCAGCACAGCTTCCTCTTACCCAGGAGTTGCCGTTTCACCAGCCGTCATCGGACGAATCAGCCAGTCCTATCCACGCCTGACACAACAGCAGCTCGATAAGGAGATTCTGATCTCGATTGATAGTTCAAGTCAGGTCATGATGGTCAACGTCACGGATGTCTCACCATCTGCCGCCGCCGATATCGCAAACTATGTTGCTCGTCACTTCGTCTCGACTCAGATTGCGCATCTGCACAAGCAGCTCGACTATTACACGCAATGGCTGCAACAGCAGACACTCACCCTCAATACAGAGGTCAACACGCTCAACCAGCAGATTGATACGCTTGCGCCACAGCGTCAGCTTCATACGCCACCCCCTACACTGACACCACAGCAGAAGCTTACCTACACGCAGACACTCACCCATATCAATCTCGATCAGCGCAAACTCTATTCCTACCAACAGTCACAAACGGAGATACAGCAGGTAACGCCGCTCATTAATGCGGCATATATCATCTTACAGCCAGCTACCATACCACAGGTTCCTAACTCATATCCCTTGTCCACCCTGACTGTGCAGGCAATCGCGCTGCTAGTTGGTCTGCTCCTGGCAATCTGTACAAGCATTGCACTTGACTTTTTTAGCCCTTTTATCCGTCATCAAGGTGAATTGGTACGCCTGATTGGCATAACACCGCTGGCAGAAGTACCGCAACTGACGCCTTATGAGCAGAGTCGCCTTTTACAAAGCCGCACTATTCCCTTTATGCGGCGTATTAAGCCCGTGCGCCTACTCTGTGCCTCTATCAGTGCGATGCTCACAAAACAGCAAGGGAACACCTTCCTTTTGACAAGTCCCTACAAGAAACGTAAGATGGCCGCTATCGTCGCTATGTTTCTGGCACGCAAAGGGCTACGCACGCTCTTAATTGACGCCGACTTTGCCCAACCAACTCTACATCAGCAGATTACCGCGACAGAGCCAGCCGAGTTCCATCTTGCCGATGGGCAACCCCTATCGTTTATCAGCACAACACCACAATCAGACCTGTTTTTTATCTCGGCAAGCGCACTCTTTGGATCGACACCGACGCATTCGCAGGAAATCCTGCTTGGTGTTCTCCCCGCGCTCCAGACACTTTTTGATGTGATCATTATTGATGCGCCAACACTCGACCATGCCGCATCCCACCAATTAGCGGCAAAAATTTCTCAGTCGCTCATCTTTATCAAAAAGCGCAGAGATAGCATGAAAACGCTACATCTGACCCGTACAACCTGTGAACAGATGAAATTGGAAGCCCACTATATACTGCTCGCGTAGTTTTAGCTTATCTATTGCCGTTGGCAACATCGAGATACACCGTGCGCGTCATCTGGGCAGTCGCTTGCCAGGAAAACAGGCGCGCACGCGCTTGCCCAGCCTCCATCAGACGTATGCGCAATGGAGCATCTTCCAATAGCTGCTGCATCGCTTCCATAAGCGCGGTGCTCTCACGCGGCGCAACGAGTAGAGCGGCATCACCCGCTACTTCTGGCAATGAGGAGACATTTGAGGTAATCACGGGGCAACCTGCCATCATCGCCTCTAAGACAGGTAAACCAAAACCTTCATACAGAGAGGGAAAAACCAGACATTGCGCCATCTGGTAGAGCGCGATCAACTCGTCATCGCTAACGTGTCCGGGAAACAACACACGCGCCCGCAAATCGTCCATATAGCCCAGAATATCCTCGCAGTTCCACCCTTTACGTCCAACAATCACCAGCGAAGGACAGTCATCGCCTAATCGCTCAACAAGTTGCTGATAGGCCATAAGCAATGTCACGAGATTCTTACGTGGCTCGACTGTTGCGACCGTGAGTAGATAGCGCGTAGGCAACGCATACGTCGTGCGCACCTGTTGTTTGAATGCCTCACTACATGATACGGCAAACGCGGGCCGGGCCGCCTCTGGAACCACGCTCATTTTGGATAAGAAGCGTTTGCCCAAGAGCTGACCAATCTCTGAACGAGCATGTTCAGAAACCGTAATGACCCGTGCGCAAGAACGGAGTCCGCGCGCCAGCAGCGTGCGAAAGTAAAGCCGCCCGTGAAGCGTCAACGCCTCGGCATAACGCCAGGGACCAGCATCGTGTAGCGTCATGATCGTGCGCGGCCCTAAAGGCTGCACAAAGGGCGGAGGAAACGAGGGGTAATGCATCACATCGAGATGCAAAGAAGGCAACAGCAGGGGAAACCAGAACTGCTTGATGAGCAATTCGTTAGTGGTTGGGCAGATAATCGCCTCAAAGGCAGCACTTTGCGCGCGAAAATCGGGATGAATTTCACGCGCAAAGAAGAACACATAGCGTACAGGCTGTTCATCAGAGTCCATATGCTCATTGAGGGAGAGCAAACCCTTCGCGAGTTCGGCGGCATAGCGGAAAATACCAGTTGGGCGCCGCCAGATACCAGTCAAATCAATGCCAACTCGTAATGGTTTCTTTTCCATGAGCGTACTTTCTAGAAAACAACCTGCATACTTCTTGTATTTATAGCCCAAAGGCGAACAGCGTCCCATCCTCATTGCCAGCATAGAGCACGCCATTGGAAATGACAGGCGCACCATAAAAAATGGCAGCCTTGTTCGTATCCAGATAACGGAATAACACCTTGCCCGATGTGGCATTTAAGACGTTCAGATAACGTCCTTGACCGACAACCACCAGGCCTGGAACAGCGACGACAGCGTTAAGAGCGCGCCCAGCGGTCCAACACGTTTGCCAGATGATTGTCCCCGTCGCGGGATCGAGCGCACGTACACTCGCCTGACAGAGCGTCCCATTAATAGTTGTATCGGTTCCAGCGGTATAAATTGCAGTGCCATCCCACGCGCTGGAAGAGATACTCCCGCGTCCTGGTGTTGCCAGCTGCAGTTCCCACACGGGTCCCTGGCTAATATCGGCACGATCCAGGACATAATATTTGCCATTCTGGTTTGGCATACCAATCAGATTATGCACTGTTCCATTAATCGTCGCCGTAAAGAGCATTGGAGCGGCCAGACCAAAATCACTATTCGTATGGCGATCAGCGAGCGGTAACTGCCAGAAATGTACCAGCGACAAGTCCGCCAGATTGACCTCGATAACTGACCAGAAGTACTGGCCCGGTTTTGAGCAGGAGCCAGCATTTGCCGTACCAAAGTACAATGTGCCAGCCGCCGTATCGATTGTGGGCGAATCCCACACGCCAGCCCCTTTACAAGCACCTGGCATCGTGTAGAACGTGTGCTCAATCGCGCCCGTTGTAGCATTGAGCATCACCATCTCGCCCGTGACAAGTGGACAATCACCAAACGATGAGACGCCTTCATAGACATTGCCATTGTACACGAGTGGAGAACTCCAGAGGAAATGCGACGGTTGCACTCCCAAAGGCGTCTGCCAGATAACTGCTCCTGTGGTCGCGTCCAGAGCGTACAGTTGGCTATTGCCGCCGCCGACAAAGACGACAGGCGTAGAAACGCCATTGAGTATGATAGAGGACACGGTTGCGGTACTCGCCACCCCAACCGTCGGTGGGGCACATGAGCTATCTGTCGTTTGCCCAAGATTTGCCGTCCAAACATCTTGTCCAGATAAATTCGTGGCATGCTCAATGCCATCCCATGACCCCCAATAGAGCATACCGCTTGCCTCAACAACCTGTGTTGAGATGCTTCCACCAGCTTTCAGCGTCCAATGCACTTTCAATTTAGAAGCATTCGCCGCCGTGATCGTTGTTTCAGCAGCATTATAGCCGCTACGTCCCAGGTTCCCCTGAAACATTGTCCAGTCCCCTGGTGTCGCTTGAGATAATTGCGCGTGGTCGCCAGCAGCATAGCTACGGAATATGCCCATACCAACAAAGGTGACATATCCCACGACGCCAACCAGCGTCAGTGCCGCCAGTACAACCATAGCCCGCCTTGCCTGATGAGACATCGGCGTTTCCCCCCAATTACTGTCAATACAATAGTGCGCAGATGATAATGCGCACAGTCTCGCTTTATGCTTCCATTCTAGAAGATGCCCCAAAAAGAGGGTAGAGATAAATGGTTATGATCTGGTAAATATTGAACAATCGCCGTATAGATATCCATCTATAGCAAACTTGTACCATAGAAGGGAACAGTTTACGCATGCTTTTGGAAATGCGGTGTATGCTACAGAGAGAACAATTCAAAATCTGTTCTTCCCAACGCAAAAACGAAACAGAACGGCAATATACCATGAGTAACGCAATTTCTGGTCAGCAACACTGGTTACGAAACAGATCAACATATACACGCTTCTTGCTGCGCTGGGGCTGGTTTCTGGCGTTAACAATCATTGTCACGACGGGTATTACCTTGCTCCTCCCTGATGTGCCATATCCGCCAACCTATCAGGCTACACTTCAGGTACAGGTGGTTCTGCCTCCTGGTCAAAATACTGCGGCTGCACAGGCAACCTCAACAGCATTTTATGCGGGCCTTTTTATGAGTCCCGCCACATTGAGTCTGCTGCTCCCTCAATATCCCGGCACGAGCGTTAGTGATCTACAACCGCTTGTTCTAGCCACACCAGTCGCAGGCACGGCAATTGTTCAGCTTTCCACCGCTGGAACAACCATACAAGACGCTACAAAACTCGATACCGCTGTTTTCAATGTCGCTGTAAAAGAGATTGAGAGCAAACGCAGCAAGCTGGCAGAACAACTGACGACAGCACTGACAACAGAATTAGCGCAAAGTAAATTAGATGCTCAGACCGCCGCAACACAATTACAGACATTGGCAGCGGCACATCTGCAATCTACCTACGCCTACACAGAAGATGAAAGCCTCTATCAGGAGACACTGCAACGGGTTCAAGCCGTAAGCCAACATCTTTTTACTATAGATCAATCAGTCTTAGGTGGCAATGGCGTCCTTAAGTTGCTCAGCAGCGAACCCGCGATCACCACAGTGACAACAACAACACCCACACAAGCGCAACGTCTGCTGCTTTCACCTCTGGTGGGGTTACTGATGGGCCTGGGTGGCGTGATGCTGGCAAACAACTTCTCTACGCAACTCCCTCTCAGTGGCAAGAAACGCGAGACGATTCTGCCCGATATAATCGGCATCATCCCGCGCCTCGCAGGCATGCATACATATCGTTTACAGGCTCTAAAAGCTGCCTCGCCTTGCACTGCCCTCTTCCGCCATATTCGCTATCAGGCGAGCGAACATGAACGAGCATTGCACATCATTACCGTTACCAGCGCGCGCGAACACGAAGGTAAAAGCACTGTTGCTATCGGCCTGGCATTAGCAGCCTCACAAAGTGGATTACGCACGCTCCTTGTTGACGCCAACCCACAAAATCCTGTGTTACATACCTGGTTCCAGCTCCCCAATACAAAGGGATTACTCAACAGTTTATCCACATTGGATGCTGGCTATGAGATTATTTTGCCGACAATGCGCACACCTTATGCAAAAATCAGCTTGCTCTCAATTGGAACAAGCCCCGATACTGCTGATAAGTTGACGGAAACATTACCCGTTGATGCATTGCGCCACCTGCAAAAGCGACTACTGACCCAGATTGATCTGGTTATCTTTGATGGTCCCTCGCTGTTGAGCGACGCAAATGCGGCAAATCTGGCCCAAATTTCCGATATGACGCTACTGGTTGTTGATGCCCAACGCAGTCAGACGGGAACCGTTATCGAGGCACGCAATCTGTTATCTACCATTACACACTCGTCTGCACTCGTGCTCAACCGTACACACGCGGAAGCTGTAGCATAAGCAATACGAAAGGGATATCATGCAGTTCAACACTTCACCAGAAAAAGGGCAACGCAGGTTCGCTCTACTCAGCCGTATCAATCTGCCACCTGCCTCTATTCCCATTACATTAATCTTTTACCTGCTGCTTTCTGTTGGTCTGGCAGTCTTGATGGCTCAACCACTGCTCTTTCCTGCCGTTGGACTGATCGGAGCCGTTGTCATTAACCTCGTTGTACTCTTCTTTGTACGCTCGGAGATTGTCTTACCGCTCTATTTGCTTGTTGCCGGCCCAAGCGTCGCGCTCTCTCTCAGCAGTTCAGGTATCCTTTCACGGCTTTACATCGGTAATATGATGTTTTTTCTGCTCACCCTGATCTGGTTACTAATTAAAGTCCTGCCCAATCGTAAATCGGGTCAACCGCTCCTTGCCCCTGCACTCATGACCCCACTGCTAGCCCTTATCATCATCGGCACAGCTTCTATCGTCTATTCTCACTTTTTCCCTGATCCATTTGTGGTATACGCATTTCCGCACTCCAATACCTCGCTGTATGTAGTCAACGCGGCCGAACTCATGCTCCTGATCGGTTTGCCCCTTTTCCTTATCGTGATCCCTGGCATCGTACGCACAGAACAACATGTTCGTTGGGTCCTGATTGCTTACGCTATCATTGGCTCACTCTACGCACTAGGGACAATTTTTGCGGCTCCGCTTGGTCTCTATTCGCAAGAAGTCATTCTAGGTGTGAAACGCCCACAAGTATTTGGCTCGGTTTCAAGCGCACTGGGCACGTTACTGGTGCTATTTGCCTGTATCGCGCTTGGTCAGGTTCTCTACGCGAGCAAAAGCACGCCACGCATCGTTTGGGGTATTCTGACCGGAATTTTCAGCCTCGGCGTCATCATGACGTTCGGGCGCGAGTCATGGATTGGTCTCTTCCTCGCCTTCCTGACGATGATTGTCATCTACACACGCAACTGGAAAATTCTCGTTATCTGTATGGTCCTTCCCGTTTTCATTCTGCTAATCCCAGGCGTTACCGATTTCTTCAATCCCTCAAAAACATATGGCTCAGACCGTCTAAAAATTTGGCAGGATGCGATCAATATCTGGTGGTATCATGCACCGATTATGGGCACAGGGGCAGGCAACTATCAGTTCTTCGATGATGCTTACGGGACTGATATCGTGGGTATTGCCCACAACCAATACCTGCAAGTGCTAGCTGAAATGGGTTTACAGGGACTGATTACGCTGTTATGGATCATGGGCGCGGTTGGATGGATGTGCTTCAAAATCTTTCGTGAGGCAAAGACGAAACTTGGCAAAGCTCTCGCCTTGACCTATCTCGGCTACTTTGTCTCGATCATCTTTGGAGGC
>DAIDJF010000115.1 GCA_027451525.1 Ktedonobacterales bacterium
GCCCCTGTGCTTTTTTACGGTTTGGGCAGCGAGGAGAGCGTTTGCTGGCATTGGCGCGTGTTGGTGCAGGTTAATACGCCAATTGTCCAGTGTCCATTGCCATGTGAACGTACCTCTATGCTTTTGCCTACTACTGCCTGCAATTGCATAAAGTGAACATGACCATCACAGGCGAGATTTTTCGTGACCAGTGTGCCAGCTGGAGCGTAGAAATCGAAGCTCGCGTTGCCGTAACAGTAGGAGAGGAGGCCGAACATCGTAACATTAGAAGGCGCAGTAGCTGAGTTGCTACTCGCTGAACTTGTGCCGCCCATGCCTTCATAGAATGACCAGCCGGAATTTTGAGCCAATAGATGATTTAACAGCGGTGTTGCGGCATTTGGGCCATTGACAAATTGCAAGGTCCACGATGCAGATGTAGGAACTGTGATCTTAAATGACTGTAGTATAGTAGAGGCCGCTTGAAATTGCACTATGATGTTATTTGTCGGCACTGTTGTTCCACTTACGCAGTTTGCACCCGCTCCGCTGTTCATGTCCGTGAAGTCTGCGTTAATCTGTCCTTTGCCGTTGCAGCTCAATATGTAGCCCCAGAGTGGGTTGAGATGAACACTTTGTCCACTGATGACGCTGCTACCTTTGCCGCTGTAGCTTGGGCCAGCGGTCCAACCTGGGGGTAAGTTCAGGTTGTTGTGTGGGCCTCCTACTTGTATATGCGTGCGCTGCAAGAGTAAGGCAAGCGTGCCAACAACCAGCGCGACAAGCACGGCGGCTGCAATTATACTGAGGCGGTGGCTCCAACCACGGGTCTCGCCTGTTGGAAAGTGAAACATGTCCATCTTTCCCTCTCTTTCTTTTGATCGCCTGGAACTACGGATGGAAAATTCATCAATCGAGGGTGTTGAGGCAGGTAGATTGGGAACCTCGTTCAGGAGGCGTGTGCGAATGCGTGCCAGCGATTGCGCATCCCGCTCGCGCGTATCGTATAGTTGATGCAGCGCATTTAGTAAAGGGCTATTCTGTGCATCTCGCTCTTCTGGTACGAGTTGGTCCTGATCGTGCATCATTAGCTCCTCCTCTCCTGCTGTTCATGCTTGCTGTATATGGTGCGCAATGTCATGAGTGTGCGTGAAAGCATTTTGCGCACGGCATCTTCACGTTTATTGAACAGTGTTGCGATTTCTGCGAAGCGCAGTCCGTCGCCAAAGCGCAGGCGCAAAAGTTGCTGCTGCTGTGTGGGTAATTGCTCAATCGCTTGTAGTAGATGTTGTTGTGTTTCGCGCTGTTCCGCGATCTGTTCTGGTCGCGTGTTCTCATCGCTCAGCAGCGTTTCGCGGTACGGGTCGAGCGCGACATGTGGACGGCGGCTCGTGCGCCGATAACTATCGACGAGCTTGTTATGAGCCACGCGCCGTAGCCATGCCAGTTGTTCATCAGCAGGAATGGCTGCTAAATTATCGTTCTCTAAGGCGGCGACAAAGACCTCCAGTGTCATGTCTTCGGCATCCTCTTGCGATGCGGTGTGTAGCCGGACGTAAGAGAAGATGGCCTGTCCATAGCGATCAAACAGTTGGGCATCGCCAACATTCGTGTGTGCGATATCTTCATGGTGACCTGCCTGCATACGCTCCCTCGTTTACTAGCAAATGTTTCATGCTCTATATCGCTGGGCTGCCTAAAATGTGACAGAGATGATGTGATATAATCTGGGCAAGACGAAATGACAACCCATGTTTCAGATAGAATAACAGCATGCTACGAACACTAAATGTCACCCGCTATGTCACCCCGCTACGCGAAGGCGGATCACTGCCTGCCATTGTCGAGGCCGATGATGATGGTCTCTATGTGCTGAAATTTCGCGGCGCGGGCCAGGGCGCAAAAGCTCTGATCGCTGAACTTGTCGCGGGCGAGATTGCGCGCAATCTTGGCCTGAATGTGCCTGAAATTGTCTTGATCGAACTTGACCCCGTGTTGGCGCGTTCCGAACCCGATTATGAGATACAGGCCCTGATTAAGGCCAGCGATGGTCTCAATCTTGCCCTGGACTATCTCCCTGGCGCACTTACCTTTGATGCTCTTGATGCCTACACGCTCGATCCGCTGCTCGCGTCCTTCATCGTTTGGTTCGATGCCTATGTTACCAATGTGGACCGCACGGCGCGCAATACCAATATGCTCTTCTGGCATAAACGCCTTATGCTCATCGATCATGGGGCTTCGCTCTACTTCCATCACACGGGCATGCCATACATGGAGCGCAGTCGTACACCCTTTAGTTCGATCAAACAACACGTCTTGCTGCCTGTCGCCAGTCAGCTAAGCGAAGCCGATACACTGCTCAAGGCACGCTTGACGCCCACGTTGTTAGAGGAGATCGTGCAACTTATTCCCGCTTCCTGGCTCAGTGACCCATTGTATCCTACCCACGAGGAGCATCGTGCCGCATATGTCTCGTATTTACTAGATCGAGTGGCGGCGTCACATATCTTTGTTGAGGAGGCCCAGCATGCCCGCGCTCAATTCCTATGATTATGCCATCGTGCGGCTGGTTCCTCACGTTGAGCGGGGTGAGCATCTTAATGTCGGCGTGATCCTCTTCTGCCGCACGCGCCGCTTCCTGAACGCGCTTATCCATCTGGACGAGGCGCGTCTGCTAGCGTTAGATAGTCAACTAGATGTGGCACTGGTGCGCGAACATGTAGAACGCATCCCGCTGCTCTGTATTGGTGGCAAGCAGGCAGGCCCCATAGGGGAACTCTCGCAGCCAGAGCGTTTCCACTGGCTCGTCTCCCCGCGCAGTGCGTTAATTCAACTTTCACCCGTTCATTCTGGCATCTGTGCTGACCCTGAGAGTGCGCTGCACCATTTGCTTAAAAAGCTGGTATTGCAAGAAAAAGAGATACTCCAGTAGATATGGTTACATATCTACGCGACACGAAAACAAGGTTTTTTGCGTATCTACAGAGGATAGAAATATGTGTGTCCATTATTCTGAGGACAGGTTATACTACCTACAGAAGTGCAATCCTTAGGGATTAGTGAGAGCGGTTCTTACATGTATGGGATGTATGGCGAGAGCAAAATAGCGTAGCCCTTGACAAGTTTGTAATGGTTGAGCATACTCGATACTATACCCTTCCTTGCTGTTCATTTTTGACGAGGATAAACTATGGAAACATATGGTCTGCATCAATACCCCGGACGCCTCTTTGTCGTGGAAGGCGTTGATGGTTCTGGAAAAAGTACGCAGATTGCGTTGTTGCGCCAATGGCTGATTGCCGAAGGCTACACCGTGTTCTTTAGCGAGTGGAATTCGTCTCCACTGGTCAAAAAAACGACGAGTCGTGGCAAGAAAAAGCAACTCCTCTCTCCCACCACCTTTAGCCTCATTCATGCCACCGATTTTGCCGACCGCACCGAGCATGATATTATTCCACCGCTCAAGGCGGGTGCGATTGTGCTGGCAGACCGCTATATTTACACCGCCTTTGCGCGTGATGTCGCGCGCAACGTAGACCGTCAGTGGGTGCGCGAACTCTATCAATTTGCCGTGAAGCCCACGTTGGCCTTCTATTATCGCGTCCCGCTAGAGGTTTCGCTCAATCGTATTTTGAGTGGACGTACCGAGTTGAAATATTACGAGGCGGGCATGGACTTGGGGCTGAGTGCTGATCCCCACGAGAGTTTTAAGCTCTTCCAAGATCGTATCGTCCATGAGTACGAGGGCATGGTCAAGGAGTTTGGCTTAACGGTAATGGATGCCACACTCCCTATACCTGAGCAGCAGCGGCGCATGCGCAAACTGGTACGTCCATATTTGCAAGGTGTGCGGCGGCAACGCGCACCGCTGGCAGAGTCTATGTGGGCCGGTCTGGCGAGTGAGGTCACGCCAGAAATTGTACGTGTCAATGGGAATGGTGAGGAAGCATAAGTTATGGTGGATGCAATGTTCGTTCGTGGTGTAACTGGCGGACAGGTAATGCATGAACAGGCACATGGTTTACTGCCAGGAACCAGCGTATTAGAAAGGGAACCTATGACCAGCCTGGATTTTTACGGTATTGATGCGATTCATCTCAAGGCACGCAAAGAAATCTTGCCTGGGCGTCTGATTGTGTTGGAAGGCACAGATGGCGTTGGGCGCACGACCCAGTTGCGTCTGCTGCGTCCTTGGCTTGAAAGTAGCGGCTATGCGGTCGTAGATACCGAGATGACGCGCTCCGAACTGGTGGGAGCGGGCTTGAAACAGGCCAAAGAGGGCCACACGCTTGGTCCTATTACGCTCAATCTCTTCTATGCCACCGACTTTGTGGATCGTTTTGAGCAACAGATTCTCCCCGCTCTGCGTGCCGGTTTTATCGTCTTAACCGACCGCTACATCTATTCGTTGATGGCTCGCGCCCTCGTGCGTGGTGCCGATGAACGCTGGATACGCTCGATTTATGGCCTCGCTCTCAAACCGGATGCCGTATTTTATCTCAAAATCGGCCTGAACGATCTTGTACCACGGGTATTGCAAAATGGCGGTTTTGAATACTGGGAGTCTGGCATGGATATGCGTTTGGGCGACGATCTCTACGAGAGCTTTATGAGTTATCAAAAACGCCTGCTCACACAATTCGATAAAATGGCAATACAATACCACTTCCATGTTGTAGACGCGATGCAGCCCGTAGAGCGTATCGTGGAACAACTTAAAATGCACATTTTACCCCTGCTACCACAAGGATAAAAAGTTTCCACATGTCTCGTTTACCGGCATGTGGAAACTTTTTTCCTATGCCCGCCGTAACCCTTGTCGAAGCACAAAAGCGCGTGCTATACTGAATAAAGAAATATTCTTTGTCAAACCCACAGTTGAGATGGCATACCAGTCTTATTGGAGGTACCATTGAGGGTATCACACTGGTACGGCTACAATTGTTGGGCAAAGGAGGTGAGGGACATGGACGCTGGCCCCAGTCATAGTAGGCTTGTTTTCAGCTACGTTGCTACATGCCTGCTTTCGGGAGCGTTCTTCTCCTCATCGAGTGAAGGTATCGGACACGTGCCATCCCGCTTGACCTGCTCTGCTTAATCAGCATTGTCAATGCCTCGGTACATAACCACCGCCTTACTCGATGAGCCACAATGTAACATCGAGTAAGGACTAACCCGCTTGCCAGTAAGTCCTCTTGTTCTTGCGTGACATCTCTGTCGCGCAGTATCCCCTGTCATGTTCGACATGTGAACGCATTATAGTGCCTTGTGCGTGTCTACCTGTGTGCTACATGTCTCAGTGAGATGTAACCAATGTTACACGGGGGAAGAACTTATCCACTTATACACATCTATGTGGATAACATTTGCATGCTTTTTTCTCAAACGGTGAAAGGCGGTGGTTCCATGATCTTTTTAAGCACCCTTCTGCGTCAAAGCGTCTATGACCAGGCCGGGCATCGCATCGGCGGAGTGCGCGATGTCTGCGTGGCATTGCAAGAAACATTTCCTGTTGTAACAGCCCTCGTGGTACATCCCTCCTTGGGCAACCGTGATCTGGTCATTCCCTGGACGTGTGTACAGAGCATTGAAGAGTTTCCTGTCCGTCTCACTGTGACCCAGGCTAATCTGCCTTCGTATACCTCACAGCCTGACGAGTTGCTACTGAGACGTGACATTTTAGATAAACAGATTGTTGATACGCAAGGTTTTCGCGTTGTGAAAGTCAATGATCTCAAACTGGCACAGATCAAGAAAACGGCGCGCCTCGTTGGTGTAGATATCAGCTTGAGCGGACTGTTGCGCCGTCTGGGGATTCATGCTCCCATCGAAATGCTCAGTCGCGCTCTGCCGGTCAAGCTAGAAGAACGCACAATTACCTGGAACTATGTCGAGCCGATTCAGATGGTGCGTGCTGGTGCCACAACGGGCCAACTTTCGCCTGCCCTTGCTGGGGCGGGGATTGGAGCTAGCGGCGTTGTGCCACAGGTGCAACTAAACGTCAGCCACACAAAAATTGCTGATCTGCATCCTGCTGATATTGCCGATATTCTGGAACAGTTGGATGTCGAAGAGGCGGGAGCGATGCTTGACCGTCTGGATATGGAGACGGCAGCCGATACACTCAACGAGTTAGAGTATCCTCTACAATCGGAACTGCTGAGCGAACTCGACCCAGAACGCGCCTCCGACCTGTTGGAACATTTGCCGCCGGACGATGCCGCCGATATCCTTGCCGACATCCCGCGCGAGGAGGCGGAGCGTCTGCTCAACCTTATGCCTGCCGAGGAGTCGCGCCCCATTCGCGAACTCTTGCGCTACGAAGCCGAGACTGCTGGTGGCATTATGACCACTGAGGTGCTTTCACTGTCGCAAGATAAGACGGTTGAGGAGGCATTGACCTTCTTGCGCCAGCATTCCTCACATCTAGAGATGGTCTATTACCTGTATATCGTGGATGACGAACATCATTTGAAGGGTGTGGTCTCCATTCGCCAGCTTGTGACCGCAGACCCAAAGACGCTTATGCACGTGTTGATGGACACCGATGTGATTAGCGTGCGCATTGATACCGATCAGGAAGAGGTTGCGCGCATGATCGCCAAATACGACCTGCTGGGTCTGCCCGTTGTTGATGCGGAACAGCACCTCGTGGGCTTGATAACGGTCGATGATGTAATCGACGTGATCCGTGAAGAACAGGCCGAGGATATCTCGGAAATAGCGGGTGCGGATGTCGAGGAGGCGGGCGAAGAGCAGGGTTTCTCGTGGCGCATTGCGGTAAGCCGCTTTACCTGGCTTGGTGTCAACGTGCTGGCTGGCTTTATCCTGGCAATGATTCTATCCAATCTGTTTACACGTACGTTGTTACCAGGGGCTGCTCTTGTCTCGCTTGTGGGAAGTGTTGCTATCGGGCCAATGCAAGTTATGCTAGGTGCACTGTTTTGCCTTGTGCCCATGCTACTACTGACGAGCGGGAGTATGGCATCGCAGACGCTTGGCGTGGCTGGCTGGCAGTTGCGCTCGACCAGTGGCTACGATTTATGGAGTGGCATCTGGCGCGAACTGCAACAAGGAACGCTGGGAGGCATCCTTGCCAGTGTGCTCGCTGGATTGCTCTCCTGGCTGCTGTTTCGTCAATCACTTCTGGCTCTAGCCGTTGGTATCGGTTTTGGCGTGACGCTTTTGCTAGCAGCTTTCTGTGGTCTGGTATTGCCCAACCTGTTGCAGCGTGTCCGCCTGCGCGGCAGCTTCATCTCGGCCCCGTTGCTCGATCCGGTAATCGCCGTTATCAGCCTGAGTATCTTCCTGCTGGTCACCACCCTGCTTCTCGCGCATTTATAACGGTGGAACACGACTATGGTAATCGTTGCGATGACATATAGGCACGATGATTGTGTGTAACAAAATAGAATGGTGGTGTATCGGCGTGATGACATCACACACCACCATTCTTGTTGGTTCTAACAATCCCAACCGATACCCTCTTTATAGTGTACGGCGAACATGGTACAATACTCCCATTGCAAATGCGAAACAGCGATCAGTTTCCCCTGTGGGTTTTGACCTCGCGCTGGGGATGCTCTGTGCGCTGACTCTGGGGTGAGGGCAACTTTCTTGCTTCTTCGCTTGCTACACCAGAAAGATTTACGAAGCGGATATATAGATGGTAGCATGCTAGAGATCATTATTACGCTGGCGCAGGCGTTTCGTGCGCATCAAAAACAATTATATATGGTGGGGGGTACGGTGCGCGATGTGTTGCTGCATCGCGGACAATCCAATGATGCTGATCTGGCGACCGATGCCCGACCGGATGAGATCAAGCGCATTGTGGCTCCAACGCATCCCACCGCGATTGTCTCTGTCGGTGAGCGGTTTGGCACGGTGCGCCTGCTCTATGGAAGCGATATCATCGAGATCACAACCTTCCGTAGTGAGCAGTATAATCCAGAGTCGCGCAAGCCGGAGGTCTGTTTCGGGGATAGCCTGCAAGAGGACCTGCTACGGCGCGATTTTACGATCAACGCCCTGGCGCGTGACCCGCTCAATGGTACAATTATCGACCTCTTTTACGGGCGGCAAGATCTCGAAGCACATATTCTACGTGCTGTTGGCAATGAACCCGATAAGCGGTTTGATGAGGACCCCTTGCGCCTGCTGCGCGCCGTGCGGTTTGCCTCACAACTCGATTTTACGATTGAGCCAGAGACACGCGCCTCGATTATGCGCCAGGCAGCAAAGCTGCAGAAGATTAGCCGCGAACGTATCCGCGACGAGATGAATAAGCTCTTGATTTCACCGCATCCCGCTAAAGGGCTTGATCTGCTCGTCGAACTGGGGCTGATGGAGTGGATTATTCCCGAAGTGATGGAACTGCGCGGCGTCAGTCAGCAGCCCATGCCACGCATCTCCACGAAGGATGTCTATGCCCACGTCGTGCGCGTCGTTGAACGTTCATCGCCACGCCTGAAAGCCCGCTGGGGTGCGCTGTTACACGATATTGCCAAGCCGCGCACAAAAAGCGTGGAAGACAATAAGATTCATTTCTTCGGCCATGAGGACCTTGGAGCGGTGATGGCGCGCGATATTTTGAAACGTCTACATTTTGATCGCGATTTCATTGATAGTGTTTCCCTGCTTGTGCGTCTGCATATGCGCGCCAATGCGTATACGAACGAGTGGACGGATGGCGCGGTGCGTCGTCTGATGATTGATAGCGGCGATGATCTGGAGGACCTGCTCGATCTCTCGCGCGCCGATATTACTAGCTATCGTGTCGATAAGGTTGCGCGGGCAACGGCGCGGGTGAGCGAACTGGCGGAACGTTGTCAGCGACTCAAAGAAGAGGCCGAGCGTGTGCCGATCAAGAGTCCGCTTGACGGCAATGAGCTGATGGAGCTATTTGGACGCGGCCCCGGTCCCTGGCTACGTCCGTTAAAAGAGCATCTGCTCGCGCTGGTCATTGATGGTGTATTGGCCCCCGATGATAAAGCGCAGGCGCAACAGATCGCACGCGCATTTTTAGAAGCGCAATCATTGTAGTAAAACAGCATGGCGGGGTGTGGCCCCGCTGGGAAGAGATACAGCTATGCCAAAACAGGACTCATCTAATCAGCAGAAGACGACCACTACGGGCAACGCGGCGCAAGCGGCGGCTGCCTCATCTCAGCCTCGCACCACGCCTGCCCCCGCTCCGGCACCAGTTGCAAGCACAAGCAGCACAACGGCAGCGAGCCGGAAACGCTCGAAAGGCCGCGCTGTTCGTTCGCAGGTTGGTGGAACGGCGATTCCTGGGGCAAAATCGACGTTGCCCAAACAGACACCGGAGGCACCCAAGAACAGCCAGCAGGAGCAGGCCGAGAGTTATAACCGCACGATGCGCCGCCGTATGCAGCAGATGGGAACGGGTCCCTATGCTGAAGGCGCGAAGCCAAACGCGCTTGAGAAGCGGCGTGCGCGCCAGAAAGAGCGGCTTGAGGAGTCACGCCAGATTCTGCGCAAAGCGGCCCCCGGCGGCATCAAACTAGGCCGTCGCAATACCCTCTTCTTTGTCGGCACTGCCGCGCTCGTGGTCCTGATCATCGTCGTCTTCGTGTTGCTGCGCTATTTCCACGTGATTTGATAATAAAAAAGTGAGTCGTCTGTAAAAAAACAGACGACTCACTTTTTTATGCTTTTATGCAGCCAAATACTGGCTATGAATGGTATTTACAGCGGGTAAACCTGTAAGACTAAATGCCCCAACATCATCCCATCCCCAGAAAAAAATTCCACTAATATGAGGATCTGGAATCACATTCACAAGTGCCGCTTCGCAAGCTGCTGCTTGTTCTTCAGGGTCTGAAGGAGCCGAGCTAGTTGATTCCCAAGAATTGTAAAGCGCGTCAGAACTATTACGGTATCCTATCTCAGAGATAAAAATAGGCTTACCATATTGGACAGATAAATTATCAAGGTTAACTTTAACCTTGTTTTGCCAGAGAGTTGGGATTTGTTTCGGGTCAACACGTGTACGTGTATCTATTAATGGAGCATAAGCAGATACGCCTAAAGTTTGCAAATCAGGATTACGCATCCACTGACGAATAGGGTCTTGTATATCTGTCCAATTAATGTCATACGTTAAGGTCCCCTGATATATACTTTTCATGTTTGCAATCAAGCCATTCCAAAGATCATCTGGCGCATTTCTTTGTAACCACTCATATTCAGTCCCAATTGCAAGTTGCTCCGCTCCTGCCTGTGCAGCAACAGTTACATATGGTTTCAGAGTTTGCCAGTAACTTGTAAACCATTGCTGTTCTTGCTGATAGGACGTAAATGAGATAGAACCAGACCAAGCTTGCGGACCAGTGCTGACAGTAAGTAGAAAAGTGATAAACACATGAAAGCCAAGGTAATGAGCCAGACGTATTCCATAGCTAAGTGAGTCTAACGTTGGCGTACTAGGCCCTGTTGTTATTGTGGTTGAAGTCAATGTTTCTTGATAGAAAAGGAGAGGCATTTCTATCCAACAGGCACCAGTTTGAGAACGGATAGTTTGTATGCCTTCTGCCCAATGAATATCACCACTCCCGTAACCTTCTGGTGTCCACTGAGGAAATGAAATACCAGTTTCAAAGCCCGCTCGTTTTGTTGTGCAGGTTTGGGGAGGAGCTATGTTCTGTTGTTGAGTAGGAGGTAATGTGGGATATTTTTGTAATAGTTCTGGTACTGATGTATTTAGCCCTAGAAATTTGTTATATGCTGGCATAAGGAAAAACTGAGATCCCGCACAAAGCATTAGACATCCAATAAGAAAAATCAGACTATTTCTTCGCAGAGAACGCATCAGTGAACCCTCCGTAAATGTAACAAACATCGACCGTAAGCATTTATCTTCTCCTATAGAATGCTTCTATCATAATTAGTGACATTCAAATACGTCATTTATATTTCATCTCATTACTATAGGCATAGAATATCATATTCTGGCACAATGAAGGTTGCTTTTTTGTTAATATTGGGTGATAAATCAGTGGTTCAGGTTAAGAATTTAAGACCAGTTATTAAGTATACCAATCAATATACAAAAATATTTTACAGATATATCATCTGCTAAAAATATTTTAGCAATTTTCAATCTCTTTATCAAAACATTCATTACCCTTGTTTTGTTAATATTGTAAAAATCACAATAAAATTACGTATATTTCCTCAAAATATTGTATATTTCTTACAGAAAATAACACACCCATAAATATATACAGATACAATTGGAATAAAAGAAAGGTATTTCGATATGGCAAGACAGATAAAGTTTCTTAGTAGAAGAAATATATCGTTATTTATTATCGTGCTCATTATCATGATAAATATGGAAGGATGTACACTGCTATTCCCAAAAACACAAAAACAACAGAATATAACATCTCAGTTTGTGACACGCTCTGGCTCAGAGCTTTTGCTTGATGGGCACTTCTTTCGGTTTGCTGGTGCTAATATTTACTGGCTAGGCCTAGACGAAAATGTTGGCGGCGTAGCTTATCCGACGCAGTTCCGTGTGCAGGATGCACTAGCAACAGCTCAAGCGATGGGCGCAACTGTTATTCGCGCGCATACACTCGGCATTTCAGTTGGTTGTTCCCTCTGCATTGAGCCATCATTAGATGTTTTTAACGATATTGCCATGCAGCATATAGATTATGCAATTAAGGAAGCACATGCGTATGGCTTGCGCTTGATTATTCCGCTAGTAGATAACTGGCACTATTATCACGGTGGTAAACATACATTTACTGATTGGCGTCATCTCACCACTGAAGATGCTTTTTTTACTCATCCAACTGTTATTAACGATTTTGAAAAATATGTTGCGCATATCCTCAACCATATTAATATCTATACTGGTATTGCGTATAAGAATGATCCGACTATTATGGCATGGGAGACGGGCAACGAGATAAACCCTCCTGTCCAATGGACTAAGAGAATTGTGGATTATATTAAAGGTATTGATCACCATCATCTTGTCATGGATGGCTCCAGAAACATTAATAGTGAGGCTTTGCTCCTACCAAATGTAGATATGTATACCAGTCACTACTATCCTATTTCGATTAAGCTGTTTCAGCAAGCAATGCAGTCTGTCATTCATGCACATAAAGTTTTTATCGTTGGAGAATATGACTGGAGCGGTAAAAATGGGGGCGACTCTCTGATTAACTTTCTGGCGGCGATTGAACATAGCACAGCATCAGGCGATCTTTACTGGTCATTATTCGCACATAATGATACCTATGGCTATGTTGAGCATAATGATCACTATACACTACATTATCCTGGTGACACAGAAGATATGCGGAAACGTGTACAGGCTCTTGTAATACATGCCTACCAAATGAGGGGTATAGTAGAACCTCTACTGCCAGCACCTGGTTCTCCACTTATTACAAATATAAGCGGAAATAATATCGCTTGGCGAGGAACGGCTGTAGCGGCAGTATATACACTAGAGCGTTCATCGATCAGCCCAAACGGCCCATGGACAGTAATTTGTAAACAATGTGCCACAGATAATAGCACGCCCTGGTCAGATCCCTCTATGCCACTGACTGGCACTATCTGGTACCGTGTTAAGGGATATAATTTGGAAGGTATAGCTGGTCCCTATTCACCTGTATATCAGGTACAAAAGCAAGAGGCAGAAATTTAGTTCCACCTCTTACTTTTAAATTCGATTTAGAAAATCTGCTAGATCCTATCTAACGAAACAATTTTCCATTGGCTGCCTTCTAATTTGACTTGGAGATGCGCGTGATAAGGTCCTCCATTGCGCGAAACGGTCATAACGACTAGAGGGGGATAGGCTGCTGCACTAAAGCTGCTAATAGGCCCACCCGCACTCTCGCTATTCTGAGCTAACTGAATAAAGGCACTTTGGGTAAGTTTTTGGCCTGTGATTGTATCGATCGCATTGGAATCGAGATATGTATAGGCTTCTGTATAATTATTGCTTTTAAGTGCTTGATAATAATTTAACGCCATTGTTCCCGCCGACTCAGGAGCTGTTGTCGGTGTTGGAGATGGATAAGTATTAGTCGGGGTGGGTGTTGGTGTAGATGTACTACCAGCAGTAGGTGTTGGT
>DAIDJF010000116.1 GCA_027451525.1 Ktedonobacterales bacterium
TCATTTGACAACCGTGGAGGCCCTTTTCAGGCTATTGTACACAAATGAACCTGTGTCAAATGAAGATGGTCAGACTACTACGGTTTTGTCAAACTTCATTCGACCGTCTTTTGGTGCGTGGGGGCAGGGCGAGGGCAAGCCTCACCCCTACCATGACGACGTGTAAAACATGCATCGTATCATTGTAGGGGTGACCCTCGCGGTCGCCCTGTTCTACCAATACGGTTCCTTACGGATTTCTCCTTAAAACTACAACGTCAACAGCCGCAATTTCTACCTGCCCCTCGATGGCTTTGCCGTCTAACAGTGCGGTGAAGCAGCCCGCTGGCAAGGTAACGCTTTGGAGCTGATCGGTGTGGTTGAGCAGGAAGTAGAGTTCGCTGCCATCGGAGTGTACTCGTTTGGTGATCTCGACGCCAGTGGGCGAGTTCAAGACCGGCGCAACCTGCGCTTCTGTGCAGAGATGGTTTGTAAGTGCGGCGATAAGTTCGTCGTTGCCTTGTGTCGCCAAGTAGTAGGCTTTACCCTGTCCGAAGCGATTGACGGTCAGCGCGGGATGGTTCGCGTAGTAGTCGCAAGAGAAGACTCCCAGGGCTTTTGCGCCTTCAAGGTGTACCAGTTCGCCCCAGAGCGTTGCCGGATAGGTGCCCTGCATATTTCCTTCGGCAATCTGCACGCTATTGGTCATCTCTTTTGTCCAGGGGTCGAACTCCTCGACGTGGATGCCCAGCAGGGCGCGCAATTCAGCGGGATAGCCACCCAGGATGACGTGATCGTTTTGATCGACGATGCCGCTAAAGAACGTCGTGAGTAGCGAGCCGCCGCGTGCCACGAATTGTTCGAGGTTGCTGGCAACGCCTGGACGCAGCATGTGTAGCAGAGGCGCGATGACGAGACGGTAGCCGCTGAGATCGCTATCGGGTGCGACGATATCGACAGCGACATTGAGATCGTGCAGCGCGTGATAATAGCTGAGCAACAGTTGCCAGTAGTGCAGACGATTGCTTGGGCCGGGCTGATATTCGACGGCCCACCAGTTTTGCCAGTCCATCAGCAGGGCCACCTGAGCCTGCATACGGCTACCCGTCACATGCGGCGCGAGTCTTCGTAGCTCTGCCCCCACACGGGCAGCTTGTTGAAAGATGCGCGTCTTTTCACTACTATCGTGCGAAATGACCGCGCTATGAAACATCTCCGCGCCCGCCTTCGACTGACGCCACTGGAAAAACAGCACGCCATCGGCCCCGTGCGCCACTGCTTGCAAGCTGTGTAGCCTCATACGCCCAGGACGTTTATGCGGGTTTTGCGGCATCCAGTTGACCTGGCTCGGACTCTGTTCCATCACTAAGTGTGGCTGTCCGCCTTTAAGCGAGCGCATGAGATCGTGCGAGAAGGCTGTTTCAGAGGCGCGAGCTGTGATGGGTGGATACATGTCGAATGAGACGATATCCATGTGTGAGGCCCAGGCGAAGGCATCGACGGGCTTGAAGGCGACCATCAGATTCGTAGTTAACGGTACATCAGGCGTAATCTTGCGCAAGAGGTCTTCCTCAACACGGTAACAGGCGAGTAGCGAGTCGGACATAAACCGCCAGTAGTCCAGTGTTTGCCCCGGGTTATTCTGGGCAGGCGAGATACGCGGTGGCAAGATATCTTCCCAGTGGTAGTAGCGTTGGCTCCAGAAGTTCGTGCCCCACGCGAAATTGAGCGTATCTAGATTGTGATAGCGTGCTTCGAGCCAGGGGCGAAAGGCCTGCGCGCAATTATCGCAGTAGCAACTGCCGGTGTGGCAGCCATATTCGTTATTGAGATGCCACATCTTGAGTGCGGGATGCTGCGCATAGCGCGTGGCAAGACGCTCGACCAGCGCGGCAGTTTTACGGCGATAATCGGGGCTATTGGGACAGTAGTGCTGGCGAGAGCCATGGCTCATACGCACGCCCTCACGCGTAACGGGCAACATGGAGGGATAGAGGTGGCTCATCCAGGTCGGCGGCGAAGCTGTACCTGTAGCCAGATCTGCCATAATGCCATTGTGTGCCAGCATGTCCATGATGCTATCGAGTTGCTCAAAATGATAGTGGTCCGGTTCTGGTTCTAGCAAGGCCCAGGAGAAAATATTGATCGAAACCATATTGACGTGTGCCAGCTTCATCAGGCGCATATCTTCATGCCAGACCTCAGTAGGCCATTGTTCAGGATTGTAGTCACCGCCATAGAGCAGCGTCTCAGGGAATGGTCGTTGCATATATGTGAAACACCTTTGGTAATAGATTTATGAGCATTATCGTATCACGTGCGATGTTGCTTGTTCAAAAGTATCGTCAAGTGCGTTACGTAAGGCACGTTCAACCTCGCTGGTGAGAGACTGGACAAGCTGGCTCGCCCAATGGGGGTCCCAGCCGCCAGCGCATTGCAGGTGTGCCTGACAGAGGATGAGCGGATCGTTTTCGGGTGGTTCGTTTCCTGGTGCGCTACGTGTGACGCACAATTCGAGCAAAATAGGTCCCTGTCCTGTACGTACAGCGTGTAACGCAGCTTGCATGGTCGTGTAGACGGTGAGGATATCGGAGCCATCGAGATGGTGATAGGTCATGCCACCAGCGGCCTGTGTCTGTTCAAGCTGGGAGATCATTGAAGAGGTGTCAGAGGTGCAATCTTGTTCACAGATAAAGAGAGCGGGGAGTTGGTGTTGTGAAGCGAAACGAACCCCTTCGAGAAAATCTGACTCGTTGGTCGCACCGTCGCCACAGTAAGCAATAGTTGCGACATCGGTTTTGCGTAGTTTGCTCGCGAAAGCAATGCCCGCCGCGTGGAGGATTTGAGTCGCGACAGGAGCGGCACCCGTGACAGTATTATGCTTGTGATAACCCCAATGTGGCAACGTTTGCTCTCGGCGTGCTGGAAGTTTTGTAGTTGATGCATTTGACTCTGGTAGTGAACGCATCTGAAGATACGTGCGAAAAACCTCGTAGGGTGTCATGCCAATAGTCAAGACGACCCCTAAGTCCCGATAGTAGGGGAGCGTGAAATCTTTGCCAATCTCGATGCACGCTGCTGTGCCGATTTGGGCCGCCTCGTGCCCACGGCAGCTTGCCACAAAGTCGCCGTAGCCGTTTGCATGCAGACGCAAAATGTTTTCATCGACCAGGCGCGTCAGTAACATGCGCGTATAGAGATCGCGCAATAATGAAATAGAGAGTGCGAGCGTCGTCATTGCCTCTTACTAGTTTGTACTGCTGTCTTCAATCACTGACATTATATGCCCGATAGGAGAGAGAAGCAACAGGGCAGGAATTAAGTATTGTTCTGCTCGTGAGCATTGCAATTCTTTCAGGGCAATTCTATAATGGACATGGCATGTTTTCCGATATTCTTTTCGGCTTTGTAAATGAAAGGTGAATATAAATCCTATGGAGGCTATAGCTCTATGACACTCGATATTCACGCTACGAAAGCGGATACTTCAGCACTGCCGCTGGATGTCATCGCGCTTTACCGCACCATGGTGACGGCAAGGACGACAAACGATCTTTTAAAGACTCGTAAGACACAGGGATATTTTCCTTTTTATATTGGTTGTGCGGGCCATGAAAGTATGGCGGCAGTGATTGCCGCTTTAGAGGAAACTGATTGGCTTTCGCTCTACTATCGCGATATGGCCGCCTGGCTACAACGTACAGGCGATCTGTATGGACCATTGCGCGAAGCATATTCACGGACAACGGGGCCGATGTGCGCGGGTCGGAACATGCCATCCCACTACAGCAGTAAGGCGCACCGTATTCTACCTGCATTCAGCGAAGTTGCTGGACATACGCCATTTGCGGCAGGTGTTGGCTTTGCGCTCAAGCGCGAGGGTATGGCGGGCGAACTGGTAGTCTGCTCTACTGGTGATGGTGGAGCCGCGACCAATGATTTCAATGTCCTGCTCCGTGCCTCTGCGGTACATCAGTTACCCGTGTTGATGATTATAGAGGATAATGGCTGGGCGATTACCGCCGAGTCGAAAATTCAATGGGCTGGTTCGCTGGTTGAGATGGCGGAAGGGGCGGGCGTATACGCGGAAGAGGTGGATGGAACCGATGTCCTTGCCACCTACCAGGCCACGCGCCGTCTGGCCGAGCATATCCGTTCCGGCCAGGGACCCGCGCTGATGCATATGCGCCTGGGTCTGTTAGATGCTCATTCTAGCAGCACCGATATTCGCTCATATCGCAAGAAGGAAGAGATAGAACTAACCACAGCTCTCAAAGATCCCGTGAAGAATTTTGGACGCTGGTTAGTTGAGCAGAACTACTTGCAGGAGAGCGATCTGGAGCGTATCCGTAAAGAGATACGTGCGGAACTGGAACAGATTGAGCAAGAGGTGCTAAAAGAGCCAGAGGCGACGGGCGAGCGTGTGATGGAACACGTGCTTGACGTTCCTGAGTGGCGCGAAAATACGCCACGTGGCACAAAGCGACAGATGACGATGCTCAGTGCGATCAATGAAGCACTGGCGGAACTGGCGCAGCGCGACCCGAACTTCTTTGTCTATGGGCAAGATGTGGGTAGCCCGAAAGGTGGCGTGTTTGGGGCAACCGCTACTTTGGTGACGAAATACCCTGGTACTGCGATCAGCAGCCCCCTCAACGAACAATTGATTGTTGGCGTTGTTGCTGGTGCTGGCTTGCATGATGGCAAGGCGCGTTGCGCGGAAATCCAATTCGTGGATTATCACCAATCAGCCACACAAACGATTCGTCTTGCCGCGCGTATCCTTTATCAGAACTTTGGCGGCTGGCCGATGCCGATGATCATTCGCACCAAGTCGGGCAGTGGCGGCGGTGGTCCCATTTCCAGCGGCGGCGCGGGCGGCGGTGGCTTCGGACATTCTAACGCGGGTGAGCAATGGTTTACCTCTATCCCTGGCATGATTACCATCTGTCCCGCGACCCCTTTTGACGCGAAAGGCTTGCTTTTGGAGGCAGCGCGCTCACAATCGCCTGTAACCTTCCTCGAACGGGGACGCCTCTATCGCGCCGAACCGCCCAAAGATAATGCTGGACAACTCATCGAAACGCTTGCCGCTTACTGGCAGGTTCCCGATGGCTACTATACGCTGCCCATCGGCAAGGCACGCCGCTTGAAAATTGGCGAAGGAGCAGCACGTGCCTCGATTATTACCTGGGGAACAATGGTCTTAGAGGCATGTACCGCTGCCACGAGCCTTGTCAAGCGCAATGGTGGAGCTATCGAGATTGTAGACCTGCGTACGCTTGCTCCATTCGATGAAGCGGCGATTGCAGAGACTGTACGTGCCACCAATCGCGTGCTGGTTGTGACTGAAGAGTCAGACCTCACCAGTTATGGTCGTCATATCCATTCCTGGATTGTGGAGCATTGTTTCTATGATCTGGATGCGACGCCAGCCTTCATTTCCGCTATCAAAGCTCCCTCCGCTCCCTACAACGGGCCGGAGGAAAGCGCGTTTTACCCGACAGCACAGACAATTGAAGCACAGTTGCGTGTGCTCCTGGCAGAATAGCGTAACACATATCAACTCGACGAATTTGATAGGATGTGTTACACTGCGTTCAAGTTGGTAGAAAAATACAATTTGTAAACAGGCATTATTCACGAGGAGGATTCTGGCATGACGACCTGTACATCTTGTGGGCATGATGTGACCGGAAAGAAGTTTTGTCCGCAGTGTGGCACGCCCGTGCAGGCGATGAACGCGCCTGTTGCGTCAAATGTATGCCCACGCTGTAGTGGAGAGGTGACTCCTGGGGCCGCGTTTTGTATGCATTGTGGGGCCTCGCTCAATGCGCAGGCCGCACCTGTGCAAACTGTTCCTACACCCGCCTTCTGTCCTAGTTGTGGACAGCAGGCAGCCCCTGGTGCGCGCTTTTGTCAAGGTTGTGGTTCAACGATAGGAGCCGCAGTACCTGCTCAGCAAGGCTATACTCCGGCGACACAGTATCCAATGCCTCAGCAGGGGCAGTATCCACAAGGACAGTACCCACAGGGGCAATATGCGCAACCACAGTATCAGCAGGGTCAATACCCACAAGGGCAATATGCGCAACCACAGTATCAACAAGGGCAATACCCACAGCAATATGCTTTGCCCCAGCAAGGGCCGATGGTGTTACGTTGTCCCGTCTGTCAGGCGATGGCTCCAGTTGGTACGCCTGCTTGCATAAGTTGTCATACCAGTCTAGCGAATATAGTCCCCACGCCCGCGAGTATGCCTATGCAGGGACAGCAGGGTGGTATTGGTGGTTTCTTGCAAGGGAATAATGGCAAGATGGTTATGGGAGCACTGGGCGGAGCTGCGGCAGTCCTTGGAGGGGAAATGCTTCTACATGGTGTCGAGAATGGCATCGAAAATCGTGTAGAGGGCGACATGGGATATGGGTATGGAGAACGTCGCCATCATCGTCGTGAAGAAGGCGGATTAGGAGAACTGGGCAATCTGGCGAACGACCTCGGCCTGTTCTAAAATTCAATTGCCTGACTTACTCCCGATGGGGATATGATATATGCTGTGTTAGGAAAATGCTATATATCATATCCCCATTTTTGTTTACCCAAAAGGGCTACTATTCGTCCTATTCTTTTCTGGTTCTGTTGCGACATACCAATAAACCGTCTATAATATTGCAAAGCGTGTGAGACGTTTCGATGCAGAACAAGGGTAGTCTCACGGCTACTTATCATGTGATCTGTCTAAAACCGAGGAGTAATTGCGCACCCCGATACGAGATGAGCGATGTGGTGGAGGGTGTGCGTGAGAAAACGAATGAATTACGAGCGAATAACGCTACAAAATGGGTTGCGCTTGCTTCTTGCCCCGATGTCCGGCATGCGTTCCGCCAGTATTGCTTTCTTTTTTACGGTTGGTTCACGCTATGAGCAGGAACAGATTGCGGGAGTGTCCCACTTTATAGAGCACATGCTGTTCAAAGGTTCACGGCGATATCCTACGGCACGTTTGTTGTCGGAGGCAGTGGAAGGTGTTGGGGGCACATTTAATGCCAGTACGGGGAAAGAATTGACCAGTTATACGGCGCGTGTGCCTGGCGAAAGTGTGGCTGATGTGTTGGGCGTGCTTGCAGATATGGTACAATATCCTCTGTTTGATGCGGTAGAAGTTGAAAAAGAGCGCAGTGTCATTCTAGAAGAGTTAAGTGCTACGCAAGATGATCCGCAAGAGTGGTCGGGTCTGCTCATTGACGAGGTGATGTGGCCTAATTTGCCGTTAGGGAGAGATGATGCGGGAACGATGAAGACGGTTGCTAATTTGCAACGTCGGCAAATGTTAGAATATTTAGAGACGTACTACCGTCCAAACGCACTTGTTGTCAGTGTCGCGGGTAAAATAGAGCCGAAAGAGATTATAGGGCAGGTCGAAGAGCTGTTTCATGGCTGGCAAGCCCGCGAGTTTCCCACGTGGAGCGAGAGCTTGCCGCCGCTGCATACGCCTCCTGTAAGAATGATTAAAAAGGAGACTGAGCAGACCAATATTTGTCTGGCAACGCTGGGTATCCCGTATACCTCGTCAGATTATTATCCGTTTATGCTCATCAATACACTGCTGGGTGAGGGGATGAGTTCGCGTCTCTTTCAGACGATCCGTGAAGAGAGGGGGCTGGCATATGACATTGGCAGTTATTTTAACAGCTATGCAGAAACTGGCAATTTTGTGGTAGGGGCGGGGGTAGACCCTTCGCGTACCGAAGAGACGATACGAGCGATAATCACAGAACTACAACGTTTATGTGATATAGCGGTATCGAAAGAGGAGCTTGATCGAACAAAGGCATACGTTCGTGGTAGTATTCTGCTTGGCCTGGAAGGGACGCAGCAAGTAGCTTCCTGGCTGGGGAGTCAGGAGAGCTTGCGCGATCACGTGCGCGAGGTGGATGAGATGCTTGCGCTTGTAGATGCTGTTACGGTACAGGATATTCAGCGTGTAGCCCAAACCTGTTTTGCTCCCGCGTGGCGTCGGTTGGCAATCATTGGTCCTGATGACGCCCGACGAGCAGGCCATTTGGGAAAACTGCTGATCAGCGCGTAGAGCAGGAAGAGGAGACCTGGTTTTATGGCACAAACGACACTGAGTGATTATTTGCGGGAGACCGAAGATGCGATGACGGCGGGCCGCATAGACGATGCACTCGCGCGTTGCGAGCTTGTTCTTGCACAATTTCCAGAGGCCTTGGAGGTGCAACGCCTCCTTGGTGAGGTCTATCTGGCTCAAAATCGTCTAGAAGAGGCTCAGCAGTTTTTCGATTGGATCCTCACAAACGATCCAGAGAACGTGCAGGTGTATTGTAATCGCGCTCTTGTCTGCGAGCGCATGTATGATGTGGATACTGCTCTGGATTGCTATCAGCAGGCATACGAGCTAAGTCGCGGTAACAGTCAGATACGCCAGGATTTCAACCAACTGAGCGCGAAAATAGGGCAACCCGGTTTCATGTTCTCGCGTGCTGGTCTGGCCCGTCTTTATATGCGTGGTGATCTGCTCTCACAAGCTATTCAGGAGTGGGAGGTTGTTCTGAGCATCAGTCCTGACCGTCTCGATGCTCGCACTGGCCTGATGGAAGCTTACTGGCGCGAAGGCCTCTATGGGAAAGCAGAACAGATCGGGCGGCAACTCTTACAGGATGTACCCGCGTGTGAGAAAGCTCTTTTACTGCTCGCGTTCATCACTGTTACAAAAAGTAAGATGGAAGCGCAGGATTTGCTCAAACGTGCCGAGGCATTGGACCCTGAACTGGGAATGGCTCGTGAGCTGTTTGCTGATATGATGGTCAGTCAGCCCTCACACCCTCTCTTCCAACTCATGAAAAATACCCCTGTTCTGCTCACGTTAGAGGAACAAGAAGAGACAGTTCTTCCTCCTGTGAAAGAAACGCCTGTTGCTCACACTGAAACGGCTTCTACTGCTCCTGAGCAATGGGGGGCTGGCACATGGAGTAGCTTTGATGATCTTATATCTGTTCCGCAAGAGCAGCAACCAACCCAAGAAGTCACCCCTTCACCACTCGCTGCATGGGCCAGTAGTGCAGGGCTGGAAAGCTCTTGGGCTACGCCGGAGCAATCACAGAGCACACCCGCTGTTCCGGCATCATCGTTGCCCCCTTCCACGCCTGGCTTTGCTGATGCCTGGAAATGGGAAATGGCAGGTGATAAGAGTGCTCTGGAGCCTTGGAACAAACAATTAGAAGAGTTCCAGAGTGCCGCGCAAGATGCTACGCTCTCTCCTGCCGCGCCATCGACCTATGATTTTGGAACTTCTTTCTCATCGTTACCGCCGCTGTCACCTCCTGATAGTGCAAGCGAAAAAGAGTCTCCCTGGGCCGCAAGTCCGCGCGAAGAAGATTCTACTCCCGCTTGGCTTAGTATGCTCACCAATAACGAGCCGCAAACTCCAAAAAGTGATAGTGGTTCTGCTAGTTGGCCGGGTCTGGCCCAAGAGTCGCCCAAGACGCCTGCGCGTGTGGAGACTCCCGCTCCCGCTCCTGTTCCCCAACCTGCACGTGAGCCTGTGAAATCGTATGAAGAGCCGCAGCCTATCGTTTCTGCGCAAGATGACGATGAAGCCCCTTTCTTTGGTCCAGAATGGCTGAAGTCGCTGGGCGCGACCACATTTGAGGAGGAACAGCCGCTTGCGGTAGAGCAAATGCAACCACCGGCTGCCTCTGCCTCCGAAACATCGTCATTCTCTCTCGCTGATCTACAGGGCGCGTCTCAGGGTGATTTCTGGTCACAGGACGTACAATCACGGACATTTGGCTCCCCGACTTCATCGTTTGAACCGCTGCAAAGCACAAATACGTGGGGGCAGCCACAGCAAGAGTTACCTGTTGCAGAAGTAAAATCGCAGAGTGCGTTAGATGCAACAATGACTTCTTGGATGCACCTTCAACAAGAGCATGTAGTCGAAGAAACGCCTGTACAGGTTGAGCCAAGCAATCCAACAGAATTTGCTACATATAGCAGTACCTGGCAACCTGCAGAGCAAGAGGCTTATCCATCCTGGTCTTCAATGCTGTCAAAGGATGCAGAGTATGTGTGGGGTGCACATCCTACTGAAGCAACGCCCCCCGCGGAACAGAACTTGCTGACCACATTAGAAAGTCTGGAGCAAAATCTCTTATCACAGGGATTTGTGCCGCTAGAGCCAAATACACTCTCGGTGATTGCGCAATCCCAGGACGAGGTCGCACCGACAATGGAGAGTGCGGTGCCCGCCAAAGAGGAAGCGCAACCAGAAAAGGTCGCGTATGGACAGGACGACAGTTCTATGCTCTCTTCTGCGCTGGCCCAATTTGGTGCGCTTGCGCAGCCGGAACCTAACCCTTTGCCGCCGGTGACTCCTGTTCCTGATCCAGTCTGGTCCGAGCCTCTACGTGTGGTCCCAACACCGCCTCCATCTTATGCACCACAGGCCCCTGTACCGCCTGTCGGATCGCCACGGACGGAAGCACCTAGAGAGCCAGTGACACGCGTGGCTGCTTCAATGCCAGCCCCTATTCCCACGGTGGCACCGATGCAGACGGTTAAAGAGATGCCGCTCGTGCCAGTGGCGCGTGCCGAAAGTGTGCGGCCTGCGCAACCTGTGCGGGCCAGTTCAATCCCCGCTCCTGTCTACCAAGCACCAGCGGAGACCTCGAAAGCTCCGGTCGCGCGCGGTGACGCACTACTCGATAACGAGTTAGAAACGACGATGAAACGCCCTGCTATTCGCTTACAAGCGATGCAGCAGGCGCAGCGTCAGCCATCCCCCGTGCAAGCGCAGGTAGATTTTACTACGTTAGTGGGGCGCGGGCAGGCGAGCACGGGCCGACAAGAGAGTGTGCATGCGAATTATCAAGACCGCCTGTTGCGAGGTTATCAGCATCAGTTGGTAGGCGATTATGATGAGGCAATGCAAGAGTATCGTCTTATTATTCGCAATGCTCCTGAACTGTTAGGCGAGGTTGTGAGTAATGTGCGCGCCTTGTTAAAACTTGCTCCCAAATATTCGGCTGGTTATCGTGTGCTGGGAGATGCCTATATGCGGCAAGGCGAATACCTGCAAGCCATGGAAGCCTATAACAAGGCACTGACAATGGCGAAGAAGGCACGCGGTTAGCGGCGAAATCGTATGGCGAGAAAAGGAGCGCGTTTGTGGAAACTATCCTGCAACGATTGACCGAACTGAGTGAGGTTGCTGGGGCGGTTGTGGTTGGACGCGATGGTTTGATTGTCTCAGGTATGCTGCATAGCGAGGACGAAGATGTGATTGGAGCAATGTCGGCAGCGGCTTTTGGCTCGATCACAAACTATACCTCGCAACTCAAAAGCGGCGAGGTGCGACATATTATTATCGAGACGAAGACGGGAACCATCCAGATGGAAGAGGCTGGTGACATGATCCTTGTGGTCACGACCCGCGAAGCTGCTTCTAATTTGGGGCGCGTTCGTATCGAGATGAAAAAAGCTTGTCGCCAACTCGCGCAGTTTGTAGCAAGCTATTAAATAAATCATCCCTAACGGGAGAGAGACGGCGTGAGGCAAACTGTGCTTCACGCCAACATTCATGTTTTGAAAGCGAGTATTACTACAATGGAACGTACACTTGTTTTGTTAAAGCCAGATGCGGTTCAGCGCGATCTGGTCGGTGAAATTATTTCTCGGCTTGAGCGCAAGGGCCTCAAGTTGGTTGGTATAAAGATGATGCAACTCTCCGGCGACCTGTTAGATACCCACTACAGCCACCTCGTGGGGCGTGGGTTCTACCCAGAAATTCGCTCGTTCATGCAGCGTACACCTGTTGTCGCTTGCTGCTGGGAAGGCATTGATGCCGTCAATACCGTCCGCCAATTGACTGGTATCACGAAGGCACGCGAAGCCGCCCCCGGGACGATTCGCGGTGAGTTTGCAATGAGTGTGCAGACAAACCTGATTCATTGCTCCGATTCGTTAGAGACCGCAAAAGCAGAGGTGGAGCGTTTCTTCAAGTCAGAGGAACTCTTTGAGTATGAAGATGCTCTGGAGACATTCCTCTATTCTTCCGGTGAGCGCGGTTAATTCACAAAATCCCGTAAATACCCGTAGGGGCGTGATTTATCACGCCCTGCTCGCACATCGATCCGCCTGGGGAGCCGTGTGGGAGGGCGTGTGACAGGGGAAGAGGCCGGGGGACGAGGGCGTGATGGAATCACGCCCCTACTGCTCTGTCAAACTTCATTGCGCACTTTTCGGCGTGTGGGGGGCA
>DAIDJF010000117.1 GCA_027451525.1 Ktedonobacterales bacterium
ATTCCACACGGACAGCTCACTCGCTCCAAACTTCGCTCGATCAGCGGATTAGAGAACTCCAACAGATTTCAATTCCACACGGACAGCTCACTCGCTCCAAACCGCGATTATCTGGCAACCATGCATTATCACCACTACATTTCAATTCCACACGGACAGCTCACTCGCTCCAAACAGCGCCATCCCCCATCAAATCAACTCAGATCATCCCATTTCAAGCACTATGACACCGAGTGTCAGCGAAGAGAATGAAAATGCGGTATATGCTGCATTATCTCAGTTTTTTGGGCGATTTTCGGAAGAATTCCACACGGACTGCTCACTCGCTCCAAACCTCTCTATTGTAGCGGTTGCTCTGGTCCTTGAGGGATTTCAATTCCACACGGACTGCTCACTCGCTCCAAACTTGAGTTAGACAAAGACATACAAAATCAAGCACGTTATTTCAATTCCACACGGACTGCTCACTAGCTCCAAACAGACGCCGCCTCGCCCCGCGTGTGAAGCAGATCGAGCCCAGCGTTCGCGAGGCACACGCCTTATTTGCCCCACAGCAATGCTTGTATGGCAAGTATACACGAATGCTTTCTCTTCTGCAAGAGCTTGAGAAGCCATGCGAACGCTCTCGTTTTTCGTGCGAGGCAGCGAGCGTCAAAAGATGTTCACTCTGTGCCTCGCATTACAGCCCGGTTATTGCCTCTATGCTTGGTGAAAAATGGGCTGATTTGAGGCGAAGCAGAACAAATCGGTGCGAAAGGTGGGAATCAATCACCATTTATTCTCTAGTTATTGATACAATCATGATGGAGACGCAAACAACGAAAAGGATGAACGAGACGTATGGATATTGAACGAGCACAACACTGGCAAACGATAGAAGCTTCTGTCGCGAAGATGACCGATCGGTTGGGAGCACCTATCGACGAGGGAATTTGTCATATGGTGACAGCACTTAATGCGTTGGGCCTGTATACAACAAGTTCGTGTGAAGGGCATCTGGAGCATGGGCTGGCATATCCATGGGTGGATCTTGAACAGCCAGAAACAGTACCACTTGCCAGAAAAGCTGCTGATCTGCTCGATGCCGCGCAACAGGCATTGCCTGATCAAGAACGCTACCATGCATTGTTGCGTGAGGCAAACCAGATCGAAGAAGAAGCCAAACAGCTTTCATTGAGTATGGCCCAGAAACTGATGCACTATTTGCATGCCTTTTACCAGCAGCACCCATTCGAGTATGAGCGACATTTGATCCCAGACACGAGAATGTGGGGCGGCGAGATTCGCCTGCGCAGCCTGGGTGCGGAGTTTCAGGAGCTTATGGATGAGCCAACGAAGGCGCAACGGCTACCCTTGTACCGAGAGGAGATGGATGCCTTCGCTGCCTTTCTTACCACCCTGTTTTTCTCAACAGATTGACGAAACGTTGCTGTGACGTTGCGTTTCCCTTTTAGCAGAGGGAGAAGAGGGAGAGAGTGAGGCACACGAATGAATTATGGTAGGTAGGCTTGTGGGCTTCTCGCCGGAACGAAGTGAAGGGTCTTGTAGGCCCATGCTATGCTCGAAGCAGAGAAACGATAGACCGAAGGTGGAGAGGTGCGTCGGTTGTGTCGGTCGGTCGTTTCGGCGCGTAGTGCGTTGCATGGGACGGAAAGACAAGCCCTTGCAAGCCGGGCCATTCGCAAGAAATGTTTTGGTGTGTCGGGTTCACTAAAACATTGATGAAACGTTGCCACATTGTTGACGCAACTATTCATCTTGATTGCTACTCATCTTACTCAAACAGGTTTCCCTGGAGTGGATCTTCATTGCCTGTGACCTTACGTAACTCTTCGCGTAAGTAATTCATCAGTTCGTCAAAACGCTCATCTGGTGTCTCCTTATAACTTCCTACCTGGAAACGTGATTTGAGACGGCCATAAATAAATGCATGTGCCTGAGCAAGCGAGATGTGTGGTGATTGCTTTGTGATGGCCATTGCGATATGTTCTACTGCGGTTTGCACTTGGCGTGTATGCCGTGGCGTCAACCGTTTGGTTCGTTCATCAATTTTCGCCACCTGTTTTTCCGTGAGGCTTTGGCGACCTGCCAGTGCTTCTAATAATTGGACTGCTTGTTGAAGTTGCATAGAGACCTGTCCCTGTGCATCAAGAAGAGCTTCCATATGCTCACGTAAAAAACCTGTAATATCTGTCAGTGTATCAATTTGTTCTGCTAGTGCTAGAATGAGCGGCTCCTGTGTAGAGATAACCTGTGGGGTGCTTACTCCTACAAAACGCATAAACACCTGAGTTGCTACTGGAGCAAGTTCCTCCTGGTAAGCATCCACTTTAACCTGAAACTCCTCGCTTTGCATGCGGCTGGTTTCAATGCCACCAATCCAAAGTGCTACTTTATCAACCCGGAGACAATACGTTGCTTGGAAACCTCCTCGCTTAGATAGGAGCGGGATACGCCGTAGTCCGCGAAATAACGATTTTGTGCGTCGAATGCGTTGCACTTGAGGCTGGACATTCAAACCAAATGCCTTGCACATTCCCGGTATTCCAATATAGATAGCTCCTGTAGGTGTCATGGCTGCGGCCAGCTCATCACCAAAAAATGGAATGAGTTCCTGGCGGCTGGCTTGTTCTTCAGGAACAGCAGCGTCATCTATACTTGCCTGTTGTTCCTGGCTTTTAGGATTCGGTGTTTCATATTCGTTGTCCATCTGAATTCCTTTCTACATGAGTCTTTCTCACCACATCTCAAGGGGGTAATCATGATGATTACCCCTTTTCATGTAGCCATAAAAACGGCTCACTGTTCCTGTCATATGTCTGGATGCGTTCACTCCTAATGTGTTGGTCCACTTCATCAGTCTTTCTGGCTGCTCTTTAGAGTTTAATATAATCGACGGCACTATCATCCAGATTGTCCTTGTCCCGATCATAGCGTTGCGTTGTCTCCGGGCGCGTGTGTCCCATCGTGTGCTGCCGTTGTTCCAGCGTCGCCCCTCCCTTCTTTGCCAACGTATTGAAGGTTGTGCGCAGATCGTGCGGTGTCAAATGCTCAATGCCGATCAGTTGCCCGCAGGCAATCACCGTGCGCTCAATCGTACGCGGCGAGATACGTTCTGTCGTTGGATGCTGGCCGCGATCAAAGCCGATGAAGAGGGGGTCATCCAGAGACGTAATTGCGCGCCCTGTCGCCGTGATGTAGGCTTCCAACGCGCGGAAGACATCTACAGGCAGTTTCACCTTGCGACGTTTCTTGCCCTTTCCGCGCTCAATCGTCAGGACAATGTGGCCTTGGTCGCGGCCCAGATCTCCGATGTTGAGGGCCGCGCATTCTGCGCGCCGGATACCCGTGCGAATGAGCAGCATGAGGAGCGCGTAGTCGCGCAGGCCTTTGAGCGTTGCGGTATCAATGGCGGCCAGCAGCTCGCGAACCTGCTCTTTTGAGAGGGCGATATGCGGCGACTCGTCATCCACGCTGAAGCCTTTGAGCTTGAAGGCCGGATCATCAGCTCGCAGGTGTAAAGCCAGGCTTTCCTGCAACAGATTGCGTGCGACGGACCACATGCGCGCAGCCGTCGCCGTGCGATAGGTTTCAGCCAGAAAGTTGTGGTAGGCGATCATGCCGGAGCGGTCAACAGTCAGCAACGTATACCCGTGTTCGAGCAGCCAATCATTGAAGGCCCGCGCACTCACCGTGTAGATCCGTTTGGACGAGGTGTCAACCTGTCCGATGACATTGATCCATGGGCGTAGCATATCGGTATGCAGTGGTGTTGTCGAGTGTTCCAAAAGAGCTAGGTCTGTGTGTTGTTTCATAGACGTTCTCTCCAATCGTGAGACGCCAGGCGCGTGACGATTTAGTTCGTTATTTCGGTCATAAGTTGCTTAACCAGTTGTGCAAGCCGCAGTGCCTTTTCAAAAGTCGGATCATCGAGTTGATCGATCAACTCCCCTGTTCCCTGTCGGTACAGCCATGCTTTCTCTTCATCTATTCCCATCGCTGCCCCTTTCAATGTCCTTTGGCGGCTGTCCGGTGCGTATCCAGGTCTGCAGATCGTTACCATCGACTTTGTGTAGCAGATAGCGGTCTTGCCGGATGCGCTCTAAAGCCCCTCTGGTGAGTGATGTTGTGGTCACAATCACGCCCTTATTCGCTCCGTTTGTGTTGCGCGTATCGGCCAATTCACGAATAACGCTTTCACCAATAGGGCGGCCAACACTGTACTTTTTGGCTTGCCAGACAGAGAGAACGAGGCCCACCCCTGGAAGTTCTTTTACGGCGGTAATATCTTTTCCGCCGTCTTTTGTCCCACGTCCTAGTTCAACCGTATATCCATCCTGAATGAGCAACTCCGCGACAACTTCTTCAAATTGTCGCCAATTCAGTTCATGTATGGAGAGCTGCTGCGCGCGGAGCTGTTCGAGCAGCCGCAAACTTGGTGAATAGAGCACGATCCGTTCGCGTGTCTCAGGCAGCAGCAGTTGTGTGGTAGGCTGTTCCAGCAGTTCAGATTCATCTGGTGCTTCTACAACGAGTGCCTGAAGACTGTTCAGATAGGCATCCATGCTTTCGTACCCTGCCAAAAGCAATTGATGGCTTCTTGTCAACGATACCAATGGAAAGTCAGAGAGAAAAGAGAAATCCGTGGAAAAGATGGGGGCTAGCTTCTCCATTGCTGGTTGCACGAGCCGATAAGTTTCATTGACGAGCGCAAGCGTCGTGGCAGAGTGGTGGTCAGTCAGCTGGATGATGGGTCCGGCGATCTGTTGGACGGTGTGAGCACTGGCAGTGGCAGCACTCATCGCATCGGTGTAGAGGGCAACTTTCTCAGAGAGTTGCTGTAGGCTCTGCAAGGTCTGTAGGGTCCGTTTATCAAGAAAATCAGTCACGAAGCACCTCAAAAAAAACAGAAATTGATGCGTGTAAATCAGCATTTACAGTCACTATTTTCGGGCTTTTCAGGCAGAAAGTCAAGTGTGTGCAAGGTCAATGTCGTGTCAATGTTGCGTCAACATTGTGGTGTGTTACTGCTTTTAGATAAGGTCTTACCTAAGAGCATATAAAATTAGGCAGACAGGATCTCCTCATTCAAACTCTTCCTTTTCTCAGCATTCATGGGTTACATAGAAATACTGTTCTATCTTAAGGGAGAAGATATGCTATGTCAATAATGATGAGATAAGAAGAGTGATATTGTTCTCATAACAGTTTAGTGCTAGCTGCTCGATGTAAAGATTGCTGAACCGTGGTGAAACATTGCCACAACGTTTCATCATTGACTTATTCCCCGTTAAAACCCATCGCGTTAAGAAGGTCGAGAAAGGGCTTTGGTGAATATGGTAGGATGTTTCTATCTTCCTACTAAAAATCGCATCCTGGTGCGATTTAGAACCATGTTCTAGATAGAATGCTCCTGATCTATAGATATTGGGGCAACATTGCGTAAACGTTGACACTATGTTACCCTTACGTGATCTGCATTTTATCTTGTTTTGCTATGAGACAATGCCAGAAGTATCTGGTACCATTTTTTTCCTCACTACTGGCACGCAGAGCGTTTCATCGTAGAGCCTGTAGCGACCAAAATATCCATCCATAATAGCGGCAGGTTGCTGTTCTTTTGCTGGTTGAAGACGCAACTTGCGTAACTGCGTTCGCGTTTTAAGATGGGATGGGATAGCCGCCCACGCGAGATACGTCTTGATGCCAGCACACCAGGCATGTGGGACGTCGCTCCATGTTGCTTCGCAGATCAAGCAATACACGTAGGTTTTACCATGCTCATCTTTTCGCGGCTCAAATGTATGTCCATGATACCTGATAATGGGATCAACGGGCTTGGCAGCCCTGGCTTGCTGCTGTTCTTCTTCCAACGATGGGAGGCCCAACTCCGCCCGTCTGCGGTTTTCTTGCTCGCGGGTCTTTCTGCGCGCTCGATACTCCTTTGCCTGAAGACGCTTGCGCTCCTTGCGTTCTCGTTCCATGCGCTCTTGCCACTCACGCTCTGCCTCTTCACGCTGGCGTTTCCAGTCGCGTTGCCGCTGGCACGATTCGCATACTTCGTCCAGATCGGGTGTCTCCACGATCCGGTAGCGGTCATCGGGGCAATAATGCCATGCACCAGTGAGTAGCATCTTCTCACGGTACAACTGCGCGTGACAATACTGACACAGATCATCGCAGAGCACGCCGCTCGTTGGTGTTTCAATGACACGCTGGCAGCCAGGGCAGCGGTGAAAGATGCCCTGCTCTACACCGCATTGCTGACAATACCAGATGTCGTCAGCCTCAGCGCATTCACGCGAGAAATGGCCGCAGCCTGCGCAGGGCACGAAGACGGGCGGATGCCAGCCAGGGGGTAACTCCTGCTCCGCTAGTGCGGCCAGTTTCTTGATGAGTAGCGCGGTGGCCGCCGCGTCGTGTGCTGCGTCATGGGCCAGCCCTGGCACATCTATTCCCAAGACGCTGATCGCCGTTGTTAACTTCTGCCATGTGTATGTTCCCCAATACTCGTGCATCTCGCCATAGAAACGGGCAAAGAGTTCCATCGCACACACACTGTTGAAGAGGTCATAGGGAACGTCGATGTCGTAAGGGCGTGCCGATGAGAAGAGCATGCCCAGGTCAAAACTTGCGTTGTAGATCACGACGGTTTTCCCTGTAAGCAGTTCGCGGATTGTCGGCCAGCTTTCTGCGAAGGAGGGGGCATCGGCCAGCTGCTCGCTGCTGATACCATGTACCTCGAATGCGCCTGCCGAGATCGGCACTGTTGGCTTGATGTAGCCGCTGCCCAACACAATCCCTTGCTGGTCACACACGGCCCATTGAATGATTTCGTCATCTCCTGCCTCGTTCAAGCCTGTCGTTTCGCTATCAAAAGTGATGTACCCGTTGCGCCAGAGTTCACGCGCTTCGTACAACACACGCTGGCGTTGCGTGGCAAGTATCTCACTCATCGCCTTTTCCTTTCACAAATACATGTAAAAATAACTAAAACATTTATTATTAATAGTAATTATGTTTTAATCGTTTTGTCAAGAGGGTAATTCATATTCCCGAAACAGTGATACAATGTTGAGCCAACACTGATGCAGATGTGATACAGTGCAACATTGATGCAACGTTGGGGCAATCTTGGCGCGCCCCTTATAGCACGCCAAGGTTGCCGGAGTGAAGGAGGTTAGTTCAAACTGGGGTGATTTTGCGTGTCATCGTGAGCATGACTTGCATCAGTAGCGATGAAGGCAAAGATACTGGTAAGGGCCTGCTCGATAGCCTGGACAAAATGTAGGGACGTGCCATTGCTCTCTCCCGCTTGCCAATAGTAGCAGATCGTGCCATCCAGGTGTGCGTGTTCGACGATCCGCACTGCAATGGGTAATCGCTTCAGTACGTCAATCAATTGCTGTTCCATGTGTTCCTCACTGTTTTTCAATGAGAGCAAACGTTATGCTGATCGACCAGCTCTATCGCGTAACGTTTGCTGATAACTGCCGTAATCGTTCGCGTCCGGCTAGTGCCTGCACTCTAAGATACACGGTATCTCTTGCCAGACGGAGCCATGCATTGCTTGACTCATTGCAGAAAGTCAGCCAGCAATTGAGACCTGGCTTGATGGTAAAGCTCTCAGTGGAGCATGCAGGAAATTCCAGTCGCTCAGCATCTTCCAGTATCTCATCAATTAGTTTGTTCCGTTCTTGCAGATCGCCTTTACGTGCCCATTCTTTCTGTTGTGCTGCCAACATGCGTGCTCGATGTGCAGCTTGCTTACACGCATCATTGCAATATTGCCGACGGCGGTGGCCTGGAATAATCGCAATGGGATGTTTACATGATGGATTTTGGCAACGTATTGCTTCGTTCATAAATTTCTCCCCTTACAGCAATCGTAACAGCAGATCTCCGGGTTGCGGCTGTTACGATTTTTGGTCATCCTGGACTGCCTGCACTACTGCCTGGCGCAATTCTTCTAGTCCTGCGAGCAAGTCGGAGGCTTGCGTTAAAAATTGCGCGTAGCGGTCATCGGTTAACGTGTGCTGACCACGCCGCGCGCGGCGTTGCTGATACTGCTGGGCAAACGTGCAAAAATCTTCTAGCTCGGCCTGCTGCGTAGCCAACCAATCTCGTAGTTCTACAGGTGTCATTTCCTGAAGCAGCTTGCGCGCAGGCGGTGTGCTTTTGGAGCGCGATGGGTGTTGCACCAGAGGATTCTCCTTTTCATTCCATCTCCATGAGGCGGCGATGCGCACGTTGCTGGCGTTCATGCTGTCTTGTTAATTCATTGTTCCATTGCTTCATCAAGACTTCCAATGTACCATAGCCATTATCTGCTGCCAACAGTGCTCGGCTGAAAGCATCTCCAACTTCTGGCTCATTGATGTCGCCAAGCGGTGTTTCACGCATGGTGACGAAGGCAGCGCATATCGTCTGAAGTGCGGTGATTGCGGGCAGTTCCTCTGTTTCCGCTTGTTGTGCCTCAATGTGCAGCAGCTTTTCCATACGGTGTGCGTTGATTTGATCGTTGGCCTCGTGAAACGCCGCCATAAGTGCGTACTCCGGTGTCGAGTAGGGACCATGTTGGTCTGCATGGGGCCATTGGTATCCCCATCCTCCATCGATGGGGGCGATAATCAAACTCGCGCGTTTGAATTGCTCTGTATGCATGCGGTTGCTCCTTTATCGCACCTCAGCGACATCGAGTGCGACGGTGTACCATTCGGGTAATAAACGTAAGTGCGCGCCACCTGGCAGCACAAAGCGTTGCGGGGCCATTGGTTCTTCGCCTTCGCTGATCTGGCGCGTGCCCTCAGGGAGCATGACGTAACGACGGCCCTGAACAGAATCGGCGCGTTGAGCGTTTGGCTGGTAAATGACGTTACCACCTGCACGGTGAATCAGTTGCATCGCCTGGACACTGATAGTATCCACATGAAACGAGTGGATGCCCGGTGTTGGCCCACCCGCAAAGTATTCGTAGTGACGCGTGCCGTTACGCATGACTTCAGCGATGTTCACCCCTGGCCGCTCGTCCTCACCTATATGGACACGCCACACGCTCACAATCTCTGCCGGAGCATCTGGTGGGAGTTCGAGGGGCATCCAGGAGATCGCCGAGGCATTATACTGCAACAGGCGTTGCGCGGTCGCTTCCAGCAGCTTGAAGCGCACGTCATCGAGGAGATGACCGCGCTCGCGTGCGCCACCAAGTGTGATAAGATCGCCCACATTCATGCCGCTGATAATCACGTAGGCGAGTAAGCCTGCACGCTCCCAGTCGATTTCGTCCACTTCATAGCCATGCGCGTGAAGCAGCGGAAGAAGCCGTTCAGCTTCCTGGCGTGCCAGTTCGCGTTCTGCCTCAAAATTTCGTGTTGTCATGCATTATGCTCCCTTACATTGCTCGCGTAGCCATGCGAAGAAGTTGTCATCTCCTCTAAAACGGTTGTACACGGTTAGTAAATCTCCGAGAGGACGGTCATTGACGACTACCTGCGCATGCAAGACATCCTGCTGCCAGCTGATCGGCTCAACGTTGTAGTGCAACTGGCGCAAGGCCGAGGTAAGCCATAGGGCGGCCAGACGGGCTCGTTCGCGTTCCTCATCTCCTGCGGCATCACCCGTAGGAGGGGCAGGATGTAACCATTCCTCGCTCCGCTCAATGACTGTTTGTATCGGCTCATAGCCATCCTCACCAGCGAATGTTTGAATTTGCAACTCGCCATCCTTTTGTCTGGCCCCAAACCACGCTTCGCCATCCCACCAGAACAACTCGCCTGCCATCGTCGGAAACGGCATATCGCGTAGCCGGTGTGCTTTCTGGTCAGCCTGCTCGAATGCGGCTTTGATGGCATCAACGGGCGTGGGATATGGGCCAACCCATTCCCCACCAAACCATGCAAATCCCCACCCAAGACCTGGGTCTGTGTGGGGCGTAACTGCCAGACCTAAACCCGCGAGGAAGACTAACAGATCATCAGTTGCAAGGCGCGTGCTCGTTGCCGCCGCCCCACGTGCGACTTGTATACGTGCCATCTCAGCGCGGCGAATGTAAGTTTTCCGATCCAGCGGAAATTTCTGTGGCTCGATATGCATCAGTTTGAGATAGTAGTACAGGTTAGATCGGGCCATCTGCAATGCTGTAGCCGCTTCTTCAATGCTGATATATCCTGATAGTTGCTCTTTATGCTCATCTGCCATATTGCTCTCCTTGAGAAGTGTCGATCATGTCATGAGTATACTTGCCTTTTCTTGAATTGTCAATAAGTGTCAAAAAATATTGACAATTACGAGAAAGTAGAGTATGCTGAAAGAGATATGAAACGTTGTTACTACGTTTCGCCAACGTTTCATCAATGTAATAGTTTCTTAGGGTGTAGCTTGTAGTATGAAATGGCGTGTGAGTAGTAGTACTGAGGCCCGGCATGTCAGAGCTGGAACTAGGGCATGCCGGGGTTGTTCACGGGAGTGGAAGCCCGTAACTTTTTTGAGTATAACAGCTTTGGGCTTCCTGTACCAGGGAGATGGACATGGAGTTTACCTACGAAACAATTAAGCAACTTGCGAAAGAGTCAGGTCGCAAGATCACTGACCTGATCGCGCTTGCTGCACAGAACGATCCCTTTTATCAAGGGACACCAGGTAGTTTGGCATTGGCAGAGTGGTTTGCTGACATGTATTATCGGCAGGGTTGGCAGCACAGCCGTGTCCACATTCGCCGCGCACACTACGCAATCTTGTCACTTGGCTCGACCCTCCCGAATGGCAAGCCATATGAGAACACCGAAGAGTGCTGGAACACTCTACTAGCGGCTTCTAAGGCCGCTCGATACCTCAAGCTAGTTGATATCGCCAGCTTTGACGACAAAAAGAATGATGATCCGATCAGCTACGATTATGGCGAGCCGGGCGAGACCTCGCTGACCGTGTACGATTCCCTCTACGATAGTTACCTGCAAATTCCAGATTTCCCAGATTTGCCGTACTATGCACTCGATAGCTTCCAGGCAACTCAGCGTTACCACCTGGAAGTGTGGTGTGAAAAGACCACCATGAATGACGTGCTTATACCACTTTGTCAGCGCTATGGGATGACGCTACAAACCGGAGCAGGAGAATTATCCATCACCTTGACCAGGCTCCTGGCGGAGCGTATGCAAGCGTGTGGGAAACCAACGCGCGTCTTTTACATCTCGGATTTCGATCCGGCAGGCCAAAGCATGCCAGTGGCGGTCAGCCGGAAGTTGGAGTACTTTGTGCGCAACGATCATCTTGATGTCGATGTACGATTGTTCCCGTTGGTCTTGACCGCCGAGCAGGTGCGCCAGTATCGTTTGCCTCGCACGCCCATCAAGGAAACAGAGCGGCGGCGGGCAGGCTTTGAGGCTCATCATGGTGAAGGGGCTGTTGAGTTGGACGCACTGGAGGCGTTGCGCCCAGGTGAACTGCGCCGTATCCTTACGACTTATATTGAGCACTATTATGACACTGACCTCGACAGCCGGACAAGCCAAGCTCGCCGCGAGTTGGAACGTGATTATACCCAGATCCGCTTTAATGTACTGAGAACTTATGCCGATCGGATCGAGGAATTGCGTGCCAAGCACGAGCAGATCCAGACGCTTGTCGGTGCAACGATGCAAGAATACGCGGCAGGTGTGCGTAGCCTGTGGGGAGAGATTGCCAAAGACCTGCAGGAGCGTTCGCCAGACCTGGACGAATACTTAATACCAGAAGCTGATGAGGCGAGTGAGATCGGTGATGGTCTCTATAATAGTCAGCGCAGTTATCTGGAGCAATTGGAAGCGTATAAGCGGTTTCAAGGCAAGATTCTTGGGGGCGAGTAGTTATGGCTGGTTCCTTTAGCCTGGGACCAGTTTCTTTTTGATGTTGTTACGTTTCATCAACGTTGACCCTCACTGTGAAAGGAAGGTAAGCCATATGGATCCAACACAAGATTTTATCGCGAACCTGGAGAACATGAGCACTGAG
>DAIDJF010000118.1 GCA_027451525.1 Ktedonobacterales bacterium
TGAACGTGCCAGCAGCGGAAGTCCGCATGCATCAAGTATAGCATGCGTAAGACTTTCTGTGAAGAGAAAGGAACTAAGATGTTTCGCTTGACCGTCCATCGCCAATCGCTTATCCTGATCAAATTAATGTCGTGGGTGTTTGCAATCCTCATTGCAAGTACGTTAACCATTGGTACAACAGCTGCTACATTTGCTGCTACTCCCCCCCCAGCATCCATCATTGATCAGTGCCTTGACAACGGTGCATATCTATCGGAGACAGGCGACAATTCTGCTACATTTGATGCGTAGACTACAAATGACTGTGGGTATACTGCAACAATAACAACCGTAGCACGGATTACTTCCAGTTGTCCTGGTATAGGAGTTGGCTCTGGATCAGTTCCACAAACAAATAGAGTCTTCGATACCGCAGATAATGAGTTTTTTGGTACTGCTAACGCGGGCTGTGTTGTATGCAAGTATACCAATCATTTCCTAACTGGGGAATCTTTTCCAAATTTCAGCTTACTGGAGACGGTTACATCTAGTGGCTTCTTCACTGTTGGAAGGACATCATATACAGCCCAGCAAATAAATGTAGGTACTTCTTCCGTATCTATTACTAATACTGGAAAATACGCCCCTGCATGCCCTGCGACAGATTAAACAGGAGGTATAGTTAAGTAGGGCATGAGAGAAACAAAATTTACTCTCTTGTCCTACTGATAGTAGAGCGTGTCCAAGAAACCATCTCGTTTGACAGAGTAGTAGCAAGTTGTTTTCATATAATGGAAGGAAGGCATTATGGCTGAAGAAGCAACAAAAAGTTATATATCCTTAGAAATTACCAGGACAGGAGGTGGTCAGTTTCATTACTTCCCCACTTCTGTCGTAGCAATTTCACCCGATGGCAGCAAAATCGCCTTTGGGGGATGGAACAATGAGGTTCTGATATATTCGCTCTTTACGGATAGCGATGCATACGTAACATATCGCGGCCATATACCATCGCACCGCATAAACGCGCTTGCATGGTCCTACGATGGGAAATATCTTGCCTCAGCCTCTCGTAGCGAGATGTCGGCAGATATCCATATTTTGGAGGTTTCAACCGGACAGGTAAGTACAAGGGTTCCGGTCAATCCAGAGGGGGTCTGGTCGTTGTCCTGGTCTCATGATGGCACAAAATTGGCATATGGTTCGGTAGATAATACACATCTTATGGTCTCTCTGCTTCAGGCACAAGACGGCAGCATACTTGCGCGTTATCACGCTCAGGAGGAGAACGTTGCGACCGCCTTAGCATGGTCCCCTGACGACCAATATGTGGCCTTTGGCAATTTAAATGGGCAGATTGATATATGGGATAGCCAGAATAATACAATCGCGCGAAGTTTTACAGGGCATACACATCAGATTCACGCGCTTGCCTTTTCCCCTTCGGGAACGCTGATAGCGTCGAGTTGCGGGAATAAATTAGTGCATGTCTGGGAAGCGACCACAGGGAAAATACTCTATACAGATCGGCATAATAGTGCAAATGTCATCCGACTTACCTGGGAGAAAGAGGGCACATCTATTAGAACTGGTACCGCTGACGGATTTATCAAAGATTGGGTCGCCCTGACAGGAGAAATCACCAAGGAGTATCCCTTCTCTTATGCCCGCAAGCAACGCATGGCTCATTCACTGGACTGGGACAACGCTGGAAACCGCTTTGCGGTAGGAATTGATGATCGCCGGGTCATAATCTTGGACGCAATTCAAGAGGCATACTGGCTCTGTAGAGCACCAACAACCCATCTGGAAAAGATCGGCTAACAACGATTATAGCCACTAACAAAACAGTCTCTTTAGGCAGTTTTTCAGGGCAATGGCGAAAGCCTACTCGCGTAAGCCTTCGCGATTGCCCTGTGCCACTACCTCTCTCTATCGCGCTCAAGAGGATTATCGGGCGGCATCCTGCGCTCGCGTTCGTATTCAGCCTCGCGCTGCCGTTCTTCCGTTGTACCAGCAAGCGGTTCGCCTGCCTCTGGGACCTCTCTAAGAGCTTGCGGGTCGGAAGAGACTGGTTGCGGCTGACGCGCCCCCGTCGTGCGCACGCCAGGAGTCGTTTCTGGCGATGAACCTTCTCCCATATACTCGCGCGCTTCTCGTTCCCCTATCGGTTTCGCGGGTGGCATCGTCGTATCAGATACAGGTTGCCCGGTCTGTTGGCCTGTGACACCCGATTGTGCAGGTTGCCCGGTCTGTTGGCCTGTGACACCCGATTGTGCAGGTGACGTGGTCTGCTGTGCCCGCTGTCCAGTGACGACCGATTGTATAGACGAGGGAGGTTGTGACTGCATCGCTGCGCCCGTTTGCTCTGGACGCCCCTCAAAATCATACGCCCCACGGGAGCGTAAAATCACCAGGGCATCCTGGACACGATTTTCAGCGCGCACACCCACAACAGATTTCCCTTGCCGATATCGCTCCTCGTAATAGCGCGCGGCATCGGGCGATAAGCCTATGCCTTCCAGTTCGCTCTCTACATCTATTGGTGCTACATCGGTATCGCTCGCGCTGTGATCTCCTACAAAAAGACGCTTAATACCTTCCAGGAAACTACCAGTATGCTTACTCTCCTTCTGCATATCCTCTGAATAGCGGCTGGCAATACAAATTTGCTGCAAGCTAAATCCGGCTCGCTGCAACTCTTCTATCGCAACATCCGCCATCGCAGGCTCATCAAACACGCCTACCACTGCTCTACGATTGATTGGCATTTGATTATTTGGTTGCATGCGTTCACCCAGATCCTTTCATCTAATCGAAACACACCTCTAGCCCCTCTATTGCTCACGAAGCACACAGGTGACAGGTGACAGCAAAAAACTACGCGCTACAATTTCTCCTTTAAGAATTTATTGATGCGACCCATCTCGCTCTCTGTCAGGCGAAACTCGGCAGCGGGAATCAACTCCTCAATCTGGCGTGTATTGCGCGCCCCGACAATCGCCCCCGTCACCGCCGGATTATGCAGCGTCCAGGCGACCGCGACGACACCTGCTGAGACATTGTGGGGATAGGCGATATCGCTGAGCAGGCTTTGCAGTTCCAGATTGCGCGATAGACGTGGCTCCTGAAATTCCTCATCGCGTTTACGCCAGTCATCTTCGGGCATTTTCGCAATACGATCTTTCGTCATCATCCCTGTCAACAGGCCCGACATCATCGGCGAATAGACAATTACGCCGATATTTTGCTGCGTACAGTAGGGCAGAATCTCCTGCTCGGCCTCACGATGAATGAGAGAATAAGGCGGCTGTAACGTATCTATTGGGGCAATACGCTGTATGCGCTTCATTTGGCTCACATTGAAATTTGAGACGCCAATATAGCGTACTTTGCCCTCTTGCCGCAACCGTACCATCGTATTCCATCCCTCTTCGATATCCTCTTCAGGATTGGGCCAGTGTATCTGATACAGGTCAATGTAGTCCACGCCCAAACGTTTCAAGCTAGCCTCTAGCTCACGACGAATTGAATCTCCTCTCAGGCTATTACTGACCTTGCGCTGCTCATCCCATACCAGCGAACATTTGGTAAAAATATACGGACGCTCACGCCCTTTGATCGCCTTACCCACGACCTCTTCCGCGTGACCCAGACCATAGACAGCCGCCGTATCAATCCAGTTAACACCCAATGCTAAGGCATGTTTAATTGTCGCGATTGATTCGTTGTCGCTCTGCTCGCCCCAACCAAACTCCCAGTTGCCGCCACCCATCGCCCATGCACCCAAACCAATCGGGGTAATTTCCATATCTGTTTTGCCAAATGGACGTGTATGCATTGCTCCGTCTCCTTCCATGCGCCGTATAACAGTGTCTCAATGTTCATACTCGTGTATCAGATTGCTCTATGATACACGTATCGTGCTGTATCCTCGTTGCAAAAACAACAGCCAATTGGCAGCGGAAATGAGATATAATAAAAGTCAGATTGTTCCCTTTTCATTCGTATATGTCCTGAAAGGCTGAACTTCAATGTTCGATGTAGACAGCATTCGTTCTCATTTTCCCTCGTTAACGACCACTCCCCAAGCCATATTTTTCGATAACCCCGGTGGCACGCAGATGGTACGCGAGGCAATGGAGCGCATGCAGAGCTATTTGCTTACCAATAACGCTAATCACGGCGGGGCATTCCATACCAGTCGCGCCTCCGATGCCGTTGTCGCTGAGGCAAGGCAAACCGTTGCGGACTTCCTGCACGCTCGCCGCGCAGAAGAGATCGTCTTTGGGCAGAATATGACCAGCCTGACCATGCACATCAGCCGCAGCATTGCCCGCCTGCTCAATCCAGGTGATGAAATCGTGGTGACGCGCCTCGACCATGACGCCAATATTGCTCCCTGGTTGCTGGTCGCGCAAGATCGCGGCTGCACGCTTCGCTGGGTCGAGATTCATCCTGAAGACTGCACGCTCGATATGGAGCAGATGGCACAAGTCATTACGGAGCGCACAAAACTGGTCGCTGTTGGCTATGCCTCAAACGCCGTCGGCACAATTAATGATGTTAAACGCGCTGTTGAACTGGCGCACAGCGTGGGCGCGCTCTGCTATATCGACGCCGTGCAGTATGCCCCTCATCGCCCTATTGATGTGCAGGAGCTTGATTGCGATTTCCTGGCCTGCTCCGCCTATAAATTCTTTGGTCCCCACCTGGGCATCCTCTACGGCAAATATGAGCTACTAGATCGCTTGACCGCCTACAAGGTGCGTCCGGCAGGCAACGAGCCACCCGACAAGTTCGAGACGGGCACACAGAGCTTCGAGTCAATTGCCGCGACGCTGGGAGCACTGGAGTATCTGGCCTGGATAGGCTCAACGTATGCGGAACCATTGCCCACAGCGGTTTCCACAACGCTTTCGCCACGCGCCCGCGCCCTCCGGCAGGGCATGACGGCTATCGCAACCTATGAACTGGAACTCAATCACGCCCTGCTCAAGGGCTTAAGCACGATTCCTGGCCTGCACGTGTATGGCATCACAGACCCTGAGCGCATGAGCCAACGTGTCCCAACCTTCTCATGCACACTGCAAGGACACACACCGCAGGAGGTTGCCACGGCCCTGGATAAGGCCAACATCTACGTCTGGGATGGCGATTTCTATGCCCTCTCCGTCGTCGAACGCCTGGGCCTGGCGGCAAGTGGCGGTCTGATACGCATCGGGCTTGTCCACTACAACACGCGGGCCGAGATCGAACACCTGTTACATGCACTTTCTGCAATATAAATGAAATTAGGACGGGTATTTGAAAAATGCAAATACTCGTCCTGGAGTTATTTTTAATATTTATGAGTTGTAAAAGCTATCGATAGCGTTCCCTTTCCTGGCCCTCGCGCTGCGGCTTCTCACGCTCTTCTGTCATACGCTCACGCTCGTGGCTATGAATGTGCCCCTCATTATGGTGCATCTTATCCTCTTCAATACGTGGGAAGTCGTGACTATGCGTTAACTCATTATGATTATGTTCATGAGTGTGCCAATGTGTCTCGTGGTGCATCCCTGACGGACCGCCATGCACGTGAGCAACATGGAAATGCGCGTGGGTATGGACAACCTCTGGATGGGTATGTACAGGCTCATGCCCTTGCTCTTCCGCAAATTGAATACGCCCTAAACCTTCTAGAGCCTTCACTCCTGGCGAACCTGCCAGAGTGCTCACTTCGCTACGTTCACCACGTTGTGTCGGATTCATCGTCATAAAGGTTCTCCTTTTTAGCTAATCCTCTATCCATGTTTTTTGGTTGTTCACGATAGAGTACCTGAGCAAGCATTGCTGTGATGTCGGCACATACTTACTCAGGTACAGCGGGTATCAAGCGCATTGCGCTTCCCTCCTACGCATTTGTAGGACGGCCTGCCTGGACACACGCTATCTCTAACAAGGATGATCGAAAAAAATTGGAAGATACTTAGAGGTTGCTGAAAAATTCATTAGAATGCAGTATTCATGAATACGATATCTCGACAAATATTTGTCGAGATATCGTATTATGGGAAATCTTCATATGAGATTATTCATCAATAGCTTCAAGCAGTTGATTGGCCTCTTCAGGCGTGATCCGACCCTCGGCGACCATGCGCAAGATTGTCTCACGGCGTTTGGCACGTGAGGCCGGATCGCTGCTCTTACCACGCGGCTGCCGTTCCTCCTGCATATGCTCTGTAAAGGGCGTAAAACGAGAACCCATCACGGACGAGAAAATGTCGCGGCCCATTTTGCCCATCTCGCGCCCAAACTGAGCCATCTCACGCCCAAGATCACCCATACCACTGGTAAAGCCAAAATCCTCAAGGCCAAAGTTCTCAAAAAATGCATTCAGACCGCTACTGCTCGGAATCGCATTGCCTAACAAGCGCAGGCTGCCGCCAACCGTCAGCTTCAATTGAGCCGCGCCATCGCCATAGGTGACGTTGAGAAAATTGCCACCTTTGACGGTGCCAAGAGCTTCTCCGCTGGCACGCCCGCCCACAATGGCCTGGATGCGCAGGTTCGCTCGTTCGGGCAACGTCACTATCGCGTTGCCACCGACGAGAGCGCGCACGGTGCTTCCAACTGGCAACACCCCATCCAGTTGCAGGTTGCCGCCCACATTGCAAAAACGCATGCTGGCAACGCCACTCATTTGCAAGTTGCCTCCAACATTGTTTACAGCAATTTCCGCCTGAGCACTCTGCTCAATGCTGCAATTGCCGCCTATCGCGGCACAATGGAGACGCGCTCCGACTGCTTCAGCCTCAACATTGCCACCAACGGCACCCGTCGTGACAATCTCGACGCGCTTGAACGACGCGTTGCCACCTATCGCGCTTAACTCGACGCCTGAAACGTTCTCAATGCCCGCATTGCCGCCAATACCGCGCCTCTCGGTTACGGATGGCAGATCACGCGCACTCAGGTTGCCCTCAACGCGCACCAGTTCAACGCCGCCACGCACATTGGCAAGCTCGACATTGCCAGCACCCTCAATATAGGCACGTCCCTCTACATCGTTGACGCTCACGTTGGTTACGATAGCACGCAGGCCTGGGCGTGTGTTTGGTATCCAGACGGTCACATCGCTTTCACCGCCCATGACGAACACCGTCTCGCCCTCTTGATATAGCCGCGCAATGGTGCCCTCCGTGACCACACTGATCTGACGCTCACGCCAGGGACGTATGACCAGATTGCCGCGCAACTGTGTAATTGCAACGCTGGGAGTATTGCCCACCGTAAATGTCTGTTCCATCTCATACCTCTTTTTTCTTTGTTATAGACGCTATCCTAACGCTTCTAACAGCAGATCGCCCTCTTCAGGACTAATGCGCCCCTCGGCAATCATACGTAGGATGGCCTCACGCTCTTGCTCGCGACTGGCTCCGGCGGAGGCGGGAACCTCGGCAGCAGCCCGCTCTTGCTGGGCCAGCTCACTTCCTGCTGATTGGCTTTGCCACTGCATAGGTTCCATTGGTTTCATTGGCTCCATTGGTCGCATAGGTTCCATTGGTTTCATTGGCTCCATTGGTCGCATCGGTTCCATTGGTTTCATTGGCTCCATTGGTCGCATCGGTTCCATCGGATGCATTGGCGGCATGGGTTCCATCGAATGCATTGGCGGCATTGGCGGCATGAGTTCCATCGAATGCATCGGTGGCATTGGCGGCATGGGTGACATCGGTGGCATCGGCGGAATGGGAGGGACGGGCATACTCATGTTGCGCAATGCCTGCTCTACCGCTTCTAATGCTCCCTGAACGCCCTCAGAAGCTGCACGTCTGGCCTGCTCTAAGATGCGCTCTAAGCGTTCCGGTTCCATGCGCCACTCGCGGTCATTGATGCGCACATGAATGCGCTGTTTACCTTCTTTTGCGCCCTTTTTGCCCAATTCACGGCCCAACTCGCTGCCCAACTCACCCATCTCGCGCCCAAATTCGGCACCCCAACGCCCCATCTCTACACCAAACTGGGCCATTGCCGCATCAAAGCTGTCACGTGAACTACTGCTGCTATTACTCATACGTGGAGAACCGCCACCGCGCAACGCAAGATCTCCGCCGACCGTCAATTCTAACTGCGCCAACCCCTCGCCATAGACCATGTTGAGTTGATTGCGCCCGCCCGAAGATGCAACCGCACGTCCAGAAACGCTACCGCCAACCAGAGCGCGTATGCTCATGTCAGGTGTACCAGGCAGGACAATAATCGCGTCGCCACCAACACTTGCGCGTATCCGACTGTCGGCGGGAAAATCGGCTTGCAACTGCAAATCGCCGCCAATCGTGCCCGCATCCAGGCTATTATGGATACCTTTACATTGTGCATCGCTGGCAATCGTACCAATTTGCACGCTGCCACCAATATCTGTAAGCTTGAGATCGCTACCAATGTGCCCAAGCGAGACCTGCCCATAGACCTGACGAATATCACAATCGCTGCCGATATTGCCAACACGTACCAGGGCAGCATTGTTACCAAGCACCTGAAGATCACTACCGACATTGCCAATCGTAATTTCCGCGTGCTGAGACGCCTGAACTTTGGCGTCGCCACCCACATTTTCCACGCTCAGACTCGCTACCCCGCTCACGTTGAGATCGCTACCGACATTCTCTAGCACGATCCGACTATCGCCGTTGCCCTGGATTTTGCAATCGCTGCCGACGTTCGTACAACGCAGGACTGCAACTCCACCCTGGACATTCATATCACTGGCAACGCTCTGCACTGTCACCTCGCTGGCGCTGGCAATGACCAGATCTCCGCCCACATCACCGAGCGCGATGGGTCCATCAATCGTGCGCAAGAGCACATCGCCGCCGACATGGCTTAACTCAACCGCCCCCCCAATAGCATTGAGTGCGACATCGCTCCCCATATCGTCCAATACAACAGTCCCCTCAATCGCTGCCAATTCGACATCGCCTGCACATTCTTGAATAGTGACCATTTCGCGGATATTTTTGATAGCGCAATCGCCGCTGACCGCATGTAGTTCTACTACAGACACGCCTGCAATCTCCACATCGCCATCGACCTCCTGGACCACCAGCGTGCTTGTGAATGGAACGAAAAGCGTGACATCGCCATCGCATACACCCAGGAACAAACTATCCCCTTCATGCTGCACCGACGACTGTTCTTCATCCCATTCTATCTGGATATTCGGCTGATCCCAACCAGAGACGACGAGATCGCCATGCACGGCCTCGATCACAATATGTTGCTGCTCAGCAGGAAAAATCTGTCTCGCCATTGTTCTCTTCACCCTTTCGGTGTATCATTTCAACACATTTATTCAACAAAAACTTCTAGCCGTTCGCCTTTTTCCATATCTTGCAGGTCCAATACACGTCCACTTGTGCCCGTTTCAATCGTTTGTAGCAGGTCCGTCACCTCACTGCTCATCAGTTGGGGCAAGAAACGCTCGCCCAGGCGCAAACCAGCTTTAAGAAGACTTAGAGGAAGCGTCGCGTTAACCGTAACCTTGTTCGTGGGGGCATTCGTATTGGTAGAACGCACATGGATAACGCGCTCGCGCATACGGTGCATAGCGAGCGGAATGCCCACGCTTTCTGTGTCTTCCAGAGTATCCAGCAATTGTGCCGCCTGTATAGCCGTAATCTGTCCGCTCTCTACCAGACGGAGAATACGATCACGCTCATCTTTTGATGCTGCCATCGCGCCTCACCTGCCTAGCTTTTCAACTGGCGCATTGCCTCTTCGACGCTGATCTCTTTGGCCGCCAGACGATCAAGCACGGAACGGCGATCAACACGCCCATCGTTTTCCGGTGCGCCGCCAAGAGCCGCGACAATTTCGTCCAAACGGCTACGCGCTGTGTTATAGGCGATATTCATCTCCGCCGCCAACTTCTGAATATTGCCGCGATACTTAACCATCAGCTCAACAAATTCAAGCTGCTCACGCGTTAAACGCCCAATCCAGCCCAGACTAAAACGCCCCTCGATCACAATCCCGCTTTCCGGGCATTCCAGGCGCGTCACAACCAATTCTCCGCCACTCACAGGGTCCCGTGTAATCAATTGATGCATGTGCTTCTCCTTCATAATCGCTACGTTCTCCGTTGCCTTATCCTCCATGGACGCAATCAGCCAATCTTTATAAATGCAAAGAGCCTGATAAGGATGTTTGGCCATCAGGCCGCGATGATAGCGGCTTGAAATGCTCACGCTGCTCCAGACGCTCCAGAGATTGTCCGACAGCGATCAGGGCAGTACCGAACGAGGCCGCCATGTGGCGCATACCGCCCGCCAACCCAGCAGCTTGTAGCATACGCTGCTGCTCCATCTCATGCTGCAATTCCTGTTGATGCTGCTTCAAAAGCTGCTCGTGGATAAACAAGCGTGGTCCCACGTTCCTGCCCCTTTCATGATGCACAAAAATTTCTACTTCATTGATATTTCTTACCATCCACGCATTAATAATACCATCCATTTTTGAAAATTGCAATACTTATGGCAATTAAAATCATCCAGATGGTAAAAATTAACATTTTTCGTAATGATATTTCTCGATAGAGCGATACGGCAAGGTAGAGAAACCTTTGTTGGACAGACAGCGTGATAGCGGTGTTCAACGATAGGCAAACAAGATTAGCGATAAGCGTAGAGGAGTGCTTGTTATGAAGGCGTTATGCTGGTATGGGCCACACGATGTGCGCGTCGACACGGTTCCAGACCCATCAATCATCAATCCGCACGATGCGATTGTTAAAATCACGAAAACAGCCATTTGTGGGTCTGACCTGCATCTCTACGATGGCTACATTCCGACGATGGAGCGCGGCGACATTCTGGGCCACGAGTTTATGGGTGAGGTCGTTGATGTTGGACATGAGGTCAACAAAGTCAAAGTAGGTGATCGCGTTGTGGTTCCCTTTACAATCTCCTGTGGTCATTGTCAATTTTGTCGGCAAGGTCTCTGGTCGGCCTGCGATAACTCAAACCCCAACGCTTGGCAAGCCGAAGCAATGTATGGACAGACAGGCGCGGGGCTATTTGGTTACTCGCATCTCTACGGCGGCTACGCGGGCGGGCAGGCTCAGTACGCGCGTGTACCATTCGTCGATGTTGGGCCTATCCAGGTGCCTGACGGCCTGCAAGATGAGCAAGTCCTGTTCCTCTCCGATATCTTCCCGACCGCGTATCAGGCGGCAGATAATTGTGAGATTCAGCCTGGAGATGTGGTTGCCATCTGGGGATGCGGACCCGTTGGCCTGCTAACGATCAAGTGCGCCTACCTGTTGGGTGCGCAACGCGTGATTGCCCTTGATCACATCCCTGAACGTCTCGCGCTGGCCCAGACCGAATGCGGAGCAGAAATCATCAACGTGCTGGGAACCGATGTAGTTGAGGAACTGAAGCAGATGACAGGCGGGCGTGGTCCCGATGCCTGCATCGACGCCGTCGGTATGGAAGCACATGGCACAGACTTTCTCTCCGCTCTTGATAAACTACGCCAGAAAACCCATCTCAGTACTGACCGTCCGCACGTCCTGCGTCAGGTAATTCAGGCATGTCGCAAAGGCGGTATCATCTCTATTCCAGGCGTCTATGGTGGCTTCGTCGATACATTCCCGCTCGGGGCAGCCTTCGCCAAGGGTTTGACCTTCAAGATGGGCCAGACCCATGTGCAACGCTACTTGCGCCCACTGCTTGAACGTATCGAGCAGGGCCAGATCGACCCTTCGTTTATCATCACCCATCGTATGCAGTTAGAGGATGCTCCCAGCGGATATGACATTTTCAAGCATAAAGCCGAGCATTGCGTAAAAATCGTCTTAACACCTTAATTACATCTCCTATTGCGTAGTGCTCTGTCAAACGTCATTGCACCTGTTTGGGAGAGGCAGGGCGACCGCAAGGGTCGCCCCTACAATGAGACGATGCCCGTTTTCCCCGTCATCATTGTAGGGGCGAGGCTTGCCCTCGCCCTGCC
>DAIDJF010000119.1 GCA_027451525.1 Ktedonobacterales bacterium
TGTGCTGACGCGCGAGAGCAACGTTGCCCCTTGCGTAACAGCGGCACGAATCTGTGTTCCACCCAGATCAACACCTACCACCAGCGGCAGGTTCCTAAAGCGTGTCTCTTGTTCCTCAACAATCTCTTTACTCATCATTGATGCAAACTCCTAGAGTGGTGTTTGTTCCATAATATCCCATTCACAGCACAAGGAACAAGAGTCACAGCGTTAAAAATGGTAATTGAAATAGAACGAATTGATCCAGGGACAACGGCAAGAGAAAGGTATGACAATTCTACCGATGGAGGGAACAGCTCGCCGCGTGCTACGAGCCTTGCAGCAAAACGAGTATGTGGCACTGGTGGTTGACCGTCCCGTCCCATGTACAGAAGGTGTCCCCGTGACCTTTTTCGGACGCACAACCTACGTATCTGGTGGTCCCGCAGCCTTGGCCCTCAAAAGTGGGGCGGCACTTTTGCCCGGCTATACCTGGTATGGGCATCACGGCTGGTATGGACGCTTCTTTCCGCCCATCTTCCCACGCGCAAAGAGCAGCGAACGAGAGGGCGAGATACAACGCCTGACGCAAGCAATATACGACGCGCTTGAAGTGATGGTGCGCGCCTGGCCGACACAGTGGTACATGTTTCGCCCTTTTTGGGATGCCACGCCCGCAGCTTCGCCCGAACAGATGCCATGATGTATGCCTTGTTTCGCGTGCTCATACGCATCCTCCCGCATATCCCACGCCACCTTGTACTCTCACTTGGCGCGGGAGCAGGTTGGGTGGCATGGCTGGTAGCGTGCAAGGCGCGGCGACAGGCCAGAAACAATGCACTCCATGTTCTGGGGAGGCAGGTTCTCAAAACGCGCGCGGGACGGCGGCGTTTGCGTCATACCGTGCGCGGCATGTTCATTCATACCGTCTGGAACTACCTGGAAGCCTGTATGCTACCTACCATGAGCGACGAAGATATCCTTATGAACATGCAGGCCACAGGCTATGATGCCTTGAGCGAGGGTATGGCGCAAGGCAAAGGCGTCGTACTGATCTCCGCACACTTTGGCCCCTTCGACTTTGTTTCACAGCATATTGCGATCTGTGGCTATAATCTGCTGATTCCTGTCGAGAAATTGCACAACGAGCAAATGCTGAACCTGATGCTATATCTGCGCTGTAGTCATGGCGTACACTACCTGCCATTAGAAGGGCAGACGACAATGCGGACGATTGTGCGACACCTGCGTCAGAAACATACAGTGTTGATTACAGGTGATCGCTCCGTGCAGGGTGAGACCGTTGAGGTCAGCTTCTTTGGTGCGCCAGCCCGCCTGCCAATTGGCCCTGTGCAACTGGCAATCCGCATGGGTGCGCCACTTGTCGCCGCCTTTGGCTGGTATAACTCAGATAGGCAGATTCGCGCGCATATTCTGCCGCTTTCGCTCGCATTACCGCCGGAACAGCGCAACGACGTGAACGCTCTGCTCCATGCCGTGGTGCGCCAGCTAGAAGCGCATATCGGTGATTACCCCGATCAGTGGTCCATGTTTACACCCGTGTGGTCAATACCGTTTACATAGGTGCAATGGAAGCAGGGCGACCGCGAGGGTCGCCCCTACAATGATACGATGCCTGTTTTACACGTCATCATGGTAGGGGCGAAGCTTGCCCCATCGCTCTGCCAAACTCAACTCATTCTCCCTATGTAAGCGGTATTGACCCGTGTGGTCGTAGAGCACACGATGATGTGGGTGAGTATCTTGGAGTTTTATTGTTCTCTACGCGCTTTCACGGCGCGAATTGTGCGGCGTGGAGGGTCCACAAACCAGCTCCAGGCGCACTGCGCGACATAGACGCCGGCGGGCAAATGGGCCGGTGGCGTCTCTTGTCCACCTGCGCGAACAGTACGGGCAAGGATGGCATGACGTAGATCAGTAGACGTTGTGCCAGGAAAACTGGTATAGGCCGCGCCAATGTGCTGCCAGAAATGCGCATCGCTGCCACCCGTCTGTGCCAATCCCCACGCTTTGTTGGCCTGCACCACGGCCTCACGCATAGAGGCATTGGCAGGCGAGGGATTATACACCTCGATGCCATCTATTTGATAGCCGCGTGCGAGTAGAGCTTCGATGCGCTCACGACTCAGGCTCGGCACTAAACGTCCAAATGGATGTGGCACGATGACAAGGCCGCCTTGCTCTTTAATGGCCTCGATGCTCTCTTCGACTGAACGCAAGGCTCTGGGGGCACGCTGCACAAACAGGCCCAGCAGATGTCCCTGGCGCGTGCTAACCTCGACGCCTGTAATCATTTGCAATGGAACCTGCTGCTGTGCCAGCAAGTCGGCAACACGTTTCGCCCCTTCTACATGGTCATGATCGGTAATTGCGATGACTTGTAAACCACGCTGCAAAGCTATCTGAATGACGCGGCGTGGACTGGCCCAGCCATCACCCAGATTTGTATGCATATGAATATCCGCCCGACCCTCATTTTCATGCTCATAATCACGCTCATGCATTACATGCACCTCAAATGTTTTTTCTTATTTTTCTTAAAATCATACACGAATTATCTCAAACATAACAGCGAAACGTATCTATTTATACTTTGTTATCCGTGTAAATCATTGTATCACCCGACACGATAAGCCGTGTCAAGACACAAAAATAGAGGAAACCAGGATATCTGCATGAAAATTGGTATGATCTCACCGTATGATTGGAGTCACCCAGGAGGAGTACGCGACCACATCAGGCAACTCTCGGAGCAACTATGCACAATGGGGCATGATATTCGCATTCTCGCACCTATGTCTGGTGTAGACACAACAATGATCAATGAACCAGGTGAAAGCTCACCACTGTATATCTATAATATGGGCCGTGCGCGTCCCGTTCCCATTAACGGCTCCATTGCACGCATCGCGTGGAGTCCAGACCTGGCCTGGCGCGTACGCGACGTTTTGGAACATGAACATTTCGATATCCTGCATATTCACGAACCGCTCATCCCTGGCTTACCACTGCTATCATTGCGCCTTTCGCGTAGCGTGACGGTTGGCACATTTCACGCTTTTGCGCGTTCAAGTGTGACCTCAACTTCATATCTGGTCTACGCTTCGGCAACGCCGTTTCTGCGTCCGCATTTTCGCCGCCTTGCGGGTCATATCGCTGTCTCGACGGCTGCACATCAGTTTGTCGCGCAACACTTTCCCGCAGACTACCATGTCATACCCAACGGCATCAATTTGGAACGCTTCAATCAGCGCGTCATGCCGCTCACGCGCTTTATGGACAGTAAAAAGAATATTCTCTTTGTCGGACGCTTTGAGCGGCGTAAAGGCATCAAGTACCTTTTACGGGCCATTCCTCTTATTCGCGCGCGTCATCCCAATACCCGCTTCATTTTTGTTGGTGATGGGCATCTCCGTCCAGAGATACAGCATTATGTCGTGCAACAAGGCTGGTCAGATATCATTTTCACTGGCTATATTCCCGACAAAGACCTGCCGCGCTATTATGCCAGCGCGCATGTCTTCTGTGCCCCCGCAACGGGCGAAGAAAGCATGGGTATTGTGCTCCTAGAGGCAATGGCCTCTGGCACACCAATTGTCGCGACCAATATCGCTGGCTATGCAACCGTCGTCTCACCCGGCGTTGATGGCTTATTGACACAGCCACGCAATAGTCTGGAACTGGCACACGCGATTGACAGTTTGCTCGATAACGCGCACTTGCGCCAGCAACTCGTGCAAGCTGGACTCTACAAAGCGCGCGAATATGCGTGGCCCCATGTCGCGCATAGTGTGATGGACTACTACTATACGCTACTCTACGAACACGCCACGTCTCGCCAAACCATCCAAGTCTGACACTCCGCTTGTCAACCAAAAAACCACTGTGTATACTGAAAGCCAGAGAATATGTGACTCAAGCACAGAATGGATTATCTACATGACGACACACGATCTACACGCAACGCTGGACACAACAAACATGCCTGATCTGGATGAAATGCTGCAATCGCTACTTTTAAACGAAGAGGGCGAACATGAATTTGTGGCAAGCGATGAAGCACAGGAGCTACGCCACCTCTTCTTCCCGGTCACGCGCAACTGCACCTATTTGAATCACGCGGCGACGGGACCACTGCCACGTCCAGTCGCGCAAACAATGCACGAATATATTGCCGATATGCACAGCTTTGGCATGGTTCACGAGGAACGCTGGCGCGTACATCAACAAGGTGCCTATCGTCGCCTCGCCGCGATGTTTGGCGCACATGTACACCAGATCGCGCTGACGAACAGTACCAGCGACGGTCTGATGCATATCGCCCTCGGCCTTGATTGGCAAGCAGGCGATGAGATCGTCAGCGCGGAGGGCGAATTTCCCAGCAATGTCTACCCCTGGCTCAATCTGCAAGAGCACGGCGTCAAAGTGAAACTCGTGCCAGCGCGCAACCATCGCATCGTCACGGAAGATGTATTGGCGCATATCACGGAGCGCACGCGGTTGGTCAGCCTGAGCCTGGTCGAGTTTTCAACGGGCTATCGCAACAACATCGCCACGATTGCGCGCTACTGCCACGAGCACGGCGTGCTGTGCGGCATTGACGCGATGCAAGCAGCAGGGGCATTGGACATCGACGTGCGAACATTGGGTGTTGATTATCTGGCGGCGGGCGGTCACAAGTGGATGCTGGGAGCCTCGACAAGCGCGTTCCTCTATCTCTCGGATGCCCTGCTGGAACGCCTCAAACTGCGCAGACGAGGCTGGTTTAGCGTCGCCGTGCCCTTCGAGTTTTTCAATTACGAGCAACCGCTAAAACAGGGCGCGACCCGTCTGGAATTCAGTTCTCCCAACCTGTTGAACTCGGTTGGATTGGATGCCACGTTGGGCGTCTTTGAAAGTCTGGACGGAGGGATGCCAGCGGTAGAGGCGCGCATTCTGGGTCTTACGGGCCACGCTATCGCAGGCCTTGAACGTCTGGGCTATCCCGTCATCACGCCGCAGGGCGCGGGCGAACGCTCAGGCATCGTATGTTTCCAGCCACATCCAGACCGCCAAGAAATGACGGTGCAAGAGCTTGCCGCGCAACTGGCGGAGCGCAACATCCATATCGCGGCACGTGGGAATATCGTGCGCGTCTCGCCGCACTTCTACAACACGCCCGCCGATATCGATATACTGCTCAACGCGCTGGAAGACCTGAAGAGGCCGCCTGTTGAGAAAGGCAAGAAATAACACTGTCCCTTTGGACAGTTTTTATGCTTGCGCTTGACAATTGCCCTGTCTATCGCATACAACTAAAAGCGTGGGTAACGATGAAACATCCCACAATACCGCGATACAAGCGATACTTCATCGATAAGGTGAAGGTTCATACAAAGAGGTAAGCGACCTCGTAGATTATTTCGTAAGGAGATGACGTATCATGGCACACGAAGTTCCACCATTACCATACGACTACAGTGCGCTAGAGCCGTATATTGACACACAGACGATGCAATTGCATCATGACAAGCACCATGCCGCGTATGTAACCAACTTGAACAACGCGCTTCAGAACAGCGAACTGGCCTCTTTGCCGGTCGATGAGCTGATGCGTCGCATCAACGAAGTGCCGGAGAATATCCGCACGGCGGTGCGCAACAACGGCGGTGGTCACTCGAACCACAGCATGTTCTGGCAGATTATGGGACCCAACGCTGGTGGCGCGCCAACAGGTGAGCTGGCAGCGGCGATTGACTCCACATTTGGGTCGTTCGATGCCTTCAAAGCCGCGTTCAACGACGCCGGTGTGAAGCGTTTCGGTTCTGGCTGGGCATGGTTAGTCATGGATCAGAGCGGCAAACTCCAGGTCATCTCAACCGCCAACCAGGATAGCCCATTGATGGATGGTCTCTATCCGATTATGGGCAATGACGTGTGGGAACATGCCTACTATCTCAAATACCAGAACCGCCGCCCAGAGTACCTGGGAGCCTGGTGGAACGTGGTAAATTGGGAAGAAGTTGCCAAACGCTATGCTCAGGCTAAAGCTGGCAAGTAAGCAACCAGACTAACAGGCTAAAAATCACCTCCGACACGCTACAAGCACGGCACCTATCGGTTTTGTAGCGTATCGGGGGTGATTTTTCTTATTTGCGCGTTAAGCAGTACAACTCTCTGCGAAAAGCAACGTATACATAGATAGCGGTTCCACACAAAAGGAGTGATCTGATGAGCCAACAAGAGATGTTTCCTGAGTCTCAGGAGTCACATGCTCAAGACGATAAACAAATAGATGCACAGCCGTATTACTGGTATACGCGGCCTAAGGCAAATACAGGCAATATGCCTAAGAACGAGCATCCATCAACGTTTGAGGAGACGATACCACCTCATGCCTATCGTGCTCAGGAGCCAGCACGTGAACCGCTTCAGCAAAAGGAGCAGGTTAAAAGCAACTATCAGCAGCAGCATTTTAGCCCCGATGGTGATGCCTTTGAGAAAGGCTATCGGCCTTATCAGCAACCACCACAGGCACAGGTTCCCCCCTGGGCACGCCCACAGACGAACAATCGCGGCACATGGCGTTGGCTTCCTTTCCTGGTGATCGGCTTTATGCTTTTACCCGTTTTACTGCATCTTATTGTAGGGCTTATAGCGGTTGTTGGTATTCTCGCTCTGGTGTTCATCGCGCCGCTTCTCTTGCTTGCGTTAGTTATTGGCGGAGTGTTTCTGTTTGGTATGCTCTTCTTCCCTGGTATGCGTTTTCCAATGCGCAGACGTTGGAGATATGGCGGACCAATGCGTTGGGGTGGGCCAATGCGCTGGGGTGGTCCCTGGCGATGGTAAGCCTGTCTAGCTGTGATTGTGCAGAGTGGTGATATCGAGTACAATGGGTGTTGCCTTGTTTTTTGTGTATGATAGAGTTAAGAAGAGAATAGTTTGACAGATATATCGCATAGAGCCGGACAGGTTTCTACATTTGTAGACCCATCTATAGATTTAACCGATATTCACGAGTTGCGCAATCTGCTTTACGCGCACAACATGCGTCCCAACAAAGCTTTCGGGCAGAATTTTCTGATAGATCGGGACGTGCTGCAACAAATCGTGCACGCCGCCGAGGTTTCGTCATCCGATACGGTACTAGAGGTGGGAGCAGGCACGGGCGTCTTAACGCGTGAACTGGCGCAACAGGCCGGGCGCGTTGTTGCCGTCGAGTTGGAACGCGATATGCTGGCATTACTGACGAAGACGACAGGAGCATATCACAACGTTGAACGCATCGCTGGCAACCTGCTTTTCTTAGACCCAACCGAAGTTTTTGGGCAGGCGGCCTATAAACTGGTTGCCAATCTGCCCTACTATATTACCGCTCCGACCTTCAGGCACTTTTTAGAGTCTGGTAATCCGCCGCATCTGATGGTTGTGATGGTACAATTTGAGGTTGCGCAACGCTTAACAGCACAACCGGGCGATATGAGCCTGTTGGCGGTGAGCGTGCAATTGTACGGGCGTCCACAGATTGTTGCGCGTGTGCCCGCCAAAGCATTCTATCCAGCACCAAAAGTAGACTCAGCAATTGTGCGTATTGATATACAGGAACAAACGGCGTTGCAGCCAGAGGAACGTGCCGGTTTCTTTAAGATTGTGCAGGCGGGTTTTTCGGAACGCCGCAAGCAGCTACACAATTCCTTGACGCATGGACTACATTATAAGAATGAAGAGATTCGCTCCTGGCTTGCTGCTGCTGGGATAGACGCCAGCCGACGTGCTGAGACAGTGAGCATAGAGGAATGGCTGCAACTCTGGCGTGTCATCGTTAAGCAACGCAGGATATAGCTATAGTGTGTAACAGACTAATTTGAATAAAAATACAGGTATGGTAGTTGTATGACAATGCAGGAGCTTTATTGCGATAGTTGTGGAGCCGCGAATCCACCAACGGCGCGTTTTTGCCAATATTGCGCCGAGCCACTCCCTTTCATCCATACCACAGGTACACTTTTGGGTGAGACTCTCCTGAAGAATCGCTATCGGCTAGACCGCTTGCTTGGTCAGGGAGGTATGGGGGCTGTTTATAAAGCGGAAGATACTAGTTTTAATAATCGCCTTGTAGCGGTTAAAGAGATGAGTCGCATGGGCCTCTCGGACGTGCGTGTGCAAGAGGCCGAGGAGGCATTTCAACGGGAAGCCAATCTGCTTGCTGGTCTAACCCATCCCAATCTCCCGCGCATCTACGATAATTTTACCGAGGAAGAACGCTCCTACCTCGTGATGGACTTCATCGAGGGCGAAACGATGGAGGACTATCTCGAAAAAGTAGGTGGTGGTCCGCTCCCACTAGAACAGGTCTTGCGTTGGGGGAGGGAGTTGTGTGACGTACTCGGCTATCTGCACGAGCAGCAACCACCAATTATCTTCCGCGATCTTAAACCTTCCAACGTGATGATTGGCAAGAGTAATCATCTCTTTCTGATTGACTTTGGCATTGCGCGCATCTTCAAACCGGGCAAATCGCACGATACAGTTGCCCTCGGTTCACCCGGCTATGCAGCACCAGAACAGTATGGGAAGGCACAAAGCTCTCCGCGCTCCGATATTTATAGCCTGGGTGCCTTGCTCCATTGCCTGCTCACAGGGGTTGATCCAAGCGAACAGCCTTTTTTCTTCCGCCCTGCTTCGCACCTTAATCCTAATGTGCCACAAGAGCTAGAAGATCTGCTCAAACGCATGTTAGAGATGAATGCAGACAGCAGACCGGAGAGTATGCGTATTGTCTCAGATACCCTGACCCAGATTGAGCGTCAATTGCATACAGGCACACTTACAATCGGGTCAACCAAAAATACCAGTACACGCGCAAAACCCTCGAAAGCTGACGCGACGAGCAAGTTACTACAGGACGCTTACGCCCTTTATACGCAGAAGCGCGTGCGCGAAGCCACTGCCGTCTATGATCGCGCCTTACAGATTGACAATACCAACGCCCTGGCTTGGCAGGGACGTGGCCTGACACAGGCATTGAGTGGACAGCACCAAAATGCCCTGGCCTCGTTCGACAAGGCTCTACAACTTGACAACTCGCTGGCAACCGCGTGGGTCGGCAAAGGGACTGCGCTCTCAATATTGCACCGCAATAATGATGCGCTCAAAGCCTTTGATGAGGCTCTCAGCCTGGAACCCACCAATGCAGCGGCCTGGAACGGACGGGGCGCAGCCCTGAGCGCAATGGGTCGCCAGGATCCAGCCCTGAGTTCATTTGAAAACGCGCTCCATTTTGATCGCTATATGGCGCAGGCATGGAGCAATAAGGGACTGGTTTTACGCCAGATGCGCCGCTATCAAGAGGCATTGCAAGCCTTCGAGCAAGCTATTTCGCTGGAACGCAACGTAGCCGCGCATTGGAATGGGCGCGGACTCGTGCTGTACGAGATGGGGCGTCTGCGCGATGCCATGCAAGCATTTCAAGAGGCGTTGAAAATTAACGAACAATTTGCTCCCGCGTGGTATGGGAAAGGCAATGTTCTCTACGCCCAGCAACGCCTGCAAGAAGCTTTAGAGTCCTATGATCGCGCCTTGAAACACGATCCACGCTTCGTTAAAGCCTGGGACCGACGGGGCAATGTTTTGACCGATCTACAACGTTTTGATGATGCACTACGGGCTTACGGCGAGGCATTACGCCTCGACTCACGCTACGCTCCCTCCTGGAATGGTCAGGCCAACGTGCTCTGCCAGCAAGGTCGCTACAACGAGGCTCTAGAGGCCTATAACCGCGCATTAAGCATCAATCCGAGCGCACCACTGGCCTGGAATGGCAAAGGAAATGCCTACTTTCATCTCCGCGACTATCAACGCGCATTAGACGCATACGAGCAAGCGACTAAGCTCTATCCACGCATGGTCTCGGCCTGGTATAACAAATCGCTCGTGCTCGCCAGTCTGCGCCGTTATCAGGAATCGCTGACGGCAGCGGAAGAAGCAACGCGCCTGGCTCCCAATGATATTGACAACTGGCAACGTAAAATTGAGGCTTTGCGCAAGCTAGGACGGCGCAAGGATGCACGTGCCGCAGAAGCCGAGGTCGCGCGCATTCAGGGCCGCGCATAAACATACACGTGTGCGCTATGGACGAGTGCAACGCCTGTGAGACTGTTTTATAGATGTCATGGCCGCAACAACCACGCGGATCAGCCGTTGCATCACAAATTTTAAGACAATCCCCCCAAAAAATAGGTACTGACACTATACAAGTATCAGTACCCTTCCTGTGGGTTTAATTATTTTATATGTACTTAGTAGCGTCCGCCACGATCGCGGTAGCCACCACCACCACCACCGCCGCCGCCACCACGACGATCTCGGCTCTGGAAGTTGCGACCACCACCACCACCGCCGCCGCCACCGCCAGCCTGACGCTCACGCGCCTCGTTGACCGTGATGGTACGATTGCCCAAAAGTGAGCCATTCAAACGATCAATTGCGGTCTGCGCGTCCTGATCGTTCTCCATCTCGATAAAGCCAAAGCCCTTACTGCGGCCCGTATCACGGTCAGTGATGACGGTTGCGAAGGTCACAGGTCCCACCTGCTCGAAGAGGTCGATCAGGTCCTGTTGTGTTGTCTGGTAGGGGAGGCCCCCAACATACAATCTCATTCGTCTCTGCTCCTGTGTGACATCCACTCACGTATTGATGCTCGTAGAAACCATTTCTCACAGAAGCAATCCAATCATCGTCTGATGTCATACACCCCATTATAACATGTCTTGCAAATAAGTTATTCCGTGTTTTGCGCGCCATCGTGCGTGAAAAATCAACGCAATTGAAAAATTCCCTGTGATATACTTGAAGAACACGTATTATTTGGTTGTCTCCGTATCATCTTGAGCAAGTCCATGTGAGGCTAATTATGAATGTGCAGATTCCTTATGGAAGCTCCCGCTTAACGCTGACGTTGCCCGATCAGGCACACGTGCTACTGCCGCACTATCCCTCGCCGCTAACCGATGAGCGTGGCGCATTTCTTGCCGCGCTTGAGAACCCTATTGGCTGTGAGCCATTAAGTGTACAAGTGACGCCTGATGACAGAGTTGCCATTGTAATCTCCGATATTACCCGTCCCACGCCGAACGAACGAATGGTTCCCTGGCTACTGGAGGCTCTGCCGCACGTGCCACGTTCCCAGTTTGTGATTATCAATGGCACTGGTTCTCATCGCGCCAATACCCGTGAGGAACTCATCGGCATGCTCGGCCAGGAGATCGTTGATAGCGTTGAGATTGTCAATCACGATGCCTTCGATACTGAGACCATGCACATGTTGGGCACGACGCCGACGGGCGTACCTGTTTGGGTCAATCGCCGCTATGTGGAGGCGGATTTCCGTATCGTGACGGGCTTTATCGAGCCACATTTCTTCGCGGGTTTCTCAGGTGGCGCAAAAGGCATTGTCCCAGGCTTGGGAGGCATCCAGACGATCCAGCAATTGCATAACGCAAAACTGATTGGGCATCCGCGCGCGACATGGGCAGTGCTCGATGGCAACCCTGTGCAGGAGGGCATTCAAGAGGTTGTGAGCTTTTGTCCGCCCGATTTTATGGTCAACGTCACGCTTGACCAGGAGCGACGTATCACGGGCGTCTATGCAGGCGATTACATCAAAGCCCATCGTGTCGGCTGTGAGGCCGTCGCGCAGATCGCAACGCAAGCCGTTGATGAGCCGTTTGATCTCGTCATCACCAGCAATAGCGGCTACCCGCTCGATCAGAACCTCTATCAGACAGTAAAAGGTATGACAGCGGCAGCACAGGTGGTGCGCAAAGGTGGCGCAATCGTCACGATCTCAGAGTGTCGCGATGGTCTGCCCGATCATGGTGAATATAAGCACATTTTGCAGATGCGCGAGACGCCACTAGCCCTGCTTGATCTTATCAACAGTCC
>DAIDJF010000120.1 GCA_027451525.1 Ktedonobacterales bacterium
TGTAAGTAACGAACCACTCGTTCACCCACAGAGGGCCATGTTTCTCGTTCATCTCCGCCGGTCTTGGGTGCATGAATGACCTCACAAGCAAAATATGCCTCTAAACTCATCCACGTCTGAGCAGGTTGTGGCATCAGACACTGCCTCCTAGTTGATACAAAAAGTCAAGGTCAGGCTCATCATCTGGCAGAGGCACGTCTGTTGCCATGGCCCGGCTTGGTCTTCTCTGCTGGCTTGCAGATGAGGAGACCCCCGGCGTCTGTGCCCGCCGCTCTAGCTCCTGATTCATTCGTGCGTGCAGGACATCGAGAGTCTCAGCATGACGGGCAGCATCGAAGTAGTGTTCATAAGCCGCGAGCGTCTCGCGACTTCTCCACTTCATGTACTCGACCAGTTCTTGCAGTCGACGCTGGACTTCTCCTTCCGCCTGTGAGGTTTCATAGATGTACCGAACCGCTTGTGTCACATGCCAATGGCGCGCTTGGTGAACATCAGCATCAATCTGTGCTGCTTGGCAGGCCGGGTTCCAGCTGTGTTCTCGGTAGGTCTTGGCGGAGAGCGCAGTACGCTGCCTACTCAGAAAGAGGGGAATCGTGGAGAGATCAACGTGTCCGGCTTTGGATTCCTGGAGATAGGTATCCAGCGTGTACCCGTGGGGATCAAGTTGGTACCGTTCTCCATCGAAGTAGAGACGGAGCAGCTTTGCTGTTTGGCTGGAGAAGCGCAAGAACTTGATGCGCCGACCGTGGCTGCCTTTACTGAAAGCTGTGGCTTCCTGCGTCATACCGCGTGCAACCCAGTCCCCAATCGTCAGACCAACTGCCTCAGAAACACGGCATCCAGACTCGAACAGCAAGCGCGTAACGCATTCTTCCCGCACCCCCCAGTGCTTGAGCTGCCTCCCTCCATGCAACACGCGCGCAAACAGGGTTGGGTCATCCACCACCTGAGGAACCCAGCGTTCGTCCTCCAGTTTGAAGTAGCTATCGGAAAGTCGAGGGTGACGCGTTTTTGTGGGTTCGACGACGCCGCTGCGCGCTGGCATGCGAGGGGAGGCAACATCTTCGCTGTCTTCGTTTTCAAGGACCTGCATGACGCTCACCCCCGCATCGATGAGTGGATTGGCGTGAGGATAGTATCCCTGCTGACACATGATCTGATAGAAGAATTTGAGGCCACTGAGAAACACTTTGACCGCGTGATGGGTCTGCTGGGTCTTGAGAACGAGGATGAATCCTTGACGGTGCTGGCGCATCATGCAGTGCAAGTGGTGAATCAGGTAGTCTTCCACGCTTCCTCGAAGATGGTGTGGCTCACTGTTCCAGCGTCGGCCAGCGCCCACTTGCCACGCATCTGTTTCTAAGTAGGTAAAAAAAGGGAGCAGTACCCGCAAATATCCTTCAACTGTTTTCTTTTCAACACGCGCTGCTGCCTCTTTTCCAAAAACGGTTAACGCCATATGGAGCTGATCGTGGCAGTCGAACACTAAGTTCCCCTCCTGGTGCCTATCTCTGTTGTAAGAAGACTGCCAGTGTCTCTGTTTGAGCGCAATTTAAGCCGGAAATGTGCTAGTAAAGATAGCAATGTTTGTGTTTGTACATGGGCGTTGCTGTCAACGGTTGCTGTCAAAAGAGAATTTCTACATGCCGTTTCTTGAAGATAACCGCGACAAATCAGAAGAAAGGTGGAAGCGGCGGTAAGCTGGAGTAGCAATATAGTGATGTTAGGGATCGCAAATCCACACCTGCCCCTTTTGTGGTCTTATGAGGGGCAGGTGTGTACGCTGTTTAGAAAGCGGGACTAAAGGCACGTGCCGTTAAGTCACCGAGCAGAGCGTGCATATAGTTCTGTTTATCTTCTTCGACCTCGCGTACATAGTTTTTCATCAGTTCAAGCACAATAGGTGTCTCATCGTCATAGACATCACCCTGTAGCAGCTTGATGAGATCTGAGCGATAGCGGTCGTCCTGTGCAAAGGAGACAAATACCGTATTCAGCCGATAGTACAGGGTAATGAGATCGTACCAATTCTGTGTACCGCGTCGAATGGTATTCTCGTATGTCTTGAAGCTGGCCTTGCTGAAATCGTTGTGCGCAAAGGCTTGCAGAATATCCTGGCTGGCAAAGCGGGCACTATTCAGCGCGATGCTCACGCCAGTCGAGAAGATGGGGTCTACAAAACGCGCCGCGTCGCCAATGAGCAAGAAATTGTCGCCGCTAATGTGGCGCATGGCGTAGCTGTAGTCACCCTCATCAGTGAAGGGGCGAATTTGTTGGGCGTTGCGTAGTGCTGCTGCCAGGTGCGGACTGCTCTCGATGCAGTTCCAGAAAAACGCTTCGCGCTCTGCGCGGTTTTTCGCAAAATGTTGCTTCTGCGTGATAACGCCTACGCTGGTGATCGTGTCGGTGATAGGAATCTGCCAGATCCAGCTATTCGGGAGAGGCAGGAAGTAGATAAAAGTAAATTCGTCTTCATAGGTAGCCTGGTGATTGACCAAGGCACTGCGGTCATATCCCTCAAACCAGGTATGGATGGCATACTGGTCAAATACCTCATCCTGTATGCGCAGCTTGAATTGATTGCCCAGGAGTGTTTTGCGTCCACTTGCATCTACAACAAGGCGAACGGAGACGCTGCTCTCCTGGCCCTCAACAGTATAGTCGATACGTGGTTGGTTGGTTTCCGCGAAATCGACCTTGCGCACGCGCGCACCTTCAATAACAGTTGCCCCAGACTTGCGTGCATGTTGGAGGAGGAGCAGATCAAACGCCGCACGGTCTACATGGAAGGTATAACTGTGGTCAACACCGGGCTGTTCGCGCTCTGCGAAGCGTGTATAGGCTGGGCCGAACCAAGGACTGGCCCACGCGGAACCATATTTTTTGCGGAATTGCTGATTGATCTGCTCCATGAGACCAAGGTCTTGAAAAACGCGATTGGAGGAGGGAACCAGGGCTTCGCCGACGTGTGGACGGGGGAAGTGTTCTTGCTCCAGAACGATGCAGGAATGTCCGGCTTGTGCCATATAGGAAGCGAGTGCTGAACCTGCTGGACCGCCGCCAATGATGCCAATCTCGAAATCAACGTGTGTCATTTTTTTCTCCTTTACTGTGGAATACTGGTCTTCGTGTCTAAAGGCATGTGACAGCATTGGACGGGGTGGATGCGGTCACACGTGAATATCTGAAAGTAAGAGTACGTGGGAAACGGGCCGTGTACAAGGATATTTTCAGGGCTGCAAGCGGTCACGCGGGAGGGCGGATAAAGGACAGCAGAGGGTGGCTGCTCGATTCTGTCGATAATGGCCCTCTAAAAGCCCTGTTGCTGCCCTCGTTTGCCGGAGCATTTTGGGCTACGCTTTTACCAGCTAGTGTTGACCCATGTAAAGAGCATCCATAGGTGCGAGGAGAACAAGCGATGGCAATAAGCCTAGAAGTGCCAGCAGTTGAATTGAACAATGTTACCAAGAGCTATGGCGCGGTTTCTGCCTTGAAAGGTATCAGTTTTAGTATCGCGGCGGGAGAGGTAGTCGCGTTTCTGGGACCAAACGGTGCGGGGAAATCAACCTCTATCTCACTGATGTTGGGGCTGCGTCGTCCCACAACGGGCAGTGTTGCTCTCTTTGGAGAGAATCCGCGCATTGCAAAACATCGCGCGCGCGTGGGAGCGATGTTACAGGAGTCTGCCATGCCCAGCACGTTGCGTGTGCATGAAGTTGTTGAGCTTTTTGGGCGTTTCCACGAGCGACCAATGGTAGTACGCGATGTGCTTGCGATGGCTGGACTGGACGAGAAACGTAATGCGCGTCTGAACCAGCTCTCCGGCGGTCAGAAACGCCGCGTGTGTTTTGCGTTAGCCCTGGTGGGCAATCCAGATATCCTGTTTCTGGATGAGCCAACGACTGGACTCGATATAGAGGCACGCCGAAGATTTTGGGACCAGATTAATTTGCAAGTGATTGCGGGCAAGACGATCATTTTGACAACGCATAACCTCGAAGAGGCTGATAGCCTTGCCAATCGCATTATCGTCATCAACCATGGCGAGATCATTGCCGATGACACGCCAGAGCAGATTAAGCGGCATGTTGGCGGCAAACACATCAGTTTCCGCGCCTCTAAACTGACGCTGGCTGAACTACAGCGCCTGCCTGCAATACGGGATATCCGTGAGATTGGCGAGAAATTTGAATTGTATAGTAAAGAACCTGAGCGGTTCCTGGCAGCTCTTTTTAGCCAACACGCGGCTGAAGTGAGTGAACTGGAAGTTGTTGGGGCCGGACTGGAAGAGGCATTTCTCTCGCTTACTGTAGAGAAGAAAAAGGCAGCGTAGTGACAGCCCTGCTGGCTATGAGCAAAGAAGGAGACAATCACCATGATAATCGAGAGCGTCGAGCAAGTCCAGAAGCGAACATTACCCGTCAAACAACAGAAGACATCCTTATGGGGATACTACTTTTACTGTGAAATACTAAAGGTCTTTCGCGATCCCGCCGTGCTTATCTTTAGTATTGGCTTTCCCTCCATGTTTTTTCTTATCTTCTCAGGAGCATTTAACTCCAAGTATGCGGCAGCATTTTTAGCGCAGTACGCAGCGTATGGAGCATTCGTGGTGGCCTTTCAGACGTTCACTATCGAAATCGCAATGGAGCGTCATCTGGGTTGGAGCAGGCTACTGCGTACCACACCCCTGAGTGCGGCTCTGTATATCGGCTCCAAAGTAGTGGTGATTGTGCTCACCGCCCTGGTCTCGCTGCTGTGCCTGTGTGGAGTTGCGTGGGTTTTTGGGCATGTGCAGATGCCGCTCTCATCCTGGCTCAGCCTGCTTGGCCTCATGGTGCTCTGTATGCTGCCGTTTGCCCTGCTAGGGATGGCGTTGGGTTTCAGCGGGACTTCCAATCTCGTTCAGCTCCTATCAACCGTCATTACGCTGGTTCTGTCTCTGACATCGGGTCTCTTCATGCCCCTCCAATATCTGCCTGGCTTTGTGCGCACCATTGCCCCATATCTTCCCACCTATCATCTTGGACAGGTTGCCTGGGATGCCGTGGGAAGCGCGTGGTCCAGAGATAGCTATCCACTCTGGTTTCACCTGCTGGTCCTGGGAGGTTTTTCGCTCGTCTTCGCCGTGCTTGCTGTCTGGGCATACATCCACGATGAAAACAAGAACTTCGCGTGATGCAGATCAGTCTGTTGCTGCGATCTATCGTCGCGCTGTCGCTGGAGAAAGCCTGTGCTTTTGCCCAGCAGAGGCGCGACGATTTTTTATGTGGGCATTTTTTGTCATGCCTATCAAGATGACTTGCCAGCAATGCGTATGTTGCATGCTATAATAAAATAATCTCAGCGTATTATTTGGGAAAGGATATGGAGCAATGGCTTTTACATCTCGCGACCGCAGAAATATGTTCGCTGGCGTGCTGGTGGTTAGTTTGCTTGTGCTTACCTCGCTCCTCCTCTTCCGTCATTACTCTACCGCTATCGGGAGCAATATCCCAACGGGAAAACCCATAGGGATGGCTGTGAGTGCACCTGTACTTGCACATACAGAGGTGAATAGTGTAGAAACGACGCTCAGCATCACTCCTGGTCCCTACTTCCTCAGCGAACTCTTGTCCGTCGATATCACGCTTACAAACCATAGTCAGCATACTATCATGCTAGGAGGCGCACCCGCTGTCAATACTTGTAATGGAGCATTCAGCGTCACGCTGAAGGGGGGACAAGAACCACACTATGACTCACCTGGCAATAATTTCATGATGAGCTGTCCTCCTGGTATGACCAAACTAGCCACCAATAAGCCGTTAAGTGTTCATGGGTATATTCCTCTTACCAGGAGCAGCACTGTGACCATCGCGGTAGACGTCAGGATCTCCACGATTACGCAGAGTCAAAATGGTACGCTCTACACTCAAGGAAACAGTCTGCTGGCTGGACATTGGCCTGCTATCGCCATCACCGTAGCTCCGCAGATTCCATCTGATCGTCAGTTTTCCCTCCAGTCGCAGGGAAATGATGTGATAGTCAATGCGCCATCTGGCATTCGCCCTCAACTGGTCTACTTCTATACGGTAAATTGCTTGCATGGCTCCGGGACAAATGATGGCTGGGACACACTCAAAGCCACAATACTGCACGAACCATATTGTGACGATCCTCTACGGCACTGGATGTACGCAGTCAGCGCGCCTAGTTACGCTATTGCTGCTATCTCGATGGGTTTCTGATAAGTTGCTGTGGTAAGCGAGATAAGCAGTACCAGCGAAGAGCAGCTTCGGCACGCTCCTCGCTGGTAATTTGTATGTGTAAAAGTGCTGTAAAATTAAAGTCGCCAGTGCAAGAGTTGCATGAGCAGAAACAGGCTTCCGGCGAGCACCGCCAGCAGATAGACGAGCGAGAAGACGCCGTAGACAAAGTAGATCACTCTACTCTTAGAGGGCGCACTGACCTGCTCTTGGCGGCGAAACTGCCAGGCACGGGTGGCATGCTGACGCAGGTCAACCATGTTGAGCGTATAGCTGAGCATCAGGTATCCATCCAGATCGGCGAAGGGTAGGCAGTTCAGCAGAATAAAAAGGTTCATAAAGACCAGGATGAATGCTCCTATTACGCGTGGCTGGCTGTGTATCGGACTTGCCCACCATAACCAGGCGAAGGGAATGACCATGAGCAAGTTGACAAAGATGCCCGCAAATGCTGTTGCGACGCGATGCCAGCGGTTATGAAACAACACGACATCATCGATTTTGCAGTAGGCGCAAGGCAGAAAGTAGCGGAACGCGATGCCAATCTCTGATACAGTGCCGCCAAAGTATGTGCAGGCTAGTCCATGGGCGATTTCATGGACAGCAAGAAAGATGCCCACGCTTGCGCAGAGCAGTACTACAAAGGGAAGGTTGAGATAGAGGGGCATGCCTGTGAGCAGATCGGCTACAGCTGTTTGGGCATGCAGTACGAAAAAGAGTTCGAGCAAGCCGATACCGAGCAGGGCTGGAACGACAAAGACGGGATGGAAGGCAAAGCGAACCCAGGGCAGGAGCCATGCGAGAAAGCGTTCCGGTGAGGGTAGAGAGAAACGTCTGTAGAAGATGCTTCGCTCTTTGGCGTGCCGCTGTGTTCTGGCATTGTTGACCAGTTCAGCCAACCTGCTTGTGTTCTCCTCGCCAACGAGTAATGAGCGTTTTCCAAGCATGGTGAAGAGGTGTGACCAGGACTGAGCCGTCAGGCGGCGATGGAAGGTCGCACTGTAGGCCGCTTCAATCTGCTGAATTGTGTTGTGACCATCCATCAGGCGCATCAAAAAGTATTCACGCGCCCCGATCCGATAGAACCACTCGGTGAGACGGTCTTTGACATAATAGACCGTTGTGTTGCCGTTGATCATGGGAGGGCCGAAGACGACATCGGCCCGTATCTGTGGACGAAACTGTTCATAAGGGTTGGCGGTGCTCATGCTATTTTCTGCCTTTCTCTTCCCAGGATGTCGAGTAGCGTGCGTTTGAGCAAATACGCGATGTAGACTTCCTGGGGAATAGAGACGCCGAGGCGGTTATTGGTCATATGTACATAGCTGGATTGCAGGTAGTGATACACATCATCCAGTGAAAATGCGCGTGCTTGTGGGCTTTCAAAGGCGGGCACAAGCTTGTCTTCATTGTAGAGTCGCTGAATCTGGAGGCGAAACTCAATGATATGCCTTTTCCATTGTTCTTCCGTCTCGGTACGTCTTTCAGCCGAGTGCTCGTCAAGCATGTAATCTCTGATCTTGGCGATGCGTGGTGCCAGAATGGAGGACATGCGTTGATATTTTTTTGCATACTGACTGATGCGCTGGCTCTGTTGTGGGTCTGTTCCCAGCCAGGTCGCAATGTACTGATCGAGAGCGTGGAGTACCCGTTCGTCTGTCTCGAAGACGCCATAGAAAAAAGGCAGGGCAAGCTGGATTGATCTCCCAAGCAGGATGCTCTGCACGCTGACATTGATCTTGCTGAGGAGGCCGATAACGGTATCGCTGGAATGCTCGAAGTGCCATTCGGCCAGGGCGACACCTTCCGCTCCACCATAGCGAGAGAATTCAGGTTCATACTCGATATAGGCGAATGTGTTGTTTGCTTGCATGGGCATGATGCCGTCATCCCCATAGACCTCGCGCCACTTTTCCTCGCCATATTCGCCGATAAACATGTTTTTGTAGATGGGTGCGAACACTTCATAGCCCAGGGTATAGAGGGCGGGACGCTGTTTCAGAAAGGCTGTGATTGCCTGCTCTGCCATCCACTTGATCTTGTCTACGTCCGCATCTCTGGCGGGAAGAAAACGCAGACGAACGTGGGGACCTTCGACCCAATATTTGATGAAGAAGTAGCGTTGGAGCAAGCCTTGTGCGCGTAATTTCTCCACCAGAGGGGCGATACAGTGAACGATCAGATAATTCTGGTCGCCATGATAGAAAATGTGGATGCTAATCCAATCTTGCTGCTGTTGCATGAGTGTCTCTCCTTGTGTGTGATACTTCAAAAATGAACTCACTGATATAGGCCTGCTCGTTATGGCGAAACCAGAGCTGTTCCGGCAGTGGCAGCATCTCCATGAACTGAAAAGCAGAGCTGGTTTTCCTGATAGTCGCTTCTAGAAGGAGAATCGAGAAGTAGTTCTCGAAATCGATGCATAACGGTTTGTAGGTTGGTGCCGCCTCATTGCCTTTCTTGTCTGCCTGGGCATCTTTGCTTGCGGATGCGATAGGTGTCAGGAACACTTTAGCGGGTAGCCCGATGCTCTTTCGCCAACGATTTACTGCCAGATAGAATTCGGTATCGGACTGTCCGCTTGCACGTTGCGGCAAGATTTCGCCCTGGACCTTCCAGGTTGCGCGCTGCACCACTACATTTTTATAGCGCAGGCGCGGATAATAGCTCACGGGCGCATTGGGATCGGATACTTTGGTGCCGCTCCACAGATCGAGCGGTGACATGGTGAGATAGGAAAAGCTGAGCAGAATCTGTTGCATCTCTGGCAGTGCTCTGGGCGTCAGGAAACCGAGATAGAGGGGAATGACCTCTTTGCCGAGCCGCTTTGAGTAGAGGCGCAGGCGACCAGTTGCGTCATCGTCCTGGATAGAGAGATCTTCCAGCGAAATCTGCTCTTCCACGGGGCGGGCACTTAGCTCACCTGGGCAGACAATTTCGTAAGCGGTAAAAGTTGGATGAAGATTGAGATTGGTCGCGTCATAGCCACCTTTCAGTTCGGCGAAGATGGCTCCCGCTGGTTGTAAGCCGTGTAAGGTTTGCCGTAGCGCGGAGACAATCGCACTGCGCTCGTCTTGCTCCAGGCAGTAGGCAAAGCGCGAAAACAGGAGCGTGAGGCCAGAATAAACCTGATTGATAATCAAGAGTGGCTCGTCATTGACGCGTGCGAACTGTGAAAGGAAGGTAGAAGAAGAAAAATCTTCTAAACCAGAGACAAGTGAGACAATCGTCTGGAAAAAATCATCGCCTAGTTGCAGTTCATTGCTTCCGTTGGGTAATGCCTGATATGCTGCTCGCATGTACTCGGCGGTAGCGCGGCGTGCCTCATTGAGTTGACGCAGTTCTGGTTGATTGAAGTAGTTAGCGTGACCTTGAAAATTGCCCTTGCTGTCGAACCAGGACCTGTTGCCAGCGTTGCTCTGTAAGAGGCGTAGAAACTCTTGATTGAACATGTCCGCAAAAGAGAAGAAGTCGTCACAGCGTTGTCCCACGCCGTAGCGCGCTTGAAAGTAGCCGCGCGTCATCATTTTTTGTGGCAGGCGCGCGTCGAAGATAGGCAGGATTTGCTGTAATTCGTGTATGTGGGCAAATGTCTCTTGCCACGTTTGAGAAGAGATCGCCAGACGTTCCGGCAAGAGAGTCGTATCTTCATAGAGCAGCGTTTTGGGAAAATTAAGCACGCGCTGAGATGCGCTCAACTGTATGCTGCCTTGCTGCAAGAGAAGTCGTATCTGTGCCAATATCTCTCTTCGCTCAGCCACATCCGCGTCAGCGTAAGCATCGACAAGCGTTTCAATGGTCTCCAGCGCGTCGGCGAGCGTGTCTGTCTGCGCTGTGTCGATGGCGCGGACCTTCTGGCGATAGGCGGTGAGAGGGCGGTCATGGTGAATATTGACCTGTAGTGCTGGCACGATCAAAAAACCGAGCCGCAAGAGGTGTCCCAGATACTCTTCAACGAGCGTTTCTGCCTGTGGCTGCTGTTCCCGCGTACACAGTTGCGCAATAATTGTTCCCAGTTGTTCTTCATGACCATCGCCGAGCAGTTCTACGATGTGATGGAGCATGGTGCTCATGGGCAGCTGAATGACATGTTCCTGCATGTAATCCAGGGGGAGCGAAGCCTCGGTATCTGTCGTATCAATGACTGGTTTTCTGCGCACATACTCGATATGGTTAGCACGTAGACGCCAGCCGTTGGTAATGCGCACGCGCAAGGCATGCCGCACATCCAGGCACGCGAGCAGTTGATTGGAGAGTCTGGACAGAACGAGCATGTTGAGGCGCGTGAAGCTGTGTTTCTCTACGTTGTTCAGTTCGAGCATGATGTCGTCTTCTGCTGTGGCATCGCTTGCCTGCTCTTCAATGGTGCCGACACAAACAGGCGTGAAGGTGCTGAACGGGCTGGTTTTGCCAACTGTGCGGAACAGATATTCGAGCAGGGAACGTTCGACCGTGCGAGCCTCACGATTGAGCTGTGCGGCATCAGCGGCCAGATAGCCAGTGGTTGCTTGATCCAGAACCGTGCTTGAGAGCAGAATGCCTTTGCGAAAATCTGTGTCATCGAGAATCTGCTTGAGGCGTTTGCGCTTCTCCTGAAGCTCAGCGGCGAGAATCGCTGGTCCAAGGGCCAGTTGCTGTTGATAGCGTTCCCATAGATCAAGCCATTCGAGCAGCAGTGCGCCTTCGTCTGGTTCCAGGGAAGCTGCGTTTGCCCGTGCCTCACGTGTGCCATGCGGCAGATGCATGTTGAAAATCTGCCGTTTGAGGTTAATGAGCTTGCGCCTGATATCTTGCGCCTCTTTCTGGCGATTGACTGCCGCGTGCAGCACATCGACAAGGCGGTCTTTTTGACGATGAAGGACGTGCTCAAGGGCGAGCAAGCTGTCCTGCCACTGTACCGTCTCCGTGAAGCGCAACTCATCCAGATAGTTGATCGGCATGCCGCCGACACGCAGGAGAAAACGCGGCGTGATGGTGGCAGTCGGATTGCTCCGAGTATTATGCACTTTTTGTTCTTGCATGATGGTTCCTCATTTCAGAAAAAGAATGCAGACCTTTAAACCAGGCGATAGTCAACATCACCTGTGTGGATCAATTCATGACCTACAAGGACGAAGATAAGTGTTTTCTGCCCGGATTCCAGGCCAAGTACATCATTCAGTGCTGTATTGTCGAAACCGAGAGCTGCGCCACAGGCTAGCGACAGGCCCGTAGAGATCATGTAGAGGCCCTGGGCTACCAGACCCGCTTCTGCATTGAGCAGGCGATAGCCGCGATTGCCATAGACCTCAAGCATGTTTTCCAGATTGCCGATGACGGCAATTACTGCGGCAGCTTCCGCGAGACTATAATTCTGTAAGAAGTAGTGCTGCTGCAGGAAAAGGGCCATGTCTGCTTCCTTAATGGCAGTAAGACAATGCGTCGTGGCCTCGTAGTTATAGACACCGCGCTCGATTCCCTCGACGCTGTTGATGAAAACCGTCTGCCGCGTGAAGGGTGGGACGTTTGCGCCATCCTTTACATCGCTGTTATAGGTGCGTACAAGCGAACCTGTGT
>DAIDJF010000121.1 GCA_027451525.1 Ktedonobacterales bacterium
CCATGCCGCACGCCGGTGGCAGCTACGTTTTTCTGCGCGAGGCGTACGGGCCCGGTCGCTGGGGCCGCCTGATGCCCTCGTCCAGTCCATCAAAGAGCACCAGACAAGACCCATTGCGCAACTGCTTCTCTAAAAACGTGTCAAGCCCTGGCAAGTCTGGGCATTTCTTGCTCATAAAATCCTTGAAATAGGTGTAAAACGAGCGGTCCTTTACACCTGGCTCACTCAGATACTTGGCATAATAGCTGATGCGAAAGAGGAGAGGAATCTGCACGGGAGAAAGATAGGCTGGCGGATGGTAACCCCAAAAGCGCGGCGTGCGCTCAAAACGCGCTGCAAGCTTTGCAATCAGCGTATTGAACCAGTACTGATAGGCAGGAATACGAAAAGCTAGGGCCATTTGCAGGGCTAGCCAGCGCATGGTGGTACTCTTCCCGGATCCAGGAATACCGAGGAGAAAGGCAACTGGGCTGTTAACGCTCATCCGCTGCACAACATCGTCAATCTCAACGGACTGTTTCGCACGCGCCTCTGTTCTGCCAATATCACCCGCCCACATTCCGTGAAATTGCGCAATGCGATATTCATAGTCCTCGCGATCTTCCTGACTCCTGCTTGCGTCCAGGGCGCGGCGCAGTTCTGCCAGCATCTTCTGTTGCTCAAGCGGAACATCATAGAGGGGACGATCAGAAACCGCATTGAGATGGATGAAAATCTCATTTAATGGCACATTGACAGAAATCAACGCCTGCGAGGAATGGATACCCGTCGGGTTCAAGCCTCTATTGTCTTCAATCACGATGCGCAGATATTCACGCATGGTCCACCCGTGCGTGCGTCCAAAAAGCGAGCGCAGAAAGCTGACAACAAGTGTTTCGGAGATATCATCTTTACGCAACACCGCCAGATTTGCCATATAGGAGAGGAGAAAGACGAGAATAACAGAGGTGAATATCCAGCCAGCAGCTCCAGGGCCATTACTGAGAAGCCAGTGCCATATTCCATTCATACGCTTCTTCCCGCTTTCATATGCCATCGCCCGATAATGCAACAATAGAGCAACTCTTATTCATAAAGAACGCGATAAGCTCTCTATTTTCAAACATTATACTATAGAGCGGATGAGAAGAGAAAGGCTTTAGAACGATGGGCCTCTATTGCAACTCACTTGACATCGTGGGAGCAGACGTATACACTGATGTATATACGACACACAGACCTTTATCAGTGAGAGGAAGAGACGATGCAGATTGTTAAGTTGCGCAAGGTGGGGAACTCGATGACAATTACATTGCCACCGTCGCTGATGGAGGCTCTGCACTTGCACGAAAACGATGAAATAGCGATTGAGGTTGCCGGAGACCGCATCATGCTGACCCGCGCCACCGATGAAGTGCAGGCTGCCTGGGATGCATACCAGCAGATCGAGCCGCGCTATCGCAATGCCAATCGCAAACTGGCGGAGTAGCTGCTATGGTACGTTTTCTGCCCACGTCTATCGTGATCGCCATTCACGAGGAACATTAAAAACGACAAGCTCACATTTTGTATCATTTTTAGGGTATTTTGCGTGAGATGATGACGCCTGTGTTCAGGCCAACCGTGTGCAGACCGCCGAAGAAACGCGCGTGTTCGATCTTGATACAACGGTCTTGCACGAAGGTCAGGCCCGCGTCAGTGGCAATCTTGCCGGAAGCGTCGTTGCGCACGCCCAGTTGTAGCCACAGCACGCGCGCGCCAATCTTGACAGCCTCTTGCGCGATGGGCGGCGTGTCCTCGGCCTTGCGGAAGACATCGACAATCTCGATCTGCTCACCCGCCTCTTTCGCCTCGGTAAGCGATGCGTAGACACGCTTGCCCAAGAGGGTCTGACCAGCGTAACGCGGATTAATGGGAATAATATCGTAACCTTCGGCCTGCAGATAGATTGCCACAAAGTGACTCGGACGATAAGGGTCCGCCGAGACGCCGACAATCGCCACATGGCGATATTGGCGCAACAACTCCAGACGATCATACATATCGGGTATCCGTACCGTGTCACTCATCTTCATTGCTCCTTTAACGATGCTTGCATGCTGTGCCTCTACTATACGACAGCGACTATATTTTCGCAAACACGGATGTGATAGGATATATTCCAGAATACGAACCACCATTATCAGAAGGAAGCAGCCATGCCAGAAATAGATACCGATCACGTCTTTGGTTTCGATACCTTATCTATCCACGCGGGACAGCGACCCGACCCGACGACGGGAGCGCGCGCGGTCCCCATCTATCAGACCACCTCGTATGTCTTTGACGATACCGACCACGCCGCCCATCTATTTGCCCTGCAACGCTTCGGCAATATCTATACGCGCATTATGAACCCGACCACAGCGGTCTTCGAGGAGCGTATCGCGGCCCTTGAGGGCGGCACGGGAGCGGTCGCGACGGCATCGGGCATGGCCGCGCAAATGGCAACGATGATGACGTTGCTGCGTCCAGGCGATGAACTGGTTGCTTCAAACAGCCTCTATGGCGGCACACACACGCAATTCGACATTACGCTACGCACGTGGGGCATCGACACGATTTTTGTCGATAGCACCGACCCCGAAAACTATCGACGCGCTATCACGCCGCGCACACGCGCACTCTATGGCGAGACGATTGGCAACCCACGCGGTGATGTGCTGGATATCCGTGCCGTCGCCGATATCGCGCACGAGGCGGGCATTCCACTCATCATCGACAACACGTTTGCCACGCCCTATCTGTGCCGCCCGCTTGAACATGGCGCGGATATCGTAGTGCATTCGGCAACCAAGTTTATTGGCGGACACGGCACATCTATCGCGGGTGTGATGGTTGAGGGCGGCAAATTTCCCTGGGACAACGGCAAATTCGCGCATATTGTCGATCCCTCGCCTGGCTATCATGGCGTCAAGTTCTACGAAACGTTTGGCGACTTCTGTTTCTCCATGAAATTGCGCACGGAAACCATTCGCGATAACGGCGCGTGCCTCAGTCCATTCAACGCCTTTTTACTGCTTCAAGGGCTAGAGACGCTTTCGTTGCGTATGGACAAACATTGTCAGAACGCTTTGCGCGTGGCGCAGTTCCTTAAGGAGCATCCTGCCGTCAGTTGGGTCCACTATCCCGGCCTGCCCGATGACCCTTCGTATGCGCTGACAAAACGCTACCTGCCGCTTGGTGCGGGAGCCATCTTCACCTTTGGCGTGCAGGGCGGCTATGAGGCAGGCAAACGTGTGATTAATAACGTGCGCTTATTCTCGCATCTCGCCAACGTCGGCGATGCACGCAGCCTGATTATCCATCCCGCCAGCACAACGCATCAGCAACTCTCAGAGGAAGATCAACTAGCGGGCGGCGTCACGCCCGACCTGATTCGCCTCTCAATCGGCATCGAAAACGTCGAAGACATTCTCTGGGACTTAGATAGAGCGTTACGCGCATAAACACAAAAATCCATATGGGCGCGATAATCATGTTAAAAATGAATGTGAACATGCCATTTATCACACCCTCGTCCCGCGTCCCACGGTTCCCCAGGCCGATCTATGCACGGGCAGGGCGTGATAAATCACGCCCCTACAATGGTGCGATACATGTTCTACCCTTATTTATTGTAGGGGCGTGATTTATCACGCCCTTCATCCAAGCACCAAAAAGGTGCGCGATGACATTTGACAGAGCACAACAAACATGAAAGCAATCGAACAAGCAAACGGGGTTGATGGGTATTGAACACGGTTGGATGCAGATAAGATGTGCTAAACCGATAGATACGAATATTAACGGGAAATTGTTCATCCGATGTTGGATGATCGATTTATGTGCTATAATCAAGCGGGATTTCAGAGCATCATGTTAAAGTATGGAGGGAATGACGTGGCTGCATCACCCGATTGGTCGTGGAACACAAGCAACGAACTGCGCGCGATTGGCGAAACACTCATGCGCATTTCGCGTGTTTTGCATGAACACACGCATAAACTAGAAATTGCGGTAGAGGGCAGATATGCCAGTGAAGGAACTGATCCGCGCGTGCGCCTGCTCACCGACTCGCTCTACATGAGTCGTATGGCTGATTTAGAGCTAGGTCGGCTCAACCAGACACTACAGCATATCTTACAAGCGCAGCCAGGAGCAGGACCAAAAGAGGCTCAAGTTCTGAACAAGAATTTTGAACGCGAGCGTGAAGCGTTAGCCACACATATCTCGACGTTGACACGGCAACACAACGAATTAGAAACCTTGTACGGCATCGCGCAGGCTCTCAACTCCTCGCTTCAACTTGACGAGGTGTTGCGTGAGGTAATGGACCGCGTGATCGAGGTGGTCAGCGCGGAACGTGGCTTCTTGATGCTTGTCAATCCGCAGACAAACGAACTAGAATTTACAATTGCACGCGACAAAGAGGCCCGCACGATCTCAGAAAGCACGTTTAATATCAGCCGCAGCACCGTCAAACGTGTCATTCAGACACGCCAGACACTGCTCTCCGATGACGCGCAGATGGATGATGCCCTGAAAGCCTCTGAAAGCATCATGGCATATAATATTCGCTCGATTATGTGCGCTCCGCTCATCGTGCGTAATACCTGTATCGGTGCGGTCTACGTTGATAGTCGCATCAACACAAATCTCTTTGGCACAAAGCACCGTGATCTCCTCATCACCTTCTGCAACCAAGCAGCAATCGCTATCGACAATGCGCGCCTCTTCACGCAAGTGAATGAAGATCGCCAATATATGGACAATATCTTCCACTCTATCGCGAATGGCGTTATTACCACCGATGCCAGTGGAACCATCAAAACCTTTAATCCTGCCGCCGCTGCTATCCTTGGCCTCAACATGCAGAACGTCATTGGCAAACACTACAGCATCTTTAACGTGCTTCCACAGTTAGGGTTGGTCGATCTACTTCAACACGCAATCAGCCAGCACGACCATGGCACTATCGTTCCCAATTCAGTCGATTGTGAGCTGCCAGGACGTGGGGCGGTCAGTCTCACTTTCTATGTTTCATCTCTGCGCGATCAGCAGCACGCGCATGTCGGTCTGGCGCTGGTAATTGATGATAGCACCGAGTTGAAACGCTCGAAAGCGCAAGCGAAGCAGATTCGCCGTATATTTGAACGCTATGTACACCCGAACGTCGTCGAACAACTGATTAAAGACCCGATGGCTCTCAATCTGGGCGGTGAGACAAAGGAAATTTCGGTGGTCTTTGCCGATATTCGTGGCTATACGCGCCTGAGCGAAAGTATGGCTCCCGAAGAAGTTATGCACTTGATTAACCGCTATTTGAAGATTATGTGCGAGGCGATTTGGGAAGAAGAGGGTACACTGACAGCCTTCCAGGGTGACGCGCTGATGGCAATTTTCAATGCCCCACTCGTGCAAAAAAATCATGCTCTGCGAGCAGTACGCGCCGCGTGGAAGATGCGTCTGGCAGTGCAGGAATACCAACGGTCACAGCCACAGGAACGGCATGTATCTTTCGGCTTTGGCGTCAACACGGGCCTCGCGACGGTTGGCAACGTAGGCTCGCAAGACAGGATGCAGAACTACACGGCGATTGGTGATGTCGTGAATGTAGCCTCGCGTCTCCAGAGCAATGCCTCGGATAACAACATCCTCATCAACGAAACGACGTTTGTGCAGGTCTATCGCTACGTGCAGGTGGAGACGGCAGTCCAGTTACAGGTGAAGAACAAGACAGGCCCGCTCACGGTGCGTACGCTCATTGGTCTGCTATAGATGCTTGCGCAAGACAAAACCTATTTGTGGCAGACGAATAAAATCAAACCATTCATAGAGGCGGTGAGCGTGTGCGTTATCATCCTGTGTATTGAGCATGATACGTAGAGCGCGTTGTCGCTGAAAATAGCGCACGGCTTCAGCCATTAGACGCGCCCCAATGCCACGTCCACCTACTGATGGATGCACTGCGATGCGTATCAGGTAGCCAGCGTCGCCATCAATAGCATTATACTGATAGCCAACCACATTGCCATTGTACTCTGCCACTACAAAGTAGGGATGATTCGCGGCGATATCGAGAAAGGCGGTTGCATCATATCGCCAGAGATGCTCAAAGCAGGCATCTTCAATAGCCAGTAATGCCGCCATATCATTGGCCGTCCCCGGCGTCAGATTGACATGGCGCACACGTACCTGCTGATTGCCCTCACTGGGAATATGATAGTCATATTTATCATAGGCGTACAACAGGCGATACGGGAGAAATCCGCGTGCCAGCAGCACATTGCGTAGCCAGTCATTCTCGACATCATTGCCCGAATAATAGAGATACTGCACGTTGCGTCGTCTAAGTTCCTGTCCCAATTGCTCTAAAAGCACAGATAGCACCCTCTGGTATGCGCGACTCTCAGTCCAACTGACGCCAAAACCGCTGAGCCAGGCAGACGGTGGATTGACATTTTGCGTCAACATGAAGCCGAAAAGTGTTGAATCGCTAAAAATGCCAGTCGCCGGATAATGTTGGAGCATACTCGGCAATTCTTGCAGCGTAAAGCGTTGATAAATGTACTCTGAAGTCCGAAATAGACGCTCCAGGGATACACTATCATGAACAGTGAGTGGACGCGCATACTCAACAGGTTGTACCATCTTACTTCTCGTTTTCCTCATCTGGTCCATCTGGCCCCTTGATCTCGCGGCGCAGACGTTCTACATCGGGTTTCGGGCCACGTCGCATTCGATAGCCAGTCAGACCATGAATACGGCGCAGTTCAGCGACCAGCACATCAGCATTAATACGTCGCATCTTGTCCGGTGCGGAACCGAGACTATCAACGGCCGCATCGTCTCCCAACATGAAATTGATACATGAAGCAACGCAACCAGCCATTGCATCCAGACTATAGCCGCCCTCTTGTACCATTACAAGACGCCCGCTACAGAGTTGTTGGGCCATCTTGATAACAATTTCAGTCAGACGCGCATAGCCCGCCGTTGAGAGCGTCATACTGCCCAGCGGATCATCCCAGTGAGCATCAAAGCCAGCCGAAACCAGAATCAACTGTGGGTCAAAACGGTCAGCAGCTGAGAGCAGGAACTGGCGGAAGATTGGTTCATAGGTCTCAAATCCCGTCTCCGCTGGCAGTGGCACATTGATCGTTGTGCCAAGACCCGCCCCCGCGCCAAGCTCATCAGACGCACCCGTGCCAGGATAAAAAGGAGCCTGATGGATAGAGAAATAGAGCACACGTGGGTCCTCATAGAACACATCCTGCGTACCATTGCCGTGATGCACATCATAGTCAATAATCATCACGCGCTCCAGGCCATGATGCTCGATAGCATAGCGAGCGGCAATCGCGACATTATTAAAAAGACAGAAGCCCATTGCCTCATCGGGCAGCGCGTGATGACCGGGCGGGCGCACAAGACAGTAAGCGTTATCGACCTGACCCTGCATAATCGCGTCGATAGCGGTCAGTGGCGCACCAGCAGCCTTGAGTGCCGCTTCGTACGATTTGGCAGAGACGTAGGTGTCGGTCGCAAAAAAGCGTGTTTTGCGCCCACCATGCATCGTCTCATGCGCAATCTGTTTACATGCCTCCTCGACACGTCTAATATAAGCACGATCATGCACGGCGGCAAGTTCCTCTACCGTCGCGGCGCGCGGGGCAAGCTGTATTAATCCGTCACGTTTCAACCAGTCCAGAGCTTCAAGCGTCTTAAAAGCGGCTTCAACGCGCTGCGGTCGCTCAGGATGATTTGCAGGCGTCAAGTGTTCTAGAAAAATGGGGTCATAGAGCAAAGCAGTGGTCATACTATTTCTAACCTTTTAGCATAGAGAGAGCAGGGCGACCGCAAGGGTCAATACCGTTTACATAGGTGCAATGGGAGCAGGGCGACCGCGAGGGCTTGCACGGGTAGGTTTTTTGGACCCATTGGCGCATGGTGGGAAACGGACGGGCGACCACAAGGGTCCCCACCCATCCCCAGCACCGCCCCCGCCCCTACTATACCACGATGCACGTCGTGCATGGATGTTTTGCACCCGCGTGCGGGGGCAAGGGCGTATATAGTAGGGGCGGGGGTTGGGTGGATGCGGGGTGGGGACCCTTGTGGTCGCCCGTTTTGCCCCACATCCGCCTGATGCCCCTTCCGAGAAAAACCTACACGTGTAAGGACCGCAAGGGTCGCCCCTACAATGATACGGGGCCTGTTTTACCCGTTATCATTGTAGGGGCGAGGCTTGCCCGCCCTGCCTACAGAACATATGCGCTCCATTTACAAAAGCATTTACAGCACCTTTTTCACCAACTCAGGGATGTCAAAGATGGTGTCCGCGACTGGTACATGAGCGGCTTGGAGTGCAGCAACCTTGCCTTGAGCGGTGCCGGTATTACCCGAAATGATGGCTCCCGCGTGTCCCATGCGTTTCCCCGGAGGGGCGGTGCGCCCTGAGACGAAGGCAACAACAGGTTTGGTCATGCTCGTCTTGATAAATTCAGCGGCATCCTCTTCATCGCTGCCACCGATCTCACCGCACATCACAACGACCTTTGTATCGGGGTCCTGCTCAAAAAGTTTGAGGTAATCAACAAAGGTTGTGCCAATGATGGGGTCGCCGCCAATACCGATGCAGGTGGACTGACCCATGCCCGCCTCGGTCAGCAGCGAGACGACCTCATAGGTGAGCGTGCCAGAACGCGAGATGAAGCCAACAGGACCAGGAGTAAATATCTGGTAAGGGATAATACCGATTTTGCCCTGTCCAGGCGCACACATGCCGGGGCAGTTGGGACCAATCAGACGCGCACCATGTTCATGCACAACGAGCATCGCACGGGTCATATCGACGACAGGAATGCCCTCGGTGATACAGACGATCAGTTCGATACCCGCGCTTGCCGCTTCCATGATCGCATCAGCCGCACCAGCAGGCGGGACAAAGATGCAGCTTGCATTGGCATCGGTCGCGGCCTTTGCCTCAGAGACGGTATCGAAAACGGGCAGGCCCTCAACCGTTGTGCCGCCTTTACCAGGAGTAACACCGCCAACAATCTTTGTGCCGGAGGCTTGCATATTGCGCGTATGATATAGGCCCTCGCGTCCAGTAATGCCCTGCACGATTACGCGCGTGCTCTCATTCATCAGAATACTCATCGAACTTCTCCTCTAGCCCAGCGCATTAATCGCGGCAACGATCTTCTGTGCGGCTTCGCGCATATCTTTACCCCAGTCGAGACCAGCGTCCTTGAGCAGAGCTTTGCCCTCTTCCGCTCCCGTGCCGGAGAGACGTACAACAATCGGCATACCCTTTGGTAGCTCGGCCTGGGCCATGATGACGCCCTTTGCCACTTCCTCGCCGCGTGTGATACCACCAAAGATATTAACAAGAATACCTTTGACTTGCGGATCGCGCGCCACAAAGGTCAGAGCCTTATACATAATTTCCGCGCGCGCGCCACCGCCGATATCGAGGAAGTTCGCGGGTTTGCCACCCACACGAGCCACCATGTCGAGCGTCGTCATTACGAGACCCGCGCCGTTGCCGATAATACCCACATCGCCGTCGAGCTTGACATAGGTCAGACCAGCCTGCTTCGCTTCGTACTCTAGCGGGTTCGACTCCTCTGGCTCGGCCCAGGCAGCATACTCTTTCTGGCGGAAGAGGCCGTTATCGTCGATCAGAATCTTCGCGTCTGCTGCCTGTACCTTGCCGTCAGCGGTCAACGCCAGCGGGTTGATCTCGGCAAGACTGGCATCACATTCGATAAAGGCTTTCGAGAGCGCGCTGAGGATGGCTCCCGCCGCTCCAATTGTCTGATGAGGTAGGCCAGCACGCGCTACGATATCGCGCGCCTCAAAGGGACGCAAGCCCCAGCGCATATCAATCGGCTGCTTGACGATTTTTTCAGGCGTGGTTGCGGCAACTTCTTCAATATCAATGCCGCCAGCCTTTGAAACCATCACAACAGGAGCCTGTGTTTTGCGGTCAAGGATGATGCCCAGGTAGTACTCCTCTTTGATGTCTACCTTCGAGGTGACCAGCACCTTTTCGACGACCAAGCCTTTAATATTCATGCCGATGACTTTGGCAGCGGCGGCTTTCGCTTCTTCGGGTGTATCGCCAAACTGGATACCGCCAGCCTTGCCGCGTCCACCCACGTAGACCTGCGCCTTAATGACTACTGGACCACCCAGTTCGCGGGCAATTACTTCGGCCTCTTCTGGCGTGTGTGCTACTTTTCCGGGCTGAACCGGAATACCATAGCGAGCCAGTATCGATTTGGCCTGATATTCATGAATCTTCATCGAGACAAATTCTCCTTATGACGCATAGTACATAGTGCATCAACAACATGCACACTTGTAATATGTTCTATGGCTTCTCTGGTCATGCTAGCACGCTAAAGCAGGGGTGTCAAGGATTGCTTACACCTGTTAAAATGAAGATTAAGTATTAAATAGCAGATATTTAGGGGATTTACATTTGTGGATAAAAATGTATCAGGCACACTCTCTTTAGAGCGTCCCCAACAGGACAAACAGCCAATAAAGAAGCGGCCCCGCCAGCCGTCAACGCGCTGGCTTTGGCTGTGGTTTGGTATCATTCTCATCACGGGGTTGGCTATTCTGGGTTTTATTAGTACACATGTCGGCTCATGGGCGAAAAACATTCCATTACCGACCAATGCACAACCCAAGCCACCCGCGATCACGACGCTCAACGTACAGCATACATCTTCTTACGCGGGACTCACCATTACCGTTATTAACGCGCAATACGCGACCTATTTTGTTAATGACGATATTCGCTCTGGTGCGGCTGTTGTGCGTCTCAATCTGCGTGTTACCAATCCTACAAAGAGTCAGATCAGCCTCGTCTACTACGATATTGCCCGCCTGTTAGCTCCCAAACTTGCCGCTATCGCTCCCAGTAACGTACAGCTCTCTGTTGGTCCACAACCCGGTCAGAGCGAAACTGGCTGGCTTGATTTTCCTGTGCCCGCACACCTCGCACTCAATACACTCACGCTCCAACTTGGCTCAACGACTTTACATGAAATGCTCGTCAATATCCCTTTTACGGGGCCGTTTAACGCGCTTAACTATGCCAGCCGCAGTGTTCAAGAATCGCTTGTTATCACCTATTACTACTTTGGACACACGCTCGTCTATCATCTGAATAGCGTAGACATTCGCTATGCCTACAATGGAACCCAGTGCCAATCTGGCAAGCAATTTTACGTGCTGCATTTTACCGTCGATAATCCCGAAAGCGGCGATATTTCGACTGGCTATGGTTTCGACTATGTACGTCTCGTCTTCAACGGCAACAACCTGCCACCCATCGACAATAGCCTACCCTACACATTCAAAGCGGGCGCGCAGAACGTGAGCGGTGATGTCGTCTTCGAGGCACCAGCGGGCCTCAAATCTCTGACAATTGGCCTGCTCTCACAAAATGGCAACGGTCAACAAAACAACACCATCAATTTGTAGGGGCGTGATGGAATCACGCCCTCGTCCCCGTTCGCATGGCCTCCCGTATGGCCTCTCACATGGCTCCC
>DAIDJF010000122.1 GCA_027451525.1 Ktedonobacterales bacterium
TACCATGATGACGGGGAAAACAGGCAGCGTATCATGGTAGGGGCGAGGCTTGCCCTCGCCCTGCCAAACCCAACCAATTCTCCCTATTGAAACGGTATTGTCCCTTGGGGTTACCCATCCGTTCGTGTGCTTGCCCATCGTACTTCTGGCCTCTCTTATCTCTCTAGAGAGGAGGCATCTGCACGCTGTCTGGTTTATCAATTAATTGAATACCGAAACGCCCAGTGCGTCTGCTCTCTTCAGGAATGTGAACCACGATCACGCTCACATTATCCTCACCGCCGCCATCCAGTGCCGCCTGAATCAGTGAGTCACCAAGCGCACCATCAGGGGCATGGCTCTTGATAACCTGTTCAATATTCGGATCACGCACCATATCCCATAAGCCGTCAGAGCAGAGGAGGAGCCGATCATTCACACATAGCGGCTGTATAAAGGTATCAACCTCGATATCGAGTTTTTCGCCCAAACTACGATAAATCTGATTCCGTTTAGGATGCGTATAAATGTCATCTTCTTCAATCAGACCGGCCTGCACGAGACTGGCGACCACGGAATGATCCTGCGTGACTTTGCGCAGGTGTCCATCGCGGAAGAGATATGTGCGACTATCACCGACATTCGCGACGAAAGCCGTCACGGGACAGGTGATATTTTGTCCATTGAGCGTTGTGGTGGATGGCATATCCACGACCAGAGCAGCGGTCATGGTCGTGCCCATATCGGCATGTTGCTCTATATTGCGCTCGTGGACGGCACGATTGGCGGCACGCACCCCCTCCAACAGGAGTTGACGCAAGCCTTCGCTGCCCACCTCCTCGGAATGAGAGATACGTGGGAGAATATAGTTGGCGATGGTTTGAATTGCCAAACGACTGGCGTCCTGCCCATTCGCGTGTCCACCCATGCCATCGGCAATCACAAACAAGCCGACCTGTTGAAATTGTTGCGCGGCACTGATTTTCCGTGAGCCTTGTGCCGCCAGAAGGCTATCTTCATTCGGCTTAGACTTGCGCTTTTTGCCAGGATTCGTGCGCGTCACCACCACAAAACCATGATTGATCTCTTTGGACGCACGGGTCGCATCATAGCGCGACAGATCCGGCAACGTCGTCTGCGAATCTTGTAGACTCTGTTGTGGCGCGGCGTTAGCAATAAACGCTTGTGTTGGCTGATTCTCTAGCGCATTAAATGCGGCATTGGCATCTGTAGGAATACGGAAGCGTGCATGCAGGCCAGAGGCTGAAGGAGAAAGTTGTACGCCACAGAAGGGACAGAAGGTTGAGCCACGATCTATCATCTCATTACACTGCGGACAAGGCCATTCTGCGCCTTGTCCGCCATTGGTCGCTTGCCCAGTTTGAACGGGTGGTGTCGCCATCGCGGGCATGGGAGCACTGGCTGTTCTCTCACCATTGCCAGTCGGTATAAACTGCGGTGGTCGCTGAGCAATTTGCCCATTAGGGCTATTCACGCTATTTGCACTATACGCATTCGGTGGCATAGCTACCCCTGACCCTTGAAATCCTCCTGGCCCAGGATAAGGCGCATCTGGCACGAGAGTGGGTTTATCCGCCACTCTAGCACGCTGTTCCTGTCTAGCACGCTGTTCTTGTGCCTGTATGGCTTTGATTTGTGAGTCTGACATTGACATACTTTGGGCTTCTCGCCATTCCTGCTCAAGCTCGCGTTTGTGACGTGTACGACGAAACAGTACCGTTAAAAGGATGATAAGCAAGATCAACACGATGACCCCGCCAGCGATGATGAGCAGGGTCGAAGAAGACAAGAACTGGGTAGCAGCACCAATGCCCGTTTCTGGGTTTGAAGATTGCTTATTGGTGCCGCCTGCACCCGTTGTAGAGGCAGGGGTGGCCGTCGCATTGAGGAATACCTGCACCCCTTGAAACTGCGGGTTTTCCTTTAGCACATTTTGAAAGGCACTATGAGCAGTAGCATAATGGCTAGTGCCCAAATAATAATTCTGAATACCACTGACCCAGTTATCATGTACAGGGTTGGCATGGGTTATCTGTAATGCAGGTACACGGCCCAACAGAGTTTTAATATCAGCAGCAGTGAAAGAGGACAACGTATTGATATGCATGCCTACTAATTCACCCGCAGTATTGACAAGAGGCAAACCTGCTTCCTGCGCACCCGTTCCAGCAGGGGCCGCAACACTTGTGACCGTGAAGTAATTTTGCATGTTTGTATCATACTCAGTAACGGTTTGGCCCTTCGGCAAGGAGGCAGGAGGAGGAACTGTCGGGCTGCTACTCTGCGTCAATTCCAGCCCCGCGACAGAGGTCTGGTCAGTTGGTGCGAGATCCACATAGGGCAAGGTATTGGCACCAGAAGTTGAGAAGGCCACCAGCGCGGCACCATTGTTACACGGGTTGGTCTGACACTGGATATTGGTCACATCAGACAGTTTCGCAAAGCTCGTGGGGAGAACAACGTTGTACTTCTCAGGTAGTGCTGTGTACCCACTACTACTGATTATTTCGATGGAAGAGAGAACGGCACTTGAGCTTCCGGGCACGCAGGAGGCTCCCAGCGGATTGACCAGATTGCCATCGGTCAACACCCAGTTATTTGCATCATTCGCAGCCGTCGAGGTCCAACTCTTGACGATAATACCCAGGCCAGTACAGGCAAGGGATGTGGTAAGCGAAGAAGTAGTGACCTTGGCGGTTGTATAGGTCACGATGAGACGCACAACCGAGACGCCCGCACGTGCCAGATATTGCTGACTGGGTGGACTCGCGCGGCGAGTCGCCGAATTGGCAAAGGCAGGCGCAGATAGGAACAAGACGAGCAGCACGACGCCAAGCAGCGAATGTACGATAGCGTACCGTACTCCGTGCCACCTATCCACACCTTTGTGAGTTCCAGAGGTTATACCATGCGTACTCATATCACTATACCCCTTTATGCCAGATGTACAGGGCATCGGCATACCATGCCCTTTATCGTCCTAAACGCGCCCGTAATCGCTGGTGCATCTGTTGTACAGCCGGGTTACTGCCCAATGGCACGACGACATAGCCACACTCACGAAACGCATCTTCCAATCTATTTTCTCGCTCGTATACCTGACAGAGCAAAAACCGCGTATTATGGTCTGCCGCATTGAGGAAAAGTGCCTGCACTAATGCATGTTCTGCTAGCGGCAATTGATTTATGCGTAGAGCAAGTTGCCCTAATGCAACCTGCATCGCAAACTGTTTCGGTGTTAAACGTACTGCTTCCTGGTATTCATACAGTGCATTGGGCAATTGATTGGTCCGTTCATAACACTGTCCCAGACGATAATGCGCTTCAGCATCATTGACATTCAGACGCAGAGCTTCACGATAGGCTGGAATTGCCAGATGGGGCAGATTGCGTAAGTAGAAAAACACATCACCAACCAGTTTATGGGTTTCGGAATCGTTCGGATTAAATTGTAGCGCACGATTATAGGCCTGCATCGCCTGCTCAACCTGCGGAGGTTGGCGATGCGCAAACACGATACCAAAGATTTTATGGACCAGAGCATTCTCTGGCTCCAACGTGTGAGCCTGTCGCACAGGAGCCAGGGCCTCTTCGTAGCGTGCAGCGGCGATATGATTCAACGCGGCCGTCAGATATGTGCCAGCGGGTCCAGTTGTGCTATTGCGGGTCGGAGCCACGCTGGGCTGCGCGGATGGTTGCCCTGATGCACCACCGCCATTATTCTGTGGTTGTGACGAGACTGGACGCGGTGAAAGTCCCGGTTGTGCCTCTTGCATAATCCGTTGTGGCACGACGGTAATTGGCGGCAAGGCGAGAATTGCGCGCTCCATTTCGGCCGCATTTAACCAGCGTTGATCGAGTATTAAGGCAACCGCTTTCTGAATCAGTTGGTCAAGTTCAGGTGAGACATCAGGACGAAGCGAACGCACAGGCGGAAAGACAAAGAGTGGCTTGTTATTGCGCGCATCGTGGCGCGTCAACACGTTGTGCAAGGTCGCGCCTAGCGCGTAGAGATCACTGCGTGGCTCCGCCATACCTTGTACCTGCTCTGGCGGCGCGTACCCCGGTGTCATGATAATGGTAGACTGATTTTGTGCCTGAAAGGTTCGCGCAATACCGAAGTCAATCAGACGAATTTCGTCCTGCTCGGTTACCATAATATTGGCCGGTTTGAGATCACGAAAGATGATCGGCGGCGTCTGACGATGCAGATACGTTAAAACATTACAGAGCTGTTGCGCCCAACTGCGTGCCCGTGCTTCGGATATCCCACGCGCCCCGTTCAGGCCCGCGACATTGCCTTCGCGGTCTACAACCTCGCCCATTGTGCGCCCTTCGATGAAATCCATCACCAGATAATGACGCCCCTGCTCAACAAAGAAATCACGCACACGCGGGATATAGGGATGATTGAGGTCAAGAAGCAGCGTCGCCTCGCGCGCGAACCATTCTACCGACTGATTCCGTTCCTCCTCGCTATGAAATTCATCCAGCATCTCTTTAACGGCGCATGGACGGTTGAAACGTGTATCGAGGGCGCGATACACCGCTCCCATGCCACCTGAGGCAACAAGACGCTCAATGCGATAACGCGCATTCGATAGCTCCGTGTTAGGAAGAAGGCGGCGTTTCTCCCGATTGCCATAAGCAGCAGAATACGGTGTTGCTGGGGATGACGCTCCTTGTTCGGAGGCAGGCATACGCTCTCCACTTGCCCCATCCTGTGGAACAGCGGCATTATTTGCAAGCGATATATTTTTAGGATCAAACGAATAATTATTCATCATATAGCATGCACCATTCTATATCCCGCTTTTGGCTATCTCGCATAATAAAGAGCAACCTATGTAGCTAAGGAACCTGATTTTATTAGAATGCTAGCTCTCATATTGAGGGCATTATAACACATCTTCCCGTCTCTGAGCAGTATTCTATTTCACAAATCTCTATTTTCTGCAATCAGATGTGACTTTCTTTTTGCATTGCCGTCCAATATGATGGGCCGCTCGATGGGCAGTATGCAAAAGCAATGCAACACGAATTACATTCCTGCGCTAGTTTCTCTGCCGCTTGCTTAAAAATACAAGCTATGTTCATTCGAGGGTCAATGCAATTTTAAAAAGCTGTTTTGAGTATTCGAGTGTCCCATCATTCTGACGAAAAAGGAGTACGACTCATGCCTACAGTACAAAACTTTGGTGAGGCGATTCTTACCTCGCTTAATGCGGCTCTGGCTCTGGTCTTTACTTTTGTTCCAAAGCTGCTCGGCTTCCTCGTCATCCTGCTAATCGGTTGGCTTGTTGCGACCGCGATCAGCAAAGCACTCACATTCATCTTGCGCCGGATTGGCTTTGACCGTCTGGCGGAACGCATTGGTATGAAACAACTTGAGCAGCGTATGGGCATTGCACTTGATCCCGCCGCCATACTTGGTCAGGTCACGTACTGGTTCGTCTTCTTGATCTTTCTTGTTCCCGCAGTGGATGCACTTGGACTGACCTCGGTCAGCAATATTCTCAACACGCTCATCTCTTACATCCCCAACGTGTTTGTCGCCATCATTGTACTGTTCCTGGGCACGCTCGCGGCTAACTTTGTCGCTGACATTGTACAAGCCGCAACGCAAGGTACAAAAGTGGGTGATCCGGTTCTTTTCGCGAATATTGCCCGTTACTCCATCATGGGTTTTGTTGCGATTATCGCTCTGGAACAGCTACAAATTGCTCCCGCGCTCCTAAACATTCTCTTTACAGCCTTTATCGGTGCCGTGGCTCTCGCCTTTGGTCTGGCATTCGGCCTGGGCGGTCGAGAAACAGCGCAGCGCATTCTCGCACGTAGCGAACGCTCGCTGGTCTCTTCCCCCACGCCTCCTGCCAGTGAAAGCGTCGAAACATCCGTGACACCCAATGCACTGTAGTCTGGCTTAACAGCGAGACAATGCACACACCCTTACTTGTACAGAACGCATAGCACTGTACGCGAACAATCTCGTCGAACTGTTTTTCTAAGACATCTACACCAGGAGGAATTACCCATGAGCGATCACATTAACAAGATCAAAGGTATGACAGCTGAGATACAGGCCAAATTAGAGGCCGAAGGTATCAAAAACACACAGCAGTTGCTCGACCACACGGCCACCGAAAAAGACCGTGCGACGCTGGCACATACTCTCGGCATCACCCCGCAACAACTGAAAGAGTTTGTCAATCGCGCAGACCTGATGCGCCTCAAAGGCGTGGGTGGCGATTTCGCCAACCTGCTCGAAGAGGCAGGCGTCAATAGCTGCAAAGAACTCCAGCACCGCAAGGCTGAAAATCTGCATCACGCGCTGGTAGAGCTGCAAGCCACCAAAAAAATTGCCCATCATACGCCTACGATGCAACAAGTCACGGAATGGGTGGCCGAAGCTAAGGAGCTTGCACAAAACTCGCACGCATAAGATGTGACTTTCTTGCCAACTCACCGTTTATGTAAAGTGGATATGCTCTTGCATAGCCACACACAATTGAGTCAAAGAGGAGAAAACACAATGTCAGATCCGAATTTCCTTCAGAATCTGGGTCAGAACCTCGGTCAATTCGCAGGCGATGCTGCTGTCGATACGACCGCAGACGGCGTTCTCAACAACGTCCTTGATACCGTTGAGTCGCATGTGCCCATTCCAGGTGGTCAGACAGTTGACAAAATGATCAATACAGAAGTTGATCAGGTTGCCAACAACGCGATCAACCAGGAAGTGAACAAGGGCATCGGCGGTATTATGGGCGATGTCGAGGGTCTCTTCGGCGGACACAACAACGGCTAATTAGCCCCGCACATACTTTACAGAGCGGCAGCAGCAAAACTTTTTGTTGCTGCCGTTCTTTTTTCGCGTTTATCTGGCCCACAGCACAAACGCTTGCAAAGATCGCAGGTAACCAGCACAAGTATAACATGCAAGACATGTATCATCAATGACTACAAACAAAAAATGGTGGGCATTTTGCCAGCCAAAAGATTATAATGAGAAAGATAAACCGTATCAAGAATTTATAGAGAGAAACACATGAACATCCGCATCAAAACACTCGCGCTCGTCGCGGTATTAGTTGGTCTGGGCAGCATCTATTTTCTTCCGCAGAGTGCATACGCCGCGACCTTTCCAGTGCTCGGCACGTTGCACGCGGGCAATCGCCCAGAGGCAATGGCAGTTGATACACAGAGCCATATGCTCTATATCGCCTATGAGTCGGCGGGGCAGGTGGTTGGTTTTAACGGCGTGAGTGGGACGGTTAGCTGGCATAGCACCTTGGGCGACGTGGCAACCGATGTGCAGGTTGATAGCAGCACGCATCGCGTCTTCGTGGCGGCAACCTCCTATCAACAGCACAAAAGCGTTTTGGCGGTCCTTGATGGCGCGACGGGCAAGCTGCTCTACACGGCAGCCATCCCAGCAGGCGACGACGCGATAGCACTCGACGCGCAACGTTCAATCGTCTATGTCAGCAGTCCAGACGCGGGCAATGTTACGGTTTTTACCTTTGCTAATGGCTGGGCTGGAGCAGGCAACACGCTGCAAGCGCAATGCACACAACTACACATTGGCCCCCACCCCCAGGGCATTGTCGTCAACAGTCATATGGGACGCCTGTATGTCGCGGATATCGCTACACATGTTGTCACAGTCGTCGATGAAACAACGGACAAAACGCTGGCAACCATTCCCGTGGGTGATACGCCACTACAACCGCTCAAAATTAACGCGCTGAGCGGCAATATCTATGTAGTATGTTCGAGCAGTCAAGAAGTTGATGTTATTGATGGCAAGACCAATCGCGTGATACAGCGTATTCCTGTTTCGCCTTACCCTGAAGGCATAGCTGTCAATACAGCGACAGGACGCATCTACGTGGCAGATGAAGGGGATCATGAGAATAGCCAGGGACCACACGATAGCGGCACGACGATCACCGTGATTGACGGGCAAACCTTCGCGCCGCTGGGTACATTCCAGGTCGGGCAGGCTCCTGATGGTGTTGCCGCTGATCCCGCCCTCCATCGCATCTATGTAGCGACAGAGGAGAGCAATGCTGTTGTCGAGATCAGCGACAGCACAAACATTCCTTTACAGGGCGTTGCCCCCGTCAACGAAGTGCAGGCAGCGCATCATGCCATCCAACTGTTGCAAGCCGCGACGATCATCACGCTGCTACTCATGCTGGCAACCTTTATGGGCGCGACACTGGGCGCGCTGTCACCGCGTTGGCGTGCGCGGGGAAGCCTTCAAAAGTCGCCAGACGGCGAGTCGTCTCGCCCACAGCAGCATAGCCTTCCGCTGTAACATAGGCCAGCCCTGTGCGCTTCAAAAAATCAAACACAGAAGTGCAGGAATAGGTATGCGCAAAGCCACCCGTTGGCAGGATCGCGTTGGTGCCAACGCAATAGTTGCCCGCGCAATACGGCGTGTATGGTCCGATCAGAATCTCGCCCGCGTTCTTGAGATCAGGCAAGAGCGCGAACGGCTCATGCACCTGCACCTCTAAGTGTTCAGGAGCATACTCGTTGACAAAATCAACGGCCTCGCGCATCGTTGCCGCCAGGACCAGCCCACCAGTGCCCTTTTCGGACTCAAAACCTGCGCGACAAAACGCCTGCCGCCACGCTGGCAAAGCCGCCATCTTCTCTTCCATCAGCGGTTGCACAGCCTCGATCAAGGCGCGACTGGTGGTGACAAGCAGACTGGACGAATCGGCTCCGTGTTCGGCCTCGATCAGCAGGTCACGCGCCACCAGTTCGGGGTCCGCGCTTTCGTCGGCCAGCAGAATAGACTCGCTGGGTCCGGCAGGCAGGCCCACATCAACTGTGCCATAGAGCAGACGCTTGGCGGCAGAGACGTAGGGATTGCCCGGACCAGTGATCTTGCGCACGCGCCCGATGCTCTCAGTCCCATAGGCCAGGGCCGCAATAGCCTGCGCTCCGCCAATGCGATAGATTTCATGCACGCCACACAGGTCGGCAGCAACCAGCGAGGCCGCATCAATCGAGCCATCGGGCGCAGGTGGTGTGGCAACGACAATGCGCGGCACACCCGCAATTTTGGCGGGCGTTGCCAGCATGTACATTACGGACGGGAAGGCTCCTTTGCCGCGTGGTACATACAGGCCAACGCTGCTGATCGGTGTGATCTTCTCGCCTGCCATTACGCCCGGCGCGACCTGTGTCATCCATTGCTCGTGCGGCATTTGCTGCGCGTGCAGCGTATGCACATTGTGAATGGCGTGTTTGAGGGCGCTATAGACTTCTTTATCTAGCGTCTTGTGCGCGTGCTCAATCTCCGCGCGGCTGACGCGCAGCTTATCTGGTGTTAGCTCGACGTGGTCGAAGCGCGCCATGTACTCAATCAAGGCGGCGTCGCCACGCTCGCGCACGGCGCGCACTATTGGACGGACATACTCCAACAAATCGTCAATGGCAACCTCGGCGCGACGCATAAGACGTTCGCGCTGCGTCGCGTCGAGCTTTGCCAGTTCATAAACATGAATCATAATGGTATTCCTCGTGCCTAAATGGTTTTCTGACCTATTATATTATGCCACTTCGCCGCGTGCCACTCTATCGGCCTCTTCGGCTGCCGCGACATCATTTTTCATCCAACGCGCCCCGAAGATACCAACCAGACCAGCAATTACCAGCGCGGGTGTACATGTAATCAAGAGCGCGTGGCTGAGTTCTAGGCCAGCGATGCCGAGTTTGAAGTGCTGACCACCCGTGGGGTCGAAATGGGTTGCCAGCACGCCGACGAGCGAGGGCGAAAAGGCATCACCAAAGAGATGCGCCAGCAACAGCGAGACCGCGACAGATGAAGCGCGCAAAGCCGAGGGAACAACATCCTGCGTGGCAGCAGTGCTGGGGCCAGTGTAAACGCTGAGCAGCAGCGTGGTCAACACAAAGAAGATCGTAAAGACTGGGAGACTATGATAGCTGACAGCAAAGGCGAACGATGGTGCGCTCAGCAGAAACGCGATGCCGCCGACCAGCACACGCGCTCCCTGATGGCGACGATTGAGCCAGTCCGCTAGATAGCCGCCGAGTACCGTGCCTGCCGTACCAGCCAGCACAATCACGACGCCAGAGAACAGGCCAGCCGCTCCAGAACTCATGCCAAAGGTATCTTTCTGTTGCAGATACGTGGGCAAAAACACGAGGTTAACGCCCAATACAAAGAAAGCGAAGATCTGCATCACAATCAACACAACCAGCGTCTTGATGCGTAGCAATGAGCCGAATTGCGCGAAAATATTAGCGGAAGTGGCAAAAGCGGGTGTTGGCTCTTCGACCTCTGGCGCATGGGCCAGCGAATGGACATCCAGTTCTGCCGCCGCCGCCTCTTCATCGGCCTGATTGCGCCGTGGTTCGCGTAAACGCCATGCCAGCAATGCCAACAAGAGGCCCGGAATACCCGTGAAGATAAAAGCCAGTCGCCAGCTACCGGGGTAAAGGCCCGCAATCGCGCCACCCAACGCAAAGCCAACGAGAATGCCGATATACTGGCCTGTAGACCACCAACTCATGATGCGCGAACGCACGGCACGTGGGAAATAGTCGCTCATCAGGGCTGTGCCAGCCGGAAAATAGCCAGCTTCACCGATACCCAACACCATGCGCGAGAGAAATAGCGTGATGAAGCTATTTGCCAGCGCGGTCGCGGCGGTGGCAACGCTCCAGACCGCGACACAGGCGGCGGTCACATCTTTGCGTTTGGCCCGGTCGGCCCAGATGCCGAGCGGAACCGTTCCTAGCGTATAGATAATCAAAAAGGCCGAGGCGATGTAGCCGATACCGTCAAAGCCGAAGCCCAGTTCTTTGGCGACGACATTGGCAGCACCAGTAAGCACGTTGCGATCCAGATAATTGAGGAAGCTGATCGCGAACATGACCCAGAAGACGTAACGAGCATAGCCACTAGAGGCGCGTCTGGATGCCCCCTGACCGGCGTTGGCAGAGGGAACGATATCACTCATGTGTGTTCTCCTGTGATGTAAGAGTGGTAGGACGACTGGCAAATAAACGAAGAGCCTATTTCCTGTCATACTGTACCATATTTCGCCAGACGCTTCCGCTCACCACTCACATACATGGGTATCATGATTGATGTTCAACCAAATAATGCGGAGAAGCACAGGGCGACCGCAAAGGGTGCGTCCGTACCATACCGCGATACACGTTTTACCCATTTTCTCATAGGGACTGGACTTATCCTATCCGGCGGCGATTTACCGCCAGTCATTCACGCAAAAAATCCAAACGTCATCACGCCCTTACAATAAATAAGGGTATAACGTGTATCACATCATCGTAGGGGCGT
>DAIDJF010000123.1 GCA_027451525.1 Ktedonobacterales bacterium
GGCGGTCCCAACCTGCCTATCGTGCCGGTTGTGCGTCCCGCTACCTCTGGTACACGCGCGACTTTCCGCAAATATATCCTTGGTGGACGCGACGAAAACGGTGATCTTCTTCAGACAGACTCATCCGTCACGGTGCGCAACATCGTTGCCAAGACACCAGGAGCCATTGGCTATCTCGGCCTCTCCGTTCTGGATACGAGTGTACGCGCGATTGCTATTAATGGTCAAATGGCGACCCCAGCCTCGATTGAAGCGGGCCTCTACTCCTTCTGGGGCTATGAGCATATGTACACACTAGGCGATGAAAACCCAACATTGGCAGCCTATCTGGACTTTATGCTCACGCCTGCCGTTCAGCAGTTGGCTCAGAAAATGGGCTATATTCCAGTTTCAAACATGAAACTGCCGACCGCGTGAGCGTGCAGCTATCTTACACAGCACAGGAAAGCGAGGTCATTTATGAGTAGCGTTTATCGCTCATCACAGACGCCTAGGGTAAGGCAGACGGATGCTGGCATAGTCCCAACGATGCCTATTCGCCGTTCTTCCCGTCGAGGGGGAAACCTCCTCCTCGATCTTCCGATTGCGGGTCGTCTGACATTAGGATTTTTGCTGGCAGGACTGATCGCCGCTCTGGCATCGGGCATTATTGGCGTGCAACGCTCACAATCTCTGACCCTTCAAGCAAATTTTTATCAGAGTTTACTGCAAACAAATACATCACTCACAACAGGCGGCAATTTTTTACAACTCACGAACACAGAAGTTCACACACTGCTTGATGTGGCTTCCGCTCCCAATCCTTCACATGAGACACTTGCCCTTGATGAGCAAGCCATTAGCAATCTCACCAGCCGCTATGACACAATCCTTAAAGACTATGTTGCTCACGACCTCGTCAGCCTGCATCCCGATCAAAGCGCACTGCTGGCAGAGGCGGGTAAAAGCGTACAGGTGAGTCAGCAGCAAACCCTGGCCGGTAGTACGTTGCGCACATGGCTCGTCTATAAAGCCGCCCAAAGCCAATTGCTACAAGACATTACCAGTAACAACCTGCTTATAGCGCAAACGCTGGAGCGCGCACAAGGTGAACCGACCAACGCCGACGCCCAAAGTGCTCTGCGTTCTCTGATCCAGTTTGATGGTCGCCTCGCAAACTCCGTGCAGACAGCCGCGCTGGTAGAAGAACAGAATCAGCTTTTGACGACGATCATTGGCGCAGTAATCGCGTTTATGTGCATCGGTCTGGTTGGTCTCTTTATCTCTAACACGCTCGTTCAACGACTACGCCATTTGCGCCAGATCACTCAGACCGTTGAGCAAGGCGACATCGCACGACGCGCAGTAGTCGTCGGTCGTGACGAGATTGCAGATGTATCAGCCTCGGTCAATGCAATGCTGGAAACTATTGTCGGCCTTTTGGAGGAGACGAGAAACCAACGCGACGCCTTAACCAACGCGGCAGAACATCTCTTCACCGAGATGCGCGTGGTGAGCGCGGGTGAACTGCGCGTCAACGCATCTGTGCATAGCGACCCCATCGGGATGCTAGCAAATGCATTTAATTTCACGATTGGACGTTTCCGCCGCTTCGTTCTGCGCACACAGAGCAGCATTGAGCAACTCGATGTCGTTGCGCGCCAGGAGCAGGACCATGCAACGCAGTTTTTGAAAATGGCCCACGCGCAACTGCAAGAACTCGCCCAGCCTGCAGTAGCAATTCCAGTCACGCCAATAGTGCAGCATAAAGTATCAGGCGATTTAGCAGGAAATGCCGATAGTACAAGGAGCAAGGACGAACGCCTTGCTTTACTTGCGCAGGTACGACGTACACAGGAACGTCTACAACAGTTTGGCACGATGCAGGGAGTGCAACGCACACAAGTTTTGCCGGGTTTGACAGAACAGGCAGCAAACACACTCGAACGCCTCAACAAACTTATACAGGTAGAACTTGAGGCGCGGGGACGTGGAGCGAGTGGCACGTTACAACGTACCATGCAGGAGTTACAAAATGTAGAAAAGCTGCTGCAGCGCATTTTCGCGGAAATGCAGCAAAGCCAGCTTTACACGCATCGCCTCTATAGCACACTGGACACAGACCTGAATCAGCTCAACTCCTCAATCCGCCAGATCAGTGTGCGGGAGACATCCAGTCCTGATGCAGGTCTTACCAACGAGAAATCTGCCGAGTTTATCCGTGTGGGAGCAAGTTTCGCGCAGGAAATTCTGGCCCTCTCACGCCATCTCTCTGCTATTATGCAAGAGCTACGCAGCAATATCTCCTCGTTCCAGCTTGACACGGCTGAAAATGGACTCGATATTGCCGCAACCAGGACTCCGCTGGCCCAACCTTCTCTTTCCGCGTCTGAAGCAAATAAGGATCAACTTACGCTGGATCAGTCGGTACAACAAGAGAGACAGTCCGTACGTCCGCGCTCTCCCCTGCGCTCCTGAACAAAGAGCTAGGAAGTCGGTTTCATGTCCGAGACGGGAATGTAGTGCATTTTTTGTGCTAAGCTCTGCACTGCATTCCCCAACATGAAATTCAAATAGGCCGCAAGCACGGGATTTTCATTGCCGAGCGTATACATATGCCCATAACTCCAAAAAGGATAAATGCCCGCCTCGACGCTATACGCATTTGCGGCTTGCTCACTGATCGCAACAGTGCGTACGCCACTATCAAGAAGCGGTGCGGCTAAATAGCCAATGGCCCCCGGCGTCGTGGCAACGAGCGTAAGAACAGCACTTGTAGTTTTAGCCTCTAACATCTCCGCCTGCTCATCATTACCTGCCAGGACATAACGATGAAAGATTGCGCGCACACCAGAATTGACAGGAGCCACTGTCGGCACGATTTTAAGCGATGGCCCACCCAGTTGATTCCAATTTTGATACTTTCCCGTGACAAAGATATCGATGAGTTGCTGGGATGTTACACTTTTGATCACAACATCGCGGTTGACAATAATCACAAAAGGAACCGCCGCGACAATATGATCGGTCAGATTGGGATCTGGATATAATCCGGGGTCGGCATAAATAATGGTATTCGCAACATCGGCATGTTTATCCATGAGGGCATTAAGACCCACGGTACTATCCGCAGGTTGCACCACCACATGCACCAACGGGTTCTGCTGCTGAAAGAGTGCAGCCGCCTGACTAACGAGCGGTTGTAGAGCAGTTGAGCCTGTAATGACCAAACGCCCGCTTAACGTGGGTTGCGCACCCGATGATCCGCAGGCAGTCAGCAGCAACAGCACAACACACACGCTCAAGCGCAGCATGTGTCTGCTGAAAGGCGCGAGGAAGGCACTATTCATCAGGGGATCCCTCCCATGCAGGAGATAAGAGACTATGAACATTCCGCAGACATGCCAAAACAGGTGAAATGTAATCCCATCAATCCGTTAAGTATATGGTAAACAACTACAAAAATCGATAGCATAATCGGGCTACTTACAATACGCATCCAATACGCATCCTCAACCTCTTGACAACGCCGTTCTGATCGGGTACTATATCGGTAACGGATATATCCGTTACCGATATAGTACCCGGAATGAAAATACTATCGTGGAGGAGCTATGAAAAACGCGCCGCGTGAACCCGACACGTTGTTGCCTCTCACGCCAGCGGTGTTCCACATCTTGCTCGCGCTGGTTGATAGTGAGCGACATGGCTATGGCATTATGCAGGAGATTGTGTATCGCACAGATGGCAAACTCCGTATGGGGCCGGGCACGCTCTATGGCACGATCAAACGCATGCTGGCCGATGGTCTAATCGAAGAAGTTGGTGAGCGAGCAGAGCCGAGCGCGGACGATGAACGCCGCCGCTATTATCGCTTGAGCGATTTTGGGCAGCGTGTCGTGCGAGCGGAGGTACAGCGTCTGACCCAATTGATACGCATTGCGCAAGCGAAACAACTTTTAGGCGGACCAGAAACGATTGGAGGATAGTTATGCCATTCTCATCCTCGCGTCTGCTTGCTTTCTCAACAACGCTTTACCGTCTCTTGTTATATGTCTACCCACGCGAGTTCAGGCAATTCTACCAACAGGAAATGCTGTTGACATTTCGAGATTGCTGTTTGGAGCAACAAGAACGCGCGGGAACGTGGGGTATTATGCGCCTGTGGGGCTTTGTGCTTCTTGATCTTGCTATTGCCGCCGGGCGTGAACACTATCAGACGGTTATCACCATTTTTCAAATGCTCGTCAATATAAACACAGCAAAGGAGTATGCTATGTCCTCTCAACTTCTTCATCTCAATGTTGGCGCACAGACTGATCGCGGTCTCACCCGCGCAGCGAATGAGGATAATGTTGTCGCTGTTGTGCCATCAGACCCACAGACACGTAGCAGCAAAGGCGCACTCTTTATCGCTGCAGACGGTTTGGGCGGCTATACACGTGGCGATGTGGCGAGCGAAATGGCGACACGCATCATCAATGAAACATACTATCAGCAAGCAGGAGAGACAGAGTATGTACTGCGCACTGCCGTAGAGCGAGCCAACCGGGCAATTTATGAGAGCAACCAACAACAAGGCATGGCAGACAAAAAAACCGAAATGGGCACAACCTGTGTCGCGGCGGTGCTACTGGCCGATAAGGTCTATATCGCCAACGTTGGCGATAGCTTGGCCTACCTCATACGCGGCGAGCATATGCGCCAGATTGCGGAGGACCATTCGTGGGTCGCGGAACAGGTACGAACAGGACAGATGAGCCTGGATGAGGCACGGGCGCAGGGCAAAAATAATCTCATCACGCGCTGCCTCGGTATAAAGGAAAATGAGCAAGTGTATATAGGAGTTGAGCAGGTACAGGATGGCGACATCCTCGTGCTCTGCACCGATGGCCTGCATATGCACATTAGCGAGGACGAGTTGCGCGCCATCGTGGAGCAGCACGAGCCAGCAGAGAGCGTAACGCGCCTGATCGCCCGCGTCAACGAGCAAGGAAGTCCCGATAATATCACGGCAGTCGTTGTGCGCATCACACTAGAGCAAGCCTAGACACCATACGCGACTACTAATGCTGACATTGTTTGCGTCTATGCAGTATGATAAGACTGGCAAGAACGACCAATCTTGCCAGTCCAGGCAACTTCGCTAGATGGAAAAAAACTGCATGATCTATCTTGACCTTTTACTGCAAGCAACACAGGGCAGCGTGCGCTATAGCGGAGCGCGAACCCACTGCGACGCTTTCAATCACGATACACGCCAACTCATCCCCGGCGAACTCTTTGTCGCGGTGCGCGGCGAGCGCGGCGATGGACATGAATACCTGCTCGATGCGGCCCAGCGTGGCGCATCTGCACTACTGGTCGAGGCGCGCACGTTCAACGCGCTAGCAGAGACAACACAGCAGGCTCTTGAACAGGCACAGATCACTACGATTGTCGTAGAGGATACCCGTCTCGCCTTACAACACTACGCCCATTTTATTCTCGCCCACTGGCACCCTGTTGTGATTGCCGTCACAGGTAGCACAGGCAAGACCAGCACGAAAGAGGCTATCGCAACCGTGCTTGCCAGCCACTTCCCCACGTTTAGAAGCTGGCAGAACTATAATGATCTGCTCGGCTTGCCGCTTTCGCTTGGTCGGCTCGAACAACGCCACGAGTACGCTGTGCTTGAACTGGGCTGCGATCATCCAGGCGAAATCAGCAGCCTCTGCCATATTGCGCGCCCGCAGATCGGCGTGCTGACCAATATCAGCCCTACGCGCCTGCAATACTTTGACTCCCTACCTCATCTCGCCGATGAACTAGGCTCTCTGCTACAGGCATTGCCAGCAGAGGGGACCGCTATTTTTAATCAAGACGATCCGCTTGCGCGCGCCCAGGTTGCGCGTATGGAGCAACACACGACTCGCGTGCCATTTACACCGTCGCTTGCACAGGCGATCAGCGTTACCTGGGAGGGCACACAATGCCAGTTGCCGCATCCTGAGCACGAGAACGCGCTACAACTGAGTTCACACCTTTTGGGTACGCACCATGTTGCGACCATGCTCGCCACGTATACAGTTGCGCGTCACTGCGGGATGGCGGCAGAGGAGATATGCGCGGCCCTCGCAAACGTCTTTCCCATGCCAGGACGCCTCAAACCGCACTCAGGGTTGCATAATAGCCGTCTGCTCGATGACACGCACAATGCTGCTCCTGCCGCCGTGCTCGCGGGTTTGCAAACCCTTAAAACGCTGCCAGCCGGAAATCGTATCGCGCTTCTCGGTGACATGCTTGAACTCGGTCCCTACGAGGAGGAGGCGCATCGGCAGGTTGGACAGGCGGTAGCACGTACGGCAGATTATCTCATCACCCGTGGCGAACGCGCCTCGTTGATCGCGGAGGCGGCACGCGCACACGGCATGGCTCCAGAGCGCGTGATTGAAACGGTGACACACGCGGATGCCACGCAAAGCGCACTCCATCTGCTAGCGAATGCATCACAAACGCAGGAAACAAACGCGGCATTACCAACAACAATCCTGATTAAAGGCTCCGAACAGACGCGCATGGAGCGCGTAACAGAACAACTGATGGCACACAAGGCCAACGCACCCGAAGAACTGGTACGCCAGACTCCTGGCTGGAAACAGATTGTTGTGATGCGCGCCGAGCGTCCGACATGGCTAGAAATTGACCTGAGCGCGATTGGCAACAACACGCGCCAGATCAAGACGCTTGTTGGCCCACGAGTCCAGGTCTTGATTAGCCTCAAGGCCGATGCCTATGGACATGGCGCGCTCAAGGTTGCGCGCACAGCACTCCATAATGGCGCGCGTATGCTGGGTGTGGCAACGGTCAGCGAGGCGACGCCACTGCGCGAGGCAGGGATTCATGCGCCCATTCTCGTCTTTGGCTATGTGCCGCTCTGGCAGATGCGCGAGGCAGTACACCAGGATGTCACCGTGACCATCTACACACTAGAGTCCGCGCAGGCACTCTCACGAGCAGCACAGGCATTGGGCAAGAGCGTCAAAGTGCACATTAAGGTGGATACGGGCATGAGTCGACTGGGCGTGCGTGCCGAACAGCCCGATGAGGTACTCGCCCTTGTACGCGCCATTCACACCCTCCCAGCCCTGGAATTAGAAGGCATCTTTACACATTTCGCGATGGCGGATAGTGCCGACAAGGGACACGCGCAGCTACAACTTGCGCGCTTTACACATATATTACATCTTTTAGATGAGCAAGGCTTACGCCCGTCGCTGATCCACGCCGCCAATAGCGCGGCAACGCTAAGTATGCCGGAAGCGCATTTTGACATGGTACGCCCTGGTATCGCCATCTATGGCATGAATCCCTCGCCAGAGATCGTGCTGCCTGCAGGTTTTCGGCCCGCGCTCTCATTCAAAACGCAGGTTGCGCAGGTCAAGTGGATTCCGGCAGGCGAGTGTATTAGCTATGGATGTACCTATGTCACGGAACGTCCCACACGGATCGCGGTGTTGCCTGTTGGCTATGCTGATGGCTTTCGGCGCGCGCCACGCAACTGGGGCAGCGTCTTAATTCGTGGGCAAGAGGCTCCCATTTTGGGGCGTGTCTGCATGGATCAATGCATGGTGGATGTGACACATATCCCCCAGGTACGCATGGGCGACGAGGTGGTTTTGATTGGTCGCCAGGGTCAGGCCATCCTGAGCGCAGAGATGGTCGCCGAACGACTTGGCACGATTAACTACGAAGTGGTTGCCGAGATCCTCGCCCGTGTGCCACGTGTCGATTAAACGCAACACATTCCAGGTTAAAGAAGATATTGCCAAAAAGTACCATTTTAATACACCTTTCAGTATTTTCTTACATACTCTTAATTAGAAAGCCGCGCAACGGTAGTGACTCATGATACACAGCATGATATACTGAGATAAAGCTCTTGCTTATCTTTACTTTTGCGTCTAAACAGATATTTATCTTCTGCTTTGTCTGATAGAAAGTTGCTACTCGATAAGAGGAAGGTCATCCGTCGTGAAAATAGCGCACACAACTCATAACACGACACAAAAAGATGAACAAACACGACGTGTGTATACACTCTCTCCCCTGACTCGCCAGGGGCGTTTCCTCTTTGATATTCCCATTGTCCTGCGCCTGATTCTCGGATTTCTGCTTGTCGCGTTTATGATTCTTCTCGTATCAGGCATAAATGGTATTCAGCAGGCGCAGAGTGTTCGCAGCGAGGCCGATTTTTATGATCATCTCCTGGCATCAAATATTCAGCTTGAGAATAACGTAGCCTACCTGCAACTGATGGATACTGAGATGCACAATCTGCTCAATCAGTTTGCTACAACTAATCCCTCGGCTGAGAGCATTCAGACAGAAGAAACCGCCGTTGCACGCCTATCCACGCAATATAACACGCTTATCACGGCCTATGTCGAGCATCAACTGCTGATTCAGAATAGTAGCGACGCTACATTGCTCCCAGATGCAACACGTCTAGCGCAAGTTACCACCCAGAGAACGCTAGCCGGCAGCACATTGCGCACGTGGATGATCTATAACGCTACACAGAAACAAATTATCTTGGAGATTGACGCGGGCAATATCACCGAAGCACGCGAAATTGAACGTCTGCAGGCAGAACCGCTTCAGGCCGATGCTGTCAGCGCACTCCGCTCTCTGATCCATTTTAATGAAAATCTGGCGGAAACAGTTCACACCACACAAGTAGATACAAACCCATTCGTGGGAACGCTCATCACGACCTTACTCGCGCTGATCGTCGTTGCGCTGATTGGCATTGTGACGATCTGGACCTTTGCCGAGCGGCTCAACCATCTACGGCGCGCGATGAACGCAATTGAACGCGGAGAACTAGATATGCGTCTCCCAGTCGTTGGGCGCGACGAACTCGCCGTTGTCTCGGCAGGCATTAACAAAATGATTGAACGCATGGTTGCTGATCGCGAGGTCGCGCTGGCATACGAACAGGAACGCAAGTTGAATCAGTTGAAAGACCAGTTTATTGTCAATGTGAGCCATGAGCTACGCACGCCACTCACCGAGGTCTATGGCTATATTGAGCTAATGAGCGAGTATAATGGGCAAATTGACATGGGTGCTCAGCAACTCTTTCTCAAAAATGCGCGTCATGGTTGTCAGGAATTACTCAACCTTGTCAACAGCATTCTAGACGCAAACTACGCCAGCGATTCGCTCCGTCCGCCTCAGCTAGAGAACCTTCTGCTTCTTTCTATGGTCAATGAGGTGGTTGAAGGCTTCGATCCACGCCAGCGCGAACAGCACCCGGTACAAATTGAAATTCCAGAAGACTTGACGGTGCAGGCCGATCAGCAGTATTTTCGTCAAGTCATGCGCAATTTACTCTCGAATGCTTTCAAATACACCCCTCAGCAAACACCCGTTGTCATCAGCGCGGGTCTTTATAGTGTAGAAGCGCAACCCATTGAGGCTGTAGAGAGTTCACCGGCTATCGGTACCCAACACATCGCTATTCGTGTACGCGACTATGGCCCAGGTATCCCGCCTGGCGAAATGCACCTGCTCTTCCAGAAATTTGTGCGACTACAGCGCGATCTATCAGGCACAAAACGTGGGACTGGTTTGGGACTCTACCTGAGTAAGCAGATGATACAAGCACTCCAAGGCGATATCTGGGCCGAGAGTTCTGGCAAGCAGGGCGAAGGCAGTTGCTTCATCTTCACATTGCCATTGGGGAATGCCCATGCGCAGCAGATTCATAGCGACACGTCTGTCTCTGTCGCATGAATAGACCGTAACCTTCCCTACTATCGTCTCGTACTATTATACGGAAACTATTCGTTTCGTCCTTCCATATTTTGAGAGAATAACAGGCGATAATGCAAAGAGAGATCCTTTCAGAACAAACGGACACGCAAGTACACCAAACAACCGCGATCATCATTGCCAATCCCACTTCTGGTAGCTACTTTCAACACGAACGCGAATTTAAGGAGACAGTAGAGGTTCTGCGCACGCATGGCTGGGACGTTTCATTATGTCTCACGCAGGCAGCGGGTGATGCGCGGCGGTTAGCACGCGAAGCCGTTGAACATAACGTCAACGTTGTTATAGCTGCTGGCGGCGATGGCACAATCAACGAAATTATTCAGGAACTGGCAAATAGCGAGACGGCCCTGGGCGTCTTACCAAATGGAACCGTCAACGTCTGGGCACGAGAGACAGGTATTCCGTTCGATCATCATGGAGCCAGAGAGGTACTCCTCCACGGCCCAACACGGCGCATTGATCTAGGCTTGACACAAGAGCGATATTTTCTTTTGATGGCTGGCATTGGCTTTGATGGTGAGGTCACTCATGCTGTCGAGCGTAAATCTGCTAAACGCTTCGGCGTGCTGGGCTATCTTGTGGTCGGCACATGGCTAGGGCTGGGCTATCCAAGCTTTCGCGCCTTTCTTCAGCTTGATGGACGTGTCATCAAAACACGCGCCCTACAGATTATTATCGGCAATACCAGATTGTATGGCGGAGCGATCAAATATACCTGGAATGCCAAATGTGATGATGGCCTGCTCGATGTCTGCATCTTGCGCCCACGCAACATATGGGGACGCATTATCGTCGGCTTCGATTTCTTGCTTGGCAGGAAAGAACGCCACCAATGGGTACGCTACGAAACCTGCAAGACGCTGAAACTCCGCCTGCCTCGCACCGTTGCTATGCAACTAGATGGCGACCCTGCAGGACATATCAGCAAAGGCTACCCGCCAACCACCATCACGATTGCACCGCAGGCCCTAAAAGTCATTGTACCAGAACAACCAGCAGAAAATATTTTTTCGTAGCTGATGCCGCGCATCGTTCGTTCTTAGATACAGAAGACCCCACAATGCTCCGATATAAGACATATGCTCTCAAACAAAGAGGACACGGGATGGTTAAAGTTGTTTTACAAGAGCGGCAACGCACCCTCTTACAAAAAGAGCGTGCCATTGCGCAAGAGTTACAAAGCGGGTTGGCTGGTTTTGAAGGGGCCGATGCTTATGCAGCCACACTCCAGCAGATTACCACGGCCCTGGATGATCTCTTTCTGCTCGTGATTGTGGGCGAGTTTAACGCGGGCAACTCAGCCTGCATCAACGCTCTGCTTCACGATAAC
>DAIDJF010000124.1 GCA_027451525.1 Ktedonobacterales bacterium
ACTTTTTCTAAGCCCTTCTACTCACGCCCGCTGGCGATATTTCTTGTTGTTTGTCATTCACACAAGGAGATCTCGCCATGCCACGCACTCTCTCGCCAGCGGGCCACACAGAGCAGGAGCGGATCGCGCCTAAAAGTGCGCTGCGCTATCGTCCCATTGGGCCATCCTCACCACGCACAGATACGCCTCGTGTTCCGCGTGCCTCGCGTACCCAGGCCATGCCACGCTGTGCGACTAAACAACCACAAACTAGTGCGCCACCACCTCTTGCAGCAGAGGACATCCCGACGTGGCAGCGCACCCATGCGCCTGCATCGTTCTGGCACTCCCGTCGGCTCGTCCCTGGTGTCATGTTTGGCATGCTCTTGGCGGTGTGCCTCATTGCACTGGGCCAGATTGCACTTAGCTGGTTCACGACGCTACGGGATAATCTCCAGTACGGCTATCCACGCACGTATCAAGTCAATGCCGTTGTCGGCCATCATGATAGCGCGGCGCATCCAAGTCATTTTCTCGCACTCAATCTCAATGGGCAAATCGAGGTGATCGAGTTCCCTGGCGGCGATGCAACCCATGCTGTGGTCTATCTTATTAATGCACAGTTGGCTGGCCCACACGCTGATCTCGTACCAGTGACGCTACAGTTTGTCGATACGCGCCACGATCAGCAGCCTGATATGATCGTACAAGTTGGTGGGGAGCAGTTTGTGTATCGCACTGTGAACGGCCAATTTCAGCCACTGGCGACAGGCAGAACCTGAACGCGAAAAAGCTATGGTCCCCTGCTGAGCCAAAGATAGTTCGTGACTACAATGGATGACTGGAAAACAGCGTATTCAGAGCTGAAGTTCTGTGGCTTGCGACGAGCTAAATGTCATGCTTTGTCCTCATTCTGAGCACGCCCGTGCCGTCGGCGGTACTCCTGGGCGCGGTGCTGGTACGCAACCACAGCAGCGCGAGTCGCGTACCAGTTGCGCCCCTGCTTGCGTGCCTCTAAGCGGCCATAACGGGCGGCCCAGCTCAACGTCTCTGGCTCGTACCCAAACTCCCGCGCTAACACAGGCAGAGGGAAGGTATCCTCCTCCTCGGTTGCAGGGATGGTCGCGCATGCCTCAATATACAGGTCAAGGCCCGCCTCAACAGCCTGACCGATCATATTGACCAGTGGGCCATAGTTGCCGGTGTTGCCCGTATCAAGCGCATGAATATAGCGTACACGCCACTCTTTCAACACCAGGGCGGGCGGGTAGCCCTCACGCATCAACATGAGATTTAGCAGGAGACGACCAACCCTGCCGTTTCCATCAGGAAAGGGGTGAACCGCTTCAAAGCCATGATGGGCAATGGCTGCACGGGTGACAGGTTCGTACTGCTGTCCTTGCTTCCCGTTGACCCACTGCTCCCACTCGCGCATCCGTCGGGGAACTTCGCGGGCTGGTGGTGGCGTCATATTGCTTCCGCGTATATACACCGGGACCGTACGCCATGTCCCCATTTGCGTTTCGTCGAGAAGGCCACGCATCACCAGTTCGTGGAAGGTGAAGATGGTTTTTTGCGTGATCGGCTCCTGGTTGCCCGCAACGAGAGAGACCACATAATCATAGGCACGGGCGTGGTTCTCAGTCTCTTTATACTCCCTGAGCGAATGACCACCAACCGTCATTCCGTACTCAATCACCATCGCCGTCTCGTTCAGGCTCAGGGTGTTTCCCTCAATGGCCGTGCTATGGTGGGTAAGCATGATCTTCAAATCTTCATTCAGCCGGGCAAGCGTTCCTGCTGGCAGTGGTCGGTACCCATCTACAATCGCCTTTTTCTGCTGGAGGCGCGCCGCTAGCCTCGCGTCCATAATCGGCTTCTGCTGCCTGCTCACGTGGTACCCTCCCTTTTAAGTCCATATTTATACAACGGATGGCGCAAAATTGCGCACTCCGTTGTCTATTTTGTAGATAGTATATACCATATTTCATGCAACGGAGTGCCGAAAAGAGGATGTTCCATGGTATAAGGTGAGCTCAGCGGTATTGTCCACGCATTAATAACGTGGCTCAAACGCCTCATCACTCGGCGTATGCTTGAGAGGCCCAAGCGACACGGTATAGGTGGGACTCTTGCCTTCACGCCAGCGATAGTTGGCATAGGGTCCATAGCGTACGATAGTAAAGACCTCCTCCATCAACTCTGGTGGTACATCCTCGCGAGCATGAATACGGCCCGCACGAAAGAGGGCTACCACGCGGGGATGCACGGCCTCCTCAATGGCGCGCGGAACCGGCACCCCCTGTCGTTCTTTGTCCAGCGCGTCCAGCAGCTCAACCACCGTCAGTTTCAGCTTCCATTTGGGGACGTAGAAGACCTCGACCCAGCCGTTGCTCCTGGGCAACTGTTCTCGCAGTTCGCGAATGCGCTCCTCAAACTGCCGCAACAGGTCGCGTGATTGCTCAACAGACCCCACCAGCGGCGTGATGGTGTCGTACTGCTGCGCGTGTGCCGAAGGGTCTGGAGGAATAGGAGATGCATCGCTATGTATGTCATCGGTAAGAGGATGCGACAACGCATCAGCCTCGCCAACCTCAACATTGGGAGCGAACTGATCAGAGACCGCATCTTCCAGCGTTGGAGCTACGTGCAGGGAAGAGGAATCATCAACCAGCTCTTCGCGCTCAGGGAAGGTCTCTTCATGGGAAGCCGCTGGTGCCTCTGCTATCTGTTCTGCCAGATGCATCTTCGCCTCGGCATCTATCAGCGCACGCAGCAAGTCTTGATTGAACGCATCTTCTTGCGCCAGCAAGGCAACAGCTACATCCAGCGCAGCCTGGGCTGCTTGCAAGCGTCCTGTTTGTCGGCGTCGCCGGAGCAGACCAAAAACTGCTTGCAAGTGGTCATGATGCTTGCGTGTTTTAAAGCGTTCCCAGATGGCGCGTTGCGCCTGCTGATCCATCAGCGAAAGTGCCATGGTCGGGTCCGTGAGGTGCTCGCTCGCCAGGAGCGCAGCGAGGCGTTCCTCAGCCTGCTTAATGCTGGCAAGCAGGGCGGTAAGTTGCTCCTGCACCGCCGCGTGCATCTGCTGAGCATCCTCAAAGAGGACATCGAGCGGATGTTTGTCACCTGGTTGCCAGCGCATGCGTCCGGTGACACTGAGCGCAATGCGTCGCTCCTGGAAAGGTTTGCGTGTTCGCGGCATACTCCACCAGCCTTTCAAAAGTTATGAGCAAAGTATAAAATATGTTCATAACTATTACAAGTATAAGCTTGCCGTATGCGCTAAAGACACCCGTGACTACTACTCGACAGGAGGCTTGCGCTGCCGTACCTGCTTGGTCTGTGGCTGCTCAGCTGGAACAAGGGCGTGCAGCTGTTCCGTCATCTGCTTGGCCCAGGTTTCCCACGCGGTACGCGCCGCGCGTTCCTCGTGCATCTGGCGTTGCAACGCCGCGATCTCACGCGTCTGCGCTTCAGCCTGCTGCTGCATCTGCACAAGCAGGTGATGGGTTTCTTCTGCGTTTGTGGCGATCTGCTCGTTGCGGTTGTGCACAATTTCCAGGTCACGCGTCTGGTCTTCTCCCACACGTGCCAGCTTCTGGATCTGCTGATCCAGAGCGCGTACATATTGTTCTGCGTGAACGAGCCTCCCCTGGAGCGTGTGCAGTGTTTCCTCCTGCGTGGTATCGTGTTGCTCAAGCAAGGCAATTCGTTGCGTAAGCTCCTGATGGATGCTGGTGAGTGCATCGTTGACCGCCGTAACGTGCTCGTGCACCTGCGCTATGCGTGAGGTGAGTGCATCGTCTTGTTGCTGCATCTCGGCGCGCAAGTCTTCCCCGGCCTGGCGCGCTGTCGTCTGCGCATGCGCAAGAGCTTCGGTGAGCGTCTTTCCCTGCTGTTCTGCGAGCGTTGCCCGTTCGCCAAGCGCGGCAAGCTCCGTCAGGATGCCGGGAAGCGGCAGGAGCGCGGCGGAACAGGTGCGTTCCAGTTCGGCAACTTGCTCAATCAACAGCTTGTAGGCAGCCGGGGAAATCACCTCTGGGTGGGGGGGCTGTCCAGCCCCCAGGGGATGATCGTGCAGGACGGCAAGCCGCTGCACCTGCTCTTCGGTCAGATATTTGATGCGCGGATCGGCGCGACTGGTCTGCGGCTCGATCTGGTCGCGCGCCAGCCACGCGCGGAAGGTTTTCGGATCCACCCCAAACAGCATGCTGCACTCGCTGAGTGTATAGCGCCTCATCTGGCACACCTCCATTTTCATGAGGAAGTACAAGAAAATAGGATACTTCCCAAGGCAAGCATAACAGCATCAGTCAAGTGCTGACTATAGTTATGAATGTTTTATTTTTTAGACACACAACTATCCCTGTGATATACTGCTTTTTCTGAGTATTACCAGGGATAAAGAAGAAAATACGCTGCATATAATACGTTTTCACAAGGAAAAATAGTATTTCCTAAGGAAAGTTATGTGGTGTTTTTATAAAACACTCATAACTATTCCCCGATATATGGCGAGATGTTCATAGGTGTTCACCGGCGCGCACACGTTAGGCTGTTTGCAGTGCCACGGATAGTAGGGCATCGCCATGTTGACCTGTTAGTGTCGTCTGGGGATACGACTCAGGCATGTGCACATTTCCAGCTAGCCGTAGATGCTGTATACATTCGTTCGTATCATTCACTCTGTCGGCTGGTGCCTGCGCGCAATCGTGACAAAATCGACGGCGTTATGGCCTGTAAGTGCCAGGCACAGCTCAATTTGACGGCCTTCAAAGCCAAATACCGTCACCGCTTCCGGGTAGCGGTGCGCTGTCTGCAGGAGGACGAAGCACATCTTCTCACCTTTTACGCGTTTCTTTCGGTTATGCATCGCTCCATTCGCACGACCAATGCCATTGAAAGCTTTTTTAGCAATGTGCGGCAGCGGACCGACCAGATTGATGCCTTCACCACAGAAACGAGTTGTCTGACCATTGTCTGGGCGGTGATTCAAGGGATCAAACTGCCGAAGATTCCTGTTCGGTAAACACGGCAGCAACACAGGAGAGGAAGTGAGGAAGCAACCAACCGAAAAGGGTGGGCAAGGGGGCACTCGACATCATCACTTTCTTGCGTAACATTCCTTCCTCACGAAGGCCATTCCTCTTTCTTGATGGACGCGCGGTGTTTTTTGTTGGTGCGGGACGAGAGAGGATGCTGGATACAGCCCATGTACCCCCCTCATTTTTCCTCATCAGTACACAACTATCGGAATGGTGTCCAAATTCACTCTCTGGCATTTCGTTCACTTGCTCCTGGTAGTACCCCTGTTGGAAATAGGCTTACTCTGAAATCCTTCAAGGTATGCTGTTTCCTCTTATTGCTCTACTTCACTTCCCAGAGCGATGAGTTGTGTACGTACCTCCATTGTTTTAGAATGGTGTATTCCAAGCGCTTGTTCATAAATTGCTAGTGCTTGAGCATAGAGATTTTTTGCTTCCTCGCTGTTGCCCTGTACCTCACGAAGCCGTGCAAAATTACACATGGTTTCAGCCATATTAGGATGCTTTGGTTCTGATCCAGTTTCCTTCTCTTGGATATTGAGTGAACGTAGGAAGTATGGCTCTGCTTTCATGTACTCGCCCTGTTTAAAGTACAGTTCTGCCAATCCATTCAGCGAACGAATTGACCGGGGGTGCTCGAGGTTTAGCTGTTCCCACATTCCGAGTGAACGTAGGAAGTATGGCTCTGCTTCCATATACTTGCCCTGTTTAAGGTGCAGTTCTGCCAAACCTTCAAGTGGGATGGCTAGATCAGAACTAGTAGATCCTTGTGTTTGCTCACGAATATCCAATGCGCGGCGGTAGCGTGACTTTGCCTCGTCGTATTTGCCTTCCTCTATAGAGAGGGCAGCCAGATTATTGAGAACTATGGCGACTTGAGGATGGTCAGGTCCATACCCATTTTCCCAGATTGCTAATGCGCGCAGGAAGAGGGGTTTTGCCTGCGTGAATTCGCGCTGATTTGCGTAAAACATGCCTAGATTGTTAAGGGCAACGGCGACTTGAGGATGGTCAGGTCCATACTCATTTTCCCAGATTGCTAATGTGCGCAGGAAGAGGGGTTTTGCCTGCGTGAATTTACCTTGCTCTACGTACAGATTCGCTAGTCCGTTAAGAACGTTAACAGCTTGAGGATCTTCAGATCTATGTAGTTTTTCCCAAATTGCTAACGCACGCTGAAAGTTCTGCTCTGCCTCTTGATAGTGACCTTGCCTTGTCTGGGTAATGGCTAGATTATTGAGTACACTGGCAACTTGGAGATGTTCAGAACCAAGAGCCTGCTCCCAACATTGTTGTGCATTCTGAAAATATAGTGCTGCTTGCTCGTATTGTCCTTGTCTAGCATAGAGTCTACCCAAGTCGTTGTATGATGTAGCCACATTTGATATAGCAACATCGGGTTGTTTGGAGATGAGTATTTGTTGTCTCATCTGTAGCGCTTGCTGAAAGAGTGGCTCTGCCTCGGTATAGCGAGCACGTTCTCTAAGGTAGTTTGCTGTTTCATTAAGCAAGTGTGCCGCTTCTTCGTTGATGATCTGCATCGTTCTAATATACTGAGCTGCTAATACAGCATGAGGCAGCAGGCATTCACACTGCAACCACGTGCTATACTCAACGCTAGGAAACACTGTGTTGAGCGCCAGTATTGTTCGCCCTGTCCATGTACGCCGTTGCGTTTCCTCCAGGCTGTCTTGGAGCACAGCTTGCACTAATCGGTGCATAGTCAGGGTCTTTGCATCAGTGTTGCGCTGCACTAATGAATACTTATTTAGAACTCCTATTGCTTCGTTCCAACCGTCAGGATTAGCGGAGAGAAGAGGGCCAAGGTGGACTGCTCCATCCAGAAATATCTCCTCGGCGATAGCGTCGCTCTGGAGGAGTGAGCAGACGCGTAAGATGTCTGCAGCCATCGGATTGATCTGCTCCACTCGTTCTAATGCCAGGAAGAATGTAGTAGCAACTGACATGTTATGACCGATAAATCGTTCTCCTCTCCGCTTCAAGAGTTCTGCGCGACGACGGGTATACTGTTCTTGATACGAGGAGAATGAGCAGCGTGTCTCCAGAATGTATGCTCCTGCTTGGTCAAGCGCCAGCGGTAGTCCACCCATAAGTTGCCAGATCTGTTTTGCATCCTCATACTGCTCAGGACTGGCTTTCTCTAACCCGGCTTTTTGGGGAATCCTTTTGGTACGACGTAAAAGAAAAAGGATCCCCTCCTGTTCAGACATCAGTGAAAGTTTCTGTGTCTGAGCCAACGGTTCTACATCCTGTACACGTGTCGTCACCAAGACACAACCTTGGTGACGAGGAGGCACAAACTTCGGGAGAATCTCCTGCGGATTCTCGACGTTATCGAGAATGAGCAACCAGTGATGGTGTTTGCTCAGCCAGCGTTGCACAGCTGCTATGACCAGATCCGTCTCTTTCTGTTCGGGGAGTCCCAATTCATCGGCCAGTTTCAGGCATCCTGAAGCTAAGATCTCCCACGAGTCGGCTTGTAACCATAGCACGGCCTTATAATACTGATGGAAACGATAAGCATACTCGATAGCAGTAGATGTCTTGCCGATACCTCCCAATCCACTGATGGCCTGTGTCAAGGCTGTTACATTTCCTGGCACGAGGAGCTGCTGGAGGGATTGGAATACATCCTCACGGCCAACAAAGAAGGGATCTTGCTGAGGAACGAGCCACACTTCGGTAGGCCACCGCTCTAGAGAAAAGCCGGCGGCCTGGATAAAACCTTTCCGTTCTTCTTCGTTAAGAAAGAGTTCATCAGCCAGCCGTAGAACCTGCTCGCGCGATTCGGGCCGTGAGGAACGAGTCAGCCATTTGACAAGTGTATTACGATGCACATTGATCTTATTTGCAAGTTCCTGTTGTGTGAATCCTGCACGCTGCAGGTAGCAGTCAAGGAGATCTGCAAAATCTCTGTCATCCTTCATGTTTTGCTCTCCTCATAAATGTACACTTCATATACATTTGTTGCACACGCAACCACCTGACTCTGATTCTATACTTCTCTTGATCAATCAAGAGGGACCTCGATCAATCAGCCTTGACAAGATGGTGCGCATCATCGTTTCTATACAGGAGTGAAAACGATGCATATTAATGTTCTCTGGCTTGCTGTAGGACTCATCCCTTACACTATTAAACGACAAAAAGAGTCTGATGGGCGAATTTTCACGGCGAAAGCACTCTTTTGGCGACTTACCGTGAAATGGAAGAAAGGAGATTGTTCCTGGGTTCTCTCTCTTCCTTTTATTGAACATATACGACAGTAGGAAGGCAAAGTTGGAGTCAGCATACCTAAACCTGAAAACTGTACGCCAAGGCTTGGATATGCTGACTCCAAGTCTCCGTTCTGGAGTACGGTGAATATCAAAGATCTGTTCTAGGTCGTGCCCATCTGTATTCTTTGCGCTCCTAGAGCGTTTGAAATAACGACTGGTCGTCGCGATATTCTTGTGCCGTAGGAACGCTTGCATTTCTGAGGTCGTCGCGCCCAGATCTTCTCGCGTGATTCCGGTAGTGTGCCGCATGGTCTGGAACGCACTTGTTCCTTATATATATTTTTAAACAGGCTTGCTCTCTGGCAGCACAAACCATGTCGTCCGTATCGTTACTCGGTCGGCTGGTGTCTGCGCGCAAGCGTGACAAAATCGACGGCGTTGTGATCGAGGTTCAGCTTGCGCTTCTGGTAGCGTTCGGTCGTGCGCGGATCGCGATGCCCAGCGGCATATTGCACTTTATGCAGCGGCGCGTTCGCCTCCAGGGCCAATGTGATAAAGGAAGCGCGCAGATCATGCGGGGTCAGACGCTTCAATCCAGCCTGCTCCGCGTAGTGGGCAACCCGTAATTCAATGGCCTTGTCGGTCATGCCCTGGCGTGTGGGATGATCGCCACGGCGCATACGCACAAAGAGCGCGTCCGTCTCCTGCATACTGTGCTGTTCAATGATGGCCGCCCGCCGTTGCTGGTACACTGCCTCGCTCCCCTGCTCACGTTCCTGTTCCAGCTCCGCCAACAACTGCGCCATCCGCTCAGCATGGTACTGGCGGCGCGCCGTAATACTGGCCTCCAGTTCGCGCCACACATCGACCGCCACCTTGACGATACGCCGCTTATCGCCTTTGCCATGCTGGATGATGGCGACGTGATGGCCCTGTTGCATGGTCAGATCAGCCAGCGTCAGCGCGGCAGCCTCTGAGCGCCGCACGCCCGTGCGCAGCAAAAAGAGGAGGAGCGCATAATCGCGTTGGCCGAGGCGTGTGTTCGTCTCGATGGCATCAAGCAGGGCCTGCGCCTCCTGGGTCGAGAGGGCGGTATGTGGCGATTCATCATCGACGGTGAAGCCGCGAATCTCGCTGGCCGGGTTGCTGGCGAGACGTTGTTGGGCCACCTGTTCGCTGAGCAGACGACGGGCCACCGAAAACATGCGCGCGGCGGTGGCTTTTTTATAGCGCTCTTGTAAATACGCGCGGTAGGCAATCATGGCGGAACGCGTGAGCTGCTCCGGCGTCAGGTTCTGCGCTTGCAGCCAGGTGGCAAAGACGGTGGCATCATGGCGATAGATGCGCCGCGAGCGGATGCTCAGTTGGCCTGCCAAATCGGTGAGCACGGCCTCACTTGCCACACTGGGCAAAGACGCTGCGGTGGAGACGATGGCCTGCACTCCGGTCTCCTGGGGGGAGGCGTGTGCAGTGGGTTCTTCCATTCCTGACTCCTTCCTGAGATTGCTCACGTTTTCGGTGGTTGCAAGGGTCGCTCTCGCGGGCCTGCTTGCGCCGAAAAGAGGCGAAAAAACGAGAAAATAGGTTCCGTAAATGCCGCTTTACAGAACTTATTCTACCACGCTTTCGCCTGCCTGCCTAGTGGCTGGCGCGGCACAATCACCCGATTGTCGGGAGGATTCGCCAGACGTGCGGCTCCTTGCCGCTCCTTATAAGAGGAGAAAGTTCACCCAAGCTCCGATGCACGGGAATCGAATATATATATAAGGAACGGGAGACGCGTCGAGGCGGGAGGATGCTGCCCGTTTGCCAGCAAGGGCATCATACGCCATATCGCGCTAACAGCGGTTTGGCGTAACGAGCGAAGAACTCCGGTCGGTCACGTTCTAGCCAGTACAACGGACGCAATAAGATCGGCGGCATGTCATTCCGTAATGCCTGCTCAATCGCCTCCATGGCCTCCTGCTCGTGGCGTGCTCCACGATAATAGTACGCGCTGAGCACACCCTTCCAGAAATAGCCATCGTAATCGTCTGGTTCTAGGAGTATAGCTTGTTCCACCGCTGCCAGTCCTTCCTTCACCTTGCCATGCAAACTGAGCGAGACACCTGTGCAGAGATGGACGATATATTGCTGAAAGTTGCTGTGCGTCTCACGACGTGCGAGCGCTTCCAGGAGCGCACTGACCTCCATACTCGGTTGTTCTTTGCCCAACTCAGCCCAGACGGCCATCCATGCTCTGTTCAGATCGTCCTGATCGAGTCTGGCCGCCTGACGAAAATCAGCAGCCGCTTGCTGAGCATCCTTGAGCCACAGAGAAGCAATGCCACGATAGAAGTAGGCGTCGGCATCGGTGGGGTTAAGGGCAATGGCCTGGCTATAATCAGCAATGGCCTGTTGATAGTTGCCCTGCCTACGGTAAGCGGCCCCACGATTGGAGTAAGCGAGCGCCAGAGAGGGATCAAGAGCAATAGCGCGGTCACAATCAGCAATAGCCTGCGGGTAGTCTTGTACATTGAGGTAAGCGGCCCCACGATTGGAGTAAGCTTGCGCCAGGGTAGGATCAAGGGCAATAGCCTGATCGCAGTCAGCAATAGCCTGTTGATAGTGTTTCAAGCCCAGGTAAGCGGCCCCACGATTGGCATAAGCTTGCGCCAGGGTAGGATCAAGGGCAATAGCTTGATCGCAGTCAGCAATAGCCTGTGGGTAGTCTTTGAGATTGAGGTAAGCCAGACCGCGATTGGCATAGGCTTGTGCCTGAGTAGAATCAAGGGTAATGGCTTGGTTATAGTCAG
>DAIDJF010000125.1 GCA_027451525.1 Ktedonobacterales bacterium
GTTTTGTTTTATCAATCTCCTGAAACCCAAGCACATATGAACGCATATTTTTACCTCCCTCGGCAATTCCTGCTTCAATTTCGATGACACCCTTCAGGCTACAACGATTTACCAGAATATTGTACTAGCCAGATACAGCCCATCAAGCGGTGACGGCTCGTTTCGCACACACCTGAGTATAGGGGCAGGAGTGCAAAAAAAAATCGTCCAAAAAGACGATGTGCTTGTAGACAGGAGATGATACAATTAAGGTGTGATAGAGAGGAAACTGCTCCTTCCTCTGTCATTGTCAAACTCCCCACTGCCCAGCGTGATACGCTTTCGGCTTATCGTGCATCGCAGGAGCAAGATGAAATAGCAACCCGTCGCTACTTTGAGCGTTGCGCACGTGAGGTGGCATTCTACCAGCAGATTGCCCCTTTAATCGCTCTCCGTGTTCCTCACCTGTATTATGGGGCAACAGATGAAACAAGCGGCCATGTTATCCTGGTACTAGAAGATGTTCGCAACGCACGTGGCGGCGATGCCCTTCATGGATGTTCTCCGCAAGACGCGACGCTCATCGTCGAGCAGCTAGCACATTTTCATGCGCAATGGTGGAATAACCCACAATTGGATGCATTTTCCTGGCTTCCACACTGGGGCGGCGATGAGCGTGCAGCCCAGAGCCATTATAACCAACTCGTCGCGCCTTTTCTCCAGCATTTTGGAGATCGTATACCAACGAGTGTGCGGAAAATCATCGATGCTCTTACGACCGACTATGGAAGCGTGCGCGCGCGGCTCAAACGCTCACCCACAACGATGATTCACGCTGACCTGCACCTGGATAATGTGCTTTTCGCTCCTGGAAAAGACAAGTCTGATGTGGTACTGCTCGATTGGCAGAGCGTGGCGCGTGGTCGCGCTGCTATTAATCTGGGACTTTTCCTCTTCGGGTCACTGAAAACATCTTCGCGCCGCATTGTCGAAGATGATCTCCTACGGCGATACTATGAACTATTGCGAGCTGATGGTGTCACAGGGTATGATTTTGCCCAATTGATGGAAGATTGTCGGCTCACACTGCTCTGGCTTTTAGGATCAAAAGTAGTCTGGCTCGGTGCGCTTGGCACTGAGAGCTTGAGTGGGCGCGAACAAGCCCTCGTAGATGCCAGTTTGACAGAGGACAGTTTCGCCGCCCTTTTTGATTTTGACGCCGCTGCGCTGCTGCCTTTATAGCTATGGCATTTCAGCCCAAATACCAATAAAAGCACGATAACCTTACTTTTTGAGGAGCTTTAGGAAAGAAGCGGGGTGACGAGCAGCATGGATGGAGAAACAGACGAGAACGTGCGATATAAGTAATCATTATATCGCACGTTGTATCCTATCGTCAAAAAGACACTTAAGGGCCGTTTTATCGAGCAATAAATGCATAGCGGAAATTATGCTCCAGCACGCCTGGAGTAGCCAATTTTATCCTATCTCTTGCATTACCCTATATTTGCTTCTATAATACTGATGGGCTATTGATGGAAAAATCTCACGCCGGAACTCCATCTCACGCCGGAACTCCATGAAAGGTTCTTGATATCTTTTTGTCAATGAGAGGGAAACTTTAGTGCAGAATAAACTGACAGAAACACAGCAATTGATTGATAGGCCTGCAACTAGTACACAGCATATTTTACTAACTGATCCTCGCTTCGTCTTTCGTCAAGGGTTACGAGGTTTCTTTTCTAAAGAATTTGGTAACGCCTTTTTTGAAGAGGCTACCACGGCGACCTCTTTCGAGATTGCTCTTGCGGCTCGTTCATACGATTTCGTTGTCATCAATCAAGCACTGTTGCTTGAACTCGCTGACGTTCCAGAAGGCATAAGTATCGTGTTGGCATCTCAACCGAACAAAGAGATACTGCTTGCAGCCCATGCTCGCCACTCACGCGCCTATCTCAATGAGAATCCTTCCGAAGAGTTGCTACGTTTTGTAGTGCATCTTAAAGCGGGGCGTTTCTGGGTTGATGCTGCTTTTTTTGACTGGCTCATAGGGTTACTCGCGGAGCGTAGCGATAGTCTATCACCTATGCAGGCGGAATTTTTGACACCAAGACAACAGGAGATCGCAGTGCTACTGAACCAAGGACGCTCGTACTCCGAAATAGCAAACCAGCTGACGATCTCAGTAGAGACCGTCAAACGACATGCGGCGGACATACGGGAGAGGATCAGAAGGCATAAGCAACAGAACCGATTCCAGGTCAATCTACATCAAAAATGTACACCTCAGTAATAGAGAAATATATATCTTTTGGGATTCTGGCTACATCAAAAATACATCGTTTTGGCTAGAAAATATGTACCGAAAATGTGTGGTGCTGAGAGCCTTTGTCAGGTATAAATATTTCTATAAAGTGTGGCTAGCGAATGGGAAGAAGAGAACGAATATATCTCTTAATTGTTAGCGAGTAAGTTATGTCAAATACCTGTAGAAACATAAAAAGGAGGTGACAGAGAGTTAGAGTTGTAGGTAACATATTTTAATAGAGGTCAATTGTATACCTTGCATCAGTATGTCAATACATTCGCCTGTCTATCTGACATAGTATCCTTTTCCCAGAGGGTGTTATGTTTGAAGGCTCATAAGAGTCGATGTCGCGTATATATCGAGAGTTGTTCACTATAGAACATAAGGAGTGATTACCTTGAAGAGAAACAACGCGCACTGCGCACCATGTCTTTTCACACGGTTTTTGTTCGTTGTGACATTGCTGCTACTGTTCTCCCTATCTTTTTTCATGCAACCTGCTGCTCACGCTGCAAGCATGACGCAGAGTCCGCCTCTACACCTGAAAAATGGTCAGCTTTGGACTGATGCAAAAGGGAATTTGAATCAGAGCGCAGCTTTTCTTCAGGCCAAAAGTGCCCATCAGATTAATCCTCTGGGGAAAGTTACACCTTTGGCAGATCCTTCCAGCTTTACCCTAGCTGTCGTCCAATCTTTTGTGGAACCTCTGGCTTACGGCTACCAGGACTCTTCAAGTGGTGTAGGCAAAGGTTCATATTATACCGATGAATTTAATTGGTATCTCTGTGGCCCGGGAGCGGCATCAGTAGCATCATGGTATTGGACAGCCGCTCCCTTCCCCGGAGCTGGCACCTATAGAGATCCGCACTCCTCCCTCTATTGGCTTACTACCTACGGAAAGCCAGATATTATGCATATCGCTTACGGCATCAATCCGCCAAATTCTGGTTGGAAATTGCCAGGGGTAATGACCTATGGCACGTACCCCACGGCTTATACAACAAATCCAGACTTGCTGATTGGCATGAATTACGAAGCCTCTGGCGAATCATCGACCATCTGGCAGAACTACTATTATGTGGCAGTCAATCCCGCGAGTTTTTCTGCCTCAAACCTCCTGTCCGATATCGAATACGACACATATTCGTATGGCGTCCCGCCAGTCGTATCAGTGAACGACTCATACCTGCCAGATTGGCAGAACAGTGGTTACAAAGGCAGTAGCCACGATATCGCTATCCTAGGCTACAACAATAGCAACAGCACTTACACCTATTACGAAACCTGTGATAGTGGCCCGGCTGCTTGTGAAACAACTGGCTACGGTGTCAAAACAATTAGCCAGTCACAGTTGTATACTGCCATAGAAAATGACAATAACAACGGAGGATTGATCTGGTAGCTTGCTCTAAACTCGGCTTTGCAGAACTACTGGGAACTGGGTAGCATCAGATGTTCCCAACTCCATGAGCAATGGTGCTCATGGAGTATTGCATTTTACATAATAGAATGTTTGGAATTTAGACTAATTTTCAATGAATCGCTCCTGGAAGCCACCGAAGCAATTTTCGCAATAATATGGCTCATACCGCCCTACAGGCAATTCTATGAGAAATGAGTCTAAACGCCAAATAATGTAAAAAGGAGTATTTATCGCTGATGAGAAATTATCGATGGTTCCGGCGTTTGAGCGTGCAGGCGATCCTCGGATTGGCTTGCTTGCTGACCTTCTCGGCCTGCACCTCTCCGGCTATTACTCAGAAGACTACCTCGACTGTCACCCAGGACAACGGGACACTCTCACCATCACCTCCACTCAGTCCATCCGCAACATCTGTTGCTCCTCCTGCCACGGGAAACACAACTCTGGTCTATGACGATCAGATGGGTGCTGTGTTGTTTTTAGGCGATACTTTTTATAGTAATAATCAGCCAGAGCAAACCTGGATTTGGGATGGCAGTGTCTGGACGCACCTGCATCCAGCCCATGAGCCTTCAAACAGATCAAACGTTGCCATTGCCTATGATCCTGCCACGAAGCAGGTGGTGATGTTTGGAGGTATCAGTTCGCTTGGGAAAAACACGCCGATGTTGAGCGACACCTGGACATGGGATGGGACGGACTGGACGCAACAACATCCGGCGACCTCGCCCCCAGCCCGCGATGACGCCGCGCTGGCCTATGATGCCACGACCAACCAGCTGGTGATGTTTGGTGGAGGGAGCAACAAGCCACCAATAGGAGGCTTAGTCCCGCCGTCATTCAATGATACGTGGGTCTGGACTGGCAGCAACTGGGTGCAACAACATCCCATCACCGCACCTCTTCCCGTCCTCTCCCCAACCCTGGCGTACGACGCTGCTCAACATCAGCTGATTCTGTTTGGGGGACTCTATGCAAACGCCACACCCATGCGCAAGGAATTGAACGATACCTGGCAATGGACTGGCAGCAACTGGGTGCAACTTCACCCGCAAAACAGCCCGAAGCTGTTTGACATGCTCAATGGGCAACAGATACTCTATGGTCAGCCAAATATGGTCTACGATCCTCAAGATCGGCAGATTTTCTTGCTCTTTGGAGGAGACAGCCAAAACGACAAAGTTCAAACAGGCTGGAGCTGGGATGGCACGAACTGGTCACGAGCGACGGTGAACGGCCCTCCGACTTCTGCTGATACTGGTGATCTGCTCTACGATGTTAAGATGCAGGCTGTCCTGGAAATGACCGACATTCTGCCAAGTACGAGCATCTCGTTTGACACCACCTTGTGGAAGCTAGAGGGGCAAACCTGGGTCAAGTTGGATGAGTGGGGTCTCTCGTGAAGAGGATTCTCAGCAAATAAGCACAAAGTTATAATATGAGGAAGTAAGCATGGCACTCACGAGGAATGTTACTACATGTATTATGCACCTCTGGTGCGAAATTTATTTGTAGTGGCACTCCTCGTGGGTACCATACGCGTTGATGAATATATATACGGGTGTTTTTTATGACCGTCAGACAGTCACAATTTTTACTATTCTTGTTAGCGATTGACTAGAATAGGCGAAAAGCCTAGTCCCAGGCTCCGACTTTGGCGTAGCCCTTGAGCAGTGCGCGGGCAATGATGAAATGCTGAATCTCGTCTGTGCCTTCGTAGATGCGCGTCACACGCAGGTCGCGATACCAGCGTTCAATTGGCATCTCGCGTGTGTAGCCCATGCCGCCGTGAATCTGCATGACGCGGTCAACAACACGATTCGCCATATTGGAACCATAGAGCTTCGCCATACTGGCCTCGTGACGGTTGTCATGGCCCTGGTCAGCTTTCCATGCCGCGTGCAGAGCCAGCCACTTGGTGGCCTGAATCTCCACCGCAGAGTCGGCAATCATCCACTGAATGGCCTGACGATTGGCAATCGGCTCGCCAAAGGTCACGCGCTGTTTCGCCTGGTTAATTGCCATCTCTAGCAGACGCTCAGACGTGCCGACGCAGCGGGACGCGATCACCCAACGTCCCTGTCCAATCCATTTCATGCCCAGCGAGAAGCCTTTGCCGACCTCGCCCAGCACATGATCGTCGGGAACACGCACATTGTCAAAGAAGAGTTCCGCTGGTGACCAGCCGCCCATCGTTGGCACGGGACGCGAGGTCCAACCCATCGAACGATCAACGAGGAAACAGGTCACGCCACCATCCTGGGGCGGCTTCTCGCGGTCTGTCACGGCAAAGACCATCGCGAAATCGGCCTCGTTCCCATTGGTGATAAACACCTTCTGCCCATTTAAGACCCAATGGTTGCCATCTTTGACCGCAGTTGTGCGAATTGCGGAGGGATCAGAACCCGCACCTGGCTCGGTGAGCGCGAAACACGAGCGGCGCGTACCTTCAATGGTGGGAAGAAGATATTCTTTTTTCTGCTCCTCATTCCCATAATACAAGATATTATCCGCGCCACCACCAAAGCTGAAAGGCACAAGCGTGCGACCAAGCTCCATCGCAATTAAAGCCGTCATAACGGCTCCCAGGTTGGCCCCGCCATACTCTTCGGGCGTGTTGATGCCCCAAAAGCCCATTTCCTTCGCCTTCATCTGCAAGGAATGGTAGAGACCCGGCTCGATACCTGTGGGGTATTTACCCTCGCTCTGCATGACCTCGCTTTCAAGCGGCATCAACTCACGATCAACAAAACGGCGAACCGTCTGCTGCACCATTTTCTGTTCATCTGTCAGTGCGAAATCCAAACTGACCTCCTTTGGTCCTGCTACGTCTCCGCGCCACACATCGCCGGGCGGCATTGCAGCACAGAACACGGGTGCTACGGTGGACAATGTGACGAGACTGCGCGTACCTGTTTCACGGATACGCTATCGCTTATTGTACCATATTGCGAGACAAGCCAGGCATAGAATTTGAGCGGTGCCATTTTTTTGCGTCTGTCTTGATGGGGAAAGCAGAGGAATGAATGATGGGAATGACGTGTTATTGATAACAGGAACATGTAAATTTGTTCATAGAACAAGAGGAGATGGAGCATTTTATGGGGAATTATGAAAAAATGCTCATTAATGCGATAGAGAGCGGACATTGCAGAAGTACCTATCCACTTGTCACATTGCTTCAGTCATGTTACACTTCAATCAAAGATTACAACTTTTTTAGACACCGCTCGTACATCGTTACAGGAGAGCTTCTTCTCCTTCTTGCTATGCAAAAAATAATAATGATGAGCGGTGACGCATGATAGAATCAACAGTGAACGCAGCAAATACATTAGGTATTATTGGAACACTGACAACGCCAGCGCGTAAAACAGGTCGAGGGCAGACGGGAACACTTGCGGGTGTACAGAATATTACAGCGAGCCGCGCAAGAAGTACGACGAAGGCAGGGAGTATTGTGGAGTCGATGAGCGATGCCGCGCTTGTCGAGCTGGTGATGCAAGGCGACCAGGATGTCTTCGCGGTACTCGTCGAGCGATACAAAGATGCCGTACAGAACCTTGCCTACCGCATGCTCAATAACACAACGGAGGCTGAGGACATCACGCAAGAGGCGTTTGTGCGAGCATATACACAATTGGCAACATATAAGCCAACGCACAAATTTAGTACCTGGCTACTTTCTATTGCCTCGCATCTCTCAATTGACCAGTTGCGCCGTCGTCGTTTCCTGGCTTTGCCCTTAGAAGATGTGCCCTTTCTTGAGTGGATCGTCGATGTTGGCACCGGCCCGGAACAATCCGCGCTTCAGGGAGAACAGCAGGACGAAATTCAACGCTACTTACAGCGTTTGCCCAGTAAATATCGCGCCGTGATCGTCTTGCGCTACTGGCACGATTTCTCGTATGAGGAGATCGCCAGCGCGCTCAGTCTGACGCCTGCACTGGTAAAAGCTCGCTTGCATCGCGCCCGCGAACTGCTGGCTCGTTATATGCAGCAAGACCCCACGAAGGAGGAAGAGGTTGATGCACTGTCGGGACGCTAAACAATGGCTAACTCATCAAACTGGTGGTGACATGTCTGCTGAAGAACGCGCGGCACTGCAAGAGCATGTTCAGCACTGCTCTGTATGTCAGGCGGTTAAGCAACACCAACAACAGATGGATGCCTTACTGCGGACAACGGCTACGCGCCCACGTCCTAGCGTTTCAACAGAGCAGATTATGGTCGCGGTCCAACGCCAGCAACGCATTAGTAGGCAGTTAGAAGACATTCGCGTGCAGCAAAAGTCGCGTGTTGAGCGTATGCGACCCATAGGGACCGCTATTGCCGCGCTGGGCTTTTTCACATTAGCGAGTATTCCGCTTTTGTTGCTTGCCATCACCATCATTCAGACTGATCTCGTAGTACAGGCACTTACTGCATTCAACAGCGTCATCGACTTTTTGCTTGTGCTTGCGCAATATCTGCAAGCGGGTATTACCCTTGCCACACGCAATAGCTGGTTGCTCTCCGGCGTTGCATTTGTGGCAGTCATCATGATGGGTCTCTGGCTACGTTTAATGCGTCCACCACAGGAAATCCCTGGTGGATAACAACACGTGCAGGGGCAATGGTCATAGCACATCGTGGTGACAGGGAGTTCCAGTATGCTGAAAGTTGGGCGAAGATGGCAGTTCAGGCTCACGTTACCAGGGCTTGTACTTCTTGTTGCGCTTCTTATTAATGGTGGTATCATTGTATTGTTGCACGCCAACTCACCAATCGCGGAAGCGAGCGATGGACATGACTGCACAGGCACATTACACGAACCATCTCTTGGCGGTGCGGTCATTGTAGATAGTCATGAGGTTATTTGCAGTAATGTGACCTCTTTTGGCGGCACAACAGTTATTCGCGGTATCGTCAAAGGCAATATCGTCTCCTTTGGCGGGAATGTGATCATTGCGGGCGGTGTCGAAGGCAACATCTACCTCTACGGGGGCAATGTGACCTTACAAGATGGAACACAGCTTAACGGTGACATCCATCTCTGCAATGGACAGCTAGCAAAAGGCACAACGATACAATTTCATGGCAATGTCTATGGTTGTTCGCAAAGTATTGGGCAACTCCTCATTGAAGATGGAGGTGGGTTCGGGTTCCGATTCTGGTCTATTCTCACCTGGCTGGGTGTAGGTATCCTACTTATTGTTTTACTACCCGAACACGTTATGCTCGTGAGAACAACCATTCTTAGCAAGATGCGACGCAGTTTCTTTCTAGGTCTGCTTAGCGCGTTTCTTGCGCCAGTGGTGCTGGCAATCTTATTTGCCCTCATTGTCTCTATTCCACTGGCCATTCTTGTCGCGCTTGCGCTGATTGCTGCCTGGGCATTAGGGATTGTCGCGCTCGGCTGGGTGATTGGGGATTATATTCTGCAACGTATAGCTCCCCAACAGAGTACACGCCTGTTACAGGTCATCGTAGGATTGACCATTTTAGTTCTGGCAGGCTCACTTCCTTACGTTGGCTGGCTTATCAATATAGGAGCAGGCATGATCGGATTGGGTGCTGTCTTCCTGAGTCGTTTTGGAACGCGACTATACAGTCAACCCAGGCAACCCCTCACGTTGTAAAGTCATATAGGGTCTCCCTGTTGGCTTGACAACAACTGGAACACAAAAACGCTGGAAAGATGGGACGGACACCAGAGATGTTACGTGTCGCTGGTGTTTATCGAGGTGAACATGAGCATTGATGTTGAACTTACAGACCTTGCCTATGGCGGAGACGCGGTAGGTCGCTACGAGGGACGGGTGCTTTTCGTCCCAGGCGGAATTCCTGGAGAGCGGGTGCGGGTGGAAATTGTCGAAGAGCGGCGCGGTCATGCCCGTGCGGAGTTGTTAGAGATTCTGCGTCCCGCTCCTGAGCGCATCACTCCCCCCTATCCTCTGCTCACCGATAGTGGATGTCAATGGCAACACATCGCTTACCCGGCACAATTGACGTGGAAAGCGCATATCGTGCGCCAATTATTGGTACGTATTGGCAAACAGCCTGATGCACTGGTGCATCCTACCATTGGCATGCCCCCCGATATCCCGTCCTGGTACTATCGCAATATTGCTTTATTTTCTGTTGGGCCTGCGGGTGAGATTGGTTTCAAGTTGACTGAAAGTCACGATGTACAGGATTTAGAAGATTGCGCCCTGTTACATCCCGCCCTTGATCAGGTCTATCAGCGTGTGCGCGCCAAGCTCATCGACTATTTTGGAGAGCGTGTTGGCGAGATGATTCAGGGCTTTACAATTCGCGGCGCGGTCGGTGCGGTCAGCAACAGTCTGGCGGCGGTGCCTAACGCGAAGGCAGTACCCACACTACTTGTCATTCATGCCCGCCCAGGCTCAGTGATTGATGATCCCCAGCAGCTCGCGCAAGAACTTATGACCATCGCCCCCGGCATCGTTGGCGTCATCATCGAGCGCGTTGGCGGTCGCTATGGGCGCGTCGTTGTCGGACAAGAGTTTCTCACTGATGTCATTATGGGCCGCAAATTTCGTGTCTCCGCCGACTCTTTCTTCCAGGTCAACCTGATTCAAGCAGCAATGCTGGTTGAACGTGCCCTGGTAATGTTGGAGCCACAACGCAACGACGTGGTTTTAGATGGCTATAGCGGCGTGGGTCTTTTCTCGGCCTTCCTCGCGCCACGCGCTGCCCGTGTCATTGCGGTCGAGTCACAGCCAAGTGCGGTCATGGATGCACGTGCCAGCGCAACCCTGAACAATCAGAACAATATCACTGCCCTTGAAGGCACGCTAGAGCGCGTGCTTGGTCAATTGCACTATCGCCGCGAACGCATCGATCTGGCTCTCGTTGACCCACCGCGTACAGGATGCCATCCGAAAGCGTTACAGGCCTTACAGACATTAGCACCACGTGCCATTTGCTATGTCTCGTGTGACCCCAGCACACTTGCACGTGATATCGCGACGCTCTGTAGCGGCGGACGCTATCGTCTGGTCGCGGCCCAGCCCGTCGATATGTTCCCGCAGACCTACCATATCGAATGTGTAGCACTGCTCACGCGCGTCGGCCTACGCTAATAGACACATTATTGATCGTGTGTAACAAATGAATATAGGTTGCGTAGTGCTCTGTCAAACTTCATTGCGCACTTTTCGGCGTGTGGGGGGCAGGGCGAGGGCAAGCCTCGCCCCTACAAT
>DAIDJF010000126.1:0-7779 GCA_027451525.1 Ktedonobacterales bacterium
GTTATCTTGCTCGTTCTCGTCAGTTTCCGCCAACCAGGGCCAGAGATCAGGCAGACGTTGCCCCAGATCATCATTGTGCGTGTGGATCAGCCGACCTGATCGGGTGGTGGTGGGCATTGGTGTGCTCTGTCGCTGAATATCGGCCGAGATATCGCGTAGCGGCATAAGACGCGAAACACGTGGTGTGTGTGGATTATGCGCTTCGATAGAGGCAATACGATGTGCCGCCTCACTCAATTTGCGGATAAGCTGTTCAACACGGTTAGGCGACTCGTTTAGCATAGGAGGCGGGGGCGTAATCGGTCCCCCGACTGGAGGTATGCTGCCGCCATGTACGATAGGCAAGCCCTCTGGTGGAGTTTGTATCTCATCAATATGTTGTATAGGTGTTCCTACTGTCTGCATAGCTGGTGCAGAGACAGACGATAGTGCGGCCTGTCCCGGCGGTGCGCTAGATATTGATATGTCTGGTTGAGTTTGGTTGTGCAATGCTATGCGACACGTATCACAAAATAAGACAAAAGAACTGCATGGTTGATTACAGCGCAAACATTGATTCATGTCCCCTTGCTCCGTCCCGAAATCTGCCCGCCGCACCGACCCCACCACACCTCATCCAGTAAAAGTTTATAACTTGCCTCTGTCTCGTTCACAGTAAATATTCATAGAATGTATATGAGAGCTATGCCTATAGCATATAACGAGAACACAGGAGAAGTTGTCACATCAAGCGGGCGGTTTAGTCATATGTGCAAAAATAGTGAGGCGAATAGATATTCACCTCACCGCTATGATGCCCTTCGTAGTCTAATAAACGTAGGGTTTGTCAGCATTTGGGGAGCGAAGTAGTAAGCTCTTTTCTTAGAGGCGTTCCTTTGGTTTCTTGGGTGAAAGAAACTCTTGCTCAGTCTCTCCACTTGCGGGCACGTTTGCAAATGTCTCAGTCCCCGGTTGCGCGACGACCTCAACCACTTGTTCGCTGCGCAAAGGGGTGGCAGGCCGCGTTCCCTGCGGTGGTGGCGTGCTTTGTGGCCCTGGCTTAGAGGTAGGCCAGGCAGGATACCGTGGCGTCATGCTCTTTTGTACGCTCGTTGTTACGTCTGGTGTTCCCTCCTGTAGGGCACGCTGGTGATCCTGTGTGACCCCTTGTCGTAGAGAAGCCTCTTCTTCCTGAAGCTGCGTGTGCTGTTTCTGCATATTCTATATCTCCTTTTATTTATAACGGTGTGAAGTCCTCTCCGCATGAAAAACGAGTAGAACGAGAGATAGCGAGAATTGAAAAATAGGACTATTAGTGCGAACTATCTTTTTTCTAGCGGTACTTTTGGGTGACTGGCTTCTAGGACTCAAGCTCTACTCGTTGCATATGTGAACAGATACACCTTATTGTATATTGTACACCGCTCTATCCATATCTTGCATAGAAATATTGGAGGAAATATTGTGAAAGTTCTGATTACTGGAGCCACTGGTCTTTTGGGTGGACATCTTATAAAAGAATTACAAGCGCGAGGTGAGCAGATTCGCGCCCTCGTATTACCTGTGGAAAATGCTGATAAATTGGTTGCGCAAGGCGTAGAGGTCGTGCGCGGAGATATTACTGATCCGAATACATTGGGGCCTGCCGTTAAGGGCGTTGATCTGGTATTCCATCTCGCGGCGATGATGGGTATTTGGCGTCCTATCTCTGACTATCGTATGGTGAACGTCACTGGCACGGAAAATCTGTATAAAGCGGCACAGGTGGCGAATGTACGCCGTTTTGTGCATACCAGTTCGCACACCGTCTATGGCCTGGGCGTGGGACGCTTTTTGACTGAGGACGCGCCGTTCCATCCCGATGCCCATCCCTATAGCCGCACAAAGGCCGAGGGAGATCGTTTGATGCGCCGCATGATGCTGACCAGCGAGATGGAGACGGTCATTCTGCGCCCTGGTAGCTTCTTTGGCCCTGGCGACCGCCTGAATTTCGGGCGTATGGCCCAGCGCATGAAAGACGGCAAGGGTATCATCATCGGACGTGGCGACAACGCACTGCCTTTCTGCTATATTACTGATATTGTGCAGGGCTTTATGCTCGCGGCCTATCACGAGAAGGCTCCTGGTAACGCCTACAATATTACCAATGATCGCCCCTTGACGCAGTCGGAGATGTTTAACGAAATTGCCGATGCAGTGGGCGGCAAGCGTCCTACGTTACACGTTCCCTTCCTGCCACTCTTCTATGGTAGCATCGTTGCGGAGAACGTTATCCAGCCTGTTCTCAAAGGCGAGCCATTGGTTACGCAGCATGGCGTTTTGATGTTTGGGAGCGACAACAAACATAGCATCGAGAAGGCGCGACGCGAACTGGGCTTTGAGCCAAAGGTTGACCTGCGCGAGGGCATTCGTCTCTCAGCGGCATGGTTCAATGCTGGTGGCATGAATCAGCCGACAACGGCGAATCAGGCCACACAGAACACGTCATTGAGCGAGGCCAAAAAGTAGTTTTCGTAACTCATCCAAAGACAAGAAACGCGCGTTGGGCAATGCCCGACGCGCGTTTCTTGTCTTCTGCCTCACTGCTATTAGTCAGCGATGGTAGAAACTTTTTTGCCTGCATCTTTGAGGCCAAACTTTTTGATCGTGTTGCGCAGCCAGCCTGCCGTTGGACCGGTATCAACCTTGCTGCTCGTCTGTACGAGAAACGAGGCTGATTGAGGGCGTGCTGGCAGTTTGTTAGACTGACGCAATTCTGCCAATTCCTGATAGTGCTGGTACGCCCAGTACATGTTAATGCGACAACCTTTGCAGTTTTTCACATCATCTTCATTCATTGTGCCGCATTGTGGACATTCTGCCATGATTCGCTCCTTTCGCCGTTGTATCAAGGCTTAAAAGATTGTTACTACGTGTTTTTGTATTTTCTCTATCATCGCCAGATCAGATGAGTCCCATGCGCATCGCTTCCGCGACGGCCTGAGCGCGATCTGTCACCTGGAGTTTACGATAGATGTCTTGCATCTTGCGCTTGACTGTTACCTCGCTCCAAAACTGACGAGATGCGATCTCTTTGTTACTACAACCCTCTGCTGCCAGGCGTACCAGTTCAATCTCTAGATCACTCAAGCCAGAGTGTACACGCTCCCGCTCGCGGGTTAGACGGCCAAATTCGGTCAGAATGTGCGTCATCGCCTGTTGATCGCTGATTACGCGTTCGCCGCGATAGACTGCGCGCAGTGCGTTCAGTATATCCCGCAAGGGTAGCGATTTTTGTAAATACCCGTGTACGCCAACGCGTAGCGCCCGTACCAGTTGTTCGTTATCGGTCAAGCCGGTAAAAATGACCACTCGCGTTGCCTGATTGGCGCGGTACAGTTGTTGCGCGATATCCAGGCCATTGGTTGTGCCAAGCAGAATATCTAGCAAGATGATATCTGGTTGTAACTGCTGTGCAAGCGCAATTGCGCCACTGCCCGTATTTGCCTGTCCCACGACCTCGAAATCCGGCTCTTCCGCCAGTAGCGCACTCATGCCCTTCCGCACGACCTCATGGTCATCAACGATCAGAACCCGGATCCTCATTGGTGAGAACGAATGAGATATAAGCGTTCCCTCATCGGGTCTTGCCTGCTCTTCGTTATCAAGCGTATCCAGATGCGGAATATGATGTGTGGGACCGGCTGGCATACGCATTTCTGCGCGCGCGATCCAGTTTTCATCCAGCATTGACACAGGAAATTCTTGCGCGCAGATCGCCGCAGATGTTGGTATCATAAGAAACCTACCACATCTAGCATTGTTGGGACGCACCACCTATGCTCTGCTACCCACCTTGTCAGAGTCAGCCTGTTCCTGAGCGGCACTGATTACAGGGAGGTCGCGTAAACGCGATGATTTACCCTGTTTGCCGCGCAAGATCGAGTTGGCGGTAATCAGACCAACTTCGGTTCCTACACTACTCAGCGTTGGTACATGGCAGAGCATATTGGTGTAGGAGGCGTTTGCCAGCGGGCAGTAGCACTCGCCAGCTTTGATGCTGTGGCGCAACTCGTCGGCTTTTTGTGTCGTCCAAACAGACATAAAATCATAGTTGTGCTGGCGTAAGTTGCCGACCGATTCGGCGCGAATGCAGCAGGTCCAGACGTCGCCATTGGGGGCAATCTGGGCTGAAGCCACGCCTGCCAGACAGGGGATAATCTGTCTCTTCTCAACGAGTGTGCGCTTCACGATGTCATAGTAGCGGTCGCGGAAGGACTGCGTGATGCGCGAGACGCCCGTGAACTCGGAGCGACGAATATCCTCTTGGAGCTTGTTAATCACTGGCTCATACTTATGAATAGGCGGCGTAATACCCATACCAACAGTATCTAGTTCAACGCGCTCTTCCGCAATCTCGCTGATGAAGGAGTCGGGTTTGAGCTCGCCGTAGACAAAGTTATAAATATTTTCAAACTCATCAATATTGAAGTTTGAGATCACTGTGTGGACGCCCAGTGTGAAATTCTTGTAGCGACCCTTAAGAGCTTTCAGACCAGCATAGGTACGCATGGCACGTTCGAAGTTGCCTTTGACGCCACGCACGATGTCGTGTTTTTCGCCCACGCCATCGAGCGAGAGGTTGACAATTACCTCTGACGTAGGAGCGGCCTGGAGCACACGCTCAATACGTCCTGGAATAATTTTATCCTGAATGCCGTTGGTGGGAATATTAATAATACCAGGGCGACAATGGCGATAGGCCGCGCCAACCATTTCCGGCAGGTCTTTACGCAGGGTTGGCTCGCCGCCGCTGAATGTAAACCAGTAGGCATCACGACCGATAGACTCAAATGTCTTTTCGTATTCTTCTATAGTAAAATCATCATTGGGTCGCTGCCAGACATTACAAGTTTTGCAGCGCGAATTGCAGCGATAACTCACGCTAATAGTCAGATTCAGTGGATTGGCAAGCGGCTTGCCCGTGAGATAAGACGCCTGCATTTTAGCAATTTTTGGTAGAACTTCAAGCACGTGTGTTTTCCTCCCCTACAACCAAGAGCGTATAGGGTAAATTTAATAGACTTTCTCTATGTCTTTTCGGTCAGATAGAGAAAAACCTGAGAAGAGTTGACCACGTCTCCCTCAGTTTCCATAAACAGCAGTGTTCACGGTTCAGCGCAGCAGAGACAGGACTGACCCACAGCAATAGGACTATTGTGGGAGCCGGGCCATTTCCGTTTCTATTGATGTAACGAAGAATATACAATAGAGAAAACACAAACGCGGAAAACCTGAGAGGTAAGTACTACTTTTGGGGGATATATGATAGATTTGAGCGACCCAAACCTGGATGATCGCCTGAAGCGGCGTACCGCCGAGGGGCGTTTTGAGATCAGCGAGATTGAACTGGTAGTCTCCATTCGTGAGTTACAAGCCGCCAATAACCTGTCCGGGATACAGCGACTTGCTACAGTCCTTCTTGATCGCTGCACGCCTCTATTTAGAAAACATTCGCATGGCTTATTGCATCGTCCAGACCTGCGCGAAGAGGCGATAGCAAACATGGCGGAACGCCTGCTGCGCGAAACCCTTAACCCACGTGAACAATTCATGACGCAGAATTTTGTCCATTATTTACGCTGCCTCTGTGTCGATGAATTTCAACGGATGCTCCGCATGGAAGGGCTAACCTTCCGACGCGATGAGAGCGGGAAGCCCGCGGGGCGACCTCAACATGTGCCACGCACGTTGATGGAGCCACTGCGCCCGGCACCCACTGATGAAAGCGTGCCAGCCTCCGATGTCGCCGACCCGCACGATCAATTTGAAGAATTACATGCAGAGGAAGAGTGTAAGCGTATTTTATCTTACTTGCCAGATCATGTGGACCGCACAATTGTCATGTTGCGTGCCATTCAACACTGGAAGTGGGATGATATTGCCCGCGTCTGTAATTTTACAGAACGCACCGTTCGCATGCGTTATGAGCGTGCAAACACATTGCTACGCGCAAAATTGACGCAAGGCGATGCAGATGCCCTGGTTCCTGCCGCGCCCACGCAGGTTACACAGGAGCAACCCCGGATGAAGAAGCAGAAAGGCCTAAATAAATGAGTACATATGAATTGCAGCAATTAAAATTAGCCTGGTTGGCGGCACAAGAGGCGGGTGATGCGCTCTCCCAGCAACGTCTGCTGCTCGATCATCCTCAGCAGCGACAGGAGTTGATTGATTTTATTATCGCGTACTACGCCTCTGGTAGCGAGACTTCTGATGAGCAAGATGAGCAGAATTCCGCTGTTATAATGATGACCCAGCGCGCAACCCAGGCGGCCCTGACGCGCGTCTTCTTTGCGCAGACTGTTACTGAACTGCGCAAGAAGCGCAACCTGGGCAAATTAGAGACCGCGCAGGCACTGCGCCTCGCCGCGAATGTCTGGCAGAAATTAGAGGACGGCAAGATTCGTGCCGCCAGTTTGAGTAGTGGACAACTTGAGCGTCTGGCCCAATTTTTTCAAGTGAGCACGCAGCAATTTATCGCGGCATTGCATAACAGCAATCCCGTTCTGGCGACCTTCCGTCGTCAGACTATTCAAGGCGCGCGCGCGCCTGAGCCACAGCCCAATTCAGAGGATTTTGCTGATGCCGTGCAACGCAGCAATATGCCCGATGCGGATAAGCAGTTTTGGCTAAAATAGAAGATGATTTATAGTGTGCAGCGATAAAAACATGATTCATCGCATATAACAAATGAAAAAAGGAAATTAATGTGACGTAGTGCTCTGTCAAGTGGGGCAGGGCGAGGGCAAGGGTCGCCCGTCCGGTCTACATGTGTCAGCCCTTGCGGTCGCCCTGCCTCTCTCCACATTAATTATTCTGTTGCCTGCACTGACGGCAACGTCCGTAGATACGTACCTCATAGTCGTTCAGTTCTACACCTGCCGATTGCGCGGCCCGCAACAATTGATCCTGGGGAATGCGCACATCCGCTGGCACATCTAACAAGGCCCCACAGAGGGTGCAGATCGCGTGGTCATGATGCCCCGTGTCGGCATCATAGCGACATTCAACATCACGCCCAATTTCCCGAATCATGCCCTGTTCTCTTAATTGGTGTAAAATGCGATAAACCGTCGCAACGCCGATGTTGGGTCGTACTCGTCGGACCTGTTCATAAAGTTCTTGCGCGGTGGGGTGATTGGAGTTTGCTCGCAATACATCCAAGACTGCCTGCGCGTTTGTATTTAATGTTTTACCCTGCATTGCTATTGGTCCTGAAATGATAATCATTCTCATAACTTTATACATGCATAGTGTACGACGAGTGAGAGGGCTATGTCAAGATATCCTGCCGGATAAGCTATCGAAATGCTAGCAGTGGGCGGGTAAACGTGATATGCTAGCAAATAAAATCAACATATTGTTGCTTGCTATCGAGAAGGAGCTAGAACAAGCCATGCCAAAACAATCCTCGCTCTTTGGGGCAGATGAACCAGAGGAGCAACCTGCTAGCACTCCTTCTCCCTCCGCACCAACGGTAGTCGCGGGCGAACCGCTGGCGGCCCGTATGCGCCCACGTAATGTAGATGAGATCGTTGGACAAGAACATTTATTAGGACGCGGCAAAATTCTGCGCCGTGTGATCGAGAACGATGCCGTCACGTCGATGATCCTTTGGGGTCCGCCGGGCAGTGGCAAAACGACGATAGCCGAGGTCATCGCCCACCATACACACGCGCGCTTTGTCCGTCTGAGTGCGGTTTCAGCGGGTGTCGCGGACTTGCGCAAAGTCGTAGAGGAGGCTCGTCGCCTGCGCCA
>DAIDJF010000126.1:7789-10824 GCA_027451525.1 Ktedonobacterales bacterium
TCTGGCGTGTATTTCAGGGCGTTGTCGAGCAGGATGAGGAAGAGCTGCTTCAACCGGTCCGGGTCGCCGGTGATGACCACCGGCTCCAGGGCGGTGATCTCGAGGCGCTGGCCGGCTGCCAGGTGACGCGCCTCGCCGAGGGCCTCGTGGTGCACCCCGAGCGCGCGCTCCTCTTTATTGACGAGATTCATCGTTTTAACAAAGCACAACAGGATGCCGTTTTACCGCATGTCGAGCAAGGTATCGTGACGCTGATTGGGGCCACGACCGAGAATCCTAGCTTTGAGGTCAATAGTGCCCTGCTCTCGCGTTCACGGGTCTTTGTATTGCAAGGGCTGAGCGAGGCGCATATTCGCACGATCATTGAGCGGGCCTTACACGATCAAGAGCGTGGCCTGGGTCGCCTGCATGTCACATATGACGATGATGCTTTACAACAACTTGCCATATATGCGAATGGTGACGCGCGTACGGCTCTCAATGTGCTGGAATTGGCGGTGCAGAGTCGCCAACAGCAAGAAAGCGCGCCTGCGGAGACGCCTATACATCTAACGCTGACCGTGATTGAAGAGGCCATGCAGCATCGTGCCCTTCAGTACGATAAGAATGGCGATCAGCACTATGATACGATCTCGGCTCTGCATAAGTCCATCCGAGGCTCAGACCCTGATGGTGGCCTTTACTGGCTTGGACGTATGCTTGAGGCTGGCGAAGATCCACTCTATATCGTGCGTCGCCTGATACGTATCGCCTCAGAAGATGTCGGTATGGCCGACCCGCAGGCACTGGTAATCTGTATGGCGGCACAACAAGCCGTTCACTTTGTTGGTTTGCCAGAGGGTAATCTGGCTCTTGCCCAGGCTGTTGTCTATCTGGCAACGGCCCCCAAGAGCAATGCCTTATCTACGGCGTACAGTCTTGTGCAGGAAGACGTGCAGAAGACGCGCAATGCCCCCGTGCCGCTGCATATTCGCAACGCTCCGACGCAGTTGATGAAAAACCTCGATTATGGCAAAGAGTATAAGTATGCCCACGACTACTATAAGGATATGCAGATTGAAGACCCCGAACGTCCACCCGCCACACAGCTACAAACATATCTACCTGACGAATTACATAACCGCCGCTACTATACACCTGGATTTCAAGGGAAAGAGGCAAATATTAAAAAATGGTTAGAAAAACGGCGTAAGGGGAATGAGTAGCCACTTCTCCTATATGTGGCTGAGAAAACCTAACCATTCGGGCCATTTACAAGGAAGATACACTATGCTACACTTCCGATAAGGTTTCGGGCTTGAGTATTTCACCTTGGAGGTGTCCTATGGCTGGCTGGGAAGAAGAATTGGCGGGGTTACTGCGCAAACTGGGGGTAGAGCAAGAACGACCTGCCTCTCATCGCCGTCCAATACGACAACCCAAACAACGTGATAGTCTATTCTCTGAGTTATCAACAGAACGACCCTCTGATCCCCTCTATCATACTGATGACGGAGAGTTTACTGGGCAGGATGAAGAAATCGGGGAAGATGATCTTTGGATGTATGATCTGGAAATCATGCGTTATGAGATAGACTCGATTGTCAATCAAGTTGTTCGTCTCATGCAACGAGGTGATCTGGACTCGACGCTCAAAGAAGATATTATGGTGGTTATGCATGCCTTGCGACGGCACGCGAATAAAAACCAGAATGTCTCCGATAGTGAGGAGTCCTATTTAGAATTTGCCACCGCTATGCTACATTTCTGTCGGCTGATATTACAATTAAACGAAGTTACGTCCGAAGACTAGGCTGTTTTCCCTCTTTCCCTCCCTTTTTTCACTGTCTCGCTGGCATCTTCATTTATTCCCTTGACATATGTTAATGTAAGATGACATAGTATAGCTCGTGTGTTAAAAAGAGAAATGATTGTGATAGCATGTGGCAAGAAAAGTTGCTATGATAGTGGTACTGCTAATATACCAGAGAGGAAGGTAAGATTGTGGAAAGAGAACAGAATAACAGTGAGGGAACGATTGGACGCTGGTTGCGCGTTGGCATTTTAACGACCGCCACGCTTGCTCCAATTGTCAATACAATGATTGAACGCGCGCGCGAACGCAGTCAAGCTCTGCGCCAATTGAAAGAGACGCCGTATGCGCAAGAACTGCTAAAGCGTAGTAATGACCTGACCGGAACCTTGACGGAACAAGGCAGCAAGCTCGGTCAGGTGCTGGCCGAGCGCGGCAGCGACTTGAGCGAGCGTGGTAGCAAACTCGGTCAGGTGCTGGTCGAGCGCGGAGCAGGTATTGCTGGACAGAGTGGCAAGACAGCGCAGGCAATGCTTGAACGCGGAAGTCAGGTCTCACGTGATCTGGCACAGCGCAGTGAACGTGTCTCTAAAGAGGTAGCACAAAGAGGCCAGAAAGCCACCAAGGAGATTGTTGAACGTGGGAGTCAGGTGACGAGCGAATTCACTGAGAATCCGTTCGTGTTTTGGGCAACCTTCGGCGTGGGCTTGCTCGCGGCTGGCATCACGACCTATCTACTGATGCAAAAGCGTTTGCGTCGCCGCAATGATGAAGAGCAGCTTATTCAGCTAGAGCAATCTGGTTCACAAAACGGCTTCATCAAAGTGCAGACGGGCAGTGGGAAAGCTGCTACGCATGACAACACTGAGACAGAGACCCAGGCGGCCGGGCCTGCTGTCGCAGTTGCCGAAGAGCCTGTAGAGCAAGAGCATCCTGCTGGTACGCGCTTTCTAGGCGTTGTCGGCAACAAACGCTACTATCCAGTAGAGACACCCCTCGCCCAGTTGCCGCGCACTGAAGACGGCAAACTTGATGTTGTCTACTTCACATCTGAAGACGAGGCAAAAGCCCAGGGTTTTTCCGCCGCTGAATAGCATATATGCAAACACCACTTCCCATGTGGACGCTCTAATCGTGGCTAAAAAATGAGTCCGCATCCTGTGGCGTACTGCTCTGTCAAACGTCATTGCACCTGTTTGGGAGAGGCAGGGCGACCGCAAGGGTCGCCCCTACAATGAGACGA
>DAIDJF010000127.1 GCA_027451525.1 Ktedonobacterales bacterium
ATACGATGCCCGTTTTCCCCGTCATCATTGTAGGGGCGAGGCTTGCCCTCGCCCTGCCCCCCACACGCCGAAAAGTGTGCAATGACGTTTGACAGAGCAGTAGGGACAAGATTTATCCTGTCCAGCGGCGATTTATCGCAAGTCCAGGCAAAATGGAAGTGTTTGTGCGAGGACATTTCACAGGCATGACTTGCGATAAATCGCTTATGGACAGGATAAATCTTGTCCCTACGGTTTTTGCGACATTTCGGGTGCGACAATATACCCTCCCCAGCCCAGACGGATTCCCATGTTATTTTGTTACTCTCCATAATCGGTCCCTACGTTCCTTTCCGGCATTTCGGGCAGAGCATGACTGCTTTCACGTCTCAGGCGTATTCCCATGTTTATTCGTTTAGCTTCGCCGGCGGCCCCTATCTTTCTTATTGTAGCACGTTGAGTTTATCGGTACTTGCCACAGCAGCCGATGTATGTTATACTCGGCACGCAAGCGGGATAGGCTCGGAAAAAGGCCCCTCTTCGCCTTTGATGAGCAAAAATAGATTGAAATGGTTTCAGTCAGCTAGACCGCGCCGCGTTCCATCACGCGGGAATTATGGTGAGACAGAAAGAAAGAGTCATGAAACAGAAACTCAAGACACATAAAGCAATGGCAAAGCGGGTTAAAGTAACCGCTTCCGGCAAGTTCCTGCGCCGTAAGGTTGCGATCAGCCACTTGCGCCGTCACAAGTCGCCATCCGCGATTCGTTCGGCAGACAAGAGCTTTCAGCTTGCAACGGGTGACACACGTCGCCTGAAACGCCTCTTACCTTACGCATTCTAATCACACATTTGTTGAAGGAGAAAACAGGACATGCCAAGAGTAAAACGCGGAGTACCCGCTCATAAGAAGCATAAGAAGTTGTTGCAATTGGCGGAGGGCCATCGTGGTACGCGCAAACGTTTATTCCGACCCGCACACGAGTCGGTTATGCGTTCGCTGGCCTATATGTATCGCGACCGCCGCAACCGCAAGCGCGATATGCGTCAATTGTGGATTGTACGTATCAACGCAGCTGCGCGCATGCGTGGCGTGAGCTATAGCCGCTTGATGCATGCCATTCATACCGCGAATATCGATATTGATCGCAAGATGTTGGCCGAGATGGCTGTCAATGACGAGGCAGCTTTCACTGCTCTTGTCGAGCAGGCCCTCAACAGCATCAGCACACAAGCCTAGTAGTAATACACGAAAACGCGATGAATCACCCAATTCGGGATATGGTTCATCGCGTTTTTGCACGAAATGAGGTGGGCAACCATGCCATTGATTACCAGCCCATCAAATCCTCGCATTAGCGCGCTCCGTGATCTGCACACTCCACGCGGGCGCAAGCGCAGCGGCCTCTTCCTGATGGAAGGTCCGCACCTGCTCGATGCCCTGCTCACCGCGCGTGTTCAGCCGCACGAAATCTATTATCAGCCCGACCTGCTGCAACGCACACCTGAAGGTCGGCAGCTTTTACAGCGCATCTTACAGCGAGTCAAATTGCCTCCGCAGAACGTGGTTGAGGTCAGCGAGCGCGTCATTGAGGCTTTGGATGCTGTGCAGAGTAGCCAGGGCGTCGTGAGCGTCTTACCATTGGCCGCGTTTGTTCCTGAACAGACGCGCGCGCGTCGTTCGTCCGCTACCCGCCCGACGCTGCTCATTCTCGACGATGTTGCCGACCCCGGCAATATGGGAACTATCTTACGCACGGCTCTGGCGGCCGATGTCGCGGCGGTGCTCTTGACGCCCCACTGTGCCGATTGTTTCAACCCCAAGGTGGTGCGCTCGGCTGCGGGGGCACATATCGCTCTGCCCATCGAAAGTGATCTCTCGTGGACGGAGATTGCGCAACGGGTTCAAGAACATTGTGCGACCGCGCCGCGTGTCTTGCTGGCAGAGGCAGGTAGTGCTGATCTGTACTATACCTGCGATTTGCGTACACCTTTCGCGTTGATAATGGGCAACGAGGCGCACGGCCCCTCGGAACCTGCGCGTGCGTTGGCGACCACAGCGGTGAGCATTCCACTGGCGAACGGCGTGGAGTCACTCAATGTCGCAATGGCAACGGGCATCTTACTCTATGAGGCAGTTCGCCAACAACGACAACCATAACGCCGTATGATTGTGTCATTATTGTGCGATAAACTGTCATCCCTTCTACCAATAACGGCGTGTTAAGAGAAGAAGTGGAATGTTTATGAGATGAGATACAAATACAGACAGAAGGGATGATGTATATGCAGGCAAGTAGAGAAAATCCGATGCTCAGTAGTCAGATGCAGGACTGCATTCAGGATTGTTTGAATAGCCACGCGACCTGTGTTGATACGGCCATGAGCGCGATACAGCAAGGCAAGAGTCCCGATCATATTCGTTTGTTGCTCGATTGCGCTGAGATTTCGTTGACAACCGCACACTTTATGATTCGCAATTCGCCGCTCCAGGGCTATGTGGGTAGCGCGTGTAGCGAGGTCAACGGGCAGTGTGCCGAGAAATGTTTGCAAGAGGGCATGGTAGACTGTGGCAATGCATGCCGTGCAGCCGCCAATTCGACCCAGCAGATGATCAAGATGATGGCAATTCCTTAGCGACGAACTAGGGCGACCGCTCTGGTCGCCCCCTTGCCTATCATTGCCCCGCCGATATGCTACAATGGACAACAATAGTGTTTGTTGCGTATATATTAGACAAGAGGGGGCAGCATATCTATGGTCATTGATAGCAGTCTCGTTGGCAAGTGTTCTGAACCACAGACATTCCGTATCGAAGGCGATGCGGTACGACGCTTCCTGGAGGCGACCGAGGATCCGGCGTTGCAAGATAACACGGCGACGGGCTATGTCCCTCCAACATTTCCCACGACCTTTCGCGTGCCTATTCCCGCTCTGGAACTGGATATGGCAAAAATGCAACTGCTACACGGTGAGCAAGCCTATGAATATAGCCGCCCGTTGCGGATTGGCGAAGAGATTACGTGCGTTGCGCAGATCACTGATGTGCGCCAGCGCGAGGGGAAACGCGGCTCTATGACCTTTATTGTGCGCGAGTTGGTTGCGACTGATAGCGCGCAACAGCATGTCTTTACCGCCCGTAGCACCTCGATCATCCGCCAGTCGCGTCCATAAAGAGAACGGGGCGTGGCTGGTCCTCGTTCTCTTTATAAAGCCGCAAGGAACGCCCGCCCCTACCCAAAACAAGAAGAATTTGTTACACTGTGGGCAGGTTGGTCACATATTCGCTTCCGTAGTAGAGAAGGAACATACCCATGCGCATGGTTGACGATAGTAGCCCCAAATATGCTGCTGTCTTGCGACTTTTACAAAGCTGGAAACAGCTTCCAGAAAGCGATATTGCCCGTATACTCCGTCAATATTATCTGATAACCGACGATTTTCGACAAATGGAGGATCAGGGCTTATTGACGATGAGTTTTGCGGGTGATGAATATATGATTACACCCACCCTGTTAGGCCGTCTCTGGTTAGAACAGTATAACGAGGAGGAGTAGAACAATGCCATACGATGACGAAGAAGAGCAGTTGCCTTATACTACGATTGGAACAGATGAGGCTCGCCGTATGATCGAGAGTGGAGCGCGCGTCGTTGATGTTCGCCAGCCCAACGAGTGGGATCGCGGTCATATCGCCCAGGCCGAGCTTGTGCCAATCACTGGTATCTATTCTTTTGGAAAAGCTCTACAGGAGCTACATATTTCGCCAGATGAAGAGGTCATCTTTGTATGTGCATCGGGCCAACGCAGTGCCACCGCTTCCGAAATCGCCCTGGTAACAGGCTTGAAGAAGGTCTATAACCTGGCAAACGGCATGAATGGCTGGGTGAATCGCCGCTACCCTATCGAGCGTTAAGCTTGTTATCATCCTTATTTTTAATAATGTATCAAGGAGAACGTCAATGCCTTTATTAGAAGGAAAAAAGGCCCTTGTTTTTGGGGTCGCCAATCATCGCTCTATTGCCTGGGCCATTACGCAGGCCCTCGCCGCCGAGGGAGCGCAGATTGCGTTGACCTATCAGGAGCGCATGGAGAAATATGTGCGCGATCTCGCGGCAAAGATTCCCAACACGCCACTGATTCCGTGTGACGTGCAGAAGGACGAGGAGTTGGATAGTGCCTTCGCGCAGGTGGGGGAAATCTTCGGTGGCAAACTGGATATCCTCATCCATTGCGTGGCCTACGCGCCGCCCTCGGAATTGGAGAATCCCTTCATCGAGACCAGTCGTGCTGGTTTCCATACCGCTCTCGATATCAGTGCCTATTCATTAATCGCGATGGCAAAACGTGCCCAACCGTTGATGCAGGCCAATGGCGGTGGCAGCGTCGTGGCTCTGACATATATGGCGAGCGAGCGCGTGATGCCCAAATATAATGTCATGGCGGTTGCTAAAGCCGCCCTGGAGTGCAGCGTGCGCTATCTGGCTTACGAGATGGGCGAACACAATGTGCGCGTCAACGCGATCTCGGCTGGCCCATTGAACACGCTGGCGGCTCGTGGTGTCTCCGGCTTTACCTCGTTCCGCGACCAGGTTGGAAATGTTGCACCGCTACGGCGCAATATCGAGCAGTCCGAAGTCGGCGATACAGCCCTCTTCCTGTGTAGCCCGCTGGCACGCGCCATCACAGGCGAGATCATGTTCGTGGATGCTGGCTATAACATCATGGGTGCGTAGGAAGCTGTCAATCTTCATTGCATCCCTTGTGGTCAATACCGCTTACATACGTGCAATGGAAGCAGGGCGACCGCGAGCAGGGCGACCCTCGCGGTCGCCCTGCCAAACCCAACCAATTCTCCCTATTTAAACGGTATTGTCCCTTGTTGTTGCCCGTCCGTTCTCAAACGTGCATGGAGCATCCGCTTCCTTTATCATCTAAATTAAAAAGCAGGCAAGGAGACCGTAAAGGCCGCCTTGCCTGCTTTTACAGACATTTGGGGTATGAGTACTACATCATGCCGCCCATACCGCCCATACCGCCAGCGGGGGCCGCAGCCTCAGACTCTGGCGAGTCGGTGATCAGTGTATCGGTCGAGAGTACCATACCCGCGATACTTGCGGCGTTCTGCAAGGCCGAGCGTGTCACCTTCACAGGGTCAACGATACCAGCTTTGAGCATATCCACATACTCGTTCGTCAGGGCGTTGAAGCCATACCCGCGTGGGCTATTGCGCACACCTGCGACGACGACCGCGCCATCCTGACCAGCGTTGAACGCGATCTGGCGCAGTGGCTCTTCCAAAGCGCGGCGCAGGATATTGATGCCTGTCGTCTCATCGCCAGCCGCAACGCTTACATTTGCGAGAGCTGGGATAGCCGCGATCAGAGCCGCGCCACCCCCTGGGATGATGCCCTCTTCGATGGCCGCACGTGTAGCGGAAAGCGCATCTTCTACGCGATGCTTCTTCTCTTTCAGCTCTACCTCGGTCGCTGCCCCAACCTTAATCACGCCAACGCCACCAGCCAGTTTCGCCAGACGCTCTTGTAGCTTTTCGCGATCATAATCGCTGGTCGTCTCCTGAATGAGGGCGCGAATCTGACGTACACGAGCCTGAATCTCCTCTGGGGAACCAGCACCCTCGACAATCGTGGTGTTGTCTTTTGTCGCGCTGACAATGCGGGCACGCCCCAGGTCGCGCATGGTCGTATTTTCCAGTTTCAGACCGCGTTTCTCGGTCATGACATTGGCTCCGGTCAGGATCGCGATGTCCTCAAGCATGGCCTCGCGGCGATCACCAAAGCCGGGGGCTTTGATTGCCAGCACGTTGAAGGCTCCGCGCATCTTATTGACAACCAGTGTTGCCAAAGCCTCGCCGTCCACGTCCTCGGCGATAATCACCATGTTTTTATTGCCGGACTGCAAGACACGCTCCAGAATGGGCAAAATGTCGGCAATCGCGCTGATTTTCTTGTCAGTCACGAGGATGTAGGGGTTCTGAAGTTCGGCCTCTGTATTGTCGGGATTGGTCGCCATGTAGAGTGAGATAAAGCCACGGTCAAACTGCATACCTTCCGTGTACTCTTTCTCCATCTCAATACCGCGACCCTCTTCTACCGTGATGACGCCGTCTTTGCCGACCTTCTCCATCACTTCAGCAATCAGCTCGCCAATCGTGCTGTCCGCTGCCGAGATAGAGGCTACCTGCGCGATCTCCTCGCGTGTCTCAACAGGCTTGCTCATGGAGCGGATCTCGGCAATAATTGCTTCGACGCCTGCCTCCAAGCCATGACGCAGGATCATTGGGTTTGCGCCCGCTGCCAGGTTCTTCAGGCCCTCGGTGACAATGGCCTGGGCCAGCACGGTCGCGGTCGTTGTGCCATCACCGGCGACATCATTGGTCTTGGTCGCAACCTCTTTGAGTAGCTGCGCGCCCATATTCTCAAATGGATCTGGCAGATCAATATCACGCGCAATAGTCACGCCATCATTCGTAATCGTTGGTGCGCCAAACTTTTTGTCCAGAACAACATTACGTCCCTTTGGACCAAGCGTCACCTTCACGGCACCAGCTACTGCATCAATACCTTTTTTCAGTGAGTAGCGAGCCTGTTCATCAAACTGCAAACGTTTTGCCACGACTTCAACTCCTATTCAACGATACCCATGATATCGCTTTCGCGCAAGATCAAATACTCTTCGCCGTCAATTTTGACTTCTGTCCCAGAGTATTTCGCAAAAAGCACGCGCTGTCCCACCTGGACCTCCAGCGTGGTGCGCTTGCCATTGTCCAATACTTTGCCGGGTCCAATCGCGAGAATTTCACCTTCCTGGGGCTTCTCTTTCGCTGTATCCGGCAACACAATGCCGCTTTTCGTCACTGTCTCACGAGCCAGCGGCTTGACGACAATGCGATCACCCATTGGTCGCAATCGGGTACTGACTGCTGCCATGTTCACGCCTCCCTATCTGTTATATCTGCATTCACTAGGAGATGCGAGAGACCACTCTATTATTTTCGCTGTTAGCACTCTTCATACGAGAGTGCGAACCTGTTTAATAATACACCATGATTGATCTCTATGCAAGGGGGAATTTTCTCTTTTTCCTCTGCCGCCTCGATCAACATAAAGAAGCGTGGAGACCGATCTCTCGGCCCCCACGCTTGCTCTTGTCTTACTGTAAGTGCTTACCCTACCACTACTATCCACCCCACACGATGCGCTTTCCCACCATCATCACATATACCCATTCCACCTCAAACCGCCCCCTTCGCCTCACACGATATGTTTCCCCACTTCACACATGCCACACCACCCGCTCATACCTGTTTCCACACCGCTACCTCATCTTCACTTTCTTCATCCCCCAAATTCCCCCCCACTAACCACATCACTTCAGCCGCATCGCCACATGTATCTCGTTACTTATCTCCGCTGTTCCCTGTATCACCTCACCGCTACCTTCCACTTCTACTTTGCCCTCTTCACCTCATCATCCATCTTCACCTCTTTATCCACCTCAACGGTAAGAGACTGTTTTGTTTGATCTGTGTATACTATACACTAGAGTCATGACGATGCGGTGAATTTTAAATGTGCATACATGAAAACTTTTTCATGCTTAGACACGCAATATTTGCGATGTTCGTTACAATTTGTTCATCTTTATCCAATCCTGTTCAAAGCGCGCAATTGCCTGCTCACTCAGCGGGTCCTGCACCATCTCCAGGAGCACCTGTGGAGCTACGGTTAGATCGTGCGCGCCCGCTAGCAGTGCAGTCGCGGCCTCGGCAGGCGTTTTGATACTGGCTGCCAGCACACGCGCAGTCATCCCTTGTTGCTTCAAGAGCTCCGCCATCTGCGCAACGCGCTCACGCGCATCTATGCCGGAACGTTCCAGACGATTGAAGTAAGGAATAACAAAGTCCGCGCCCGTGAGTGCCGCGCTATAGGCTTGCGTCACGGAGGTGACTGCCGTAAACGAGAGGCGATAGCCGCGCTGCTTGATCTGATGGGCAACGCGCAATCCCTTCTGCGTCATGGGAATCTTGGGAACCACGCGCGCGGGGTCAAGTTCGATATATGCCAGTGCCTGCTGTAACAGCTCTTCTTCCGTGTCCGCGCCGGGCTGCATAAAAATAGTGCCATCGACTAATGAGAGCAGTTCGCGCAACACGGTAAGCGGGTCGAGTTGCTGCCCACGCTCGCGCGCCGCTAACAAGATTGTGGGGTTGGTTGTTACGCCCGCAAGAGGTATCGTTTTTGCCACTTGCATGATATCATCAAGGTACGCACTATCAACATAGAGGGCCATACTATATGCTCCAATCTCATTTACTGATCGACACAGTTCGTTTTGCAGCTTCTGATACGCTGCTGATACTCAACTCGGCATCCGATCCCTTTGTCGCGTTCGCGCAACGCCAACTTCGTGCGGGCGCACTTATTCTTGCGGAAGATCATGTTGCCGCGTTGGAACAACTTATGCAAACTGCTGGTCAACATGCGGCTGTTGTCATGCCGCAGGTACGCCATGTTGCCTTTCACGACTACATCTTACACCATGCAACAGCACACGCGGATGTTGCCGTGATGAACCTGCTCTACCAACCCGCCAATAGCTGGATGCTCTACGGCTTGCGCGTTGCCGCCCGCGCGCTCCGTCCACGGGGCCGCCTCTATGTCCTGGGGGCAAAGGAACGCGGCATCTTGACGATAGGCAAACACATGCAAGAGCTTTTCGGCAACCTTGAGACGCTAGAGATCAGCAAAGGTCAACGTGTGCTCTGTTCCCAGCAAAATAATAGCGAGGAACAACGTCCGTTACGTGCGGAAGAGGCGGTGTTGCCCGTGTTTGCGAGCAACAAACTCGACGAGGGCACGCGCCTGTTAATTGAGGCATTAGAGGTGCATGTCACTGACCATGCGCTTGATATTGGCTGTGGTGCAGGCTTTCTCGGCCTGCATATTGCGCGCAAAGCAACACAGGGGATGGTCACGATGGTCGATGCCAGTCTCGCGGCGGTCGCCAGCGCGCAACAGGCGATTGCGCAGAGTGGACTCAGCAATGTGCAGGTACTCGCCAGTGATGCTACCCGTGCGGTTCAGGGCCAACGCTTCGACTTAATCGTGACCAATCCGCCATTTCACCAGGGCGGTATCCAGACGACAAAAGTTGCCGAGCGGTTTATTCAGGAAGCGGCCCCGCTCCTGCGCCCCCGTGGGCGTTTTTATCTGGTTGCGAACCGTTTCCTGAAATATGAGCCTGTACTGCGCGCACATTTTGCCCAGCTCGAGGAGGTGGGAGGCGACAGCCGCTATAAAGTGCTGCGTGCCAGCCCCGCCAACCCATCAAAAGCCGAAAGGAACGAGTTTATGTGGTGAAATACATGCTATAATCGCATAGAATCATAAAATGTTCAAAACAAACAGAAAAGAGCAATGGCATGACAGAGATATTACCTGTATCTAAGGGGATTGCGCCCGTCAATGGTACGCACCTGTATTATGAGATGGCGGGAGCAGGGCATCCGTTTGTGCTCATTCATGGTGGCCTGGTCGATCATCGCCTGTGGGATGAGCAGTTTCAGGCTTTCGCGCAACACTATCGCGTTGTGCGCTATGACTTGCGCAGTTACAGTATGTCCGCTCAAACGACGGAAACCTATACCTTAGTGGATGATCACTATAGCTTGATGCAGTTTCTCGGCATCGAAAAAGCTTATTTGATGGGCCTGTCGATGGGCGGTTCGCTGGCGATTGACTTCACGCTGGCGCACCCAGAGATGGTTGACGCGCTGATTCCCGTCGCGGCTGGCGTCAGTGGCTTCCCACCTTCACCAGAACTCATGCAGCAATTTGCGGAAGTTGATAAGCTTGTCGAGCAGGGTGAACTCGACCAGGCTGTTGAGCTTGAGAATCGTATTTGGACGGATGGTCCGAAGCGCGCACCAGAGCAGGTCAACGCCAGCGTGCGGACACGTGTCTATGAGATGAACCGCAATAATTATGCTGTACAGCAGCAGACAACAATTGGGCCAGCAGAAGGAGCTATCAAGGCAATCGACCACCTGGGCGATATTCATGTACCCACGCTGGTATTTGTCGGCGATCAGGACCAGCCTCACGTACTCAGCGCGGCAGACACGATGATCGCTGGCATTGCCGACGCGCGCAAGGTTGTCATTCCCAACACGGCCCATCACCCAAACATGGAGCAACCCGCATTGTTCAACCAGATCGTCTTAGATTTCCTCGCCAGCTTGTAATGCATAAATGCGTGATTATGGAATGTAACGAAAAGATGTAAGGACACGATTACCGTATTTAACAAATCATAACGGATGTAAGATGGGAAGACGATCTCGTTATACCTGAAAAACTAGGGAAGACGGTCTCGTTATACCCGAAAAACTGTGAAAGACGGTCTCGTTATACCCGAAAAACTGTGAAAGACGGTCTCGTTATACCCGAAAAACTGTGAAAGACGGTCTCGTTATACCCGAAAAACTGTGAAAGACGGTCTCGT
>DAIDJF010000128.1 GCA_027451525.1 Ktedonobacterales bacterium
TCTCCTCCCGCATATCCTGCTGGAAGCTCACGAACATGTAGCGACTGTACTTGAGCCGCGCCGCGAAAAAGTAGCGCGTCTGCCCGCTCATCCCCTCTTTGGTGAAGGGCATGTCGCGCATCTCGCCCCAATCGATTTGTAAGAACTCGCCGGGCACGCCTTCAAAGCGCAGCGCCAGATGATGCGGCGACTGCTTGCGCGCTCGACGCACCTTGCGCACGTAATCGTAGAAGGCCGTTTCTCCTCCCTGGTACGGGTGCTCCGTATCCTCGCGCGCCAGCTCCAGCATGCGGATGACCGGCAGGTCCTTGTCCAGCCAGGCCTTGATCTGGTCCTCAAAGACCGCCACGCTGCTCAGTCGCTGGCGAGCTTGTGGCTGCTTGTCCACCTCTTCGCGCAGCACCCGGGCAACGGTGTCACGATGGTGTCCGGTGAATTGGGCAATCTGGACATTGGTCCAGCCTTTGTGTTTCAAGTAATAGATGGTTGATCGTTCCATATAATGCAGCATCCTTTTGACCTCCACAGCGTTTTTGATACTGTAGAGGATACTACAGGCATGCTGTTTTTTACACCGGTTTGCTGCTGCTTCCTATCCCGTAGTTTACACCTGTCGCTGATGCGCTTGCCCTGGTCAAACGCTATGCAAGCACTGCAAGCATCTATTACCCAACGGACGAAACTATTCCTATCGCGGGAGTGGTCCGTCCAATGTGGCGTGATCTGGTCGTAGAAAAGGACAAGGAAGGCGAAACGCGTATCAATCGTGTGAACTACGAATTGTGTGTCCTGGATGCATTGCAAGAGAAAGTGCGGTGCCGTGAGCTCTGGGTGGTCGGGGCCAATAAATACCGTAATCCTGATGATGACCTGCCCAAGGACTTTGAAGAAAAGCGCACCGAGTACTACGAAGCATTAGGACATCCTGAAAAAGCAGAGGCATTTATTACAATGTTACGTCAAGAGATGATTGATGCCTTAACGTCGTTTGACCAGGCCCTTCCCAAATTGTCAGATCAGGTGCGTCTCCTCGATAAAAAAGGAGGGTGGATCAGCCTCACTCCGCTCACAGCCCAACCCGAGCCGCAGAATCTGCGCAAGCTCAAAACAGAAATTATGCGGCGATGGGGCATAACATCCCTGCTGGATATTCTCAAGGAGGCGGCTTTACGCATTGGCTTCGCAGAGCACTTCAAAAGCTCTGCGTCGCGTGAAGTGCTCGACCGAGAGATTTTACAGAAACGCTTGCTGTTATGTCTCTATGGGATGGGAACCAATACGGGTCTCAAACGGATTAGCCAGGGAGATCATGGACAAAGTTACAATGAGTTGATCTACACCCGCCGCCGCTACATCAACCAGGAACATCTCAGAGCCGCGATTATCGATGTCGCCAACGCCATTTTTCAGGTGCGTCAACCGCATATCTGGGGGGAAGGGACAACGACGTGTGCTTCCGACTCCACACAATTTGGTGCCTGGGACCAAAACTTGATGACCGAATGGCATATGCGCTACGGAGGAAAAGGGGTCATGATCTATTGGCATGTGGAGAGGCATGCCACCTGTATCTACTCCCAACTCAAGACGTGCTCCTCTTCAGAAGTTGCAGCAATGATTAAGGGCGTCTTGCGGCATTGCACCCAGATGAAGGTCGAAAAGCAGTTTGTCGATACGCATGGACAGAATGAGGTCGCCTTTGGCTTCTGTCATCTGTTAGGCTTCAAGCTCATGCCTCGCCTGAAAAACATCTATGCCCAAAGGCTTGCTCGTCCTGAAACCGGGAAACCAGATGCCTATCCCCACCTCCAACGCATTCTTTCCAAACCGATTGATTGGGAGCTCATTCGCGAGCAGTATGATCAGATGATCAAGTTCGCAACGGCCCTGCGCTTAGGGACAGCAGAGACGGAGGCCGTTTTACGACGGTTCAACCAGACCGAATTGCAGCATCCTACCTATCGAGCCTTTGCTGAACTTGGTCGAGCGGTCAAGACCATTTTCTTATGTCAGTACTTACAATCGGAAGCTCTGCGTCGGGAAATTCATGAGGGGCTGAACGTAATCGAGAACTGGAACGGAGCCAATGGCTTTATCTTTTACGGGAAGAGCGGCGATTTCGCCACCAACCGCCTCGATGAGCAGGAGCTGGCTGCGTTATCGCTCCACTTGTTGCAAATTTGCTTGGTCTATGTAAACACCTTGCTCATTCAGCGAGTGTTAGCCGAGCCGCAGCAGTTTCGTCAAATGAAAAAGGAAGACTTTCGTGCGCTCACGCCTCTGATCTATAGCCACGTGACCCCATATGGCCTGTTCCGGTTGGATCTCTCTGAACGGATGCAGATCGAAGAGGTACTCTCTGCATAGAGGAAGTAAAGAGCGCTGCCATATGGAAAAGAGGTGAAAAGATGATGCACGCACCATTATCTCGTGAAGACCGTCGATCGAAACGAGCTCAGCAGCGTTACCTCTGGCGCCATTTCTGCCAGAAAGTCTTCAAATTAATGCGTTGGATAGTAGTAGCTGTTCTTTGTAATGCTGCTATTAGCTTTGCTGTAAACTTTGGCACTATGCCTACAAACACTCGATGGTCTACAGTCCTTATCATCTCTCTTATATTGACGCGTCAGCTACCTGCTGTAATACTTGTTGCAGTATCGATCTCGCTATTTATCCTCTTCTGGTGGCAAGGCCATGAAGTGTCCCAAAAGGGCAGACGTGGAGAGTGGCGATGGGTACTGCAAGGCAAGTACCAGGAGCAAATGCGAGAAATAGGCATAGACGAAGACAATTGCCCGCCATTCCTATTCTCATTAAGCTTTATGAATAAGCCAGATGCAGTAGGAAAGGAGCTTTCTGTCATAGATGCCCCTGAGACATCTCTGCTGAAAGTCTTTTATGGTCTTCAGGGAGCCCATGACGAACGTGCTAAAGCACTCCTGGTTCTGGGAGAGGCTGGTGCAGGTAAATCGACCTTGCTCTTAGAGTTCGCACTAGAATACATCAAGCAGGCCGATAGGAATCCAGATGCTCTTCAATGTATTCCTTTGATTCTGCCACTTGCTCATTGGGGTCGAGAGTCGCTTTCCTTAGAGGAGTGGATATGCACGCAGTGTGAAGATTCATACGGATTCTCCACTCAGAAGTGCCGACAATTCCTGCAAAACGGTCAGATTCTTCCCTTACTCGATGGTCTTGACGAAGTGGCTGAGTCAAAACGGGTAGCTTGTATCCAAGCTATCAATACGTACCGTAAAGACAAAGAAGTACCCATGATAGTGTCAAGCTGCACTAAGGAATACAAGAGTGCGTCTGCATCTGAGAAGCTTGACTTGCTTCAAGCTATTGAAATTCTTCCCTTAGAGACAGATCAGGTCAAGGCTTCTTTTGACAGCCCAGACTTGAAAGCCTTATCGGATTTCTATCAAAGCAATGTCCACCTACAAGAACTGGCAAGCACACCTCTCATCGTCAACATGTTACGTGCAATCTATCGGGATCAGCGTAAAGATGTCAAAGAGCTTTCTGACTTGCGGAAAGAAGAATTACTACGGGAAATTTTGGGCAAGTATGTCGATCATGTGCTGACGCGGCCCCATCATGGGCGCTCTCTACCCTACTCGACAGAGCAAGCGAAGACATGGCTGTCCTGGCTCGCATGTCAGATACAGGTACGTTGGCCTCCGATCTTCTCTCTGGAACTGCTCGACTCAGATTGGCTCTCCCCATCGTATCAGATTTCCTATACTCGCAGCCGGAAGCGGCTGGGGAAGTGGTCGGGTATGTTTCTTTGGGGATTGCTTGCAACCTTGCTGCACGACTCTGCACCGTTGAGGCCGCTTTTGCTATTATTCACATTAGGTGCACTCATTTGGTATTTTCCTTATCTGGGGCTCTTCTCTGGTTGGACGGAAGAGAGATCGCAGGCCGAAATACCGACGCTGGAAGATACACTGATAATCATGGAGGAACGGGAGCATTGGGACCAATTGGATGCTCCCTCTAAACAGGCTGCGGAAGATAGACATCTCGCGAGAGTCAGCAAGTTGGCCAAAGCCAGCCAATCAGCCAAAGGCTGGATGATCTTCGAAGTGGTCTGTGGGCCACTCTTAGGACTCGTTTCTGGACTCATTTTTGGACGGATTGGTGGGCCAATCCTCGGTTTTAATGTTGCACTTGCCATCGGGCTCGCAGTATGGTTGGTCTCCGTGCCACTTCTTCTGAAGAATATGGTTGTAAAACAGTATATGGTACGCTATTGGCTCCATCGATCGGAAGTCTTTCCCTGGCACGCTGTGTCGTTTCTGGAGGAAGCGAGGATACGCTGCCTGCTTCAGCGCAAAGGGAGGAAAAGCTATAGCTTTATACACTCGTTGTTCTTGGAGTACTTTGTGTATGTGGCGCACAGCAATCATGTGGAGGCAACAGAACCCAGATACATCGCTTCTCTATAAGGGAAAGATGCATAGAGCTGATCTGCGTAAGGTGAATCTCAGTCAAGCCGATCTTCGAAGGGCTAATCTCAGGGAAGTTCCTCTTCAAGAGATGAAAAATACGACATCCTCACTTCAAGGGGCGAATCTCAGTGGAACCAGGTCTGAACTCGCATATTCGCTGGAGTAGACCGATTTACGAGGAGTCAATGGACTCCGAAAGGCCAATTAGCGACATATAAAGCAAAATGTGCTATGATCTGACATCCAGTGCTTTTGACAGGGTAGCCAACATTTACAACAAGATGCTCAGGTCTGCATCTCACGATGCCACTACGTAGCTCAACAAAGGAAACTACTTTACTTGCAGAAGGGACTACTATGATATCACTCATGTTCGATACAATACACCTCATGTGGCTACTCTGGCTTATTGTTGGTTGCATAGCAGGCTTGCTCCAAACAGTGGCCGTTTCTGTCTGTCTACACAGGTCAGGCATACGATTGCGTACGCCAATACTTCACTTCGTACTTCTTTCTTGTCCGAGTATCTTTGTTTGCTTCTGGATAGGATGCCTTGCTGTCTTAGTAGGGTTCTCTCTTCCGCTCAGCATTGTCCCCGTAGTTGGGTCCTTGTTCATACTTGGTCGGTGGGTTGTAAGGAGATCTTACGCAGGCATCCTCAAAGCGCATGCCGATGTCCTCAAAGCACATCCAGAATATGCAGCACAGCGTTACCACCAGCAGGATGATTTATTTTGAGAGAAGAGGTGTGTACAACTCGAGGCTAATGGATGAGTTAATGCCTCGTTTCAGCAAGAGGACCAGAAAATACTGGAGCCACTCTCCGATCAAATTCCCTGCATGGCACCTCTGGGGAGAGAGTCATTACGGAGATACCTGGATCGTGTTGTGAAAAGAGCAATCAGGGAAGGACATGAATGTTGTGCAAGGTCTGGACACGGGTTCGGATAGACAAAAGTTTTCGCCTGCGCGTGAGGATGCTCAAGCAATGGCTACCCCTTCATCAGCTTCAATTTCTCCTTGACCTGTGCGCGACTGACCTGCGTATACCGGACCGTAGTCTGGATCGCGGGTGTCCCCTTCATCGTGACATGTCCAAGATAGTAGGCGATCTCTTCGAGGGTCCACCCCGCCTCACGTGCGCGATGAGCGAAATCGTGGCGCAAATCATGAAAGCTGAGCATGTGGATGAGTTCCCACTCCTCTTTATTGGCCTGCCGTTTTAAAGTACGAAACCAGTGATGAATCCCATCTTCGGTGAGATGCAAGCTCCGTTGAGAGGTAAAGACATAAAGACTCTCCTTGTCACGTCCACCGTGCTGAATATAGTCGTAAAGAGGACGGCGCACTTCGTTCAACAGGTCGATGTCGCGGAACTTCTCCCCTTTATGCCCAACATGCAACCAACCGATTTTCGGACCGACGTGGGTATGTTCTATCAGGAGATGAGCAACATCACTGACGCGACACCCTGCCCAATATCCTAACGCAAAGAGGGCTTTACCCCGCAGATCATCAGCCTTCTCGACCAGATTGCAGAGGACAAACCTCTGGTCTGGCTCGAGGATGCGAGGAGCAAGTTGCTGCTGTGCTTTGATCTCGATCCCGCTGGCCGGATTTCGTTTTAAGACTTCCTTTTCATCTATTAACCATTGGCAAAAGTGTTTGATGACGGACTTGACGCGGGTGCGATGACTCACACTATATCCCTGTTCCTTGAGCAAAGTCAGATATCCCTCGACAACGGTCGTCGTGAGGTGTTCAGGCTGAAAGCATTTCCCATACCCTGGGCGTTTGGCTACCCACTCGGTGAACTGACGCAAGATACGGAGATAGGCGTCAACGCTTGCTTCATCGAGCTTGGTGAGACAGGCTTGGTGATAGCTTTCAATCCACACGGTATTCCCAAACTGGGGAAAGGGAACTAGGTTGGATGGCTCTGTCATTTTTCGTTATTCTCCCCTACAGAAATTTCTGCTGCGAGTTTTATGCTTTCATTTTTGGCCTTGTATGCAAATTTATGCACCACGCAAACGGGTGCATGAGCGTGAGTGGATATTCTTGAAAAGATCCTCAGAGTATCAGCTCACAGCAGAAAGCATCTTCTGCTCCCAGTTTTCTGCTCCGAGTCAGTCTAGCAGTAATGGTGAGAAAACGCAAGGGGGAAGGGACTTCAGGGGGAGCTGTCTTTGGTCTGCTTGGAAGCAAGCAAACGGCTCCTTTGCACTTCATGTCAGCTTCGCGCATATCACCCCTACCTCTACGAGTTTCGCGAGGAGCGGCTTGATGACTTTACTGATCGCGTAAAATCTCCACTTGAACAGGAGAAACGTGAGCTTGCTGAGGTGGCGCGCAAGCCATCGCGTGCCGAGGTGCGAGAAGCACGAATGGAACTGGGTTTCAGCCTACCGCCTTGGGATGAGGCAATTCGCGAAGAGCGGCTTGATGTGGAGCCTGACCTCCCGTCGCGTCAGTTTGAGCCAGATTCGCGTGACGAACGCTCATGGGCATGAGATGAGTACTAAAAAAATACACTTCTAAAGAAGAGAGAAATACCGTATAATCATATACAAAAAAGAAGAAGGAAGGAAACGAGATGCAAAATATTTTGGAATTGGCCGTAAGAAGACGCGCCGCTTGCGATCTCGCCTGTGGGAAGCATTTCCCAAAGATTATTACGGTAACAATGCGCTTATCTGATGACCACTGGAAGGCATGTGTTGCTTGGTATCGAGACGACTTGGTTTTTGCAGAAGATGTTTTTTACACGGTGTATGGAACGGCCCAGGGCAACATTATTGTTGAGGGACCGTGGATGCATGAAGAAGAAAGGCGCATGCATCCACGAAATCGTGTGAAGAAAGGTCTATGGAGAAGAAAAATATAGCTTTAAAAAGACAAGCATAGGATACGGGCAAATGATGTGATGAGTAGTATACGCTTATTCTCTGATATCGTGGGCAGAAATCAGCAGAAGAATGAGCTCTTGATGAACACATTTCAGTTTGTATATCGCCACAAAGCCGTAAAGTAGATACAAACAATGTTGTTTTTAGTAGCAGAATAAGCACAGAGAAGAAGAAAACGGATAAGATCAGCATTAGTTATATGGTACATCATACTTTTCCGTTAAAAAAACATCGACAGGCCCATTGGATGTTCTTTTACCGAAGAAGTTCCGGTGACGTTCGCTCAAATGAGAGAAACCGGAGTTTCACGATTTGAGTGTCCAACTTGTCTAGCAGTGAGAGCTATCAAGCCAAAGGGAGACCATGTGAAATTCCCCTCGCACCCCAAACGCACAACCAATACACCCAATCAAGGGTTACGTTGGATGAAGCGAGAAAGCGCCTGGAGACTGGCTGACGAGAACTGACTGAACTTGTAGAGAACTGCTGTGCAGGGAATGAACTGAGATTTTCTCACATCTCTTTGAAAGAAGGAAGCAGATATGGCAAAACAGGGGCCACTTTCTGGCTGGCAGGTAGCAAAAAAGAGATATTGGGTGGATGAGTTATTGGGTGGCGGCGGTATGAGCACCGTCTACAAAGCGCAAGATACTCGATTACATCGCCCAGTAGCAGTGAAGGTGATGAGCCTGGTACCGGGAGTGAATCTCCAGCAGCTCACCCAGATGTTTCAGGCGGAGGCATTGCGACTGGCAAGCCTGAACCATCCAGGTCATCCAGGCATTCCCGATATTTATGATAACTTTGAGGAGGCTGGGCACTGGTTCCTGGTGATGAAGTTCATTGAAGGTGAGTCACTGCAAGGCTACCTCCAACAGCGCGGTGGGCAATTACCGGTGGACGACGTACTCAAGATTGGCCTTCAGCTTGCCGACATCCTGCATTACCTGCATACGCCTCTGTCCAACAAGCCACCCATGATCTTCCGCGACCTCAAGCCTGCCAATGTCATGATTGTGCCCAATGGTCGGATTTATCTGATTGATTTTGGGATTGCACGCCTGTTTACGCCGGGAAAAAGTCAGGACACCTTTGTTGCTCTTTCGCGGGGCTATGCTGCTCCAGAACAGTATGGTACTGCGCAAACGACGGTGCGCTCTGATATTTACAGTCTGGGAGCAACGCTTCACCACCTCCTGAGTGGGACAGATCCGGTCACCAATCCCTCTCACTTTGCGCCCTTGTCCATCCGACAGCCCGCCCAGCTTGCATCGCTGATTACGCACATGGTGGCAATTGACCCTGCCAGCAGGCCAGCAAGCATGGCAGAGGTGAAAGATGCGCTGCGACACATGGTTGACCAGACAGTACAGTCTCCAACTGTGAACGTTTTGTCTTCCTCATCCGCGCCAACACTACCCCCAACAGTGTATGCACAACCTTTCCTTCCTGCGTCGGCACTGCCTCCAACACAGATTGCTTCAGCCTCCCCACCCAGCGTTACTCCAGGAACTACCATAGAAATTGAGTCTAGCTCTCATGCACCGGAACAACCCACAGAGAAACCAGTGGAAATACCCCCAAGAGTACAACAGGCAATAGACAGGGTGGAACATTATGTTCGTGGTCGTCAGGTTAGACTCCCCAGTGATAGTGACTATGAAAAAGCCCTCGCAGCCTATGACGAGGCTATCGGGATCGACCCAATGAGAACTGATTTCTATCGTAGGAAAGCAAAAGCGCTTAGGATTTGGGGTCTGCTTAGTGGTCTTAACAGAGATGAAGAAGCCTTAGCAGTTTATGATCAGGCCATCAAGATTAATCCAAATGATGGTTTAGCTCTACAAAGTAAAGGGAATTTTCTTCGACAGCTTGAGAGGTATGAAGAGGCACTCGCAGTTTATGACCAAGTCATGGGGATGGATTCTTCAGGGGAACATGCTATATATATGGCATACGAGGCAAAAGCAGACCTACTTGATAAACTTGAGAGACATGAGGAAGCGCAAAAGGTGCGTGAAGAAGAAAAAAAGAAGAAGAGATAAAGAGATGAACTGACCCTATCGCACAAGAGAGAATTTCTGCCTTTAGCCTCGGTTTACCTAACTCTGCTTGCAAACCGCCAAGTAACTTTGATCTCATCTATCATTTAGATCTCGCGCCATTTTATGATGGCAAAAGATTATACTCCTTCAGAAGAGGTTCCCGATGGGCACGCGCCATTTTATGGTAATAAAATAAGTCATTTCATCACTTCTAACAGCATCATAATAGATGAGATAAGATGTCACGCCATGTTATGCTTGAGAAACTTTGGCCCAAAATCGCCTCGAACCGCTTCTCAAGCCAACCATGCGCAATTTATCTTGGACAAACGCGCCAGAAATCACTTTAAACGATAATGTCAAATGTCGCACGCCCTATCTGATCATGCAACCGATCTAGCCAAGGACGCTTCAAGCTGGCTCCACTGTAGCCATCATCCTGTATCTCCTGCGACAGCCATCCCTGAGACAGACAATACATCAGCAGCCGCTCTAATTGCTGCCCGATGGTTTGAGTCTGCACTTACCGATGCCCCGATACTCGAACATAGGTAGCTATTTCTCATCTGTTCCTTCTTGTCTGGCGCCCTCCATATGAGGAGAGTGCCTTATTGCAGAAGGAACTAGTTGGCTCTACCCTAGTGGTGTAGCACTTCCATCTGCTCGACTGGCTGGCGGCGGCAGGTTTATTGGCATCGGTTCATTACTTCAGTGGGAAAAATGCAACCGCAGGTGACGACTCAGACAGATTTTGTCATTTGTTATCATACTATTTGGTAACAGCTTACGTAGTGCTACCACTACCTTGCGGCTGGTGACAGCAACCTTAACTCCATCCCTATTTAACCATTGGCAAAAGTGTTTGATGACGGACTTGACGCGGGTGCGATGACTCACACTATATCCCTGTTCCTTGAGC
>DAIDJF010000129.1 GCA_027451525.1 Ktedonobacterales bacterium
TGATCTCTATGATCTCATGGCAGGGACACAATCCACTGAACATAACGAGGCTTGCTAGCATAGCAAGCCTTTTTTGTATTTGTGCTATCTCTCGCTTTGGAGAGAACGAAGATCAGGCAAGCATGATTATAGATTTTCATACGCATATTTTCCCTCCTGATATATGCCAGCGGCGCGACTATTACTGTGCTCGTGACCCCTGGTTTAGCCAACTCTACAGCAATCCACGCGCACGCATGGCAACAGCAGAAGACCTGATTGCGGAAATGGATGGCGCAGGTGTCGCCGCCTCTGTCACGTTCTCGTTTGGTTGGACGCAGCCCGATTTGATAGAAGTCACAAATAGCTATGTAATTGACGCTATCCGCCGCTATCCGGGCCGTCTCTATGGCATGGCAGTCTCACTACCAACAGAGGGTGAGCGAGCCGTCTATGAGCTTGAACGTTGCGCTCAGGCTGGCCTAAGCGGTCTTGGTGAGTTGATGCCCCACGGGCAAGGCTACCGTTTGAGTGATACCGTGTTGCTGGCTCCGCTCATGGATGTTGTGAGACGGTATAATCTACCTGTCCTCTCGCATTGTAGCGAACCTGTGGGGCATCTCTATCCAGGTAAAGGAGATGTCTCGCTACAAGATATACTTGCCTTCCTGACGGCGTTTCCTGATATACGTTTTGTCGCCGCTCATTGGGGAGGAGGATTACCTTTTTACACGCTCATGCCAGAAATTCAACGCATTACCGCCAATGTATGGTATGATACTGCTGCAACCGTCTATCTCTATCACGACACGATTTTTCCTGTTGTTGCGCGTCTCGTCGGTGCGGAACGTATCTTGTTTGCTAGCGACTATGCTCTCTTACGTCAGCAACGGATCATTGAACGTATCAGGCAATCTGGCCTGGATATGGAACAGGTGGCGATGATACTGGGGCGCAATGCACAGACACTTCTTGGTATCGAAAACAAAAGGTAAGATTACTCATGCGTGTGGTTTCTCTGGGCAGTGGGAGCAGCGGAAACGCTCTTCTCGTCGAAGCTGGCCCGCAAGGACGCACAAAATTACTGGTTGACGCGGGCTTAAGCGTAAAAACTATGATGAAACGCCTGGGACAGATCAGTATTGAACTCTCACAGATACGCGGTGTATTGGTGACGCACGAACACAGTGATCATGTCAGTGCGCTTCCTACACTAATAAAAGCATATGCGACACCAATTATCACCGATCCGCGCACCTATCATGCGATTGACGCAAGTGTGCGGGCTGGCTCCTGGCGTAGCGACACCGGGCGACTGGTTGCAACGCAATCGGTCGAACTGGATACTTTGCCCGTAGAAGAACTGCCGATAGGGGAAAAACGGCTCATAGGCGATATCGAGGTTGTATCATTCGCAACTTCACATGATGCGGTTGCTCCTTGTGGCTATCTACTCAAAGCGGGTGGCTGGCGTATCTGTATTGTCACGGATACTGGGCATGTTACGGCGGCAATGTTAGAGGTGATGCAGCACGCGGATCTTTTGATCTTGGAAGCCAATCATGATAAAGAGCGTTTACTACGTGGCCCTTATCCCTGGCATCTCAAGAAACGTATTCTCAGTGAGACTGGTCATCTCTCGAATGAGCAGGCGGCGGAAGCAATACTGCGTATCTGGAGAAGTGATGGGATGCGCTGGCTCTGGCTGGCTCATCTCAGTCGCACGAACAACACACCGGAGTTAGCCTTATACTCTGTGCGTGAATATTTGCTCACGGCGGGTGCGAATCTGGCGCGTTGTCAGATCGCCGCACTACCGCCAGATATGGGTCAGATGTGGGACTCAACGCGCTTATGGTAGCGTGCCTGCGGGGGGATTTTTCATGCCGATTCCGGCCTAAAAGTGCTTGACGTGCTTGCTGGAGTATGGTATTATTATTGCGCGATAGATGGGTGGCTAGCTCAATGGCAGAGCAAGTGACTCTTAATCACTAGGTTCAGGGTTCGACTCCCTGGCCACTCACCAAAAGGCCGTTTTCTTCATTCAAGGAAACGGCCTTTTTGCGCAGTAGTGCCTGCGTTGATCAGTAAGCGACTTGTTTGTGACCAGATTGTCAGATAATCAATGTTATTTGTGATCTGATTGTAATGCGCTCTTGCTATGTTTATATACAGAAGATGTTGCCTGCACAGGTGGTGGGTTCCCTGGCAGAGCAACGTCCTTCCGTATTTAGCCAGCAAAAGCCGAGGCGCGTGTTAGCGCACGTCTTTATAGCGATTGACAATCGGCAGACGGCGGTCTCGTCCGAAGGCGCGTGGCGTAATTTTTACTCCTGGCGGAGCCTGACGGCGTTTGTATTCACTAATATCCACCAGATGCATGACACGTTCAACAATAGCACGCTCGAACCCCATTGCGACCAGTTCCTCAAAGCTACGATCATCCTCAACATAGGCTTCGAGAATCGGGTCAAGAATCGCATAGGGCGGCAGGCTATCCTCGTCTTTTTGATCGGGGCGCAGTTCTGCCGACGGTGGTTTGTCAATGACCGTCTGGGGGATAACTGGTATGTCGCTGAGACTGTTACGATAGCGGCACAGGTCATACACTAACGTCTTAAAAACATCTTTCAAGACCGCAAAGCCTCCCGCCATATCGCCATAGAGTGTACTATAGCCTGTCGCCATCTCTGACTTGTTCCCTGTGGTTAATACGAGCGAGCCGAAACGGTTTGAAATCGTCATTAAGATATTGCCGCGAATACGCGCTTGCAGGTTTTCCGCTGCCAGTCCGGGGTATTCATCGCCCAGAGCAGGACGCATCATGCGTAAAGAGGTGCGAAAGGTTTCCTCAATCGGAATACTCAGGTAGCGCATACCCAGTTTCTCGGCTAATTCCTGAGCATCAGTCTTGCTTCCGGCAGACGAATAGCCAGAGGGCATTGAGACACCGAGTACATTCTCGGCCTCTAGCGCGTCAACGGCAATCGCGGCTGTGAGCGAGGAGTCGATGCCGCCAGAGAGACCAATCAGCACCTGTTTGAAGCCAGTCTTGCGCACATAATCACGGGTTCCCAACACAAGAGCAGAATAGATCTCCTGAATATGTGACATTTTTGGCTCTATTCGCTGTGGTGCTCCCAGTACGACGTGGTTATGAACGCGCGGTGGCGTGAGCGGACGGCTATCGATAGGAATGAGAGGAACATCCTCATCGCGGCCCTGCCAGCGTTCCTGACGGCGGCGTGGGTCATGCAGGCGACCACGAAAGACAGAGGCAGTATCCAAATCAACGATCAGCATGTCTTCAACAAACTGTCTGGCGCGTGCAATCAGTGTCCCTTGTTCGTTGAATACCATACTGCCGCCATCGAAAACCAGTTCATCCTGCCCACCCACCATGTTGAGATACGCTACAATCACGCCATTATCGGCGGCGCGTGTAGAGATCATTTCCTCACGTACATTCCCCTTTCCAGAGTAGTAGGGTGAACCATTGATGTTGATGATAATCTCGGCTCCCGCATGGGCCTGTTGTGTCATTGGACCAGTAGGATACCAGATATCCTCGCAGATATTGATGCCGATATGAACACCGTGTAGCACAAAAACAGGTGCTTTACGCCCAGCTTGAAAATAGCGATTTTCGTCAAAGACGCCATAATTGGGCAGATAATGTTTATGGTATGTGCCAACGAGTTGTCCCTCGTGAATAACGGCTGCTGCGTTGTAGATGTCATGTACGCGATCTACGAAGCCTACCACTGTCGTCAGATCGGGCAAGGCGCGACTGGCGGTCACGAGGCTGTCCAGCGCGCGTAGATTGGCGGCAACGAAGCCGGGCTTGAGCAGCAAATCTTCTGGTGGATAGCCTGTCAGGGCCAGTTCTGGAAAACAAACGATATGCGCCCCAGCCTCGTGAGCCAGACGCATATGCTCCTCAATCTTCTTGCGGTTGCCGTCCAGGTCTCCTACCGTCACATTAACTTGTGCGAGGGCGATGCGTAGCGGTATGATATTCATAAGCCATCCTTTCTCATGGACTTAGTGTGCCGATGACACTTATATAATAGCATATCTGGAAGAGGAGTCTGTTCTCTCATGGAGATAAAAGCCTTTTTTGTTCTGGTCGCACCGTTCATTCTAGTATTCTATCTCGGCGTCTTGCTGTTTATGCCTTCGCCCAAACGTGCAGTGCTTATGTCGTTGTTAGGTGGGTTGGTGATGGGTGGGTTTAACTTGCTCTTCGACCTGCTTGCCTATTATGCCCACTGGTGGCACTATACGCTCAATGACCTGATCTTTCATCTGCCACTGCCATTTTATATCACGCCCGTGTTTATCTATGGCAGTCTTGGCTATTTACTCATCTGGCGGTTTTGGCGTGGACGTAAACACTGGATTGCGCTTGTGCTACTGATCGGCATTCCTATCTTCGGCTTTGTACGCGATCTCATTGGCTGGCTCACCAATTCGGCCTATTCTACGCCGGACACGCCACTCGCGGGACCGCTTGACGCACTGATGTGGGTTGCAATGTTCTATCTTGGCTATGTGCTCTTCAAACGGTTCGTGCCTGATCGTGCAGTGGAGCATGAGCAGACACCACGCGCAGCCTAGCATGACGATACCGTAAAGCTGAGGGAATGAAGTTGTCCCTCAGCTTTTTTGATATAAACATTATTCTTACGCAATGCTTACAAAAGTATTACGGATATAGAAATTTTATCTTTTTTATTTAAAGTTGCATTTTAGATTGCGTCTCTATTGGTAGAACGGGCAAGATAACACCCGTTGATGCGTATGTTTACGCAATTGCCAAAAATGGAGGGCAAGTGAATGGTCCAAACACTTTATAAGAGTCGTGTTCAGGCGGTGCAAGTGGAACGTGTGCTACGAGAGGTGCAGTATGGACTGGCAGAATCTGCGCGTGAGATGACTGTTGCTCCTGAAAGACATCTCTCCTTAGCCCCTGAAACGATTGCTGGAACGGCGGCATTGTACTCCTATGCCGATGTTCACTATCGGATGCGTTTGCGCCAACGCGCGGTCGAATTGGTCGAAGAACCATGCAGAGAGCATGGTATCACGGTTCAGTTGCTCGGTGAATATCCGCTGTTTCGCCAGATAAAGCTTGTGCGCGGAAGCGTCTCGGATGTGGCGATTGTGCCTGCCGATCTCGACCCGCTTTACATGAATGGCAAATTCTCATTGCCGCGCCATGTTTATCAGCGTATGAAAGCAATTGGACAGGCGGGTGTTCCAACTGAGTTGTTGTACACCTATATCGCGCATGAGGTTCCATGCGGGAGCGTAAGTGAGTATGGTCCACTACCATTAGATGTCGTGCAGCCCCCACTGCCTGCCGCGCAACAGCGTGTCGCTCAGACGTTGGGGCATGTCGCGCACACCTGCACGCGCCTCATCACTGATGGGTTGCTGCGCACGGGAAAAAGCAGTCTGTATGGAGTCGGGTTGGTGGGAGCAGGCGCGAGTGCCGTCGCTGCTGTGCTGCTGGACCCGCTCATCTTTGGTGCTATTGCTGATGAGCATGGTATGGCGACGTGGTTCTTGCTGGCTCAATGGTACTGGTAACATCTTCCTCGTGCGTTGTCGCGTGTGCTCTTGTTTCTGGGTGCATGGTCACAGAAACAAGAGCACATGCTCTGGTGAGTCTCTAAAGGTTTCTTGTAGCTATTAAAACACCTGTGGTGCTTCTCGTGTCTGATGTATGGCTAACGGGCCAGAAGGATTATGGATGTACACGGAAAACCCGAATTTTCTACCTGCTCCTTCTCAAGAGCAAGATATACCAATGTTGCAAGGACTCAGCATCTTCGATTTCATGCAGAAAACCTCTATCTATGAGGAGAGTCCCATTCCGATCTCTGCCCTTTTACGTCGTAGCGCGTGGATGGGTGCGCTCTTTGCTGCTCTAGCATGTCTTGGTCTGGCTATATTACCACCACTCAGCACAACCCTACATACTTTGGATGTGAATGTGCTAAGTGGCTTGAATCGCTGGCGTGATGGAAGTATTGATGTGATCGTCAATCGTCCCTGGCTAGATGCTGTTGAGGGAGCATTATTGCTCAGTATCCTGCCACTCCTGATTATCACGCGCGGATTACAACGTGGTCCGCTCTGGCAACATATCTGCGTGTGTATCTATGTGGTCATTAGTATGCTCAATCTGCTCGTTGTGGGTTTGGGCCTGCTGCTAGTTCTAACGGATCTATTATTCTGGGGCGTGTGTATTGTGCTTGGGTTGGCGTTCGCGCTCGCTGTATTATACGCGATGTTTGCCCGCCGCCAGTAGAAATAATTGGCTTGTTACTATTGGTTGATAGTGACAGGCCAATTGGCTCTTGTTTCCTCTTGACAGGATTGGGTACAGTTAAAGGATAGAAGCCAATCGCCAGCCAATTAGGAGGAGACAAGCGTGGATCATCAAGGCGTGCCGTATTTTACTGTGCCATTGCATGCATTGATAGCATTAGAGCGCAGTAATGGCGTTCCTCTCTATCGCCAGATTGCGCAGCGTGTGCGCGAGGCGATTCTATCTGGTGAACTAATTGAAGGGACACGCTTGCCGACCGAGCGTGCTCTGGCACAGGAACTGAGTGTGAATCGAACAACCGTTATGAACGCCTATAATGAACTGGCAAGCGAAGGCTTGTTGGAACGGCATGTAGGGCGTGGAACGGTTGTGCGTAAGAGCTATCGTGGTTATGATGAAGATTTAGGCGGAGAGCAAACACCATCCTGGCTTTTTGGGCTTGCTGCGGGCGAGGATGCGATTCTTGGACCTGATGCGCGCGTCTTGAGCGAACTGGCTTCTATGGGCGAGCGACGCGAAGTGATTTCGTTTGCCGCAGGCACACCCGCCGCCGATATGTTGCCTGCCGAACTGCTACGTGGAATTGTCGACCAAGGCTTAGAGCATGAACGCCAACTGGCTTTAGGCTATTGTCCCGTGGAGGGATTACAAAGCTTGCGCCGAGGTCTCGCGGCACGCATGCGGCGGCGGGGCGTAGCTCTAGATTGGCAAAATATTTTGATCCTCTCAGGTTCAACGCAAGGTTTGGGCCTTGTAGGCCGTTTTCTCCTCAACCCAGGCGACGAGGTCGTAGTTGAAGTCCCTACCTATCTTGGTGCAATTCAGACATTTCGTGCTTTAGGTGCGCGTGTATTAGGGGTTCCTGTCGATAATGAAGGTATGCGGATTGATCTACTCGAATCGCTCCTGGCGCGTCGGCATCCACGTTTCATTTATACGCAGCCAACATTCCAGAATCCGACAGGTGTAGTGTTGTCGACTGAGCGGCGCCGCCGTCTGCTCCAGCTCTCGAAACATTATCAGACGCCGATTGTCGAAGATGATCCTTATGGAGAGATGTTTTACTCACTACCCGCACCGCAGCCGCTGAAAGCGCTTGATGTGCATGAAAATGTCTTATATCTCAGCACCCATTCCAAAACGCTAGCTCCTGGTTTGCGCGTGGCCTGGCTTGCGGCACCAGCGCAAATGATTGAGCGGCTCTCGCTGCACAAACAAATATTTGATCTCAATACGAATGCGATTGGACAATGGCTGGTCGCAGAAATGCTGCGCAAAAATCTGCTGGATGAGCACTTGATACGCTTGCGCCAACGTTATTGCCAGAAACGCGATCTCATGTTGCGCGCGATTCAGCAGTATTGGCCCGAAGGCGTGCGCGTCAATTGTCCGGCGGGTGGTTTTCATCTCTGGTGTCGTCTGCCTGAAAGTATTCGCGCGCGCACACTTTTGCGTGAAGCGGCTCAGGAACAGGTGGCCTTTGTCATCGGTGAGCCGTTTCATATCGACGGTGGAGGCCACCAGCATATTCGCCTGAGCTTTGCATCGCCAGAAGAGAGCCATATCGAGGAGGGGATTCGACGTATCGGTAACGTGATGAAGCGTATGCTTGGTCGCCGTGCCGTACGCGATGAGCAGAATCCCCTCTATACCGAGCATCTTCCAATGGTCTAAATGACAAATTACGCTTTGGGCTTACGTTTTGGAGGGAGAGCAATACCGAGCATCCTGGCGAGACGGCGGTATCCATTATGATAGGAACTACGTATCCTTTGCTGTTTTTTCGGGTCGGTGGGCCAATGAATGCTGCTAATGTCGATATTGTGACGCTGAAATGCCTCTAACAGCAATTGAGCGTGTTCTCCCTGTCTTAAATGTCGTTTCATATAGCATAAAATGGCATTACGCTGACTTTTGGGCAGTGCGAGCAAAGCGATGCACAAACGCTCTATAAAATCAGCGGTAGCCATTTGCATTTCATAGAGCAAGGCTGGGTCTTGCGCTCTTTGTAGCATCATCCATGAGAACATTTGCCATGCATCATAGCAAACCTCGGCCTGTTCAATGTCTTCTGTTGGTAACTCTTTCTTTCGGTGACGCAAAAAAGTAATGCACTCGTTGCGCACGGCATAATACAGATAGCCATTGAGATTGTGAATGATTTTTTTGGCAGCAATCCGTGCTAGCTTGAGTTGAACCTCTTGCGCAATATCTTCGCGGTCATGGTGGCAAGTAGGAGCATAAGGGGACTGACGTATAAGGTTTTTTACATACACATCGATCTGTGCAAAATCGAGCACAGATGGCGCGCTACGATTATCATCATGCCCTTGTTCATGGTCGTCATGCTCGTTACTCATGATTGTTACCTCGCGATAGACAGATCAGCACATCTTACCGTGCGGTTGGCCTATACATGACATCATTCTATTTTTATGATATCATAATTACGTGTAATAATCAAGTAAAAATCAGCAAAATTTGTGAATTTTCTGTGTATAGGGCGATAAAGTCAATAACGCAACGATTGTTATGCCAAGAACCTGTGAGGTACTTGTTTCTATAGACGTAGTATAGGCAGTGTAACCAAATGAAATATGATGGTCATTGTTGGAACGATAGTGCTCTTGACAACGCACATTATTACGTACTATCCTACGTAGAGATGTGTCTCTCGTAAAAAATCTGATAGCTGATCGCAAGAGAGTTCGCACTATGAGCAAGATGGATCACCGAAGCCTCGTCCCCTGGAAACCCACACTGCAGGAACTGCCTGCTGAGTGGATGAGTATGACGCATCATCTTTTAGAGTTGTTGCGTGGCACACCACATCACGAGTTCATTCTTAATGCCAAATATGACGGCTATCGCGTGGGAAAGCTATTGCATTCGTGGGGATTGGACTGGCAATACGTGATAGCGGGTTATCTCTGGGAATGTGATAAGCAGGTGCGTGAGACACAGTTGGAGGGGCACGAACAGGTTTTGCGCCATATCAAAGATGCTGTGAGCTATGTGCAGTATATTGAGGATGAAAAGCTTCCCATTTTGCTGACTCCTCCTTATCATAATCTGGGCGCACTCCTGATAGCTGTTGCAATCTACTATGCGGCCTTCCAAACGCTGCTCCAAATGCGACAAGAGCAGCCATCTACGAATAAAGTAATAACGCAACTCAGTAAGATTGAGAATATTCGTGATACATTATTAAGTATCACAAAACGCCTCGGTATGTGGGTACTCAAGCGTGAAATCGAAGATGTTTGTAAGGAATTATTGGATCACAACCAGTTTGCATTAGATAAGGCAGAGTACATCCAGATTCTCGAAAAAGATACTCCTGATATTGAGCAGTTTTGTCAACAACTTACGGCTTACTATCAGCAAGTTTCTTCATTTCCAGTCTATATCTCTTATATGCCATGTGGCATTGCGGGCTTAAGGCGGCGTCAGCAAGATGCTCATACAACGGTGACGACACAGAAAATGGAACTTACTGGCTTTGATCTGGTAACATTTGCCATCATTGTACCGATAGTACGCGATTGTTATGAGGCATTGGGGCTGGTAAGCCAGCTTGGTTATGTGCAAGATCGGGTGACCGATCATATCGCGAATCCTAAATCCAACGGCTACAGCCATATTGCCTTCGGCCTTGACATCAACCTTGCTCATCCCGCGATGCAACGTATGTCGTCGAAGGAAATACGTATGCTCTCCTGCCAGATAGAGATTGGTACATCACTGATGCAATCCGTGATGCTCTATGGCTGCCT
>DAIDJF010000130.1 GCA_027451525.1 Ktedonobacterales bacterium
TTCCATCGGCAGATCATAGTCAAAATCACTAATTTTTAAGGTGTCGTCCACAATGTCGCTCCACTTTCAGGCGGTGTCAGGCCGAGATGCTGATAGGCGGCGCGCATAGCAACACGTCCGCGTGGTGTGCGTGCGATAAAGCCCAGTTGCAGCAGATAAGGTTCATAGACATCTTCAATCGTCTCGGCGTCCTCGCTGGTACTGGCGGCAAGCGTATCCAGTCCAACGGGGCCGCCATTAAATTTCTGGATAATCGTCAGTAGCATGTTACGGTCGGTCTGGTCTAAACCAATCTCATCGACCTCCAGCGCGTCCAGAGCGGCTTTCGCGACCTCGTGCGTGATGACGCCCTCGGCGCGCACCTGCGCATAGTCGCGCACGCGTTTGAGCAAACGATTGACGATACGCGGCGTACCACGCGCTCGACCAGCAATCTCGCGCACACCATCCGACTCAGCGGGAATCTTGAGGATACGAGCCGAGCGCGTCACAATGTGTTCGAGTGCGTCAGGTTCATAATATTCCAGACGATAGATGGCCCCAAAGCGGTCACGCAGCGGTGCAGTCAGTGAGCCAACGCGTGTGGTTGCGCCAACGACGGTAAAATGTGGCAGGCTCAGACGCAGTGATTTTGCGCTTGGCCCCTTGCCGATCATCACGTCAAGCGCGAAGTCCTCCATTGCCGAATAGAGACGCTCCTCGACAGCGCGTGCCAGACGGTGAATCTCATCAATAAAGAGCACCTCGCCCTGTTGCAGGCCCGTCAGAATGGAGGCAAGATCACCTGCGTGCTCAATCGCCGGACCGGAGGTTGTTTTCATGCTCACGCCCATCTCGGCGGCAATGATATTACAGAGCGTGGTTTTGCCCAGACCAGGGGGACCATACAGCAAAACGTGATCGACGGGTTCGTTGCGACGACGTGCCGCCTCCAACAAAATACTCAGGTTTGCTTTAATTTTCTCTTGCCCAATATACTCCGCCAGACGATGGGGACGAAGACTCCCTTCAATAAGCTGTTCCTCTTCGCTCATATTGGGCGAGACGAGGCGGTCCCTCATGGCACACTCCATCTGTATCTGAAACTATGTTCTATTATCCATAGTCTCATTATATCAGAGTCAGGGGCGCGCGTCGAGTGTATAACCACTATTTGCCCTAGAAACGTTGCTCTTTATAACACTTAACAATCCCGCCGAGGGCGTTAACAACGTCTGGCGCAACACCATTTTTCTTCAGATACGCCTCGAGTTGCTCGGCTTCTTGCTTCTCTCTCGGCAAAATCTTCGCATCGTTACTCTTTAGGCGTGCAGCACAAGTGTTTACAATCTTCTCATGCCATCCGCTATCCTGGCACGCAACATCAGCAATGCGTGTAATATGCAATATATATTTGCCTTCATTAACAGGCAAACAGCGAATGATCTCTAAGAGCAGGTCCCTAATTTCAAGATTATCAAACATACAGGCGATCTCTAAGAAAACATCCACAATATCTTTGACTTCACTCTGATGTCTGCCCTCGTCCAGTAGTGCCTGGTGGATACCATAAAGTAGACGTCCACGCATGATAGCCAACAGGTCCAGGCATTCAACAAGTTCAAACGGCAAATGCTGTTGCGCTTTTTGTGCCTGGGCGAGCAGACGCTCATAAGCAATTTTTGTGACATCTTGTGTCAACAGTCGCTGGCGTAGTTGCGACGGTGGAAGATGATAATTTAGCCAGTCTTGATTGCTCGTATCAAGTAGCTCTAATTTATCCATTTGGCTATTTCGTTGCCCTAAACGAATACGTCTGATGTCACGCATGGCACGTGGACGACGCAACACGCGTATTTGCTTAATATAATCTGTATTGTTATCGCTGCTTTCAGTAATGTCACGCAGATCAGCCACGTCCAGAATATCTCGTATATAACGACAATAGTAGGTACTCCATGCATATGCCCCTAACAGAGCAATAAAGTGTTGAGCCGCATCTCGACGTGCGTGGAGTTCATCATTATAATGTGCCAGAATACGCTTTTCTAACTCTCCTTGCGCTTCTTCTGTTGGCAAGATCATTTCATACAACCAGATCACTTCTTGATAAAGAGCTATCGGGCCATGCTCTAATCGATTTAACAGAAATTTTTGCCATGTACTCTCCCACGTCGTTTGCTGCTGTGCTTCCTTATCATCCATAATTTCCGCGATACTACTGGGATAACGTATCTCTTTTGCCTCAGTACGCAATCTCGCGTATATCTCCTGTCCGCGCGCTCTATCAGAGAAACCCAGCGAAGCCACACCAGAATTTATGCAAACATCAATCCACCCCTTAACACATTCCTCATACGCTGTATAACTGGCTTCATGTTGCGGAACCACAATAGGGGTAAAGAGAATACCAATCCGTCGCCCCGCACCGCTAATTTGGCTACTCTCCAGTGATTGTTTGAGCAGAAAAGAGGAAAGTGCAGTAGAGGGTTCTTTTGTCATACTCAAGGAGAGTTCCCCAGCAGGTCCCCGCGTCCCCATAAAAGACAACACTGTCACCGCCAGATCAACAATGATGAGATTCGTAGGCCCTCGCAAATCACCCATTGCCAATGGCTGATAGCTTCCAACGCCAGGCAAACCCGCCAGTGCTAATAAGGGAGGTATAAGATAATCAAAAATTAAAGGGGAAAATGAGAGCATCTGACGGGCAATCATCACAAGCAATAAAAGTGTCATCCGCTGATAAAATGACCCAAACTCGCCGATAATACTTCCCCTCAATAGAACAAGCACAGGAATATTTAGAACAAGCACAGGAATATTTGTATAATTCTCTCTCTCAGGCACATTACGTAACCAACGCAAGAGGATATCTTCTATCTCTTCACACATTTTAGCGCGACTCTCTTGTTGAGCCACACTGTAGGCATACAACATCTGCAGGGCAACACGCTCGACAAGTCTTGGATGATATGAAAGTTGAGCCTCGACCAGGCAACCGGCAACAAAGTGGAGTATCAACCAATCATCTGCTGTATACGTTCCATTGAGAGGCGGCAGCAACTGCTCAAAAGCATCTGCTACATGCTCATTGTTATCTCTGCAAGCCAGCGCAAACGCGAGTTGTAGGGTATCACGACGCTGGCTTACCTTAATCTCACGAATCAACTCGTCGTGTTGTTGTGGGTCTAATAAAGCGGAAACACTGCTTTTAAGGTAAAGAGCGGCGATATACGTTTGAAATACAGGATGGCAAAAACCCACATACTCACCCAGAAGAGGGGAAAATAAACATCCCTTATAGCACTTATCAATAAATTCCTGGGCACACCTTTCCGCCTCCTCACTACTCCTACCCTCAAGCATAAAACTCTGACGAATATGGGTAAGAACATAGCCACGGGAAACACAGGGATGATGAAGCTTACTAATTGTCTGCAATCTTTGGGTAAACGGACCAAACCGCTTGATGATTTGGTCAACATCACGATTTCCTGCCTCCTCATTTTCCAGCAAATGCTGCAGGAGTTGGCGATACAAATCAAGACCTTGGAATTGCCGGTCTCCCCCTCGTATATACAAAGCAACAAGTATCGTGAGCAAGAAAGGATTACGCGCAAGCATAAGAATATCTTGTGCCTCTTCGGGGAGATCACACTGACCGCGTAGTTTCTCATTAAGCCTGCGCAATGTTACTACGGCTGGTCCCCCCCTTGCCCTACTAGGATAGAGCGTATAGCATTGAGAGACAAATTTTTCACTTTGCTGAAGGGTCCACTCACAAAGTACATAGTAAGAGGCACTTTGAATCTGTTGATCTGTAGCATTCAAAGGATATATACGAGTAACAAAAATAAAGCGATTATAAGCCCCCTCACTTTGTTCCTGTGACCGCACTCTCTCTTTAAACCGTAACAGTTGGTCTAGCACATTACCTTGTCTCTCACTGCGTACCTCATCAAAATTATCCAGTAAGAATAGGCCATTTCCGTTCAGCAGACAATGTTCAACCCAGGTGATAAGCTCTGATCCATATTGTGTACGTAGGCTTTCTATAAAATAATCATAGAGCGAGAGATTTTGTTGTGTTTCTCGTGATTGAGCATAGTCATGTAACGAGAGGTAGAATGGAGTAAGAACGGGATTGAGTGTTGGTAATTCATCAATAAAGCCTGAACTCCGTAGGAGCATATGCAGCGCAATACGAGCCAGGAGGGTACTCTTCCCCTCGTGTGGAAACCCTTGAATAATCATCATCGGCGCATCTTTTGTCATCCGCTGCCAGATATTACTCAGAGAGAGACGTGGCGTTTTCTCCACAGCATCTTTATACGCTTCTTCATATCTTTGCATCTGTAGCCAACCATCTGGTCCCGCGCCACTATCATGCGCAAGCCCACTGCTGACAGTACCGACCTTAAACGGATATTGAATAAATTCAGGTAGAACAAATATATCTGTTAGTGAGGGTTTACTCTGTCCTTCAAGCAGAAGGGCTTTTTCAAGTGAAGGAGGGAGTTTTTTGAAAAGAAGAGATGGAATTAACACGTCTTTCATCTCTGAAAGATATTGCGCACGCGCATCCCCCTCATTGTGCTGACCAGGAGAAGGTGAGGGGGGTAAAGGAGTTGGTATTGGAGCAGGAAGTGGTTTGGTTTTTTCAAGTATATCCAGATAATCTTGTCCAAAACTACCTATGTGAATGACGGCCCCAATGAGTACCAAAATTATGGCAATGCTGCTGTCCAACATCCAAGAAGGGAGTGGTGTACCCAAAAGACCACCTAACAAATTGCCTAATTTCAGATCTTTTAATGATGCATTGTTTGGCAATAGTAAGTAGCCCCCGAACAAACCCACCCCAAGAGCCAGTAAAATACCCCCCCCGACAACACTCCAAATGGTTTTACTATTTTGTGCATACCATGAACCGATGGATTTACTCACACGTAACAACCAGCGTGTTAGGGCGGATGGTCTTCTTGATACATTATCATCTTTTGGCATATATACTCTCTATATGTATAATCCTTAATCTTCCTCATCAATTCATTAGTATAGACAATTTCAGCGTAATAATCAAGAAATTTTGTAACTACTCAGGTAGACTAGAAAGCAGGAAAAAGGGGATGACCAAGCAAGGTGGCTTCCAAAGCAGGCAACAGGTGCAAGCCTTGCTTACGCAAAGAGGAAAGATAGCCACGAATGCGACAAAACGTCTCAACTCCCGCTTGACTGCGAAAGCATCCAGAAATCTTTTGTTGCACTTTGACCATGCGGATATCTCGTTCGGCCTGACTGTTGGACTAAGCCGTCAACTACACCGTCTCCCTCTCTTGCGGAAGGAGTTTTCACGGTCACCCATCCTTTTCATCCCCTGTACGACCAGCAGTTTGAGATTCTCAGCTATCGACACAACTGGGGAGAATACCGTGTCACGTTTTACCAGACTCCTGATCGTGTTCGGGCGTTGCCAGCAGCCTGGACCAGTCTGGTTCCTCCTGATCCCAGCGTCACGCTTGCAGCCGGACGCGCTGCCTTTCGCGTGGCAAATCTGCTTGAGTTGTCCCACCTCATCAGGCGCATTGAGGAGGGGCACGAGGAGGACGCAACGTGTTAAGCCAATTTTGCCGCGAGTGTAAAGGAAATAACGCCGCATATATGAGCGATACATGGTTCATTTTCCAGGATAAATGGCAAGTTATCGAAAGAGACTTGTATCTTTTCCTCTTGACATTCGATCCATCACTGGGCATACTTGAACCAATGTGTATTCTTGTTCAGGAGATGTTCATGCCAGACGAAAAGCTGACCCTCTTGCGCCAATCACATACCCTGCATCCTCATCCAGAGAAGGTGCGCGACCCGCTCTTTACCAGCGGATCTCCTTTTTTCGATCCTCGCGATCTGGTGCAAGTCAAATATGAATTGTTACGACGGGTGTGTGTTGATGGGTATTCTGTTTCTGATGCCACGGAATTGTTTGCCCTCTCCCGCCCCACCTTCTACGCGGCACAAGCCGCCTGGGAACGAGCCGGGCTAAGTGGCTTGCTCCCTGTTCCCACCGGCCCGCGCCATGCTCATAAATTGACGGAGGCGATCATGGCGGAACTGCAACCGCTTGCCAAAACCATGTCCTCGGCCGAACTCGCCGAGTGGCTGGAGAAGCAACGCAGTCTGATCGTTCATCCTCGCAGTATTGAACGCGCCCTCAAACGAGCGGCGAAAAAAGGGGGGACCTCATCATGAAACACTCCTGGATGGAACCAATGTATGAAACCGCTCGAACGTGGGCTTTGCAACCGATCGCTCATCCACCAACCGGCTGGGCACAGATGGTGCGTTGGGGCATCGCCAGTCTTGCCGTGCAGGGACTGCCCCAACCTCCGACCACTCCTCTGCCCCAACCCGTCCAGACAAGCCGCCTTGAATCTGGGCTGCTCACCGTTCTCGCCGCGATGATTGCAGAGGTGAGCTCATGAACGCACAGAGACAAGCGGGGATGCAAAAAGTCACCGCACGACATCTCTCGCGTCACGCCATGCTGTATGTGCGGCAAAGTACCTTGCATCAGGTGTTGGAAAATACGGAAAGCACTGCCCGTCAATATGCTCTGCGCGAGCGTGCCATGGCGTTGGGGTGGGAAACTTCTCGGATTGGTGTCATCGATCAAGACCTGGGGCAATCCGGCGCGTCGGCCATTGATCGGGCCGGTTTTCAACGCCTCGTGGCTGAGGTCGGTCTCGGCCATGTGGGCCTGGTCATGGGCTTAGAGGTCTCCCGCCTCGCGCGCAGTTCGCTCGATTGGCACCAGTTACTGGAGATCTGTGCGATGACTGGCACCCTGATCCTCGACGAAGATGGTCTCTACGACCCGGCAACCTTTAACGATCGCCTTCTGTTGGGGTTGAAAGGCACCATGTCAGAGGCGGAACTCCATGTCCTGCGGGCGCGTCTGCGCGGTGGCATCCTCCACAAAGCTGAGCGTGCAGCCTTGAAAGTGCCATTGCCAGTTGGCCTGGCCTACGCCGAAAATGACCAGGTTATCCTGCACCCTGATGCACAAATCCAGCAAGCAGTTCGTGTGCTGTTCGCCACCTTCAAACGCACCGGTTCGGCCTGGGCCACCGTGAAGTACTTTCGAGACCAGGGCTTACTCTTCCCGCGCCGGGTTCGCACTGGAGTCCACAAAGGCGAGATCCACTGGATGCCTTTGGGTCACAATGCGGTGCTCAAAGCCTTGCGCAATCCTCGCTATGCAGGGGCGTTCTGCTACGGGCGGACCCATACCCTCAAACATCCCGATGGCTCGCTGCACAGTGAGTCCATCCCGCAAGAGCAATGGCCGTTTCTCGTGCGCAACGCCCATGCAGGATACCTCAGTTGGGAAGAGTACGAAGCCAATCTCCAGCAGTTGCGTGCCAATCGCCAGGCACAGGGAGAAGATCGACGCCATGGTCCAGCGCGGGAGGGGCCAGCGTTACTCCAGGGGTTGGTGATCTGTGGGCGGTGCGGCAATCGTATGACGCTGCGCTATCATCAACGCACGCATGGCACCCGCCTGTATCCGGAATATCTCTGCCAACAGGAACGAGTGGAAGAAGCGAACAATCTCCCCTGTCAACAGATTTTGGGAGTGAATCTGGATGCTGCGATTGCCGACCTCCTGCTCGCCCAGGTGACGCCTCTGGCCATTGACACGAGCCTTCAGGTCTATGAAGAATTGCACACACAGGCCGCGGAGGCTCGACGATTACGAAACCAACAAGTCGAGCGTGCCCGCTATGCGGCTGAGTTAGCACAGCGTCGCTTTTTGCAGGTCGATCCCGCCAATCGTCTGGTCGCTTCTGTCCTGGAAGCAGACTGGAATGCACGTTTGCAAGAACTCGCGCAGGTTCAGGAGGAGGCGGAGCGACAAAACGAAGCGGAACAGCGGAAACTCTCGGCGCTTGAACAGCAGGCCATTACTGAGCTCGTCAACGATTTTCCACGGGTGTGGCATGATGCACGGACCTCGGATCGCGATCGCAAACGCATGGTCCGTTTGCTTCTAGAGGATGTCACGCTGGTGCAAGATGAGGTGATTACGGCTCAGGTCCGCTTCAGAGGCGGAGCCACCCAAACGCTCACCGTTCCCATCAGTCATGGTCGTCGCAGTGCTCCCGAACTGATCGCGCTCATTGATCAGTTGCTCGAAGACCATACCGATGCTGAGGTAGCTGAGCAACTGAATCAACGAGGGTGGCGCACCTATGAGGGGAAGCCCTTTCACGCGACACGCGTGCTGTCCTTACGGCGCTATCACCACTTGAAAGATCATGGCATACGCCTGCGCGAACGCGGCTTGTTGTCGGCCAATGAAGCTGCGCAAGCGTATGGGGTGTGCCGGCAAACGATCATGGATTGGGGACGGGCTGGTCTGATCCCGATGTATCGGGCGAATGGTCACGGGATCGCTCTCTTCTCGCCGCCGGACTCGCACGCTCCCCAGAAAAATGTTCACAAATATCTCAAAACACGCTAACCATGCGGAAGGAGTGCAGTATGCCGTCAAATCGTTATCAAAAGGCACGGCGAAATCGACCGCAAAGCGCAATACCGCATCGCGGAAGGTGTTCACGCGGTCCAGCAGGTTGCGCGCAGGATGCTGTTTGCGTCGTCCCTTCTTCTTGGGAACAGGTTCCTCGACCACCAGATTGGCGTGTTCTCCCATGAGCAACAGGTCAGTGTAGCGGGTGTTCCAATCTTGCCATTCGTCAGGATGCAGATGCATGTGTCCCGCTTCCCGCGTCTGCTCGACGGCGGATTTGATCTCCAGCAGCAGCGTTTTCATTTCACTGGCCCAGTTTTGTTGGTAGGTCTCTTCAATGAAGGTCAGTTCGCGCAGATGATGGACATTGCACAGGGCATGGGAACAGCGATACTGCTGATAGGGCTTCCACCCATCATGGACGCTGGTCCCCTCAAAACCCGGTAAGATCCCAATCGCCTGCAAGGCTTCCTTGCCCCGTTTGGCATGCACCTGATAGTGGGTCAGCCGTTCGGTTGCACTCACATGGAGCCACTGTCGTTTCCCTTGCACATAGACCCCGGTTTCATCTTGGTGCAAGACCTGCGCCTGACGCAATTGTTCCTTCATCCATGCTTCCACCGGGGTGAGCTGCTGGGCACAACGCACCACGAGTTCCACCAGCGTGCCCACCGCAAGACGTGGCCCTAGCAGGTCGGCAATGAGTTCACTCGTCCGCTCGTAGGGCAAGAGCTGGTGCTGGATCAGATAGACAGCGATGGCTCCCACACGTGGCCCATAGTGGACAGGGGCTCGCACATGAGAAGGAAAAGCGGCGATGGTGATTTGCTGGCAATGGGGACAGCATTTCTGCTCAGCCTGATGCTCCTGGACGAGGAGGTGTTTGGGCGGCAGATCGATGACTTGACGACGCTCCAGCCTCAGGCTCACTACCTCTCGCAGATCGTGCTGACAGTGCGCACACTGCTCTACCGGGTGCCTGATCACTGCATCTGGCGTCTCCGACAGATGCAACGTGTGACCTTCATGACCCTGTTGCCCACCCGATTTCTTCCCGCTTTTCTTGCGCAAACTTCTGGGCTGTCGTACGAACCGATCCGAGGAGGGCGGCAAGTGGCTATTGTGGCTGTCTTTCTCCTGACGCGCTTGCAGGGCTTGTACCTGCTCGTTCAGCAACGCAATCTGTTGCTGTTGCAAATGATTGTGCTTTTCCAGCAAGTCAATGTGCTCTTGCTGGTGCTCAATCAATGTTTTTTGCAAGCCCGTCTGTTCTCTTAGGAGCCGATTCTCTTCTCGGAGTTGGAGCCATTCTTCTTCTTCTGTCATACCC
>DAIDJF010000131.1 GCA_027451525.1 Ktedonobacterales bacterium
ATACCAATAACAGGATTCAACCACTGGATGAATCACCCACCAGGAAGGAGCACCATGTCCACCGATTACCGCAATTTTCTCGCCCTCTCGTATGCAGAACTCGAGGACCTGAACCTCGCCGCCAAAGCCGACCGCATGAACCGCGTCAGCGCCGATGAGATCCGCGAGAAGCGCCTGAAATACCTTACCGATGAGAAGCGCATCAAGGCCGTGACCGTGCTTTTCTCCGATCTGGAAGGCCGCCTGCACCTGCTTGATTACGACAAGAAGTTCCTCCTAGGCAGCTATGAGAACCTGACCTTCGACGGCTCGTCGATCCGCGGCTTCACGGCGCAAAAGGAATCGGACCTGCGGCTCGGCATTGACTGGTCGGCTTTCTACTGGGTCCCCGCGGATGTGTTTGGCAACGGCAAGGTCCTGGTCTTCGGCACGGTGCTGGACAAGGACGGTTCGCCCTACTCTGGCGACCTGCGCGGCGTGCTGAAGGGTTACTCCAATTGTCCGCTCTCAGCAAGCTCTCTGGTCCTGAACTGATTATCAAAACAGCCCATGAACACTATGGGCAGCTCACGTTGCTGTGCATTGGCCCACTGACAAATATCGCCGTTGCCCTCCAACAAGAGCCACAGCTTTTCATGGCGATAAGAAACATTATCCTGATGGGTGGCACAAGTGGCTTTCCGTTCGCGGAGTGGAACATACGCAGCGATGCACGTGCCGCACAGATCGTGCTTAGCGCGGGGATTCCTATCACCCTCATCGGCATGAACGTCACCACACGCTGTTACCTGCGAGCACAAGACCTGGAGCGGCTACGCCAGCATGATACCTCACAGACACGATTGCTGAGCAAATTAATCACGGTATGGCAACGTCATCGACCGCGCGCGCACTCTCCCTTGCCCTACTTGCATGACCCGCTCGTTATTGCAGCCGCATGCCATGCTGATTATCTACGTTATGAGGAGATGACGATGCGCATTTTGACACACGGCCCATTCAAAGGCTACACGATTGCGCGCTTTTTGGATGGACCCATCGTTCACGCCGCAGTAGATGTGGACGCGCAACAGGCACGCTCATGGGTCATGCAACGTCTACTTGCACCGATGGACTCATCGCTACATGCCCAGACCTCGTAGCTTCTCGATAATAGGTGGTAATGCGGTAATAACCGTTTCTACATCTTCATTAGTATTTTCTTTGCCCAAAGTCAGGCGCAAGCTACCATGTGACCATTCTGGCGGCAAGCCTAACGCGACCAGCACGTGTGAAGGGTCAACGGAGCCAGAGGTACAGGCAGAACCTGTCGAGGCGGCGACACCCAGCAAGTCGAGATTGAGCAGGATGGACTCGCCTTCCACACCCTCAAAACTGAAGCTTGCATTATTGGGCAGACGTTCGCTAGGATGGCCTGTCAGACGACTGCGTGGGATGGTCAGGATGCCTTCAATGAGACGATCTCGCAATGCCGTAAGGCGCGGTGTGATCTGCGGGATTTCTTCTTGCGCCAGACGGAGTGCAGTAGCAGTCCCCACAATACCCGCGACATTCTCAGTGCCAGCGCGCCGTCCACGCTCTTGAGAACCACCCTGCAGTTGCGGCAGAAGACGCATGCCCTGCCGCACGTAGAGAATACCCATACCCTTCGGACCGTAGAACTTATGGGCCGAGAGCGACAGCAGATCAACATTTAGCTCTGTCACATTCAGCGGAATCGCTCCACCCGCCTGGACAGCGTCAACATGGAAAGGAATCTTCTTGGCGCGGCAGATACGCCCAATTTCGGCAATTGGCTCGATGGTGCCAATTTCGTTATTCGCATACATAATCGAGACCAGCACAGTCTGGTCAGTGATGGCACGCGCTACATCGTCAGGATTGACGCGCCCATAGCTATCGACAGGCAGATAGGTTGTTTTGAAGCCAAAGCGTTCCAGATATTGGCAGGTATGCAGCACCGCGTGATGCTCTATAGATGAGGTAATAAGATGATTGCCTTTTTTCTGTGCGGCAAAGGCCATGCCTTTGATTGCCAGATTATCGCTTTCAGAGCCACAGCCAACAAAGGCAATCTCCGTTGGCCGTGCGTGGAGGAGTTCAGCAACCTGCTCACGTGCGCGGTCAATCGCTTGCATAGCGTGGCGTCCCAGCGTGTAGATGCTGCTGGCATTGCCGTATTCGGTAGTGAAGTAGGGGAGCATGGCGTCAAGGACACGCGGGTCAAGGGCGGTCGTGGCGGCATGATCGAGATAGATGAGACGCTCTGACATAATGGTCTATTCCTGAATAGTTTCTGCTTTACATGCTCTTGATTATGAAGACACACAATGAACATGCAAATGGTGCATAGACATATTATCGTGTGTAACAAATAAAAATGGACCGCACCCATGGCGTGGGGGCGTGATGATCGTGTTGAAAAAAACGCATCCGCATCCAGCATGGGTTGCGTAGGGGCGTGATTCCATCACGCCCTCGTCCCCCGTTCGCATGACCTCTCACATGGCATCCCAGGCTGATCGAGGTGCGAGCAGGGCGTGATGAATCACGCCCCTACACCAATGTCCACATGAAATTTTTCACCACGACAACCACGCTCCTACACCATTCCCAATACATTTTTTGGAGAGCATAATCTCTCGCGTATATTATATCATATGAGAAAAGAGAGACCAAATAAAACATTTTATGTATCATATTACAGCTATTTACTGTTCAGGATATCTTAATGCTGGAGTGTGATCGCACCCAAAGCTTGCATATAGGTATAGAGTTGAGCGGCAGCAGCCTCGCCAGGAACAGGGTCAATCCGGCCATCACCATCCAGGTCACGCCCATAGAGCAGAGCATCATTCAACTGACTCAGCGTGTTTAGCATTTGCACGCTCGTTGGGCTACTCAAGGTTGCATTTGCTACCAGTTTGAGCGTCACTTGCAGCATAGTATGTGCCAACGTACTAATAGTGGTAAGAGCCGTTTGCACGTGTGAGAGCGTCGTGGCAGCAATCGCGTGTTGGGCAACAAGCGTTTGGAGCGTTGCATGGAATGCTGCAAGATAACCTGTCGGAGCCAGCACCCCAAAGCCATCGCCTTCATTTTGGATATTATTTAATGCAGTAATATTTAGTTTTTGTACATCGGGGCCATTTTTGCCCTCAAGAATATACACAATCCGCAGCAAATCGGCAAAGATACCAGCATTATCTTGCACCATTTGCGTATCATGCATATTTGTCACCCAGCGGTCTATCTCGTGCAACTGGCTTGAAAAACCGGCGAGTAGCGCAACCTGGCGTGGCGTAGATGATGCACTGACAAAGAGCGGGGCAAGAACCTGTACCACATGTGCCGCTATAGCTCCATGCAACACAACTTGCCCCATTGGTCGTGTTGGTAACGCTTTCCCCGTCTCGACAGTCACATCCACGTATGTAAAAATCAGGCGCAGGTCCTGATTCGTGGTGTTGAAAGAGGCAGATTGCGTACTGAAAAAGGTCGCGCTCCCATTTTTGCGTACGCTGAGCGAACCAGTTGACAGAAGTTGATCGGGACGATAAGGATTGTGCAACCAACCAACATACACCTTGCCTGGTGGTAGCATTGGGAGGTGAGAAAGACGCAGAGCAAACGCATCACCGACACTATGTCCGTCGTAAAACCAGGCAACACCATTGGGAGCAGAGGCGGCAGTGCTAGCCTGCGCAGTATGGGAATACAGGGTGATACGCGAAACAATGAGCAGGAAGCTTCCGTTGAGCACAACGAGCGCGAGCAGTACAGGCAAAAATATTGACACGCGCCGCCCCCACCATAAATGTTGCAGAAACTCTCGCGGTGATCGCGGCTCTTTTCCTGGCTTCACTGGTGCTTCAGATTCAACTAGTTGTAACCGCTGTCCGCAACGACTACAGAAATTGCTGCGTTTATCACAGACAGTGCGGCAATTCGCGCATACTACCTGCTCGATGGAAGTATCGCTGCTCTCAGTCACATCAAACGTCACAGTCCCCCCTCATATTATCTGCTTATAATACTGTTATTGTGTTTTCTTTTTAAAGAAACCCTCATTTAAACTACCACTACGATACCCCAATAGATCAAGCGTCACATAAAGATACCCAATTTTGCGCAGGCCATCCGTGACCTTGCGACTGATCTCCTCATCAAGTAAACGTGGCATTTCTGAGCGTTCTACCTCGATACGCGCTATTTTATCGTGATGGCGCACACGCAATTGGTGAAAACCTAACTCGTGCAGCAATTTCTCAGCTTTATAGACCATCTGGAGGGCCGCGACCTCCACTTTTGTGCCATAAGGAATGCGCGACGAGAAACAGGCCATCGCGGGTTTGTCCCAGACTGGCACACCCAGCATATGTGCGACTGCGCGGATCTCCTGCTTGCCCATCTCAGCCTCACGCAACGGTCCCCGCACACCAAAATCGCGTGCCGCACGCTGCCCTGGCCGGAAATCACCCAGATCATCCTTATTCAAACCATACGCAATATAGCGCACATTATACTCTTTCGCGAGAGGTTCTAATTCAGTAAACAGTTCTGTTTTGCAAAAGTAACAGCGGTTAACATCATTGGCTACATAGCGCTCATCTTCTAATTCATGCGTATCGATACGCCGCACCGTAATGCCCATCTGTTGCGCATTAGCAATGGCCTCTTCTGTCTCCTCGTTTGCATAAGCAGGGGAAGCGGCAATCACGCCAATAGCCCGTTCGCCCAAGACATCATGCGCAACTTTCAATAATAACGCGCTATCAACCCCACCAGAATAGGCCACCAGTACCGATTCCATTTCGCGCAAGATGGCTTGCAGCCGTTCATATTTTGTCTGAGTCTCTGTATCCAACGTTTCAACATTACCACTTTTGATATGTGGGGTATTTAGCATTCTAGAAGCTCCTGGTCTGATTAATGGATTTTCAAGGGGCACGCCACTCGTATACAGCCCCTCTTTTATGTGTTACGATGACACCTGGACATTATTATAACACTTGTGAACAGGCAGCTAACGCAACAATTATCACGTTCAGTTGTTTTGACGGAGCACCACGCATGGAAACAACACAGTCAACAGCGGCGATTATCCTGGCAGCAGGGGGGTCTAGCCGTATGGGAGCGGGACGACATAAACTGCTCCTGCCCCTGGGAGAACGACCAGTGATCGTACACGTCGTCGCCGCCGCCCTGGCATCGCAGGCTCGCCCAGTAGTAGTTGTACTAGGACGGCAGGCCGAAGAGGTGCAGACGGCTATTACAACATATAGCGACATATCTGAGATCATTTTCGTCGCCAACCCAGACTATGCTCAAGGGATGAGCACTTCTCTCCGTCTCGCGCTGACGACGTTGCAAGGATTAAAAGAGCAGGCAATTGACGGCGCGGTCATCCTGCTAGGCGATCAGCCCTTGATGACGCCACAAATCATCCATCGTCTGCTTGCCGAACGCGCGCGTACCCAAATGGCGATTATTGCCTCACAATATGCAGGAGAGCGCGGTCATCCCATGCTCTTTGCCGCCACACTCTTTCCAGAACTTCAAGAGATCAGCGGAGACGAGGGTGGGCGCAGCGTGGTTGCACGCCACAAGCATGAGATTGCGGTGGTGGAACAGGGCAATCTCCAGGCGGATTATGATGTTGATACGTGGGAAGCTTATCAAGAGGTCGTCGCGCTCTGGCAACAGCACCATGAACAATAAGCAGGAGTATTTTGCGTTATCTGTGCGTAAAGAAGAGGTGATATCATGGAGATAGCAGAACAGCAAGCAGCATTCTGGCGCACCTATAGCCGCCAACTCTCGAACACGATTCGCTATACGGAAGCATTAGCGGCGGCGGAACGCGCCGTCGCGCTGGCAAGTGATAATGCTGAAGGGTGGTATATTCGCGGCACGTGCTTCGCGATGCTGGCACGCTACGATGACGCCTTGCAAGATTTTGAACATGCGCTGCACCTTGACGAGTGCTATGTGCCTGCCTGGGATGGCAAAGCGTGGGTACAAGGTATCTTAGGACACAAAGAAGAGGCACTCATAGCCGTCAACAAAGCACTGGAACTCGACCCGAACTATTTCGACGCGCTGAAGCGCAAAAAACGCCTGGAAGCCCTCTAACTTTCTCTCGCCAGCACATCCGCTACCAGCGTGACAATCTCCTGATGAATGCGCTCTGGCGCCTGCGCGGCATTAACGATCTTGATGCGCTCAGGATAGGTACGCGCCAGCTTGAGAAATGCTTCACGTAATGTTGCATGAAATTGCGCATTTTCACGGTCAAAGCGCGAATGTTCGATACGTCCATCGGTTCGCTCATGCACAATAGCCGGGTCGAGATCAAGAAAAATCGTCAGGTCTGGTACGTGGTCTTGCGTGGCAAGCATCGAGAGATGACTGACCAGTTCAACGCCCACGCCACGCGCAACACCTTGATAGGCAATACTCGAATCGAAGCAGCGGTCTGTAATCACATGTGTACCCGTTGCGAGCGCAGGTAATACTAGCGTACTGAAATGTTGTGCGCGATCAGCTTGAAATAAAAAGGCTTCCGCCAGGGGCGTAATCACCAGTTCGGGATGATGAAAGAGCAAACGGCGTATCTCAACGCCCAGCGGCGTGCCTCCCGGCTCTCTTGTCCGTAAATAGGTAATCTGCTGCTCGTTTAGCCATTGTTCCAGCAACTGAATCTGCGTCGTTTTGCCCGCACCATCCAGTCCTTCAAATGAGATCAGCCGTCCTCTGCTCATAACTAGCGTTCGCTCTCTACGCGCACTTTATCGGAGCGATAATCCTCATAATCCCAGTCAAAATACGGCTTGGGCAGCATATCTTCAGGTTTCCAATCATATTTGTTGCCATACTTGCCACTATACTCTTTGAGCGTCTCTCCAACGTACTCAAAGGTGATCTGGCAGATACGAAAACCAACGGGAACCAGAATCGCCGTCTGTGTATGATTGCTGATCTCCATTGTCCAACGGCTAATATAGCCGACATCGCCCACGCCCGCGCAACGACAGACCGAGAGGCCGGAACGCGCAACGGTACTGCGCGAGTACATCTTGCCCAGGTAGCCATTGTGGCCGCCGATAATCTCTTGCGTATGCGCTAGAATGGTCGTGCCAGGACGAATCGCAATCACGCCGTTGCGCGCGCGTCGGGCTTCACCCCAGTAGTGGCGAATCTCTTCGGGATTATCGAGATGCATCATTTCAACATTTGCATCGCCCTGAAAGTACCACTCGCCGAGGCGACAATCGTAGGAATTTGTGCCTAGATGGCGCGCGTTGAACGGTTCGATGACGATATTCCCGTTCTGCATCTCTTCCAAAATACGCTTATCGGATAAAAGCATGGTCTATCGGCTCCTGACTTGGCTTACACTATGCGAAATAAGATAGAAAATATAGCTCTCATTATAACCTGCTACTCAATCACCCGAAAGTCTTCCTCTTCCCCTTCGTCCAACTCCAGCGGCAGGGTACGCGCAAGGCTGACATTCTCCCAGATACGTTCTATCAGCACACTCGTCGCGCTTTCATCGGTCAGGGCATGCTGGAATGGGAAGAAGGCGCGATCATCGCTATGGCGGTGCAACCAGCGGCTAATAATATTGATCTGATCAACCTCGGCCTTACCAACAATGCTCGGTGGTTCTCCCATCGTGACGGCAACCGTCAGCAATTCCCGTACAGATGCAGCTAACGCTTCCCGCTCGTGGGCTATTGTTTGCTGGCGAATCAGGCGTCCATGGCGAATGAGAAACAGTTCGTTATGGCCTTCGTGCGCGGAGGGATAGACGATAAACAGGTTATTCGACTCCACTGCACCCGTGATAATACGCTGCCCGATCAGAACCTCGTCGGCACTGCGAATTGCGTCACGAAACCATGCAGCGCGTTCGAATTGCAGGTTCTGCGCGGCCTCGTGCATCTGGCGGCGCAGACGTTCTAACAAGTCTTCGCGCTCTCCGCCCAAAAATGCGCGCACCTGCTCGATGGTCTGGCGATACGCTTCCTGGTCAGCTCCGCCACGACAGGGGGCGGAACAGCGATCTAAATGCAAACGCAGACATGGCTCTGATGGCTTGGCCTGCGGTGGCAGACCGCGCGTGCAGGTGCGCACGGGAAAGACTTTATGCACCAGTTCTATGGTTAAATCAACGATGCGCCGACTACGAAATGGGCCAAAATAACACGCGCCATCAGCAGCGACTTCGCGGGTGGCATAGATACGTGGAAATGGGTGTTGCGTATCAATCTTGATAAAGGGATAGAGTTCGTAATTGCGCAATTGCACATTATACGCAGGTTGCAGCTCTTTAATCAGTTGCGACTCGACCAGCAACGCCTCAAGTTCCGACCCCAAAACGCGCGTCTCGATCTCCTTAACATTCTGCAAGAGGCCATCCATTTTGCGCGTGTAGCCCAGCGGTTGGCTATAGTATGAGGCAAGGCGGTTCTTGAGGCACTTGGCCTTGCCCACGTAGATCACCTGTCCATTAGCATCTTTCATCAGATAGACACCAGGCTTGATAGGAAAATCGCGCTTCCAGGCCGGGTCGAGGAAAAGGCTCCCGTTCGGGCGCGTGGTGACAGCAGGGGAGGGAACTTTGCCATCAGAGCGCAACTTCTCGCCCTTACGCGCAGGGGCAAACTCGGTGATATCACCACTCCAGGCGACAGGCAGTTGTAGACGGCGGCGCATGTGTCCCAGGGTCACAATGCCCTGTTGCTGCGCTAAGGCGAGGATGCGCAAGAATACTTCGGCGGTCACATGGGCATCGCCCAGAGCGCGGTGGCGATTGACGGTGGTAATGCCAAGATGTGTCGCCACCATATCCAATTTGAAGCGTTTTAACGTTGGCACAAAACGGCGGGCAAGCGGAATGGTATCCAGGCCATCAAGTGGGAAGGTGCGTCCAAGCAGTTTTGCCTCGTGAGCAAGGAAGCCGATATCAAAGCCAACATTATGCCCGACAATCGTCGCACCCTCGACAAAATGCAGAAAAGCCGGCATCACTTCTTTTGCAGTGGGAGCATCCAGCAGCATCTCTTGCGTAATACCAGTGAATTGTGCGATAAAGGGCGGGATAC
>DAIDJF010000132.1 GCA_027451525.1 Ktedonobacterales bacterium
AGGGTCGCCCCTACAATGATAACGGGTATTACATGCATCGTATCATTGTAGGGGCGAGGCTTGCCCTCGCCCTGTCCTCTGCCCTCGCCCTGTCCTTTGCCCTCGTCCTGCTGGATAATGGTCATCCACAAAACAGCGTTTACAGCGGGTAGCTCTGCTTTTCGACGACCAGGGCAGCGATTTCGCGCTGCAAGGCCACACCGTTGAGCAGGTAATCACCGACATAGCCACGTACACGGGCCAGTTCTTCTGTAACTTCGCCCTCTGCCACGTTGGTCATGATAAGCTGATCCATGTTCGTGCGGAAACGTGCAAAGGAGAGCCAGACCGCCAGTTGCGCCAGTTTGACGTGTACCGCGCTGTTCTCGTCGCCGCGATGAACGCTCTGCATGGCGCGGGCCAGCGTGCTGTCCATCGAGTAGACCTCGATCAGCAGGTTGGCGAGGTATTCAATGAACTCTTCCTCTTGCTCTAATGCCTGCATATACTTCATCGCAGCCTTCATGCCAGCATACACAGTGGCATCTTTGGCGCGTTCCAGGGCATTGACGGCGTCACGCAGTTCGGCGGGAACGGTCGCATCGGCTCGGTCGGGAGCCTGACCTGACATTATCCGTCCCATGTACTCTGGGTACTTGCTCATCAGGTCCAGTTTGCCGGAGAGTACGCGGCGGAAGAGCGTGCCAGAGGTCACGAGGCGATTGATCTCGTTTGTGCCCTCGAAGATACGCTGGATACGCGCATCACGATATGCCTTCTCAATCGGATATTCGTGCATGAAACCATAGCCACCGAAAATCTGTACGCCCTCGTCCACGACGTAGGCCAGCGTCTCGCTCCCATGCACTTTGGCGATAGACGCCTCAATCGCGTATTCCTCAACGGCCTTGAACATGCTCTCGGTATCGGGCGCGCCACGCTCGGCACTATCAATGCTACCAGCGGTGCGGAAAACTTCGCTCTCAGCGGCGTAGGTTTCGGCAGCCATGCGCGCCAGTTTCTTCTGGATCATGCCAAACTCGTGCAGGAATTTTCCAAAGGCTTTGCGCTGTGTCGTGTACTCAGCCGCCAGTTTGATGGCAGAACGCGCGCCACCGACGTTGCCCGCGCCCAGTTTCAAACGTCCAATGTTGAGGATGTTGAAGGCGATCTTGTAGCCCTTGTGGATCTCGCCCAACAGGTTCTCAACCGGCACTTTGACGTTTTCAAAGTAGACCTGACGGGTCGAGGAACCCTTGATGCCCATCTTGTTCTCTTCTTTGCCAGTCGAGACACCGGGCCAGTTCGCTTCGACAATAAAGGCGGTCGGACGTTGATTGCCGATACGCGCAAAGACGACCATCACGTCGGCAAAGCCAGCGTTAGAAATCCACTGCTTTGTGCCATTGAGGATATAGTGTGTGCCATCCTCGGAGAGTTCCGCGCGCGTGCTGAGATTCATGGCATCGGAACCCACGCCTGGCTCGGTCAGCGCGTAGGCGGCGAGCCATTCACCGGAGGCCAGCTTGGGCAGATATTTCTGCTTCTGCGCTTCATTGCCGTAGTAAACAATTGGCAGCGTGCCGATACCCGTGTGCGCGCCATAGGCGACGGCAAACGAGGACTCCTGCATCGTGCCACCAACGAGGCAGCTTGTGAGCAGGCCAAGTTCCGCGCCGCCATACTGCTCCGGGATTTCGATCATCAGCAAGCCCTGTTCGCCTGCCTTCTTGACCAGCGAGGGCATGACCCCTGGCTCCTGGCGGTCAATCTGCTCGACGTTCGGCAGGACTTCACGTGTGATAAAGGTCGCGCTCGACTCTTCAATCCAGCGCTGCTCCTCGTCGCGCTGCTCCAATGTAAATATCTTGTCGGCACTCTCGGTGACGGGTGTTGTCAGAAAGGCGGTGCCTTTCTCCGTCGGTTTCATCGTTGTTGACATGGATAGATAGCTCCTTATTGCTATGGACGTTTGGTTACTCTAGACGCTTGGTTGTTTCAAAATGCGCATATGAACAGGGCGACCGCAAGGCAGGGAGACATCCAAGCCGAGCGACCGTGTTACAGGGCGACCGCAAGGGTCGCCCCTACAATGATACGTCACGGGGAAAACGTACATCGTCTCATTGTAGGGGCGAGGCTTGCCCTCGCCCTGTTACTTCCTCGCCCTGTTAGTTACATCATGCCTGATAACTGTTTAGATTACATTACGGTTATTTTGTGACATGTAATTCGCGGCGGAGAACCTTCCCAATCAGAGATTTGGGCAGGCTTGCGCGAAATTCTATGATTTTCGGAACTTTGTAGGCCGCCAGATTTTCCTTGCAGAAGGCAATGATGGCTTTTCTGGTGGCTTCTGATGGCTCAAAACCGGGTTTCAGGACGACGAAGGCCGCGACCGTCTCGCCGCGATACTCGTCGGGTGTGCCTGTGACTGCCGCTTCCGAGATTGCCGGGTGCTGATAGAGAACCTCCTCAACCTCGCGTGGATAAACGTTGAACCCACTGGCAATAATCATATCTTTGGCGCGATCAACGACGTAGAAGAAACCATCCTCGTCCATTTTGCCGACATCGCCCGTGCGCATCCAGCCTTTGTAAAAGATGTTTTGCGTCTCGGTCTCACGCTGCCAGTAGCCCTGCATGATATTTGGCCCCTTGACGACGATCTCGCCAACCGCGCCCGCTGGCAGGATTTCGCCCGTTTCGGGACTCAGAATGGCAGCCTCAACCTCAGGTAATGGCAAGCCAATGCTACCATTGCGTCGATCATCGGTCAGCGGATTACAATGCGTGACAGGCGAAGCCTCACTCAATCCGTAGCCTTCGACCAGTTTGGCTTTTGCGGCCTGCTCGAAGTCGTCCTGAATTTTCGCGGGCAGAGGTGCGGCCCCGCTGATACAATATTTGATCGAACTCAGATATTCGGTGTGCTTGCCCGTCTCGCGCAAAATCGCGAGATACATCGTCGGGATACCAGGGAAGAGCGTCGGACGATGCTGGCGTATCTCCTGCAACACTTCTTTAGAGTTGAAGCGCGGGACCAGAATCATTGTCGCCGCCGCCAGAATAGAGAGGTTCAGGCAGACGGTCAGGCCATAGGAATGAAAGAAGGGCGCAACACACAGCGTCGTCTCTTCGGCATCATGCACATTGGGCGTCCAGGCGCGTGTCTGCATAGCGTTGGCAAGCAGGTTACGATGCGTCAAGATGGCACCTTTTGAAAGGCCTGTTGTGCCGCCCGTGTATTGCAAGACCGCCAGATCGTCGCTCGTTGCGGGAACTGGCAGATTAAAGAGTTCCACGCCGCCCTTCGTGTGCGTTTCCAGCATTGTATTCATCACATACAGGGTGGCATCCTCCTGAAGCTCCTTATCGGTCAGATGCGGCTCCGGCAGTTTGGCATTGCGCAGGGTCAGCGGATACAATGTACGCAACATAGGTGGCAAGAAATCGGCGGGACTGGTCACAATGACCTGTTGCAGGGCGGTCTCTGCCCGAATGGCGCGCACTATCGGATAATACATATCGAGCATCACCATGACAGTAGCACCGGAGTCAGCGAGCTGATGCTGCATCTCGCGCTCGGTATAGAGTGGATTGGTTGGCACAACGATAGCTCCCGCCCGCAATGCGCCATAGAAGGCAATGGGATATTGAGGGATGTTGGGCAGAGCAATCGCGACACGATCACCTTTTTTCACACCTAGCCGTTGTAGCCCAATGGCGAAGCGATTAGCATAACTAGAGAATTGGGCATAGGTAATCTTTGTGCCATGATAAATGAATGCAGTATGACCGGGATAGCGGCTTGCAGTAGTATCAAGCAACCAGGTAAGAGAGCGGTCTGGAATAGTGAGATGCTCAGGAACTCCCTGCTCATAATGACGAAACCAGGGATGTGAGGCAACAATGTTTTCACTTCCGTTGCTAGCCTGAGTGGTTGAATGCTGCTCCATATGAGCATTATTGATAAGCGACGAGTCAGACATTCAGCAATAGCTCCTCTCCGTAAGGACACCCCACGTTGGATGTCCAGGGCAATTCCAGCATCGCCTCATTGAGCATAACGGCTATACCTTTAATTATAGGCCGAACCTGAAGAGATGACCATGTTGCCAGCTAACAAATTTTAGGGCATAATGGACATGTAGCTAACACGTCAAGGGAGCAGAGCAAATGATGATTACCGATCAGAAAATGCATGATTTTGCCCATCTCATCATGCATTTTCGCCAGCAGCGCGGCATGTCACAGGGACAACTGGCCCAGGCGACCCGGCTCTCGCGTACCTACATCTATCATTTGGAGAGTGGGCAGCGCGCCAATCCATCGCCACATGTCGTGCAAAACATCGCGCGCGTGCTGGAATTGCAGGGTGACGAGCGCGAACGTTTATACGCCGCCTATACTGCACTAACCGGACAATTCGTTGATTATGAGCCGGAGGGCAGTACGCTCCTCGAATTGGGCGAGCTAGCAAGCCTACTTGTGCGCAGCACCTCGTATCCTGCCCACTCGCTCGACCGCCTCTGGTATCTCAGTTCGTGGAACGATGCGGCAACCTACCTGTTTGAGATGGAGAACGAAATCACGCGTAGCGGAGAACGTCACCTGCTCGATGTCGTTTTTGACCCACATTTGCGCCGCCGCTTTCATGGTTGGGAGAATCTGGCACGCCGCCTCGTCAGCGATTTTCAATATCACACGCGCACGATGACGCACCTGCCGGAGTACAAGACACTGCTCAAAGGTCTGCGCGATCTGCCGGAGTTTCGCCGCATCGCCGCCGCCACCTATCCCAGTGGCAGGCCCGCCCCTTCGTTCGCCTTTCAGGTGCAGCATAGCGTACTCGGTCGCCTCACGTTGCGCACCGCAACCACCGTCTTTAGCGGAGCTTCCAGCTACTCGATGGTCAGTTACGTCCCCGGCGACCAGCAGACCCTGCGCATCTACCGCGAACAAAACTGGCAACCACGCTAATTGCTTTTACTTCCCCTTGCATAACCCGCCTGGACAGTTTATACTACATATTGTTGATTGCTTTACATCAATGAAAGGTTTTGTGCTCCGATGACCTGGACGTTAGCTCGCTAATTCCTCCCTTTTTGCGCATAAGCGTTTACCCCTTTTTCTCACCACGCTTGTTTATGCTTGTTTTTCCACAAGTGTAGATTTTTGCGCATTTTTCTGCTGACGAAAAGATGCATAATAGACAATAACAAAGGAGCAATATATGCCTGATGTACGTCCATTGGTCACAACAGAGCAGGTAATGGCACTGTTGAAGCAACATTTTCACGAACCTATCCGCGACCTGTCCCCCGTTGAAGGTGGACATGTGGCGCGTGTATTCTCGTTTCGCGTGCAGGAACAGGAATATATCGTGCGTTTTAACCTGGATAGGATGATGAGCTCCAATTTCCCCAAAGAGGCCTATCTCGTGCGCAAACTGGCTGGAACGTCGCTCCCTTTAGCACCTCTGTTGTACGTGGGGCGTCTGGGAGACCTGCACGTTGCCATCTCGCGCAAACTGCCAGGCAAGATGCTGCTAGAGCATACGCCTCAAGAGGTTCAGGCACTACTACCACAGATACTGGAACTTCTACACGCGGCTCACAGCTTCGACATCAGCGATACACAAGGGTATGGCGTGTTCGACGATCAAGGCCAGGGAACTGATGCGAGTTGGCACGCGAGCCTATTGAAGATAGCTGAAGAAGAAGACGAACGTGACTACTTCGGAAAATGGCATCACCTGTTCAACGAGACATTTTTAGAGCGCGACCTCTTTGAGCGGCTCTACCAACGGATGCGAGCACTGCTTGCCTATTGTCCCGAAGAGCGTACACTCCTCTTGAGCAACGTTACAACGCGCAACCTGCTGGCCCAGGATGGGAAGATTACCGCTGTTCTGGATATGCTGGAGGCAAGCTATGGCGATAGAGTATACGACATTGTCGCCCTGGACTTTTGGTGGCCGCGCCTGGGTACCCGTGAGGCGTTTCTGGCAGACCAGCAACGGCGCGGACATGCTCTACCCTTTTACGAAGAGCGATTACTGTGCTATGAATGTCATTACGCCCTGAGCGGATTGCGCTTTTACGCGCACAGTGGCGATGAGAGGGGATATCAGATGGCACGCGCGATTATTCAAGGCAAGCTGAAGGCATTCAGCCAGAGAGGAGAACGCAATGAACTGTAGTATTGCAGGGTGTGCAGGCGCGTATGAACACCGTGAGGTGGTGCGAGCTATTCGTCAGGGAGAACGCATCATTGTGGTTGAGCATATTCCAGCGGAAGTCTGCGATCTTTGTGGCGATGTGCTTTTTACACCAGAGACTATTGAACTCCTGGAACACTTGCGCCACACCTCTGCCGCGCCAATAAGCACAGTTCCTCTCTATACATTTCCCAAATCTGCGTAGCAACCTACTTTTGATGCAGCTTGCTTGCGATGAAATTTCATTGCAGGCAAGCTGCACCAGGTGTTGAAGTGCGTTACGCCATCTTCTTTTTCGCCGTGAAGACTCCGTTGGGCTGGATTAAGACCGCCTCGGTTACCTTCTCTGTCGCATCGAGCTTGAACTCAACGCTAATATTGGAGTGTTCTTTGACACGAAACTCCGTTCCCTTGTAAGGTACCAGCTCCAGATCAGGTTGTCCTGGCAGAGAGACAATCAACGCTTTCTCACCCTTCAGGGCGACCGTTAGCGGCATACCCAGCACCTCATAGATACCAGTGAACTGCTCCAGAAAGCTCTTCTCCTGCATCTCTTTGCCATGCACGCGCTTGAACACGATATCGCTGACCATCGGCTCCATCGGTGCGCTGACCGTCTCAATATCGCCCCTCGGGCTGGTGGAGAAGGAGAGCTTTAACGTCACATCGAAGCGTTCAAGATGGGCCTCGAAAGTATCGTAGTGATAGTGCGTCAGCGTAAATTCCATCGAATTAAAGGTGGCGTTCAACTGCTCGCCATCCAATTCGACGGACAGCAAGCCATAGCCTGGATGCTCGAAATCGCCAACGTAGGCGTCAAGCGAGTGCGAGGGTGAAGTGCCTTGTACGCGATCCGTCTCGCTTCTCTCCTTCCCTAGCGACTCCGCAGCCTTCACCTCGTCATAGTCCTTCCTGAAACGCTCATTCCAGGGAGACTCTTCTAAAGCCAGCAGGCGGTCACAGATATTATAGGTAAGAAGAGCGGGAACAGGACTACCATTCATATTGCTCAATACAACAATGCCGATATTCTGTTGAGGCAGTAGGGTAACGAGCGAGCTAAAGCCATCAATATTGCCGCCATGCTCGACCATTTTCACGCCGCGATAAGCATGAATAAACCAGCCCATGCCATAGGTGGCGTTGGTGAGTTCAGGAAACCTGTTCGCCTCTTGCATAACCATTTGGGGAGAATGCATCTGCATCATCTGCCCCTCGGAAATCAGTTGCATCTCGCCAATCTTGCCCTTATTCGCGTGCAGCAATGCCCAGTGACTCATATCGCTGATACAAGAGACAATCGCTCCCGCAGGCGCAACGGCTCCCTGGGCAGCATAGAAAGGTGTTTCCTTCACCTCATCCTTGCGCTCTAGGTAGGGATGTGAGCAATTCGGCAGTTCCTTGGCCTTGTCGATGTCGAAAAAGCTGTTTGTCATCCCCAACGGCTGAAAAATGCGCAGCTGCACAAACTCTTCCCAACTCATGCCAGCCAGTTCACCAACCAGATAGCCCGCCGCCATGTACATCAGATTCTGGTATTGAAAGAGCGTGCGCAAATCCTTAGTTGGCTCAAGATACTGCAACCGCTCGAACAGCTCTTTGCGTGTGCGCGAGGAGTTGTACCACATCAAATCATGGCGCGGCAGACCCGAACGGTGTGTCACCAGATCACGGGGCGTCATGCGCTCGGTCGCGAAACTATCGAACATTCTAAAAGATGGCAGATAGGTTCTCACTGGCGTATCCCAATCCAATTTGCCCTCATCAGCAAGGATTGCCATCGACGTAGTGGTAAAGGCCTTCGTGCAGGAGGCAATGGGGAAAAGCGTCTCCGGCGTTACCATCAGCCTTTCTTCGACATTGCGCAGCCCAAACCCCTGCGAGAGCAGAATTGCGCCATCTTTAATAATCGCGACCGCGCAGCCTTGCACCTTCCACTCCTGCATGATTGTATGAACAAAATCCTCAAAGCCCTCTAACGGCTTTTTTGCCTCAGTTGTATCCGATACCTGCATAGCACACGCTCTGCTTTCTCTGCAAACTGCCGCTCGCCCTCGTAGCGGCGCAAACAATACACATCTCATCCAATGTAGGCATACTTGTTAGGGTATGTCAAGAATTTGCGGCCAATTTCGCAACAGAGGAGCATATTTGGTTTTGCATCATCTTACACACATCCTCTCCCGTTCTTAAAGAAGATAATGTATAATGTTATACGAAGAAAGGATGAGCCGCATTATGGCTACGATACCAATATATACAATTGGATACGGAAATCGCTCACTGGAACAGTTTCTTGCCTTACTTAGGGAATATCGTATTGCGTTCATCGTAGATGTCCGCTCTCAGCCATACTCACGTTTCAACCCCAAATTTTCCAGAAACGATTTAGAGAACAACCTGAAACTACATAAATTTCGCTATATTTATATGGGCGATACACTAGGTGGAAGGCCAAAGGATGATGCCTGTTATGTAGAAGGTAGAGTAGATTATGCTAAATTGCGCGAACAGGATTTTTATAAGTCGGGCATCAATCGGCTACGTACAGCATGGGAGAAACAGTTTCGCGTGGCGGTCATGTGTACAGAGATCAAACCAGAAGAATGCCATCGAGGAAAACTAATTGGCAACACACTGGTTGAGCAAGGGATTGACGTTGTACATATTGATGAATCTGGACATGAAAAAGGGCAAAGCGAGGTAAATCAGAGCATTACAGGTGGGCAACTCACCCTCTTTGAAGCAAATGAGAAAATGAGTTTTTCAAGAAAAATTTATGTTTGAAAGATAATCTATTAACCTTCTAGATTTGGCTATTTGTTCTCTCTTAATTTCACCTTTTAATTCAAAAAACATGATATCTATTTTTCGCATAAGATGCCTG
>DAIDJF010000133.1 GCA_027451525.1 Ktedonobacterales bacterium
CAGCTCGGGGCAAAAAGATATTTTTCTCTTGCGTCTTTGATAAGTTCTTCATCAGCAACGTATGATATGCTGACATATGTTTGCTGTGCCACTTTTCATTTTTCTCATATCTTGACAGGTTAGAATTTTTGTTCTATACTCTTTTTAAACACAGAGAAAGAATACGTAGTTGTCCGTTATATTGTGTAGACACTATCGTCTTTATTAGAAAAACAGGATAAATGTATGAATGGTGATATGTATACTCCCTGGGGTAAGGCAGAAACACAGTGGCAACTTGATGAAGGTATCTTTCTCGTCGAGACACCAGAGCACGGCGGTTTATTAGTAGATTGCGCGAAAGCGGAAACAGTATTGAGCGCGAAGGCACGTCAAATTGGGAAACGCTGGAATAATTTTCTGGCCTTTGAGCAAGACGCGGATATGTTAGTTGTCTTCTATGAGCATCCAGACCTCTATCCCTGGATGGAAGAGGAACTGGCGGAACAGTTTGCTGAAGAAGGTTTGCGCCGCGAGCATCCCGATTACTTTGTCGCGGAGAGCGCGCGTCAGGAACATGAGGACTATTTCGCCGCGTAGCGTTCCCAGCGTACGGTTTCCTTGAAACGCTCGAAAGCCGCATGTGCGTGTTGGTAACATTCGTGGGCTGAGATACTTGTATGACCTACGGGCACTTGAATCGCCTCGTGTGGAATCTCTGTCAATGCGTTGCGCTGGCAGCTATGATTGGGTGACGCGGCGGTATAGCCACTTTTTAAGGCCCAATCCAGATAGAAAATGCATTCGATGAGAGCCATAAGCGCGGTCTGGTGATTGGTAGGACAGAGCTGATACTGTGTGCCATCGTTCAGATTGTAGAGGATCAGCTCAAGATTCTGTTGCAGCGGCATAGGAATATATTGTAGCACGCCCTTATTTGCATAGACCTGATCGCTGGTATCCCAGCGCGTTTGAAACGCTAACCAGTAAACCATCAGTTGCATCGCGTGCGCTATGGTGGGCTGTGGCTCACTTGCACTCTCGTTTGCGTCTTCTTCTTCGCTCAATTCATCGAAAAGTGAGTTTTTTGGCGTCTTATTGGCGGTTTTGCCACCCAGCCCTTTCTTAAACTCGATGATCGCGGGAACCTGCTCTACGCGCCCGTTGCGTTTATAGCGACGGAGACGAATCTGGTCAAATTCTCCCACCAGTCCGACATAGCCGCCGCGATCAGGATGGTCTGGAAAGGTCAATCTGGTTGAGAGCAATTTGCACTGGAAGCGTTCCGCAGCCGCAAACACAATGCTATTGGTGGCGACCAGTTCGCGCTGGTAGGTTTGCAGAGGAGCTATAATGCTGCTCTGAAAGAGTGTGGGACGCTGGCTCAGCTCGTTGAAAAATTGCGCGAGATTGATTTTACCCGTTTTCTGGAGGGCTGTGAGCAAATCGTGCTGGATAAAATGGGTGAAAGCGTTGGTATCGAGTAACAGTTGGGCTTGCAGGTCTTTGGGGATTGGGCCATCGGTTGTGTGCAGAAAATTGATGCAGGTGTGCAGAAGTGTGCCGACCAACCTGGGGTCAGGATGACTACCACCAAATAGCCGCCCTTGCTGAAGGGACGTAAAATGCTCGGCTTCTTTGGGACGTTTTTTACGTTTTTGCAGGTGGGTACACCAGGGGCATTCAAGATAGGAGGACAGCATCGAGTAACTCACCGGACGTAGTGAGAAAGGATTGCGCACACGCTGGATGCCAAAGAGATTGTCGTAATTAAGACTAAGTGCCTGTGGAACAGGTTGCGTAGCCGCCTGTGCCGCACTTAGAATGCGCCGGGTGTCAATAGATGTTCCCCATTTCTCATAAGTTTCTGTCAACCTACTGAGATGTTTACAAGACACTCTCTATTACTTCAACTATACACGCTAAAATCTATTATGTCAAGATGTATCAATATTTGGGTTTCTGTATCAGTGAAAAGCGTGTATAGCAATACTAACGCTGAAAAGGGACAACGCCGCTCACGCATTTGGATAGGTCACCTGCTACGATTCTACAAGCAATCGTCGTAAAACCTTGCCTACAATATTCTTGGGCAGTTCGCTGCGAAATTCGATCTGCGCGGGCACCTCGTAAGCGTCCAGACGTTCGCGGCAGAGGGCGAGCAATTCATCGGCGGTGGCCTGTTCGCCCCGTTTGAGCACGACAAAAGCTTTGATATAAGCGGGCGAATCTTCACCTGTACTCACGACTGCTGCCTCTAATACCTTTGGATGCTCGTAGAGCACCTCTTCTACTTCGCGTGGATAGACATTGTAGGGACCTGCCAGGATCAAGTCTTTCTTGCGGTCAACAATTGTGAAAAAGCCGTCTTCGTCCATGCGCGCCAGATCGCCCGTATGGAGCCAGCCATTACGCAATGTCTGCGTGCTTTCATCCGTCATATTCCAGTAACCCTGCATAATCTGTGGTCCGCGTACCACCAATTCGCCGACCTCGCCAATCGGCAATGGCTCATCCGTCTGTGGATCAACGATGCGTGCCTGTGTGCCTGGTAAAGGCAAGCCGATGCTGCCGATGCGCCGTTCTCCTTTAAGTGGATTGGAGTGTGTAACGGGCGATGCTTCAGTCAGGCCATAGCCCTCAACCAGATGTCCTTTGGTCAATTTTTCAAAGGCTTCCTGGACCTCGATAGGCAAGGGAGCGGAGCCGCTGATGCAGATACGCACGGCGGAGACGCCATAATTTCTGACGCGCGGATAGTTAGCAATCGCGAGATAGAGCGAGGGCACGCCAGGCAACATGCTGGGACGATAACGTTTAATGGCATTCATGACCTGCTCAGTGCGAAGTGTTGGCAGCAATACAAGCGTGCTTGCCAGCGCGGTCGCGATATTCATGGCGTCTGTAATGCCATAGGCGTGCGAGAGCGGGAGCACGCAAAGGACGACTTCGTGCCCACGTTTGGCGTCCGCGATCCAGTGACGTACCTGAATGACATTCGTCACCAGATTGCGATGTGAAAGCATGACACCCTTTGGCGTATCAGTCGTTCCCGATGTGTATTGCAGCAAGGCAAGTTGTTCCGCTGTCACTCCACTCTCGAACGGTGTGCTACGTTGGCGGTGCAAGAGCCGTTGGAAGGCGTGCTCACGCCAGGAAGCGCGCTGGGCCTGCGTGCCGGTGCGCGCAAATGCCTGTGTTTCTTCTCCCTGTTGACTATGGGGGATGCTGTCGTCAATAAAACTGGCAAGCAGCAGGCGTTGGCGTAATGGCAGATATTCGCGCACATCGGTGTAGATGACATGGCGCACCTGTGTCTCGCTACAAATCTGTTCTATCTGTGCACGATAGGAGGTGAGTGTGAGCAAGACGCTGGCTCCAGAGTCACGCAACTGGTAACGCAATTCCTCATGACTGGAAAGCGGACTGCCCAGTACAACCACGTTGCCTGCCTTGAGTGTGCCATAAAAGGCGATCACACATTGTGGAATGTTGGGCAGAACAATCGCCACGCGCTCGCCCTGACCGATGCCGAGTGCGTGCAATGTGTGCGCGAAACGATTGCTGATCAGATCTAATTCTCGATACCCAATTTTTTGCCCGAAAAAGATCAGTGCTGGCTGGTGTGGATGGCTACGAGCGGAGTTACTCAGCAGATCATGCAGTAGTTGTTGCGAAAGCGGGATATGCTCCGGCACACCATCATCGTAGTATTGTAGCCAGGGCATATCAGCGAGGCGAGCCGCAACCTGTGCGCTTTTATGGTTGCCAAAACGGTTCACACCATCGCCAGGGTGTGAACCGTTTTGGGCTGACGCACTCTCTAGAGGCGCGATCTGCTTGCGCGCGTAGGATGACTCGATAAAGCGGCGAATAGCCCGATTGACGGCATCGGGGCGTTCGAGTTGTACGAGATGCGCCGAAACGGAGATCACGACGCGCTGTGCGTTGGGAATGGTACGCGGCACAACTTCATAATGTTCGCGCTGAAAGACAGTATCGCGCTGCCCTAGAATCACAAGCGTAGGTAGATGTAATTGCGGTAGTCGGATATCACCACGCCAGAGGCTCATCACGCGATCATGCAGCATCTTTAGGGTGTGTTGGGGAGCGTGTAATGCCGCTTTATAGAGTTGTGCCGCCTTTGTAAAAATAGGGTCAGGTACGCGCTGAATGCCCCAGCGCAAGAATGGTTGTAGCACAAAACGCGATGGGACGCCGATCAGCACAAGACCGGTCAGAGCCTCTGGATAGCGCAATGCGTACTCTGTCGCGATTGCCCCGCCAAAAGAGTGTGCAACCAGCCAGATCGGTGCTTGTACGTTGAGCGTATCTAGCACGTATTTTAGATCGTTGACCAAGCCTTCCATCGTGTAAGGCAGATTGTGTTGATCGTCGCTATGACCATGTCCACGGATGTCTGGCGCGATGATACGCATTTGTTGCCCAAAGAAGCGCAGCTGATAAATCCACTGCATGGCACTGCCGCCGAAGCCATGCACAAAGACTAGCGTAGCATTGGCTTCGTCTGGGCAAATATCAATGACGCTCATTCTTCTTGGCATATGCTTGTTATGCTCGGAGGGTAAATAGATGGTGCGGCGATAAAGCTCAACATCGAGTACCATAAGCCAGCTCCTTTTGGGCGCGCTACGTAACCATTGACTCCAACACAATCATCGTGCGTGAGTGAACAGGGCGAGGGCAAGTCTCGCCCTTACAATGATACGATACTGTATAGGCAAGATGTTTACTCGTTAGACGAATGCACTTCTTGTAACATTGCCGCGAGTTGGTCGCGTTGCTGGCTGGTCAGTGGTTGTAAGGGCATGCGTGGATTGCCGCCGTAGCTGGCAGTGATTTCCAAGGCGGCTTTGAGGCCTGGCACACCGTAGAGCGTTGTCACTGCTGTGTTTGCGGCGATGAGCGATGCCTGTACCGTGCGCGCATCCTCCATTTCACCCGCTTCAAATAAAGCCTGCACGTCGCAGACCGCCTGCGGGAAAATATTGGCGAGGGCGGCAACGGCTCCCACTGCGCCAACAGCAAGAGAGGGCAAAAGATAACTGGCACTGCCCGCGAAGACGCGGAACGACTCAGGAACAGCGGCCACGATCTGGGCTAGTTTGGTCACATTGCCCGCGCTATCTTTGACGCCAATGATATTGGGGTGCTTCGCTAGTGTGCAAATCGTGGGTGCGTCCAGATCAAGACCGCCTGTGCTGGCTGGCATATTATAAATAAGGACAGGGATAGGACTGGCATCGGCAACAGCATGAAAATGGGCAATGAGAGCCTGCGTGTTCATCTGGCCTTTATAGTAGCTGGGTGGTAATACGAGGGCCGTTTCTGCCCCATAGCGTGCGGCTTGTTGGCAATGAGCGATGGTCGCGCGTGTCGATTGGTCGCCACAGCCAGCGATGAGAGGCATACTGCTATTCGTGCCGATAGTCTCGCGGGCCGTACTGATCAGAGAAGCGCGTTCATCTTCACTAAGGTGTGCAGCCTCTCCATTAGATCCCATCAGCACGTAGCCTGCGATGCCACTATCGGCGAGGCGCGTAATGTGGTGGCGCAATGTATGAAGATCGAGCGCGTCCTGCGCGTTAAAGAATGTGGGCAGCGGCGGATAAATCCCGCTGGGCAAAATATGTTCCATTGTGATGCGTGTTCCTCTCTAGCAAATAGGATAAATTGCCTATGTTGGCAATTATAGCATACACAAGGCGAAACTGAGCCTTTGCTCATGTACCTGAATTAATGCAAAATGCTGTGGAGGATAATGTAGATCACATACGCCGCCAGCAGCAATGCGCCTGCCAGACGCCCGACTCGTCCGCGCCAGAGAAAAAAGGTTGCCAGGAGTGTGACGATGATCAGAAAAGGCCAATCGAGGCGAATCACGAGTGGGTCAATATGCACGGGCGTCAGTAGCGCGATCAGGCCAAGGTTGAAGAGCAGGAAATAGAGTAGCGTGCCGATCAGATTGCCCGCGCTGACATCGTGCCGTCCCTCTTTGGATGGCACGGCCTGCCGAAAAACCTCCTCGATCTCAATGGCTGCGGGCGCAACGATCATGCCCATGAAGAGGGCTGGCACGCCAAATGAGGCAATGACCCTTTCCGCTCCTAGCGCAACCAGTTCACCGCCAATGCTGATCAGTAGCAGGCCGCCAATGGTATACACAATGGCGAGCCAGAGCGGACGTTGCTTCTCCATCGCCTCTTCTACCTCGTCATCGTCGAGAAACTTGTGCGTACGTGAGGTGCGAACCAGATAGATCATCGCGGCAACAAACGCAAGCAGTAAGATTGCTCCTGCCCAGCGCGGCGTGATGGGGGTGAGCAGTGCAAGCCCGGCAACAATCGGTGTCACTGCAAAGAGAAGCAGAACGCTTTTAGGTATTGTGACCTTGAGGGGAAAGAGCAACGCTCCCAATCCCAACGCGACACAGACAAGGAAGGTCGCGCCACCGAAGACCGTGCCCAGCGCAATTGATGCCGTTCCCCTGCTGCCCGCCGCCAGTCCAACCGCGACATTTTCAGCTTCCAGACCAGAAAGCACAGCTCCTACCGCGAAGGCCGAGAGGCGCAAGGCGAGAGAGATACCAACCAGACCTTCCAACAGACGTTCCGTTGACCAGATTGCTATGATAGCCCCAACAATAAACAAGACGATCCCTAAAAATGCGGACATGTGATGTTCTCCATTCAATAGCTATTTCTATCTGCTATTATCCGCATATCTAGAGGGCTAGAGGCAAGGTTGGATAGTTATTGCTGCAAAACCTCTGGCAAATATACCTCATCTTGGCATACAATATGCTACAGATTTTGTATTTGATAGATCGAAAGAAGGAACCTGCCCATGAGAACGATTTTTCGCCTTCTTGGTTTTATTGTGCTGCTTGTGCTTTTTCTCCTTCTCTTTCGTCCCGATTTTATCACGCGCGCGGGCAATGCTCTGGTGAGCGCAGTCGGGGGATCAAATGCCTCTGGAGCGGTGCAGGTGATTCCGAGTTTGCAGGGCAATACTGGCAATTTGCTCGTGAATTTGCAAAACCTTTCCTCCCATACTCCATATGTCATTACATTAGATCAGGGACAATGTGGCGGACCTGCTATCCAAACGTTTGCCAATATCAAGACTGATAGCAACGGGAATATTTCGGGCAATTTCGCCTTTGCCAATCTTCAGGCTCTTATTCAAAAAGGCGTCTGGATTGATGTACACGCGGGCAACAGTGCCTCCGGTCAGACGGTCGCGTGTGGGCAGGTACAGATTAATCAAACCTTGTTGAGCAGTACACCAACTCCGACACCCACAACGACGAGTAGCTCTAGTTCGTCCTCGTCTCCCACGACAATAATTGTTGGATTACCTGCGAGCGGTAATTCAACAGGCACGCCCGGTTTTCCGCAAACAGGCGTTGCCCCTGCCCAACAAAACTCTTATGACAACTACAAATATCCGCGCAAGTATTAGCATGTCGGTGAAAGGCCCGAAATCCATGTTATAATAGCGAGCAAATAACCTGAGTTCGTGGAGGGCTGGTTTGGAACAGTTACGCTATATAGATTTATTTTGTGGTCTGGGTGGTTTTCGTCTCGCAACCGAGCAGGCTTGTAAGCGTCAAGAGATTGTACCCACGTGTGTTTTCTCTTCCGATATTGATCGGGATTGTCAGAGCATCTACGAGGCGAATTTTCATGAAACGCCTCAAGGTGATATTACGCTTGTCGATGCAGTTGATATTCCTGCACATGACTTACTACTTGCTGGTTTCCCATGCCAACCGTTTAGTATTATTGGTTCGCGTCAGGGTTTTGAGGATACTCGTGGCACGCTCTTTTTTGATATTGCGCGCATTTTAGAAGCAAAAAGGCCACATGCATTCATCTTAGAAAATGTGAAACAACTCAGAGGGCATGATGAAGGGCGCACTCTAGGGCGTATCATGGAAACGCTGCGTGATCTGGACTATTATGCCGAGTACAAGGTTCTCAACGCTTTAGATTTTGGTGTACCACAGAAACGCGAAAGAATTTTCATTGTAGGTTTTTTAGAGCCGCGCACAATGATCTGGCCGAAAGGTGGTATCCCCTACCAACCGTTAGAAAATATTCTGGAGAAAGACGTACCAGAATTTTATTATGCATCTTCCACGATCAAAGCAAATCGTCTTGCCAGTCATGATAAAGAGTATACACACGCGACGATCTGGCATGAAAACAAGGGCGGCCATATCAGTGCCTATCCTTATTCCTGTGCCTTGCGTGCGGGTGCTTCCTATAATTATTTGCTTGTCAACGGTGAGAGGCGTTTGACGGAGCGGGAAATGCTCCGCCTACAAGGATTTCCAGAGACGTACAAGATAGCCTGTGGGTATAGCTCGATGCGCCGAATGGTCGGCAATACGGTTGCTGTGCCAGTAGTAGCGGCGGTAATCAAGAGTGTTCTTGATGCGCTGAATGTAATAAATATAAATAATATTTTACACACAGAGCCTTTGCTGATGTGCTGAAATAAAAAGTTGGAAATTACATATTCTCGTAAAAATGTGATGATTGTATGTTATGAAATAATTTGGGAAGCCGTCGGGAGGTATGGTGGTTGCCATGTTTTACCTGAAATGCTGCAAAGGAACGTAGTGCTCTGTCAAACGTCATTGCACCCTTTTTGGCGTGTGGGGGACAGGGCGACCGCAAGGGTCGCCCCTACAATGATGACGGGGAAAACGGGCAGCGTATCATTGTAGGGGCGACC
>DAIDJF010000134.1 GCA_027451525.1 Ktedonobacterales bacterium
TTGCTCACGATGGATGGTGAGGAACACGATCAGCACCGCAAGATGATGAATCCGGCCTTCACAATTAGCTACATGGATAGCTACCTGCCAATCATGAACCGCATCATTCGTGAGCGCATCGCATCCTGGGCCGAACAGGGTGAGATCGACATTTACGAAGAGGCACGCAAGATCACCTTCGATGTCGCGGCAGAGGCACTGACAGGGCTGAAAGCAGGTCCAGAAGTCGATGAGTTCCGCGAAATCTTTGTCAATATTCTCAACCTGGGCATGGTCGCGGAGAACGAAGAGGATTACAACAGACGCATGGCTGTGCTGCAAACGCGCCTGCACTCCCTGCTGATCCCCAAAATTCAGGAGCGGCGCGCCCATCCAACCAGCGACGTGCTTGGTATGCTGGTACGTGCGCGTGACGAGCATGGCAACGCGCTCAGCGACGAACAATTGATCGCGCACACCAATATCCTGCTCGTCGCGGGTCATGAAACATCAACGAGCCTGAGCGCGTGGCTACTCTACCTGCTTGCGCAAAATCCTGACTACCAGAAACGGGTATTGGATGAACAACACACCATCTTCAGCGGCAACGAAGAGCCGACGCTTGAGGATACCAAGAAAATGAAAGTGTTGGAGAACGCGCTGAGCGAGGCCGAACGCATGTATCCGCCAGTCGCCAACGGTCCACGCGGCGTGAGCGAAGGCTTCGAGTTCAATGGCTACTATGTGCCAGCGGGAACGCATGTCTTCTACTCTATCGTCGCCTCGCACCTGTTACCCAGCATTTTCACCAACCCGACACAGTTCGACCCGGACCGTTTCGCCGCGCCCCGCGAAGAGCAGAAGAAGAATCCATATGCACTGGTCGGTTTTGGCGGTGGTCCACGCATCTGTATCGGCGTCAACTTCGCCAAAGTGGAGATCAAGGCGATGGTTTCGCACATCCTGCGCCGCTACAAACTGGAACTTACGCCCGATCAGGAAATCATACAGTTCTACCGTGGCACAGGTCTGCCGCTCAACGGCATTAAAATGCGCGCGACGACATTGTAAATATCATAGTCATGGTTCTTTGATGTTTGTACATCTTCATCACTTCGTTAGCGTTCAAAATGCGGGACTACGTTATCCTACAGTTCCGTCAAACATCATTGCGCACATTTTTGCGTATGGGAGCAGGGCGTGATGATGGCATTGAACAAATGAATCCGCATACGGCATTGGCTGCGTAGGGGCGTGATTCCATCACGCCCTCGTCCCGCGTCACGCGGCTCCCCACGCGGATCGATGTGCAAGCAGGGCGTGATAAATCACGCCCCTACTGCTCTGTCAAACGTCATATATGTAGTGACACCCCTCGTGGGTATCATGCCTGTATATCAATACCTGTGTATCAATTGAAAAACACCTGTCGGGCTGTGCTGGCGCACGACAGTCGTCCATCAGCAGTCGAATACCGACCAGCAGATGTCATTTCGCAACCGCTGATCGTCCAAGACAAGATCGCGAATCGCATCCGGTAGCTGGTCGCGTTGCCAGCGGCATTCGAGTCGACCAGCACTCTCACCTTCGTCTTTAGGCGCAGCTGCACGCGCAGCCTTGATCGCGTAAGCGGCGGCTCCGAGTTCGTGCGCGGCGACATGCGCGACGACCGCCGCCTGACCGGCAGCATACGCGGCATAGCGCACCGCTCCGCTCAGATCCCTCGCTGCCCCCATTGCATGGCCGCCTAATGCACGTGTTTCCATCATTTTGAGTTCCCCACGGGTCCACGCCCGCGCTGCTTCGATCGCCTGGCGTGGGCGTGGATCATCTGGGCGCATCGACTCAAAGAAGTGCAGGACGTGCTCCGCACACGCAGCCGCCCACAAGGCGAGAAGGTGATGGTCTGAATCCGTGAGCGTCCCACCGCGACGGATGGTGATGAAGCGAGGGTCGCGTTCTTTGGGTAGGATCATAGTGTACCTTTCATGAACAGAGATTTGCGCGCTCCTTACATTCCTCTATATTGCAATCTATCCTCACTAAATTAGATGTGTTTGCTGGTGGATACGAAATCGGGGAATATTGCCTGGCAACGGATGTAAATGGTACAGCCATTGAGGACTTATCAGGGATATTTCCGTTCCCCAGTTTATCCTAAGCTCGTACTACAACACCGCCAAAGACGTGTACAACGCTCTTTTCCTGTAACACAATCGCACCAGCGCGATTCGCGGCAACCTCGACGCGCAAGCCGTTCTCTAGTGTCACTTCACGCGCATAGCCGAGTTCTGAAACACACACGATCATGCTGCCACCATTCGACAATGGCTGTTCGACTATAAGAAGTGGCTGCGCACTAAAAGCCTGTTCTGCACGCTCTTTCACTGCCTGGATGAGAGCTTGCTGATCCAGATAGCGTTGGTAGAACATAGCAATAGTGCTCGTATCGCTGCAACACTCCAGCGGTAGACCGCTCCAGACAATGCTTCCACTACCATGCCGATAGACGTGCACACCATTATTGGCCTTCTTGAGATAGCCAATCTTCTCGCCATCATAGAGCAAAGAAGTATACCGCCCTGGACTCATCTCCAACCGCTCATAGCGACTGACAGGCTCGACACGTTCAGTTTCCCCCATCTCCGTCAGCATAGGGGCGTGAGACAGGTTATAGGGAGAGTGCGTGATGACACCGCTGACAAGCAACGTGCCACCCTCGAAAACATATTTTTGCAAGGTCTCCCACGTCTCAGCTTCAAGCATCTGCACACTGGGAAGAATGAGCGCACGCGGCGCAGTGCCTAAACTGGCAAGAGCCTGCTGCAGACGCTGCTCGCCGACCAGTTGCGGCACAATGCCCAGGTGATAGCCTAACGCGCGCACCGCCTGCTGAGTCGCCTCGATAGCCAGTTCTGGACGCACAAACCACTGTCCATATGGGATGACTACCCAGACAGCAGGCAGTTGCTCTGGCTCGACTATGCGCGTATTGAGAACCTGCATCAAGCGTCCGAAGGCGCGCATAACACCCAGTTCCGGCTTCTCGCTACCATCGGTGCGCACCAGACCGATGCTATTCTCGTTATCGCTGGTCATATAGCTATTGGTATGCCAGAGCCATTGAATCAGTCCCGCACCTCTGGCAGCAAGCCCTGTGATTAGCTTACGCTCCAACAGGTCGGCATTGGCCTGCTCGTTGCGCCAGGGTCGCCCATCGACATCGCGCACCAGCATCACGCCCGTTTCCTGGATAATATTTGGCTTGTGCGGTGTCTTATCGAGCAGCATATCCCAGAGCAAAGCATCGTTGTTCCACCAGGGATGCGTAGTAGTATAGTCTACAGCGTCAGCATAGAACTGTGGCGCGAGACGCACACCCGCCTCGTCCTGGCCCACACCCACAAGCGTCTGGCTCCCTGCCGCATGAATAGCCAGATACATGCGCGCCGCCCACTGCCTGAACATATCTTGCGAAAAATGCGTGTAGTCCGCGACCTGGAACATATAGTGCATGTTGTTGTCGCGCACATGCGTCTCATAATCGCTTGTAGCAGGCGGATGCACATGCTCCCAACTCGGCAATTCAGCAGGCGTTTTGCGCCAGCGCAATTGCAGCTCTTCCAGTGTTGTGCGTTTTTTGAGCCATTCCTGAAAGGCTTGTAGCTCAAAACGATCATAATTGGGGATTGGACGTTGAGCGAAAATCTTCGTGGAGTCACCAAAGCTCGGTTCGTTAATCAGGTCCCAGGAAAGCAATTCGACCTGCGCATAGCGGTGAGCTACCAGCGCAATAAAATCCTGTTGTGCCTCAACTGAACGTGGATCGAGCCAGGGATTTTCACCCTCAAAAAGCGGCGGGTAAAAAGCAAAAAAGTTGAAGATAAGCTGCATATCATGCTTGCAAACCGTCATTACAAAGGCATCCAGGGCACGCAAAAAGGCTTCATTTGCCACACCTGCCAGAGGAACAAATTCGCGCCACGCGCTCCACAATCCGGTGCGCAGCGTGTTTATGCCTGCCCGCTTCATCTCCAGAATATCGCGCTCCCAACGTGCGGGATTGGGCAGGTGCAGAAATTTGCGCTGCACAACACTATCCATGTAGGTCGTGCCAAAGAGAGGGAATAACGTATCTGACTGATAAAAATAATCGCGCCCAGCCGTGAGACGCTTGCCTCGTGTTGCTTGCACCAGCGCGTTATCCCAGAGCCAGAAACCCGTTTCCTGCGTGAGTTGCTGCCCTTCTTGCGTGTAATAGCTACTAACAACACGATAAAGGCCGGGCTGCTGCTGTATAGGTAACGAGATGCGCTCTTCCTGTAGAACAGGTGAAGCAGGAAAATAAAGCGTTTGCTGCTGCAATACGCTATCACTGTCTGAAGCATAGCAAGCAATATCCACATGCAGGTCATAAGCAGAGCGGACAGCGACACGCAACGTTGGCCGTTCGCCAGATTGATAGCAAGCCAGGACGGGACGCACATCACAGGTAATAACCCCTTCGCTTGCCAGCGCGATCATGTTGCGTATGGCTTGTGCGTTAGCGCGCCAGACCTCGTCACTTGCGGGTTGCCAGGCCGAAATCAGCCAGCGTCCGCCTTTGAAGCGTCCTGAACGTTGTTCCAGCAAGAACGCAGGTGTGGCTACTTTGCGCCCATTCGCAACCGCATATACCAGAGGAACGAGTAGCGTATCGAGAGGGCCAGCTGACCCCAAGTCTTCGGGATGGTCGGAGACCTGCGTCAATTTGGGATAGCAGGACCAGAACATGCCCGGTTGCTGCGGTGATATGGAAAGAGCGCACGACTTGAGCAATTCCGCCCCCTCCGCAGCCTGTAACGTCACCTCTTCTTTTACGGCTATAGGAAATATTGGACCAAGGAAGAGCTGGCGGGTGTAGGAGTCTTGTTCAGGTTCTACGGTGCCAGTAGCGGTGACGGGCCGCGAGAACGGCATGCCACCGAAAAGAGCGCAATTGCCACCGCCTTCAAGAAAATGCAAGATCGCAGGCCAGGCACTTTTCGGGAAATATGGGCCATGCAATGAAACGAGCGTATAATAGCCCTCAGTTAGCTTGCGCGCAAGATGAGCGGCAGCGACGGTCTCAAAAGGTTCCGGCACTAGCTCGCTCACAAGCGCAAGATCACAAGTGTGGGGCATACTGGGATCATAAAAAACGAGTGTACGAACGTCATTTTTCTGTACAGCCATTATTCCTCAACATCTATTTGCTTCATGCAAAGAGCAGCGGCAGCGTTTTCAAGCCGCGAAAGACCATGCCCGTCTCCCACTCGACCTGTTCTTCTTCAAGATGCGGTTGCGGCAGACGGCGGAGCAGAGTGTTAAATGCGATTTCCGCTTCAAGACGGGCCAGCGGTGCGCCCAGGCAGAAATGAATGCCTTGACCAAACGAGAGATGGTGATTTTGCTGCCGTTGCAGGTTGAGCTGATCGGGGTCAGCAAATTGCGCAGGGTCGTGATTGGCAGCACCTAGCGAGACAAGCACATTTTGTCCTGCTTGAATCTGCTTGCCACCCAAAACAATGTCATCTTTCACACGGCGAGAAGTCGCCTGCACGGGGCCATCGTAGCGCAAGAGTTCCACTACCGCCGAGCTAATGATCTCTGGATGTGCCTTGAGTAGCTGGTACTGCTGAGGATGTTGCAGCAGGGCTATCATGCCATTCCCGATCAGATGCGTTGTCGTGCCATGTCCAGCCGCCAGGAGCAGGACGCAGTTGCCGAGTAGCTCCTCCTCGCTTAGCACGTCGCCGCCCTCTTCCGCTGAGATCATCGCCTGTAACAGGTCTGGCTTGGGTTGCGTGCGCCGCTGTGCGATAATTTCACGGAAATATTGCATAAACTGATTAACGCCGACAAATGCCTGAATGATCTCTTCCATCGTTAATTCGCGGCCCTCCAGGATTGCGCCGAAATTACCTGTCCAGACCACAAACTGCGCTCGATCCTCTGGCGGGACGCCGAGCATTTCCGCGATTACGATGGCGGGTAAGGGATAGGCAAAATCCTCAATCAGGTTGCTCTGTCCACGCGCCAGCAGAGCATCGAGCAATTCATCCACAAGCTGCTGAATACGCGCGCGCATCGCCTCAACGACACGAGGTGTGAAGGCTTTGGCGACCAGTCCACGCAAGCGCGAGTGGTCTGGCGGATCAAGAAAGAGCATCTGGCGCGTTAAGGCACGGATGGGCGGTTCCATCATCGCTAGCCACTCATCAGGAATCCAATCCGTCGTTACCTCGAACCGTGCTGCCGACATATGGGCATCGCGCAACACAGAAAGGACTTCACTATAGCCAGTAATCACCCAGGTTCCCAACACTTCATCCCAAAATACAGAACCTTGCTGGCGCAATTGTTGATATAAAGGATACGGATTAGCGGCATAACGAGGCAGAAAAACCTGTTTGAGACTGAGCTTCTGCTCATCTTCTAATTGCATGGCACTATTCCTTTGCGCATTGAGAAGCACATTCCAGCATAAACCTTGTTTCGCTCACTCCAAGCTTTCTTTCATTCTACCACCCACAGCAGCATGTGACGAATGTTTTTATGCTTCCCAAGCTCTGAAATACCTGCCATTTCCCCTTGACAAGCAATCTGTTCTGTTGATACGCTTTACAATTAGTTGCGCAATACACCTACCTGAACAAATGGTATGGTCCTTTTGACCATCGCAGATCTATTTCTGGGAGAGCCAGAGTTAGGAGAGTGGTAGTGCATAGAAAAGGACAATGCGAATGAAGCCTATCAAACAATCGATCTCGTGGTGGTGTTATGCGCAGCGTAATATGACAATAGAGCAAATAATACACCTGGCAAAAGATATCGGCTATGCGGCAATTGAATTGGTGGAGCAGGAATACTGGCAAGCCATCAAAGATGCAGGCTTAGAAATCGCCTCAATAGCCGGGCAAGCGTCGATTGAAAAGGGCTTCAATCGACGCGAGCATCACGATTCCCTTAAGCAGGAAGTGCGCGCTCAGATAGCATTAGCTGCGCAATGGGGCATTCCCAATATTATTGTCTTCAGCGGCAATCGTGCTGGTCTGGATGATAAGACAGGAGCCGAAATCACCGCACAAGGCTTAAAACGGTTAGCTGGTTTCGCTGAAAATCAGGGTGTAACCTTGCTGCTGGAAATGCTCAACAGTAAAGTCGATCACCCAGATTATCAAGCGGACAGGACCACCTGGGGCGTCGAGGTATGTCAGATAGTTGATTCTCCAGCGGTAAAATTGCTTTATGATATCTATCACATGCAAGTCATGGAAGGCGATATCATACGTACTATTCGCGCTTATCATCCCTGGTTTGGTCACTATCATACAGGAGGAAATCCTGGTCGACAGGAACTCGACGAGCGACAGGAATTGCAGTACAAACCAATTATACAGGCGATTGCGACAACTGGCTATACAGGGTACATTGGTCATGAGTTCGTCCCCACGGGAGACCCAGAAATTGCGCTTCGACACGCCTTTGCGGTATGTAATATTCGTACAGCATAAGCGCGGAGTCCTTACCAGAAAAATCAGACCGCGCTCAGTAATCGGCACGATTATCAGATGGCACATATATGCCACGCCCTTCAAGCACTGTAAGAATGCTTTCTAAGGTTGAAGAGAGCAACTGCCCGACACCAGCGACGTATAGAGGTCCAGATCCCCAGCATATGCCATGTGTAGACACCACAGGCATCAATGGCCCTCGATTTTCACGCATCAGCAAAGCATTGAAGCGCGAAATTTTGCCAGCGAGGGCAGTGGGAGAGATATCCAATAGCAAAATAGCGGGCGCGGGATGTACTAATCTGGCCCTGCGGATGAAAAGTGTCAGTTCTGCGTCACTAATCGTTGCGGCGGATTTACACTCTACGGTGATAAGAAAAGAGTCGAGGAGCGCAACAACATCAAAATCACCAGCATCAAAACCAGCATACAGAGTTACGCCGTGGCGAACAGGAATGAGATGCGTTACACTACAGGTAAGGCGAAACCATTCGGCGACAAAAAATTCGAGCGTATGTCCAATATCAACGACATGAAAGAGGCGGTCTCCTCTGTACCAAAGCTTCCCATCGGTCTTGATCAGTTCCTGATCTTGCAGAAATGTCAGATAGCTATCACACTCTGCTTGAGAGGTGCAAACAGAAGTTAACTGCTCTCGACGCCAGGATTGAGGCTTCAACACTAAACGCAACAATTTCCGAAAAGCAGTGTGGTCGAGCAGACGGTACAACGCCCGATCTCCATAACGCGCTCCATTTGGGCAAACCAGCCAGGGTTGCCGCATAACCGCCAAATCGGTATATATCGGTCGTGTCTCAGCGACGCTCCACCCACGTACACGCATCTGCTGAATGAAACCATCACCAGCAATAACAGCCTCGCGCATTGTATAGGGCACAGGCACAGGAGAGAATTGTTGCATCGCAAAACTACTAGTCTGACCATCTTCATTTGACACAGGTTC
>DAIDJF010000135.1 GCA_027451525.1 Ktedonobacterales bacterium
GCATGCTATCTGGGGCAATATTTGCCATCGTTGCGCGTATTTCGACACCTCTGGCAGGTTACTGCGGGTCAGGCTGTGTCATTTCAGCAGTTGGCACACCAGATATTCCCCACATTAGATGAGCAAGGACAGGGAAAAGCTCTGAGTACGCTTTTAGTGCTTGCCGCCACGGCAGTGACAGAGGAAGGCATTACGTTGCTGCCTGTGCGTGCCCACCTCTTTTTCCGTGGTTTGCCGCCGTTGTATGCCTGCGTCAATCCACACTGTTCTGAGCGGCGCGTCAAGAATGCACCTGCAGAAATTGGCGCGTTGTGGTTGAGTTCGCGTCTGCATTGTGCCTGTGGTGGGCGCGTCTATGAAATATTTGGGCATCGGTATTGTGGGGCCATCTTTCTGCGCGCCTTTGCTCAGGCAGAACCAGCCGATTTTTACTGGCATGAGCCAGGTTCTCGCGAGAACACTACTGGTGAGCGTAGAACAGAAACGCTTCTGCTGATTGGGCAGCCGCATCCGAAGGTGCAGGATATGGAGTGTCTTCGCTTCCACATCGCGACCGGACAGGTGACCACGATTCGTCCTGATCTCCTGCATATGTTTGATGGCGATGACGAGCGTGAATATCTGATTGTCTATCGTCCGGCAACAGGTTCTACGGCGAAAAGTGGTAAGCGTACACGACGTGCAAAGCAAGAGGCGGAAGAGGATGAAAAGCGTGATGGCGAGGCGCGTCATTGGAAATCGTGTCCTGTCTGCCGTAAACGTTTAAATAGGGCATCTATTACCAGTCTTTCAACGAAAGGTGAGCAACCGTTTGTCAATCTGGTACGACGGCAGTTCGAGTTACAGCCCCCAAGTGCAGAGGCGACAGATGCGACGCCGAATGAGGGACGCAAGGTGCTACTCTTCTCTGATGGACGGCAACGCGCAGCGCGATTGGCTCGCGACCTCCCTAGAGAGGTCGAACTAGACACTTTTCGTCAGGCTTTATTACTCGCTGTTGCCCAGCAAAATCAGCGTAGCGGACAAGCGTTAGCGCGTATGGATCAAACCTTATATCGAGCCTTTGTGGCCGTGTGTGCGCAGCATCGCCTGCACTTCTTTGATGGCAAGTCACAGCATGAACTGTTGAGCCAGATGCGAGACTTTCGCGATGATTATGCGATGGAGCTTGATCTGGCAGAGAGTGATGAGTGGGAGCCGCCGCTCTCTCAGGGCTATCGGCTCGCACTTTTACGTCAGGTCGCAGACCCGTTTTATTCGATGCAGCGCATGTGCGCGGCAGTTGTTGAACCGATTACTGCAAGTTTGCGCATTCTAAGCAAAAAGCCACTGTTTGCGCGTTTGCAAAGTGCTGAACTGCGCGCACTTGCTATTGCCTGGATTGAAGCCCTTCTCGCTGATGGCGCATTTGACAGCAATATCGCTGCCGCTGATCGTCTGCAACTGTTGCCACGCGAGGGAGTTGCGTCAGCGAATGATGAGCAGGAGGCAAGTTGGAATGAGGCGGAGAAAGCGGCAGAGTTGCTATTGGGCTATAAGCGTGAGGAGTTGCCGCAATTACATCAGCTATTTGTTGATGAGCTGTGTGAAACAAAAGATAAAAACGTTTTTCTCAGACCGGAGAAACTTGCTTTACGCCTCACGCTTGACGAGCCATGGCATCAATGCACTGATTGTTCGCAATTGATCTGGCAACCCTTGCGTGGCACATGCTCTAATCCACGCTGTGGAAGTACGCGGCTGATACGCTTGCCGGGTGATGATTTGAGCCTGCGTGCGCGTACTAATTTTTATCGCGAACCTCTTCGTCTAGTGATTGAGGGGCTACATCGTCCTACGCATATGACCGCCGAAGAGCATACTGCCCAGCTTTCACATCGCGATTTACAGCAAATTGAGACAACGACAGAGCAGTACGAGCTACGCTTTCAGAATATCGGCGTTTCCCAGCAGAAGCCGACTATTGATGTGCTGAGCTGTACGACAACGATGGAGGTTGGTGTCGATATCGGCTCGTTGCTGGGCATTGGATTGCGTACCATGCCGCCACGCCGGGCCAATTATCAGCAGCGCGCTGGACGTGCGGGTCGACGCAGTGCGGCACTCGCGACGGTCCTGGCTTATAGCGAAAATGGTTCGCATGATGCTCACTATTTCAACCACCCTGACGAAATGATTACTGGGCCGCTGCCTTGTCCGCATATCTCGAAGGTGAATCAACGTCTGGCAAAACGCCATATTCAAGCAGTCTTGCTCCAGACCTTTTTCCTGGAACGTATGAATGGTACGAGTAAACTCAGTGAACGGCAATATGGCTATCTTGCCGGGGCACTGGGGACCGCACAGGCATTCTTTGTCTCTTCTACAACGCATAATCTTGCGGCATTTGAGCAATGGATAGACAAGATGCTCGCCACTGTTTCCCCCCAACTCCTACGAGAGGTCGCCTCATGGCTACCAGACGATCTCGCTGAAGGACGATTGAGCGCACAGGAGAAATTACAATATGTGATGGAGGTTGCTTGTGATGTAACACAAACATTGCGTGCTCTTGGTGAACAGCTTTTCCCATCAACAAGTGTGACAAAAGAGAAGGATGATTTTGCTTTCTGCTCAGATGAGATGATGTTGCTCGACCTGCTGTTTGAACATGGCCTTTTGCCTTCCTATGCCTTCCCGCGCGAGGTACGTAGTTTTGTAATCGAGGATTGGAAAGATGATAGCCGAGGCAACAAGCGCATTGCTACCAAACAGCGGCCAGAACAGAGCGTCGATGTCGCGCTGGCGGAATATGTCCCTGGTCGCGAACTGATCGTTGATAAAGAGACATATCGCGTCGGGGGGATTTACGTTGATCCTTTCCCAGGGGCAACCGTGGCAAACCGTGTTGCATCGTTTTTTAAGCAGGACAAAAATCTTTTTGCCTTCTGTAGTCGTTGTGGATATACACAACGTGAATCCTTACTCACAACGAAAAGTGGTCAATGTCCTCTTTGCCAGGAGAAATTGAGCATTGAAGAAATTTTAGATCCGCCGGGTTTCGCGCCTGAGCGTGGCGTATCGCTGGAACAGAGTCGGCAGCGCGTGCGTAATACTACGTCTGGTAGTGCTGCGACCCAGGTCAAACTCGTTTTACCACTGACAGAGACCGCAGATTTCGCGCATGAGATGATGCAGGGGCGTATCGTGTGGAGTTATGCAGAGCATCGCGAACTCCTGATTGCCAATCGCGGTGTTGATAACCAGGGCTTCTCTGTCTGTCGTTCGTGTGGAGCGGCAGTGCAAGGAGATCCCGCGTGGCTGCATCGTCCTCACGAGCGTCCGTTTCTAGTTCCCACTTGGGCTGCCGCGCGTCAGTGTAGCGGCACAGATGGTGTCTGGCATGGCTATCTGGGGCATGTCTTCCATAGCGACCTGCTGCTCCTGCGTCTGTGCTGGGCGCAAGGCATTGCCTATCAGGTGGAACATCCCTGGCTCCGCGATGCGCTTGATACGCTTGCACAAGCTTTGCTTTTGGCGGCGACACGCTTGCTGGATATTGCGCCCTCTGAATTGCAGGTGGGCTGGAGCTATACCATTGCGGCATCCACCATGACCAGCGCGGAACCGCCCCGTATGGCTGATTTTTTCCTGTTTGATACGCTCTCTGGCGGTGCAGGCTACGCGACCCAAGTTGGACGCTATATCGGGCAATTGCTAGAACGGGCGCAGGAGATACTAGATACCTGCCCGGAGCAGTGCGAACGCTCCTGCTACCGTTGCCTGCGCACGTATGGCAATCGTTTCATGCATCAACATCTCGACCGTCATTTAGCTGCTACGCTGCTGCACGCGATCATCAGTGGGCAACCGCCGACCTCCTTCTCAGCCTCTGAGCAAGCTGCGCAACTGGATATGCTGCATGCATTTCTCGAACTTTCTGGCAACGTGACCTGTGAGCGCGCAGCAAGTGTGGGAGGACAGACCATTCCATTGTTGGTCAAGACGGAGTATGGGAGCTATGCCGTTGGCACCTATCCCGTCCAACAAGACATCAATATGGTCGGGCATCCGCTTGATGCCGTGAAAACAAAGCCCGTTCGCCTCTTTAGCGACTACGAACTCGCTCACGATCTGCCCGCTGTGGCTGAAAGGTTGCGATAGCGCCAAAAAAAGAATATGTCTTGCAGGCGGGAAAGGCAAGGCTTTATTGTTTTTTCCTTTTCCGCCTGTAAGACTGTGAGGTCGCTACAAAAAGGCAATATCCTTACTAGCTGCGCAAATCACAACTGAATCTTAACCGTATCTCAACCATAATATCTACTTCATTAAATATAATATAAAGTGTTTCTTCATCCAAAGAGAAGCTCTTGAATGTAGATTTGGGGTTTTGCTGTGTTTTTTGTTCATGATATATTCACCTCTCAGGTATGCACAGATACGCTAACGGCTACAGTTTTGCAACGGGCTGTTGAGTATGCCGAACAACAGGTTTGCCCTGCTGATGTGTTAAGAGCACTACTTCAGAGTAACGAGCAAAGTTTTCTCTCTCTCTTTACACAGGCACTTGATCCTGAAACGAGTATTGATGATGTTCTCCAAATCCTTACTATTTACCATCCAGCGCGTCCCGTACCTGATGTGACTCCTAAAGGAAAGCAAGCGTTTTCTGCTGGACTACTGGCTGCATTGACAGAATTTGAAGCAGAATGGCCTCAGTACGCTGTCTCAACGCAGGCAAAACCTCTTCTTTTGTTAGCTCTCTGCATGCTAAACCATCTCGAAACCACAGATTTTGAATATCTCAGCATCTTGAATGTGCCGCAGTGCCTTGCTTTATTGCGCCAGCCCCTGCAGATCGCGCAACCAGTATCGAGCGGATTAGCGATATCCAAAACCTTTAGCTCTGCGCAGTTTTCAAAACAGGCGTGGGAATGTTTACAATCGGCCACTGTTTATGCCTCACGTTCTGCCGCAGCGTCGATCATGCCAGAACATTGTTTTCTCGCTCTACTTGACGAGAAGGATGGCATTACGCGACGAATATTGCGTTCACAGTTGTCGCCGGAGACAACACCCGAGGATTGTGCGCACGCATTACGCGAAAGTTTGCTAACTCTTAAAAAACGTAGCGTTATACCATTAACATTCGACACGGAGCATTTACACGCGGAAACGCTGAAGCTACTTGAAATGGCCCAACAGGCCACACACCTATGGCAACATGAGGTTACTGATACGCTTCATCTCTTGTATGGTCTACTGGAAACGATGTCAGCACGGCTCGTTGCCTTGTTCCGCGCAAGTTGTGATTCCATTGATCTAAGCAAAATGCGCAGACATCTCCAATATCATATTCAGGATGTTCAGACTGCTACATGGTCGGAGTCCCCTTTCATGCTGCCAGCAGATATTTTGCCCTCTGAGGATCTCACTTATCAAGCTCGTATACAGCAACTTCCGCCTGCCATTGCTGTTGGCGCAAATGGGCAGTTAAAAGCGGAGAATGGCCGTTATGCTAGAGAAGAACTGTTACAGGCCCTTCATCGCCGTAAGAATAACCATATTTTGATCACGGGTGAGCGTGGCGTTGGCAAGACCGCATTGCTCAAAGAACTAGCGCGTCGAGCGACTAGTGGTGAAATACCGTTTCTCAAACAGCGACGCTTTGTGCGTATCGATTGTGCTGATCTCTCTCCGCAGGAGAGTCACAAAAAGTTGCTTCACCTTTTGGCTGCTGTAGCAGGGCAGAAACACCTGATGCTTTGTCTTGATGGGCTCGGTGCGTTCTTGCGTAGCAAGGCAAAGGAGGAAAATATTCTGTTGCTCCGGCGCGTTTTACGAGAACAGCAAGTGCAATGCATTGGTATTCTATCCAGTCGTGAATTTGAAGAATTGCTTAGTTCAGAATATGAATTTTTAGAGTTTTTCACGCGCGTGCATGTCACCGAGCCAGACGAAGAGGCGACGCTTGCTATTCTCAAGCAACTCAGTACGCAGTTTGCGCAGGATTATCAGGTACAGATTGACGAGCGTATGCTTGAACGCGCTATGATGTTGTCCTCTAATTACATGCTCAACGAGCACCAACCAGCGAAAGCAGTCAAAGTGTTACGCCTGGCCTGCGAACAGCTTGACTATGAACGATCTGCCTTTGGCGCAACTCGGATAACGCTGAGTGTCGAGGATATTATTCATGTTGTGGCACAACTGACAGGTCTACCTGAAGAAACATTGACTGGCATGACGAAAAAGGCAAATTATGAACAAGATTTGGTCGAGTTTGTCATTGGTCAGGATGAGGCGGTGAAAGTTGTGGCGCGCGAACTGCGGCGCATCAAAGCTGGCTGGGCGGATGCTAGCAAACCTGCTTCTGTGCTGCTCTTTGCGGGTTTAACAGGTGTTGGCAAAACGGAACTGGCGAAAGCTCTGGCTCAATTTTATTCATCCTCTAAACGCTTGCAAACATATACGATGGCTAATTTTACAGAACCACATAGTGTTTCTGGCATCATTGGTGTCCCGCCTGGTTATGTGGGCTATGATCAAGGTGGTCGCCTGATTAACGATCTAAATGCTGATCCCTATTGTGTCTTTCTGCTCGACGAAGCGGAGAAGGCACATCCAGAGGTATGGAAGCCATTTTTAAACCTGTTTGATGAAGCCTGGATTACAGATACACGTGGTATCAAGGCGTATGCCGACAAGGCGATCTTTATCCTGACCACTAACGCAGGCGCAGAGAGTATTGCACAAATGTGGCTGGAGGGTGAACGTGATATGCAGAGAGTTGCGGAGCAGGTTAAGCTGGCACTTGGGAATGTGCAGCATGAGCGTTCCAATCAGCCTGTCTTTTCACCGGAATTCCTCGCGCGTATCCGGCACATTATTATCTTTCGTCCTCTTGATCTCAGTGCGATGGAGAATATTTGTCGTAAACATGTGAAGAAGATGCAGCAGGTCTGGCGGCAAAAACGCGAGAAAACGCTGATGATACCAGAAGTGCTGGTGAAATATATCGCAGAACGTAGTCATCGACTCAACCAGCGCTCTGGCAACAAAGAGGGAGGGCGCATTGTAGAACGGCTTTTATCGCAACTGGTTGAGGATACTATCCAGCAAAAACAGATTGAGGCCGAGGAAGAGTATAAACAGGCGGATACGATAGAGGTACATTGTACTCTACCGCCCGACGCTCCTGATATATATGATTACCTACCCGCTATTCGCATCGTTTTTCGCCAGCAGAAGTGCAATGAATATGGGGAGTAAGGATTATCTCGTGGATGAAACGTCTTTACAATTTAATAAGATAACGCAGTGGCTGGATAGTAGTACAATAGAAGGGCCTCCTCCCCTTACATCTCGTGATATTAAATTGTTATCCACTTTCAAAATAAGATCATCTACAGGAGATTTTATAGATACGATACTAGGGAGACTCTACTTGCTAGAGGGAAGAGCAGATCTGGCGGCTAATGTATTTCGAGATTTTCTGACCCACCATCCCGATCAATTGCGTTGGAACTACTATGCAACATGGGCTGATATGCTTTCAGGTTCTAATAACAATCTGATGAAACGCTGGAACAACGTTGCAGCTTGGTCTGGGCATTGGACAATTGCATGTTTGTTGCTGGACATAGACCCAACTATTGATTCGAAATTGAATCTACGAGATAAACTTATAAACTTGGTACGAGCAAATGCTGCGTATGCACCTGTAATTCGGGCAAGATTAGCGTTGATCAACGACACAAGACCCTCAACACTTCAATGGAGGCTCGGTCAAGGCTCTATTGAGGAAGATATGGAGGCTCTTCGTACAATGCTAGGAGTAGCTTTTTATGTCGCCAATTATGTACAAATGGCACAATTGCTAGCTACTCCCCTCTTTCAACGTCTTCCAATAGCGGATCAACAAATGTGGCAAGGGCTGCATTTACTTTATACGGGACAACAGATTCAAGGAGAAGCAATACTTCAAAAAGCTGCGACACAATATAATTATCAACGTGCAAAACTTATATTAGCGGCCTATTTATTAAAGCAACGCAAACGGCAGTATGTCAAGGATTGTGTAAATTTTCAGAGCCTGGTTGCTTTGTTGATGCCGATGGCATTGTGAGCTTATGGAACTTCAAACTCCGAATGACAGCGTAAAAGAGCAGGACACAACTGCCTTCATTGCGAAAAGCCGCAGCCATTTTGTGCGAGCGGCGTTTGACTTCTCCGAAGAGCCGCTCAATGATGTTATTGGTACGGATCGTTTTCCAGTGCTCTTTTGGAAAAGCATAGAAGGTGAGACAAGCATCCAAGTCGCGTTGTAAGCACTCGACCGCTGTGGGATA
>DAIDJF010000136.1 GCA_027451525.1 Ktedonobacterales bacterium
GATCTAAAGTGTCAAGATATGCCAACACATCAGCTTTTTGAATACGCCGCCCTGTGGGCTTGACCTGACTCAAGTCCAGGTTATGCTCGGCGGCAATGCGCGTGGCAAGCGGGCTGGCAGCGGTTGCCGCCTGTGCTTGACTGCCATTGTGTTGCGCCGCGCTTTGAGCCGTGTCCGATGAGCGCACGCCATTCGTGCTGGCGGGTTGCGCCACCTCGCCCACCGCGAGAATGCGCGCAATCACCTGTCCAACGGGCACATCCTCACCAGCGGCGGCAGTGACATGGGCAAGAATGCCATCCGCTGGTGCTTCGATCTCTACCGTCGCTTTATCTGTCTCGACTTCTAAGAGCGGCTCCCCCTGTTTCACCTGCGCACCTTCCGCCTTAAGCCAGCCCACAATCTTGCCCGTTTCCTGCGCCATCCCTAACGCTGGTAAGATGACATCTGTCGCCATCTCTGCTCTCCTATCAAATCGTAAGAGTAAGGGTTTTTTCCATTTACTGCGCGTTTAGGTGCGATTGCGTCTCGCGTGTTGTCGCCAGGGGGCCATCGACCGTGTAGTAACGCACGCCAGCCACCAGCAATTTCTCTGCTGGGAAACGGGTGATTACTTCACAGCCATTTTTTGTCACCACGAGTTGCTCTTCAATACGCGCCGCCGACCAGCCATCAGATGCAGGCCAGAAGGTTTCAAGTGCGAAGACCATGCCCTCCTGGATGACTTCTGGATGGTCAAGCGAAACCAGACGGCTGAAAATGGGCTTTTCCCAAATTGACAAACCAACACCATGCCCATACTGGAGGGCAAACGCGGCCTCTTCATTCGGGAAGCCAAACTCTTGCGCTTTCGGCCAGAGTTTGACCACGTCCGCAGTTGTTACCCCTGGTCGAATCGCGTTAATTGCCACGTCCAGAATATCGCGGCAGCGTTTATAAGCATCAACCAGAGCAGGGGAGGCACTACCCACCGCAAATGTGCGATAGTAGCAGGTGCGATAGCCATTATAGCTATGAAGAATATCGAAATAGGCTGGATCACCGGGTCGTAAGGCGCGGTCCGTGTAGACATGCGGGTGAGGACTGCACCGCTCGCCGGAGATCGCGTTGACGCCCTCAACATGCTCTGACCCCAGGTCATAAAGCACTTTATTGACCAGTCCTACACACTCGTTTTCACGGATGCCCGGTTTTAAAGCGCGGTAGAGTTCGTCATAAGCGGCGTCAACCATCATACACGCGCTGGAGAGGAGCGTAATCTCATCCTGTGTCTTCAGCAAACGTGCCTGCTGCATCAATTGCTGTCCATCAACAACTTTGATGCCTTCAGCTTGCAGGGCGAAGAGCACGGGCAGTTCGACGACATCGACACCCAGAGGCTCATTGAGTAAGCCACGCTCTTCCAACTCGATACGGATTTTGCGTGCCACATCTTCAGCGCGCCCCGATTCGGGTGACATCGCGCCGCGCTGTGTGGAGATACCCGCGCGCGAACGCTCGCCTAACCAGGGGGAATATAATTGATGATGGCGTGCGGCAGAACCGAAATCCCACATGATCGGCTCATCATCTTGAGCTAGCAGCGAGAAACGTGCCAGTTTGTCCATCGCCCACGTCCCGATATGAGTCGCGGTAATATAGCGAATATTGTTCATATCGAAACACAGTAACGCACCCATTTCTGATTCTTTGAGGAGTTTTTTAATACGCGCAAGGCGTTCAGTGCGTAACCGCTCAAAATTAACACGCTCTTCCCAATCCACGCCCATCAAACCATATGTTTTAATTGCCATCCCTGTTCTCCTTCTTTCATGCCCTGACTGGCACAGTAGACGCGGCAGCGTCGTTGGGCATGATTTCAACACCTTCTGTCTCACCCTGAAGCACCACAGGTACGCGCGTCTTCGCGCCTGAGAGAACGTCATTGGGCGAGATCTCAATACCTTTTCGTTATTGCTTAGGCTCGTCCACAAAGGGTTTTCGCAACCTCTAGCACAGAGTTTGCAGTAGGAACGGTCAGGTCTTCGAGAACTGGCGAGAATGGAACAGGTACATCCATTGCTCCCATGCGTTTGACCGGAGCATCCAGATAGTAGAACGCCCCATCTGCAATAACCGCAGCCATTTCCGCAGTCACGCCGTAGCGTTCGTAGCCTTCATCAATCACCAGTGCGCGGCTCGTTTTCTTAGCGGATGCGATCAATGTTTCTTTATCGAGTGGGAAGGTCGTGCGCGGATCAACCACCTCAGCACTAATGCCAATGGTAGCAAGCTTATCCGCTGCGTCCAGCGCGATCTGGACCATACTGCTCGTCGCCACGATGGTGATATCAGTACCCTCACGTTTCACATCAGCGACGCCAAAAGGAATGCTATAGTCACCTTCTGGCACAGGGCCTTTGAGCTGGTACATCATCTTATCTTCAAAATAGACCACCGGGTTCTCATCGCGAATAGCGGTTTTCAGCAAGCCTTTGGCGTCATAAGGAGTTGAGGGTAACACAACTTTAAGGCCGGGAACGTGGCTTACCCAGGCATGCAGGCTTTGACTATGCTGCGCAGCCGTGCGGCGGGTCGCGCCCAGCGTTGTGCGCACAACCAGCGGCACTTTGAGCTTGCCACCCGACATATAGTGAACCTTTGCCGCCTGATTGACAATCTGATCCAATGCCAACGTGAGAAAATCGCCAAACATGATATCTACGATGGGACGCATACCTGTCATCGCGCCGCCAACACCCAGGCCAGTGATGCCCGCTTCCGAGATTGGCGTATCGATCACACGCGCCGTACCAAATTCTTCAACAAGACCAGAGAGAACCTTAAACGGTGTCCCCGCCTCGGCAACGTCCTCACCCATGATGAAGACACGCGGGTCACGCCGCATCTCCTCGGCTAAAGCCTCACGGATGGCTTGCCCCATCGTGATAACGCGCACCTCTTGTCCAGTTTGCGCGACAGTAGTATTAGGCATAGACATCTTTGCTCACCTCGCTTGCATCGGGATAAGGCGCATTGAGAGCAAATTGCTCGCCCGCCTCTACTTCAGTGCGCACACGTCGTTCGATCACTTCAAAGGTCTGACTATCAGCGATGCCTTGCTCGCTCAGCCAACTCGCCAGCAGTTTGAGCGGGTCGCGATCACTCTTCCAGCGTTCTTCCTCTTCCTTCGAACGATAGTAGGCACGCTGGATATCGCCAACATGATGACCATGATAGCGATAGGTATCGCACAGCAAGAATGCTGGCCCTTCGCCACGTCTGGCACGCTCCACCAGGCGTTTCGTCGTTTCATAGACCAGACGCACATCCTGACCGTCAACATGTTCAGTGAGAATTCCAAAGGCTTTTGCTCTGGTACTCATCTCGCCTGCCGTCGTCTCGCTATAGTGAGTGTACTCGTTATACAGGTTATTCTCACACACATAGATCACAGGTAGTTTCCAAAGCGAGGCCATATTCATCACTTCGTACAGCAGCCCCTGCCCCAGGGCACCATCTCCGAAAAAGCAGACCGAGACCTGATCGCTACCCTGCATCTTGCTTGACATAGCTGAGCCAGTGGCAATACCCGCACTCCCACCTACAATAGCATTCGCACCGAGGTTACCCGTATCTTGGTCGGCGATATGCATTGAACCGCCTTTACCATGACAATAACCAGCGTCTTTCCCTAGCAGTTCTGCAAACATACGATCTACAGAAGCACCTTTTGCCAGACAATGCCCATGACCACGATGCGTACTGGTAATGTAATCATCGCGCCTCAAGGCTTGACAGACACCGACCGCAACCGCCTCTTCACCGATGTAAAGATGCGCTAGGCCGGGCATACGAGCCGTGAGATAGAGCTGATTGACGTGCTCCTCAAAAAGGCGGATCGTAAGCATCTGCTCATACATGAGTAGCCAATGCGCCCGTTCGGCCTCGCTAGCAGACATGCCAGCATCCACAGATTTAGATGTTTCAGGTTGCAACATATATTTCTCCAGATACCTTACATATCCACACCAGCAAGATGCGCCAGAACTTTATATACAATCGCAAAGTCTTTTTCAGCCAGCCCCATAGCACGAGCCGAGGTAAGTAACTGATTGCTCAGAGCAACCGTTGGCAGGGTCACATTCAGTTCGCGGCCCATTTCCTCCGCCAGTAGCATGTCTTTCTGCATCATATTCACGTTAAACCAGGCTTCTTCTGGCATATCGAGAATAAAGGGTGTGCGATATTTGAGAGATGGCGAGGCAATCACGCTATTGAGCATGACTTCAAGCGCGGTCTCAGCCGGAATGCCCCCCTTGATTGCCAACAACAAGCCTTCGCAAAAAGCGACAAATTGCACTTGCAAATTGAGGTTAACGGCGATCTTCATCAGAACAGCCTGACCGTTCTTACCCACATAGTTTACTTTTGGCCCGATATTCTGCAAAATTGGCTTGATCTGCTCAAAGGTCGCCTCGTCTCCACCAACCATTAGCGAGAGATTGCCTTGCTCCAGCGTGATGACACTGCCAGAAACGGGGGCATCGAGCATCTGCGCCCCTTTTTCCGCAACCTGGGCTGCGAGGGCACGAGAAGCGGCGGGACTGACTGTACTCATGTCAACATAAACTTTTTGTTTATCAAGACCAGCGAGAATACCGTTAGGACCATGAAAGACGTGGTGCAGTGCGGCAGTATTCGTCACCATCGTGAATACTACGTCGGCTGCCTCTGCCACCGCACGGGGCGAGTCACCCCAGTGCATGCCCGCATCTAACAGCCACTGCGCCTTCGACTTGGTGCGGTTGTATCCGGTTACAGTGTGACCCGCGTCAAGCAAACGCTTCGCGACGCGGCCCCCCATCGCTCCCAGACCAACATATCCAAGGTGAGCCATAACCACCTCCGATTAAATAATTAAATATCTATTTATATGCAGTGCTACTGGTCTATTTGTGTACGAGCAGCACTTACATCCTCACGAACCTGGAGCAAGTGAGACCCCATTGCCACCCGTGCCGCCTCCGGGTCGCGTCTGATGACGCTCTCAAGAATACGTTTATGGTGCAATTGTCCTCGTTGCGGACCACCTTCAACAGCAAAAATATGTTTCCGTTGCGCGCTTAACAAATTGACAATCGAATGAATGAGTGTAAAGATCAAGGCATTCTGTGTCGCCTGAGCCAATGCCTCATGAAAAGTATTATCGGCAGCAATGAAGGCATCAGCATCGCTCATGTTCTCATCCATCATTCTGATGGCCTTGCCCATCGCCGCAATATCCTTTTCTGTGGCACGGGCTGCCGCCAGTGCCGCGATCTCTACCTCCAAGATTCTGCGCACTTCCACAAGGTTGTCCGAACCACCCACTTCGCCCAGTTGCATCCTCATCAGCAAATCAATAGAGTTCTGCATCGCTGCGCCTGCACCATTGATCACAATAGTCCCTCTGCCAGGGCGCATATCGACCAGCCCTTTTTGAGCCAATATCTTCATCGCTTCCCGCACCGCCGTGCGGCTAACATGAAACTGTTCAGCTAGGTCCCGCTCTGTCGGTAAACGATCCCCACTACGTAACTCGCCATCCAAAATGCGTTTTTCGATTTGTCCGGCCACTCGCTCAAAAACTTTTACTGGTTGAATTGGCGCATACATCTATTTTATTTTCTCCCAACATACCATGCTATTCTCAAGACAGATCAGCATGTAGAGTCAATGGTAGGATTGTTTAATCATTATACCAACTAACTCTGCAAAAGTCAATCCTCTCACACTTATCAGCTCAATTTCATCAAATACCTGTATTGATCGCATAAACAAGCGTTTTTAGCACCACAATTGACATTCACGTACTCCAATGGTATGATGAATAGACGATTATGTCAACGGTCTAAACTGTTCATTCATCCTGATAACATCCAAACAAAGAAGTTGCGAAGTATGAGTAGTACACATATTCAGACAACGGAGTTAGAACGGCACAGAGAAGACTATAACCCGATTACGGGACGTTCTCACTACGTTGATGACCAACGACTATCACCAGGACGACCAGCCCCACTACATATGGTTGTCGCTCGCAGTCCTTATGCCCACGCAACCATTACTCACATCAACCTGGACGCCGCCCGCTCTTTGCCGGGCGTTATTGCCGCTTTTGAAGGGTCAGAACTGGTACAGGGGATGCCGACACTAGAGACTATTCCAGTGCCAGGACTGCATAAACCAGAACGGCGTCCGCTCGCGGTTGGACGCGCCCGCTATGTCGGCGACCCGGTTGCTGTCGTCCTTGCCGAAAACCTTGCCATCGCACAAGATGCGCTTGATCTCGTCGATATTGACTATGATCCCTTGCCCGCCGTGACCGATCTGGAGGAGGCTCTCGCCCCAGATGCCCCGCGCCTGTATGAACAATTTGCTTCCAACCTTGCGTTCTCACAGCACGTGCGCGGTGGCGATATTGAAGCGGCTTTTGCACAGGCTGATCATGTTGTGCATCTGCGCCTTGTCAACCAGCGACTCGCCCCCAGTTCGCTTGAGACACGTACCTGTCTCTTTGATTTTGATGCCAGTAGCGGCGAGCTTTTTGCCTGGGTCTCCTCACAGGCAGTTTTTCGCGCACGTGATGCCCTGGCGGCCTTTCTCGGTCTTGAGCGCACACGCATTCACGTCCATAATGCCGATGTCGGGGGAGCCTTTGGCGCGAAGTCGAACTTTCTCGGTGAGGAAATTATCGCCGCCCTGCTCGCGGTCAAGCTGGAGCGTGCCGTCAAATGGATTGAGCAACGCAGCGAAAATCTGCAGGCGCAATCTCAAGGGCGTGGACAGATCAACTATGTCGAGGCCGCTTTTCAGAATGATGGCAAACTTTTAGGGATGCGCGTCCGTTCACTGGCCGACATGGGAGCCTTTCTGACCTTTGCAACCGCGATGATTCCTGCCCGTACCGCATCCATGTTATGTGGGCCATACAATGTGTCGGCTATAGATAGCCAGATGTGCGGCGTTTTCACTAATACAGTGACAACGGCTCCCTATCGTGGCGCAGGGCGTCCCGAAGCTGCATACGTCGTAGAGCGCGTGATGGATCGTATCGCCCACGAACTGGGACTCGACCCAGCAGAAGTGCGGCGCAAGAATTTCATCGCACCGCCAGCCTTCCCGCATAAGACTGTGACCGGCATCGTCTATGATAGCGGCAATTATCAGGCCGCGCTAGAACGTGCGCTGGAACTGGGCGACTATAGCGGTTGGCGCACCAGACAGAGTCAACAGCGCGCAACACCAGACGCGCCGCTGCTGGGCATCGGTCTGGCCTCTTTTATCGAGCTTTCAGGTGATGCAGCAACGCAAGGCCCACTGCGCGAGGCAGCAACCGTGCGCATCCGCAACGATGGTTCTGTACTATTGCAGTGCGGCACATCGCACAATGGACAGGGACATTTCACAGCGTTCGCACAGATTGTGGCAAACGCGCTCAATCTGCCCGCCAGCAACGTCGAGGTTGCGATGAACAACAGCGACCTGCCAGCCTACAGCATCGGCACTTACGGGAGTCGCACTACACAAATCGCAGGCTCAGCCATTCTCCTGGCCGCCCAAGCCGTGAAAGAGAAGACATTACAGCTTGCGGCTGAAGTCTTGGAGGCAGCTCCTGCCGACCTTGTGTTAGAGCATAGCGCGGTCTCCGTGCGCGGAACGCCAACACGCACAGTATCATTAGGCGATTTGGCACGCATCGTGGAAGAACACTCTGAGCGCATCGAGCACGAGGCCCCGAACCCATCGAATGGCGTCCCTATTGAAGGTCTGGCGGCATGGCGCGATTTCAGTCCGCCCGGAGCCACCTACTCTTCTGGCACGC
>DAIDJF010000137.1 GCA_027451525.1 Ktedonobacterales bacterium
CGACACATGCAAACACAACGACAAGCTGAAACACAAGCAATAAAGTATATTTTGTAGGAAGGATTTGGAGACATGTCAACGGATATCACGACATCAAGCATGACACCCGCATCAGGCTATGCCCATCCAGAAGTGCTAGTTGACACCGAGTGGGTTGCGCAACACCTCAATGACAGCAATGTACGCCTGATCGAGGCAGACGAGGATGTGCTGTTATACGAAATCGGCCATATCCAGGGAGCCGTCAAACTGGATTGGCACGTGGACGTACAGGACAAATTGGATCGCGACTTCATTGATCAGCAGGAGTTCGAGCAGTTAATGAGCCGCTGGGGCATCACGAACGACACCACGATTGTCCTCTATGGCGACAAGAACAACTGGTACGCCTGCTACTCGTTCTGGCTCTTTAACATGTATGGGCACCGCAGCCTCAAGATCATGAATGGCGGACGCACACGCTGGGAGAACGAGAAACGTCCTTTCACGAAACAAGTTCCACACTATGAGGCCACGACCTATCACGCGCAGCCGATGAACGAGACAATGCGCGCATTCCGTGATGATGTGCTGACGGGCCTGAAAAATCCAGACCGTCGCCTGATCGATGTGCGCTCGCCCCAGGAATACACGGGCGAGCTGCTGCACATGGTCAACTATCCGCAGGAAGGCGCACAGCGCGGCGGACATATCCCAGGCGCGAAGAACATTCCCTGGGCAACAGCGGCAAACGCGGATGGAACATTCAAATCGGCGGAAGAGTTGCGCCAGATTTACGGCAGCAAGGACATCACGCCGGATAAAGATGTCGTGTCCTATTGCCGTATCGGTGAGCGTTCGGCCCACACATGGTTCGTGCTGACACAACTGCTCGGCTATCCGCGCGTGCGCAACTACGACGGCTCCTGGACAGAGTGGGGCAACGTCGTACGCGCTCCGATTGAAAAGTAACCCATTAGAACATGACGGTGTGCGGAACAGGGCGACCATAAACAAACCCATTGATTCCAACATATTCACGGTGACATACGCAGGGCGACCATAAACAGGGCGACTATAAACAGGGCGACCATAAACAGGGCGACCGCAAGGGTCTACAATGATGACGGGCAGAACGCGCATCGTATCATTGTAGGGGCGAGGCTTGCCCTCGCCCTGCCACCCTCGTCCTGCCCCATGAATGATTGTGTTGGCATCAATGCCCTGCCCCATATGTCGTGCATACCGTCCAATAAAACCTTGCACACCATCCAATAAAGGGAGAAGCAATAATGAATCGTCAGGAAGCAATTGAATTTTTGATGGACCATTTTGAAAATCCACGCAATTATGGTCCGTTAGAGCACGCCGATGTGAGCCTGAATGGTGGCAATCCGGGCTGCGCCGACGTGATTACGATGCACGCCCGTTTCGGAGAAGACGGCAAAATAGCCGAGGTGCATTGGGAAGGCGAGGGCTGCACGATCAGTCGCGCCGCAGCATCCTATGTGACCGAGATGGTAGAGGGCATGACAGCGGACGAGATCGAGAACCTGAGCTTCGAGGATCTGATGGAACAGCTTGGACGCGAACTGGTGATGACCCGCCCAACCTGTGCCACGCTCGCCCTGGGCACGCTCAAGAAGGGTGTCCACGAGTTTCACATGCACCAGCAGGCACAAGAAGAGCCGAAATCATCCTTATAATCCATAATCACCACGCCACGTCGCCAGATGCGCCAATGCTTGCTCTAGCAGGCGTTGATGAGCAGCGTCGTTGAGCCAGCGACTCACACCCGATGGGTGCGGTAGCGGCAAGAAAAACGTCTCTTCGCGCTCCTGATACGTGCCAATTACATCGTCCAGGCGCATTTTGCCAAAAAAAGTTTCGATAGCCATTGTGCCAAGCAATAGCACAACTTTGGGGCGCAGCAGGTGTAGTTCGGCATCCAGAAAGGGGCGACAGAGGGCCATTTCAGCGGGTGAGGGACGACGATCACCCTCGCCACGCAGGTTCTTGCCGGGGTCGCAACGTGTCAGCGAGGTCAAATATGTGTGTTCGTGCAGATAGCCAGGGGGAAAGCCAGCGCGTTCAAGCCATTTTTGCAGTACGCGCCCGCCAGGACCACTAAAGGGCTGGTCGTTGGCGATGGAACGATGACCAGGAGCCTGTCCAATCACCATCACGCGGTCTGTTGCGCGTCCGCTGACAATCGGATACGCTCGTGCGAGGTAGCCATGTTCTTGACAGAGACGGCAGGCACGAATGCGCCGTTGCAGTGCCTCAATCTCAAGCGTTTTCGCTGCTTGCTGCTGGTTGTTCTCGTTGCTCACGTTGTTTTGTATCATAGATAGTGCTGAGACTCGGTTGACGATAGCCGTCCGCAAGTTGACGATACTGCCCACGATAGTAGCCAAGCGGCAGACTCTCTTCCGAGGTCATCTCCTCTTCGTGTCCAACAAGCGTTGCATCCTCTTTGGCACTCTCGTCGGCGAAGGCCACCTGACTGCTCGCTCCCATCGCCTCCACCTGACCAATAAAAATGATGTGGTCGCCGCCAGCATATTCCGCGACGATGCGCGTATCAATAAAAGCCAGCGCGCCATCCAGGATGGGCGCACCAGTAGCGGCAGTATGGTAGTCCGCATGGCAGAAATGCGTATGTCGCTCCTCTGAAGGAGAGGCAAAACAGCGCGAGAAAGCCTCTTGCTCTGTTGTCAGAATATTGACTGCATAGATACCGCTTTCACGAATAAGCGGCAAAACGCTACTCGTCCGGTCTATACACACCAGTACGAGCGGTGGATTAAGCGAGACTGAACAGAAAGCATTCACCGTCAAGCCCGCCGGTGTACCATGATAATTCGTGGTCACAACCGTCACACCTGTGGCGAAACGGCCCATGACCTGCCGAAAAAAATCTTTTTCAATTGCCATTCATGTATCCTTTAAGTGAGAGCAACACAGATACACCTCGGCCCTTCAACTTCAAGCACGTCTAGGAGGTATAACTGCTCTTGTCTGTAGTATCATCCTCAGCATCTCACTTGTCAACTGGACTTATGTACAGGAACCAGTAATCCCTATGAAACATTGGTTGACACTATACAACACGACCGATATACTACTACATAATAATGAAAATTCATGCTTATTTATTCGCCGCGTGGCCTATCCCCGGAGATGATCGATGAATCTGCCCTATCTCACGCATAAACGCTATGAGGACCTGCGTACACACCCTCTCTTCTCGACGATCATCTTGCTTTTTCTGGGTACGTTGCTCCTGCTGGTCATGCTGCTCGCGGTCAGCGTTGGTCCAACCGCGATCCCGTTAGGGACGATTGCGCGGATTCTTTTGAACGGCACGGGCATATTTCACTTTGCGCGCCAGTGGGATGTTACCTCAGAGGTGATTATCTGGCAGGTACGCATGCCGGAAGTGGTGGGAGCGGCTCTTGTAGGCATGGGCTTATCTGTCGCGGGTGTCTTATTTCAGGGCATGTTGCGCAACCCGCTGGCGGACCCGTATCTAATTGGAACCTCATCAGGAGCCTCGTTAGGGGCTGCTATCGCCTTCACGCTTCCGTTTGACACGTTCTACGGCACATTTTTCCCGCTCACCTCGCTACTGGCTTTTGTGGGCGCACTTGTGACAGTGCTTTTTGTCTACAGTCTGGCACGTGTTGATGGCCGTACGCCCGTTATCACGCTCATCCTCGCGGGTGTGGTGATTAATTCCGTGCTGATTGCCTGTCAGACCCTTGTGCTCATCTTCAGTCCACACGCGCAATTCACCGTACAAGCCCTGTTCAACTGGCTCTCTGGCGGCGTCGGGGTCGCGAGTTGGCAACCTATCGCTATTGTCAGCGTTCTGATCGCGTTCGGCTTTGTGCTGGCAATGGGCATGGCTGGCACGCTGGATGCCTTCGCGCTGGGTGAGGATAGCGCAACTCACCTAGGTATTCATGTAGAACAGCGCAAACTGGCAATTATCGCGCTCGGCTCGCTACTCACCGCCGCCGCAGTCTCGATTAGTGGTCTAATCGGTTTTGTGGGACTGGTTGTACCACATGCTATGCGCCTGCTCCTCGGCCCGCGCCATCGCCTACTCCTACCCGCCTCGGCCCTGGGTGGCGCAGCCTTTCTCACCCTGGCGGATATGCTAGCGCGCACGCTCATCACGTCCACAGTCTTGCCAGTGGGCGTCATCACGGCCCTGGCAGGCGCACCATTTTTTCTGTTCATCCTGAGAAGAAATAAGCGAGCATATCAATGGTAGAACAGCAACAGCACATCACACCCACGCAGCCTCTGCTTGAGGTACGCGCGCTTACTTTCGGCTATCAACAGCAGACGCTGCTGTATAACGTCGCGCTTAGTATCGCCGGGAGCGCAATGGTTGGCCTTTTGGGACCAAACGGTTCCGGCAAAACCACGCTTCTGCGCTTGCTCAGCGGTGTATTGCAGCCACAACAGGGCACGATCCTGCTAGAGGGGCGCGACCTGCGAACATGGGGACGGCGGGCCATCGCACAGAAAATCGCCGTTGTGCCACAGGAACTGCATGTGCCATTTGCCTTTACGGTTGAGCAGATGGTCGAATTGGGACGCACACCGTTCATTACAGGCATATTTAGTACAGCGAGCAGGCACGATCATGAGATTGTTGCAGAGGCAATGGAGATAGCCAGTATCACCCCTTTTGCCAGGCGTTTATTTAACGAACTGAGCGGAGGGGAACGTCAGCGCGTGCTGATCGCGATGGCCCTGGCGCAACAGCCCACGCTCCTCTTGCTGGACGAGCCAACCGCCCATCTTGATATTAAATATCAGGTCGAGACACTGGAACTGGTACAAGCTCTTAATCGCAAGCGTGGGATGGCCGTGATTGCCGCCATGCACGACCTGAATCTGGCAGCGCGCTACTTTCCGCGCTTGTTGCTCTTTCAACGCGGGATTGTCGCTGATGCCAGCCCAGCCGAGGTCTTGCAGCCTGATCTCTTGAGCCGCGTCTATGGCGTCCATGTGCAGGTGGGTATTCTGCGCGGCTCTGAGCATCTCAGCGTCCTTCCACCAGGAAATACCAGTGAAGAGGACGGTCAACAGGAACAGCATGCGCCTCTCGTACATGTGATCGCAGGTGGCGGCTCTGGTGAATTGTTGATGCGCGCTCTTGCCGATGCCCACATACCATTTATAGCAGGTGCGCTCAATATCGGTGACAGTGACCACACACTTGCGTTACGGCTGGCGCAAAGAGTGATTACCGAGCAGCCATATGCCCCCATTTCGACGACAGCATTAGAACAGGTACGCAATAGCCTGCATCAGGTGCGTTTATTAATTATCTGCCCTACGCCAATTGGGCCGGGCAATGTACCACTCCTGCAGGAGGCAGTGAGAGCGGCACGGCGTGGGTTACCCGTCTTACTTTTAGCACCAACGATAGATGAACAGGTGTATACAGCAGGTGAGGCAAAAGAGACGGATGATGGGCGATTAGAACGCACAGGAATGGCGGCACGTGATTATACAGGCGGCATTGGCTTAAAATTGATGGGTGAGCTATTACAATCGAATGCACGCGTCGTTTCCTCAATCACTGAAACAATAGAAGCAATGCGGCAGGTACAGTCAGGCTCCAAATGAGAATTTGCTCGTAATCGCCCTTGCAAATGGTGCAGTATGGACGTATACTTTTGGGAATATCGAATATTTGTACCAACGGACAAGGGTTGTCCAGATTAATCACACTAAGGAAGTTTAAGCGGGATGAGTGAGGAAGACAAGGCCACAGTCACATTGCGCGTACCCTCGACATTGAGCGCGTATAGCGGGGGAAAAAGCCAGATCACCGTGCGTGCGAATACGATTGAGGAGCTACTGCAAGCACTGGAACAGCATTATCCACAAGTATGGACATACCTGTGTACCGAACAGGGACAGCTTCGTGAGCATGTAAGAATATTTGTCAACAACGAAATGATTAGTGGTTCGACCGGGTTGCATATTCCCCTTAAAAAAGGACAAGAGGTGATTGTTTTGCCCGCAACCTCTACTCCGTAGTAACAGGCAAGCATGCTATACTAGGATGAGATGAATGTTCTCTTGTTCTTCTCATAGGGCCATATAACTACATGAAAACCGAACCACAAAAAGAGGGGTTATCAGACGCGACGCCAGCTATAGTCAACGGATCACTATCTGATAGCCCCGCGCTCACTGCTACCACCTCACCAGCCATCAACAAGCCCGTTAGCCATTGGAGCGTATTTCGCAATCGTGACTATGCACTGCTCTTTTGGGGACAACTTGTATCGGCGGCGGGCACGCAGATGCAGATTGTCGCCGTTGCCTGGCAGGTTTATTTGCTCTCGCATTCAGCCATCGCGCTTGGCCTGATTGGACTGGTGCAGGCAATACCGCGCCTGATCTTCTCGCTAATTGGGGGCGTGTTTGCCGATGTGCTTGATCGTCGTAAAATGCTGTTGGTAATTGAACTTACGCTCGCTGCCATGTCAGCTATTCTCGCTGTCTGCACGATCTTTCACATCATCAACCTGTGGATTATCTATAGCGTAGTGCTGATCGCGGCCAGCGTCTCTGCCTTTGAGTTTCCCACCCGGCAAGCGATCATTCCCACGCTTGTCCCCCGCGAACAGATGGCAAGCGCGATCTCGCTCAGCATGGTGATGATGCAATTAACCTTTGTCATTGGCTCATCGCTGGGCGGCTTTGTGATTGCATGGGTAGGCGTGACCAACACCTATTGGATTGATGTAATCTCCTATTTCGTCGTCATCGGCTCCCTACTAATCATGGTTGTGCCAAAAGTTCCAATTGAGAAGCGCGCACAAGCAGGCATGGGTGCACTTCTCGATGGGATGAACTTTCTCAAAGAGCATCCGATCATTCTCGCCGTGCTGTCGCTGGACTTCTTTGCTACCTTTTTTGGCTCACCAAGAGCCTTGTTGCCCGTCTATGCTAGCGATATCTTGCATGTTGGCCCTCAAGGTCTTGGCGTGCTACTAGCCGCTACCTCCATCGGCGCGGTCGCCCTGACGCCCTTCACGGGGCGCATCAATCGCATCAAGCGACAGGGATTGGGCGTGGTTCTGGCAATTATTGGCTGGGGCGTGTGTATCGTTGGCTTTGGCTTTACATCGGGGCCGCTCTGGCTCTCCGTCTTATGCCTCGCAGGTGCAGGAGCAGCCGACATGGTGAGTATGATCTTGCGCGGTCTGGTTGTTCAATTAACCACACCAGACGAGTTTCGTGGGCGCATTAGTTCGGTCAATGCCATGTTTGTGATCGGCGGACCAATGCTGGGCCAGTTTGAGTCAGGGCTGGTCGCGGGTTTCTTCACACCCGCCTTCTCGGTCATCAGCGGCGGTGCAGCCTGCATTCTCGCGACACTCGTCATCGTCGCGTTTGTGCCCAAGCTAGTGCGCGTGAAAGTAGAAGCCATCTAGAGAACAATAACCGGTCCCTACCGGTTTTAACGTCTTTTCATTTATACAAATGAAAAGCCGGAAAATCCGTAGTCAAACGTCATTGCGACCTTTTTTAGCGCATTGAGGCAGGGCGACCGCGAGGGTCGCCCCTACAATGTGACGGGTAGAAC
>DAIDJF010000138.1 GCA_027451525.1 Ktedonobacterales bacterium
TAGTCCTTGAGCTTGATATGTGAGCCTTCCTCAACCTTCCAGAGCAGTTCCATACATCTTCCTTCTTTCTCTCCTATGGAATAAATAGCCTTAAGGCAATGCTAGTGTGTATCTATCTAATAGTATCACTCTGTCAAGCAGATAAACGCTTCTATGAAGATGCTGTATTGCTCGTCATACCTATACATCCCGTAGGGACCGATTTATCGCGTCCGCGTTCCCATACCAACCCTATGCGACATCCTAACGAGAAGCTCTGTATCGCGGTGCGTAAAAATGGAGAGATGATGCTGCGTTGTGATCCCGAGCAAACGGAAGAGCTATTAAAGAAAAAGGGTGCTCAGTGGGCGATGATGAAAGGCAAACCGATGAAGAATGGGTGGTTAGTCGTGGAGCCTGAGGGACTGGAAAAACCAGAAGATTTTGACGCGTGGATCACCGTTGCGCTTGCTTTTAATCAGAAAATCAGTTCATGACGCGGCGATCAACAAGTGCTATTTGTTTATAGACGGTGAGTGTGCCACTGTTATAGTTGAGCGTGAACCTGCCGAAGCGGCTCCAGATATCAGAGCCAACCAGACCAGCCAGACCGCTCCCCCGCTCACGCGGCATGTTTGCGCTAACAATCGTGGTTGTTGGCAGGCGGATAGAACCTGTCTGCCAGTTGGATATGGTTACAGGCGTCGCCGGAGCAACTGCTCGATCAATCCGTCCCGTTGCTTCAGTTGCTCCTGCAAGCGTGTTTTCTCCTCACGAAATTGGAGCAGTTCTTCTTCTGGTGTTATGCAACTCATCTACTCTTTGCGGGCGGTTTTGGCAAGTCTTTAGAAGACCTGCGTAGTCACAAATACTTTTTTGTTCCAATGCCTCGCAATAAAACATTCGTTCTTTCATGCTGTTCTTGTCGCTATTACTATTTTTAATCCAATACTTGACAGTTAGCTTAGCTTATGATACAACATGCCATGGAAAAGACGGCCTGCTTGTTTCTTTCACCTCCGCTGCTGATGCCAGCCAGCACGGATGGCGATACCCACAACAATTACAGTATATTCGCAAATATTGCATAGATGTATTCCACTAGGTTTTGTGCAGATCATATATCTCTTTAGCATGAACTGAAAACAGTTTCACCATGCGGATGAGGTGATTAAGTTATAGCTCATCTATGCAAAATTATAAGGAGTAAATATGGCAGACGAAATGTCATTATCGTTAGAGCGGATGACTGGAACCTTTCACCTTACAGCAAACGATTTTATAGATTTTGATCGTTGCTTGATCTCTATGCAAGAAACAGAATATCTACTGACTGCGCGAGAAGTCGAAGTGCTTGTTTTGCTTATAAAATCGCCCAACCGTTATCATACCACCAGGGAACTTGCTAAGAAAATCTCAACAAATACCACGAACTATGGAGTGAGTGAACATAGTATTCAGCAGACAATCAGTGTTCTAAGACACAAACTCGGCGAAGATGGTAAAAAACCGCGTTTCATTTTTTGCAGACGCGGCATTGGATATGGATTATTTATAGATAAAAATAACGGGACAGGAAACACATAAATGTTTGACTGTTGGTAATTTTATGGGTATGCCTTCACAAAATTTGCGTATCAGACGCGTCTAATTCCAGCACAAGCAATAATGCAAACCAACCAGTTTATGCTTAAATTCTTGACTTCTATTCGATAGAGGTAAAAAAGTTGAAAGTTATCTGAAGCATACTGGAGCTTAGCTTGAAGTTATTATAGCATAATTGCAGCAGAGTCAAAAAGTAAAAAGGCTCTGGTACCATCTCCTATCGTAACCCCATTATTTGTGTAAACATGTGAGGAGACATACCCATGCACATTGGAAAACTTTTTTTGAGACGTATGATGGTCAGTAGTCTGATTGTACTTGGGTTATTCGCAACGCTAGCGATACCGAGTTATGCAGCCTCATCCAAGACCACATCGGGCACACTTGCGGGTACAAGCGACTATATTGAAACAGATACCTGGATTGGAAGCACAGGCTTTAGTAACCTTAACTTCCAATCTTCTAGCTGGCTTTGGGGTACAAATCCACAAAATGCTTACCTCATTCGTGATAGTAACACTATTACTGTGAATGGTATTGCTGTCACACTCGGCAATACAGGTGGCTCAGTTAGCAGCACTAGCAGTTCTGCAACATATCAATGCACAAGTTATTACAACTGGTATTGTGGTAATCAGGGATCAAATCTCTCAGTATCTGTCTGGGCATGGTCCGTTACTACGAATGATACGACGACTATACAGGTCTATTCAGGTGCAGCCCAAAAATTCTACAATGGTGCGAGTGCTACCATTATCTGGTAGCCAGAACCAGAGTGTGCGGGTATCATCTTTAAACAGGAATGATACCTGCACGCACTGGTTCTAGAGGAAATTGGTGAGGAACCTATCTCAATGAAAGCGCAGCACCGTAAAACGGCACGAAAAAAACGTCTCTTCTTTATTTCAGGAACCCTTTTAGGAATTATTTGCCTTTCGGCTACTTTACTGGTATGGTTTGCCCCAGAAAGTTGGCCTGGCGTATATGCCAGAGATCAGTGGTTAATTCATACGATTGAGCAGCACCAACGTTCCGACGGTTTTTTCATTTTTGGTAATGACCTGCATCCCCAATTGATTGCTGAAACATATCTGAGTGTTGTGACTCTCAATGGATTATCAGCTGATATTCCGAATAAGGGTTATCTCCAAGCGTCTCTCACGAATGTAGAAGAAGCTGCGCACAATGCATTACTACAAGGCAAACCTGTATTAGGGCCGAGAGATATTTATGAATTACTCATGATTCACCGTTTAGCCGCTATCCCTGTCGACCTTTCTCTGCTCACAGGTTACCTCTCTCGCATGAGCGATTTGCTCACGAGACAGAATCAGCAGGAATTCTCTAACTCGGTCCATGATTGGTACTACGCACTTCAGGTACTCATACTGAGCAATCGTATAACACCACCATTGCGCCAACAAACCGAGATCACTATTTTCGCCCATCTGGCAGCTACGCCCACTTCGATTCCCCCTTTGATAGAAACAGCATTACTGATTGATGTCAGCACATTATTGGGCATACATCTAAGCACTGAAACGGAACAGCATGCGCGTCTGCTACTCTGGCAATGTTGGAGTGCCATAGGAGGGTTCCGAGTTGGACAAACTCCAGATATTCTCTCTACTTATTTTGCCGTAATATTAGCGCATGAAATCGGCAGTGAAAACCAGTTTCAGTCGGGTACTATTTTGCATTGGTTAGCAATGCAACGTGTATGGGATGGTTACAATAGTAGTGCCGCCATTAAGATCCTGGCAACTGGCTACGCTATTTTGTTAAGAAATATTCTTCATGGTGAGCTAATCAACACAGCACCACGCTAAAAAGCTACATATCTGAACATGAATGAAAGGAAAGTGGAGACTATGACGCTTGCAGTACAAGCACAACATGTCTCAATGATTTATAAGTCCAATAGCGGACATAAGGTACAGGCTCTAGAAAATGTTTCGCTAGAAGTTTCATCTGGCTCCTGGTGTGTCCTCTCTGGGCCATCAGGTTCAGGAAAATCATCGATGTTGCACATTCTCGGAGGTTTGCTCACGCCGACAGCAGGGACTATAGAGGTTGCAGGATACGATCTTACGCAAGCAACTTCCAATATGCGCTCCACCTACCGCTTGCGTACCATTGGCTTTGTCTTTCAAGCCTTTTATCTCCTGCCACATTTACGGGCCTGGGAAAATGTAGCCCTCCCACTGTTAGCACTTGGAGAACCTCACAAGGTGAGAAAAGAACGTGCCACGCTTGCACTCAACGCGGTGGGTCTGGCAGACCGTCTGTACCACCATCCAGCAGAATTATCTGGTGGAGAACAACAGCGTGTAGCGTTGGCACGTGCGATTGTGAATCATCCCCCCATCATCCTTGCAGATGAACCAACAGGGAATTTGGATGCAGCGAGCGCGAATATGATCCTGGATATCTTACAAAAGCTGGTGCAGCAAGGGTCTACCCTCATCTGCGCCACTCATGACACAAAAGTAACGGAAAGAGCAACACAAAGTGTTACTATGCGGCATGGAAAAGTTGTAGATTTGGTGTAGAGAAGGGACTTCGCGATGCGTATTCAAGATGGTATATATATGTCTATAGGGTATACGCTTAGACAAAAAAAGCGTTTAGTACCCGTATTCTTTGGCGTTGCATTAGGGGTTGCATTAGTTGTGAGCATTGCTGCTGCTGCTGCTACCATCTCACAAACAACAACGCAACAAATTTTATCACAAAACGGCTTGAAGCAGATCACGATTACGGGTGATAGTCTTCAAAATGGAGGCGGTAAGGCATTAACAGATCAAAATCTGGCAAAAATTCAGCAGATGGCTCATGTAAACGCGGTCTACCCTATTTATCATATTGAATTGGCCGCGTCGACAGCGAGTCAGCAGCAGTTTATTCTCTCCCTCACAAATCTGCCTTCTCAACAGGATCTTCCAACCCTTCTCCAGGGACGTTGGCCTGCTGATCAAAATCAAGTCGTACTCCCTGATACTGGGATAAGAGATAAAACAAGCGCATTTGTGAAGGCATCGATACTCATGAATCAGAATATTGCCTTACGTGTAGCTACGCTCCAGGGATTGGGTCATGCAACAACAGTTGATGTAACCGTGGTCGGGATCTATCATGCGCCTCCAAGCGATAATCCGGCAATGCTCTTTCCAACCTATAGTATGTTAAGTCTGGTCAAGCATCTTGGCGCACTGAGCAATGGGACCACTGATACCGCCTTCAACGCGCAATTAAGCTATCAAAGTGCCATTGTTGATGTGGATACTCCATCAGATGTTACTCAAGTTGGTAATCGGCTAGATGCACAAGGATACATCACAGACTATGTAGAAAAACAAGTCAAAGGTTTAAGTGCGCGGCTTGGAGCGATTACAACCATTGCGCTGGCGATTGTCTCCGTGATTATTGCGACCATTGCGCTCTCCATTGGAAATTTACTGGTAAGTTCTGTTCGGCAGCGAAGGCGCGAGATTGGTATTATGTTAGCCATCGGTTTTGGCGAACAGGCTATTGGGCGCATTATTGCTGGTGAGGCAATCAGCATTGGAATTATCGGTTCTGGCTGTGGTTGTCTACTCGCGGTCCTTGGTTTTTTGGTATTTCATAGTTTGCAACCTGCGATCTCAATAGCACTTCCGTGGTGGGGATTTCCAGCCGCCATCGGCATAAATACCGCTTTCTGTTTTCTTGCAGGATTATGGCCCGCACGCAAAGCTATGAAAATGGATGCAGTGCAAGCTCTCAGGGAGGATTAAGCTATCCATGTCACTCAAATCTTTTTTCTCTTTATTCGCAATCTTTGTTCTGCTTATCGCATTGGCAGGCTGTTCTAATGCTCCCATCACGGCAAATGCGCCACTCTATGCCCTCGTTGTTGTGAATCAACAATTGCAAATTGACGTTATTTCTCGTCCTACCTATCAACTGGCAGGCACTATCTCGGTGCAACAAGTTGGAGATTATCCTCCAAATGGCGCAATTGGCGTAGGGACAAATGGCTCTTTACTTGTCACCTATGCAGGCTCTGTTGTGAACGGACAATATGCCGTGAGTCCCAACACGGAATCTTGCTCTTTACAGACAGCACAATGTACAACGCTGATCGATGGCTGGGGCAACAATATAGTTGATAAAACCAACAATCATATGATTGCCTCTATCTGCAATAATTCCCTGAATGTGAGTCAACTGAAATGCCAGATTGCTTTCGTTGGGAATGATACATCAACCGTTCAGAAGCGTGTCACCATCAGCCCATTTATAGGCTCGGTTGTTATTACACCTGACGAGAAATTCCTGTATGGAATTCGCTATAAGACAAATGTGACACCCCAGCAATACGAAGTCATCCGTTTTGACCTTGCCCAAGGCAAAATCACCGCAACACACAATTTTGGGAAAGAGGTTCCACAATCATTAGCACTCGCTCCCGATGGTACCATTTACGCGTCTATTCTTTATGCCAGCCAGAGTTCTAAAGCTAATGCCAATTCCGGTACCCAACCACATAATCAACCGGGAACGCATATCGAAATGTTTACCCCAGATCTCACGCCCAACGGAACCTTTACTGTCGGACAATATCCGTTGTTTCTGGCTATTAGCCCTGCAAACGGTGGGACTATAGCACTGACGTACGCATCTCAGGGACCACATCACATAGATCTTTTCCAGGCAAAAACAGGAACGCCCATCAAACAATTTACCATCAGCCCGCAAAGTGAGGACACAGATACATATATCTCAACACTCACAAATGGGCATTTTGCGGTTACAATCAGCGGCCCAAGCTCGTTTTCTGTTGGTGACTTTATAGCTACCGATAGTGCTATCCAATGGCATAAGTATAGTGGCAGTGCTATAAATGCAGTTGTAAACTAACATGCCCTTATCGCACAGGATAAAGCCCATCTTTTCCAGTTGGCGCAAGGGCACAGGGATTCGCCAGGGCCGCTGGATCGATTATGCTCTACCTATATTTCTGCGGGTGTTGCGGGTATTGATTCGCCTCGTTGCGAGAGAACGCTGCATGATTCGTGTTATCGTTTCTCTTGGGCGCGCATACGCTGTAATGCCTCTAATTCTTGTTTGCCACGCTTTTCTAAGGCGGCCTGCCACGTATCTTTGTATTGGCGCATTGTCTTAACCAGCGTGTCGGCGACGGCGAGGTTGCGATACCATTTGTGGTTGGCGGGCACGATGTACCAGGGAGCCTCGTCGGTGCTGCACTCGCTCAGGGCATCCTCGTAGGCACGCTGGTAGTCGTCCCAGTATTTGCGTTCGGCCCAATCGCTGGCGGAAAGCTTCCACGCCTTGTCCTTGTCGTCCTCACGGGCCTTGAGGCGTTCCGTCTGCTCGTCGAAGCTGATATGCAGGAAGAATTTGAGGATGATCGTGTTGCTACGTGCCAGTAGCTTCTCGAAGTGGTTAATTGCCTTATAGCGATGTTGCCAGACCTCTTCTGGAATCAAATTATGCACGCGCACAATTAGCACGTCCTCGTAATGCGAACGGTTGAAAATGCCCATCACGCCTTTGGCGGGCGTGACGCGGTGGACGCGCCATAAGAAATCGTGGCTCAATTCTTCAGGTGTTGGCTGCTTGAATGAGTGAACCGTGCAGCCCTGCGGATTGACATGTGAGAGCACATGACGAATCGTGCCATCTTTGCCGCTGGTATCCATGCCTTGCAGGACCAGCAGCAGGCTATGCTGCTGGGCTGCCGCCATCAGTTCCTGTAATTGATCTAGCTCGTCGCTCAGCTTGAGCAGTTCTTGTTCGGCCTCAGCATGGTCGGCATGTTTGTCGGTATAGCCTGGATCATAGTCCTTGAGCTTGATATGTGAGCCTTCCTCAACCTTCCAGAGCAGTTCCATACATCTTCCTTCTTTCTCTCCTAT
>DAIDJF010000139.1 GCA_027451525.1 Ktedonobacterales bacterium
ATGAGTTTTTGGGAGGAAGTGCAGAGATGAAACAAGCAGAGCAAGGCACAAGCGAGAAAAAGGGAACTCATTACAGTTTAGGGCTTGATAGCATGAGGTTTATTCTTCCGCGAACGAGTCGTCAAAGGTTGTTTTTTCATACACTTCTGGAACGGAGAAATGAATGCCCAGGCTCGTCAACGCTACAGTATCGTCGGGCGTGAAGCTGCGCATGGTCCAGTAATCTGTTTCGCGTTTGTACAGTTGGATTCTCATTACTTGTGTATCAATAAAAAGAATTTCCTGGATCGTGGGAATACTCTGATAGAGATCAGCTTTAATTCCTCGGTCATGCGCTTTCGTGCCGGGTGAGAGTACTTCAGCAATCAAACAGGGATAGTGGATAGCCCTTGTGGCACGGCGATCTCTGCGGTCACAACTGACTGCTGCATCGGGGCAAAGGCAGTTTGCTTTATCTGCCAGTTCGATGTACACATCTGAATTGTAGACAATGCAGGGACGTTGCCGCAGTTGTACGCCAAGAATTCTATTCATGTTCGCGCCGATGATCGAGTGATCGGGTGCCCCCCCTGTCATCATATAGGGGTAGCCATCAATTAATTCATAGCGGTGCTCAGGATTGCTTTCCAAGAGAGCAAAGAACTCCTCAAGGCTGATTTTTCCCTGGTGTTCACCGTGTCGAATTGGCATAGGCTTTTCTCTCTACTAATCGAAATGCCTACCTCATACAGCGATCTCATTATACCATAAGGAACAGGGATAATGGGATTTTGCTCTCTAGAGGTGATAAAACCATGACGTGTTGCTATCACTTTTGCTCTCAAATGCGTCATTCTGGTTGATGGCGTAAATGGGAAGGTGACATAAAGCAAGGCGGGAAGCCATTCTATGAAGAGGCCTCCCGCCTTTGTGTGAGTCGGGGTGAGAGGATTTGAACCTCCGACCACTACAACCCCATTGTAGTGCGCTACCGGGCTGCGCCACACCCCGATTTGTGAACGAAATAAGTATAGCAGAAAGAGGCTTACTCGTCAAGCATTTTTTCTGCCTCTCAGCCTTTCAGCAAGAACAAGGAGACTCAAGCAGTTGGCAGCGGCAAAGAGAAGTAGAAAGTGCTGCCCACGCCGATCTCGCTCTCTAACCACATGCGCCCGCCATGCTGGGCCACGATCTCGTGCGCAATATACAGACCCAAACCAAGCCCGTCAACGTGCTTTCCCTCTTGCTGGTGCGCACGGTAGAAACGATCAAAAAGATGCTGCTGGTCTTCTTTGCTGATGCCATTGCCATGATCGCGGACACTCACCACGACATTAGCGGGCTGACGTTCAATGTTTACCTCTACGTTTGTCCCTTCTGGACTATATTTTATCGCATTGCTGATCAGGTTATCCAATACCTGTTCTATACGTTCCTCATCAACGCGCATCAGCAGGTGCTCTTCCGTACTGTTGATTGTCAGGTTATGATTATAACGGGGAAGCTGCTCTACACACTTGCGTACCGTTGCAACCAGGTCCACGTTTTCATTGAGGTGCAACTCGAAGACCTGACCACGCATGCGTGTTACATCAAGCATCTCCGTAATCATGTGTCCCATACGCAGTATCTGCTGCTGCATCCGTTCCAGCACGAGGCGTACCTGCTCGAAGCGACGACTTTCTGCCTCATCCAGGGTGAGTGGGCTGGTTGATTTGAAGAGCACGTGTAGCAGTATCTCAACATTGCCTTGAAGAGCAGTCAGTGGGCTGCGCAGTTCATGCGTTGCCAGTGAGAGAAATTCGTCTTTCACGTGATTGAGTCGCTCCCACTCGCGGCGGGTCTGCACCTGCTCCGTAATTTCGCTAGCCGATACCAAAATAAAACGGACCACATTGGACTGCGCCTTGTCCATAATAGGTGTGAGACTATAATCCCAAACACGTTCATCGTCAGCAGTAGCATAGAGCAGCCGCACCTCAGGTTGTCGCACTGGCTGACGTGTTTCGATGTCCTCGTTCCAGAGGTTTTCCTGCAAGTCAGATTGCGCAAAAAGCTCAATCTCGTACCATTTACGCGCATAAATCTGTTCAACTGAAAGCTGTCGAAGTTCAGCGATAAGACTGAGATATTGGTTACTGCCAGTAATCAATTCCGCGGTTTTCGCGTCATAGAGAGCCATAACCGCCGATGGGAGATGGTTCAGGATGAGTTTCAAACGTTCGCGCTCTTCGTCCTTTTCCCGCGTATACTGTTGCGTCTCATCTAGAGCGTAAATGATGACACCATCAACTGTGCCGTGGATATCGTGCGAGGGAACCAACGTATAGATAAAATACATTTCGCGCGCTTTTCCGCCAGGATACGGGAGATAGGTCAGCAGGCGAGACGTTGTCATGGTGATACCTTTCTGATACACCTGCCGTGCCAGGCGCAACAGTTGATTGCCCGCCTCAGCCTCCCAAAACAGCTCAAACACCTCGTGCAAAGGCCGTTTCAGGACAACATCACGCTCCACCACTTTCCCATAACTAGGGTTATACGCCTCAACGCGCAAAAGCGAATCGCGCAAAAGCAGGATATAGAACGGCGCACGCTCTGTTATTTCCGCCAGATGCATGCGTTCATTCTCAAGAATTATTGTAGTTTCGTGCAGTTCGCTGGTGCGCGCGCGTAACTCGTCGTTGGTCGTCTCTAGCTCTTCGTTCGTGGCTTGCAGCTCTTCATTATTTGTCTCTAGCTCTTCATTTATGTCCTGGAGTTCTTCGTTCGTCATCTCGAATTCTTCAATGCTGGCCTGGAGTTCCTCATGTGTCAGCATCAACTCCTCATTCGTCACCTGGAGTTCCTCATTCGCATCAAGCAGTTCTTTGTTCACATCGCTGAGACGTTTGTTGGTCGTACTCAGTTCTTGCACCAAGTGGATCTGCTCCGCCTGCACTGACTCCAAGAGCCTGCGCGTCTGCACCTGTTCCGTCACATCGGTGATGCATATCGCGACAAGATCAGGCGCACCCGGCTCAACCTGAATGAGTGAAAGGGAACACGCGACAAAACGCCCGTTGCCGCCCGCGTTGCTATCAAGTTCCACTTCCGCAAGTGTGACCGTTGTGCGCTCGCGAAAGGTTGTGTCAATGGCAGAGCGAGTTAAATTATAGGGGATACCCTGCACGCTATGCAAAAAATCCTGCTCATGCCCAACCTCACGCAAACCCAGCAGACGACGCGATGCTACGTTCGCCATCAAAATGTGATAGGCCCGGTCAATCACAATCACACCAATAGGCAAAAAGCGCAGTAGTGATTCATTGAAACGCAACAATTGCCCCAACTCTAATCGAGGAGCCTGCGAGTCCGAAGGAGGAAACGCATGACGCTTCGGATCAACCAAATGGTTTGTCCTCTTATTTTCTCTATCCAATGAAGGAACATGCGACTTGCGCAGATGCACGTGTGACGAAACCTTGCCGATATAACGATAGACTTTCCATTGTTTATTGAGAAGCTCATAATACGTTTGAGTGGGACGAACCGTCTCCGCTTTTCCCAAGAAGAGATATCCATGCGCATTAAGCGAAAAAGCAAACTGTTTCAGTATATAATCTTGCAGTTCAGGAGTAAAATAAATCAATACATTGCGGCAGAGAACCAGATCAATACGTGGGAAAGGCGCGCTTCTGCTCAAGTCTTGCAGCCCAAAAATGACCATTTGCCGTAATGTCTTCGCGATACGATAGCCATCATCCGCATATTCAAAGAAACGGTCTTTGTATTCAACAGGGAGTCCTTTCAGCATAGCTTCAGAGTAGATGCCTCGGCGGGCAAAACCAATGGACATTTTGTCAAGGTCGGTAGCAAAGAGTTTAATGCTCCATTCTGGTAGTTCCGCCCCCAGCATATCAGTAACTAGCATTGCCAGTGAATAGGGTTCCTCGCCCGTTGCGCACCCCGCCGCCCAGAAACGCAAGACCTTGTCGCGCCCACGCGCCTGCGCAATCAACGGTGGCAACACCTCATTTTTCAAAAACTCAAATGCCTCACCATCGCGGAAGAATTGCGTGACATTAATAAGAAACGCGTTGACCAGTTCATTTACTTCTTCATGATAGGCCAGCAAGTATTGTTCATAGTCCTTTAAAGTCTGACAATGCGTGGCATTCATACGCCGTCGAATACGCCGTAAGATGGTCGATGCCTTGTATTGCCGAAAATCAATGCTGGTCTGGCGACTCACATATGCTAAAATATGCTGCAAGAGATCATCTGTCTGTTCCTCCTTCGGAGCGATTACAATACCAGACAGCAAATCAGAGATCATAGAGCCTAGTCCCTCAATACTGACCTCGAAATCGACCACATTGGGCGGTAAAGCACGCGGCATTGAGGGATAGCGAGCAGTTTGTGGATCCTGGATAATCACGGTCCCGCCCGCGTTTTTCACCTCAACCGCCCCCGCTGTCCCATCGTGGCCGGCACCAGTCAGAATCACAGCAATCAGGTGTTCTCCATAAGCCGCTGCTGCGCTAGAAAGCAGCAGGTCGATTGATGGTCTCGGATGGCGCACATAATCATTTTGTATCTCTATAGAATGATCTTTAATAATAACATGGCGATTCGCGGCGATCACGTAAATCGTCCCAGGTTTCAGTGCAGCACCGCTACTCACCACTTCTACAGAAAGTTTTGTATTGTGTTGCAGAATCACATCAAGCGAGCTTTGACGACTGGGATCGAGATGCTGCGCAATCACAATAGGGGCTGGAAAAGTATCTGGTAGGGTGCCGACAAATGTAGAAAGGGCTTCAATTCCCCCCGCTGATGCACCAATCACGACCAAATCTTCCGATCTCTGCACCCTTGTTTCTGACGTGCTGTCCATATTCTTTCATCCTGTAATATCTCTTTATTGGACCTCTACCGCCGCATTATTCGCAATTACCTCCCACACAACCTTACTTCGTGGGAAATGATGTATAGTAAGCAAACAGTGCATCCTCAAAAGGCTCTTAAACATTTCGTAACTTCATTCAGAATACTACAATTCAAGTAATTTCGCAAATTTGGAAAGATTATTTTTAGTACATCTTGACAAGCACTACAATTCAAGAATAAGCCAACGCAACAGACAGAGTTTTCAACCTTTATTGATTGCGTCTTATTTCAATGAGACAGGGAATAGAGCCTGCGCGGGAGGAAGATTTGGCCGCTGTACCGTTACCAGGATATTCCATAAACCAGCCATATCCAGGGTACTATTTTTGGGTAGCGTTATCGTGTATATACCATTACTCCCCGTCAAGGTTGCATGCGCAGTTCCCATGTCCATCGCCACCATGTTGATGCGCAATTGAATGTTCGCATCCGTCACGGGATTGCCGCTGTTATCGGTAAGCAGAACCAATACAGTATTATCGCTCTCAGATTTACCCGGAAAAACCTGCAAGCTAATCGAAAGCAATCCGACCTGTTGAGTTTGTGTATTGCCGACTGAAGTTGGGGCGTTGGTCACGGGATTGCTATAAGTCACAGGAGGAAAGATGATGGGAGGAGCATAGAAGGACATGAGGGCAGAACACAGCAGAATAGCACCCATCCCAATCGAGGCAACTTCAATGCCTTTCTTCAGATGGAGTAGCGTCTGAGTCAGGGCAGTCTGCCGTGTCCGGCGAGCTGGAAAGTCAGCCCCTACGACCGGTAACAACAAGGCTTGACGCGCAAGGCGACGACGCACGGTAATCAATAGATACAGACTGGTGAATAAGACGAGTACAGTAAGGCAGATATTGGCAAGCAAGGTACGCCCATAGGGATCAGTAAGCAGGAGGCTTCCCTGACGTACGGTTGCTTCTGCCAGGAAGAGTCCGCAGACCAGCAAGACCAGTATTCCAACCAACACAAAGACGAACAGGCGGCGCAAGAGCACAGTCAATGTCTCGACCAGATTTTCGCGCTGAATGACGGGTAAAAGGGCATAGCCAATAAAGGCAAGGCTACCAAACCAGGTGCATTGCGCGGCGAGGTAGAACCAGTCCAGCACGACCGCGCTTAGATGGAACGAGGCAACCTGCGCCACGTCACTCTCTAAGGCCTTCGTCAGGAGGAGCACACCCGCGAGAAGTAGCCAGAGAACAGTTTCACGGGTTGAAGAGGATGGCGCAGACAATTCCTGTTGGGCAATTTCTTGCCGCTTCAGGGCCGCAGGATTGCTCACAGGCAGCACATTTAATGAGAAATCACGTGTGACACGGGCTTGCGCCATCACAGTTGAGACGGCATCAGTGGCAGGCTGGCGCGTTACGGCATCCCGTCCAGGTGAGGCTTTTTGTTCCGGCGGCATACGTCGCGTGACACGTAACCACAATAGCGCGACTACAAGCAGCGTCACCCGTACGCCCCAGAGTTGCCCATAGGTCGTGTTCAGGATAAATTGTCCCACCGTCTCAATCTGAAAGCTCGTCTGCACGACCTGCTGGAAATGCAAGACACGCAGTAAGAGCGATACACCTTCGCCAATCAGCAACACGAGAAGAGCCAGCCACTGCAAAGAAATAATTTGCCGATAGGCCAGAGCGATTAGCGCGGGGCCACGCTCCAGGGGTGCAATAATGAGACGCTCTGTAATCAACATGCCAATCCAGAAGACCAGCGCGATCAGTGTGAGCCAATCCCAAACAATGCCCAGAATGCCAATTGCATTCAGGCTTTGCATAGCGGAGAGCGCGTTACTACTTCCTGGTCCTAACGTGGCAACCCCACTCAGGCCAGTTGCAGAATAGCCGACGTCAAAGCCAATCGCGCCATAGGTCACATGCCCATCGTCGCTAGCAACAGCATACCAGCGCACAAAATAACTACCTTGCGGCAAAGTCTTGGGCGATAGGAGCGGCGTGTCCAGTTCTTTCGCGCTCTGAGGAGAGACAACACTATGGACCGTCGCAACTTCCACAAAGCCACCATTCTCTGTGTGGTAGACGTGCGCAATGCTAAGTGGGCTAATGGGAGCATTAAAAAAGATGCGTATGACGCTGGGCACACGTTGCAATGTCGAGCCATCAACGGGATCAGAGCCGATGACGTAGGAAGTGGCGGAGGCAACACCGGAAAAGAAGAACAGCGAACAAGAGAGCAAGGAGGCGGCAACACAAGCAAAAGCGAACAGGCGGACATGCTTGCTCAGAAGAGAGAGGATGCCTCGTGTAGATATCATACGCTGACCCCTGCTTGAAGGTCTATGAGCCAGTGTCTGCTGTCGTCTCATGCATATTCTCTTTTTCTTTTTTCCTAAAACAAGTTGCGTAGAGAGCAGGGCGACCGCGAGGGCTTCCACGTGTAGGTTTTTTGGACCCATTGGTGCATGGTGTGGAACGGACGGGCGACCACAAAGGTCCCCACCCATCCCCAGCACCGCCCCCGCCCCTACTATACGACGATGCACGATGTGCATGGATGTTGTGCACCCGCGTGCGGGTGCAAGGGCGTGTATAGTAGG
>DAIDJF010000140.1 GCA_027451525.1 Ktedonobacterales bacterium
AGGGCGTGATACATCACGCCCCTACACCATCGTGTGACCTGTTCGCATTATTTTTTAAAAGACGATCATCACGCCCCTACGCAATCCATATTCATTTGTTACGCACCATCATCGCGCCCCATACGCAGCATTTTTCTCCCAGGCCAATTTGTTACAGTCCATAATCAGGCTGTTACGCCTTGCTGCGTGTTCTTTCATTCAAGCACATCATCAGACGCGACGCTTTACTCTTCTTGGATTGTGCCTTGTTTGTAGGATGCAACCTCAAGGTCGGAGTCCAACTTAATAATGTAGTGTTTGCGCTCAAAGACGCGATACTCCGGCTTGATCGAGGCGAGATACTGATTGCGTTCCGCCACCTCTGCCTCCGCGACCCAACCACCAGCAACTTTATCAATCGTGACAATCTGCACACTCTCCGCGTCAATTGTCTCTTTCAAAAACTGCTTGACTTTATCTCGCACATCAGCAATCATTGATGCCATAGCTCTTCCTCCTTTCAGGACACGTTACCGCGCGCCTGCTTCTTGCGGCACAGGAGTCTTCTCTTGACTATACTGCTCAGACTCGCCACTTTTTGCCTCGCGCGCCTGCATCAACCGCTCCAATAGAGCCTCCTCTTTCATCTCATACTCGATTTCAGAGATTTGCTCCATCTCATATTGTGTCTGTAGCATAAGCAGTTCCTCTTTGATTTTCGTCTCATCGGTAAACTCGTCCCGCGCCATTTCATAGATTTTCTCAAATATCCCGACCAACCCTTTTGCGGGCAAATTAATCAGCAAATCGTCTAAAAGAAACATGGCAAACTTTCCCTTCCCGCACGCTTGCGGCGTATAGATACGGCAAGTAATCTGATACTTCCTACCAGTTGACAACAACCTCGACAAAATTGTACGGGGCGACAGGGCCAATATATTTTAATTTTTTCCGCTCGCCATACACCTGTTCCAACTCTTGCATCTTGTTGTCAAATGCCTGCTCCTGCTCTTTTTTGATCAGGAAAGCGGCATTCACCAGATTCATATCGCCATAGAGCTGATTTTCTTTACAGGCAAGGCTTAACGGTCTCAATGTATCTAGCAGTTCCTCTGCTTCGCGCTTCTTTTTCTCTTCTAAAGCCTTCTGCACCAACTGACCAATCTTGATTTTACCCGCGTACTTCTTCTGCTCATCACGCTCACTGACAATAGCTTCCTTAACCGCCCTGATATTGGCGTGCTCCTCTACCACCTCAGCGAAAATCGCATCCATGTTAGTCCAGCGCGCACGCACACCCAGTTCGATCTTTCCTTCCATTGTTGCTAATAGATCAATAAACTCGTCGTAGCGCGCCTTCAAAATCTTCTCAATGATACGCTCTTCGTTCTCAGCGATGGTGCAATAGCGCACAGGTAACAAGGTATACTCTTCCATCGCCTTCTCTAACACTTTGGCATGAGCCATAGAATTCTCTCTGGTCACGGGATATTTGACCACTGGAGAACGCGAGACAATCGCGGCCAGATTGCGATAGGGCAACGTGTAGACGATGCTACCGCGTCCACCAATGCCAATCGCTCCAAACTCGCGCCGCTGATCAGCGGCAACAATCCCATAGATATATCTGCCCTCTTCTTCAAGCATCTGCTTTACCCCACTTCATTTCCTATTGGAGCCATCAGATAGGCTCCTAACTCCACAATCGCTTGTTGCGCCTGCTTACTTCTGAAGCGTTGTATATAGGTCTGATAGGCCTGCACCTTCTGCGGGTCCTTGAGCGCGATCACGCTGATATCCTGCGCCAGATATGGCAACATCTGGTGAGAGGCTCCGAGAAAACAGATACCCGTCTCTGCCTCACGTAAACTCTCGTTAATCCGTTGCCCGATAGAGCGATCACGCTGGCGCAAAAGCTGCTTTGTGCGCGTTGTATAGCGCAAAAGACCCCACATACGTCCCCACAACGAGGTCTTTTGCGCCAAATTTTTTGTCAAAAGATACTCTTCTCTGAGCAAAGCGGCATTTTCGGTCTGCATCAATACTGCTCCGCGATCGAGCAATTGTGTGAGCAACACATAGTTGATACTCCCCTGCGCCGCCAGATCAGTCACAATCTTCGCCCCTACATTCCCATCCACCGCCATCGCATCCTGATAGATTTTTACGCCTGCTACCTCTTGCCGTGTCCAATAGCTGGCAAGCTCTTGCCAGTAGCGGCGGATCACCTCTTGATGTCGCTGCCAGTTACCCTCACCCATCACCGCTTTCGCCTGTTGCGTCAGTGTCCCGGCAAGACTCCCCAGGTCTACATCAGTATGGAGAATAGGAACGTAGATCAGCTTTCTCACCGGGCAACCTTCTCCCACTGATAGACCTCGACCTGCACCAAACCATGCTCGCTGACATCTTTCAACGTTTGATAGGCCGCGTGGATACGATGGAAGTCCTGCTCACTGGCGTCGTTGCTCTTATCCGGGTGATATTTCTGCGCAAGCTGATGATAGGTCGTGCGCACCGAACTATGCGTAATCTCGCCATCTGCATTTAGCTCAAAAACTCTTTTTGCCTCGTCCAGACGATGCGCGTCCACACGTTTCAAAAGAATAGTTGAGAAGCTATAGGTGGGCAGTGGACCTACAATACGGAAATTGAGCACACTATCGACCTGCGCATCCAATGCCTCAAGCCCGGCGGTAAAACGTTCAGCCTCACTCTTCTCTAGCAGAAAAGCGGCATTCAGGATCATCTCATCGCTCGCTAGCTCGTGCTTGCAGATTTCTAAAGCGGTATCTTGCAGGGTATGCAACACGCGCTGCACATATCCCATTTTTTCGGCTTGCAAGGCCTCAGCGATGGCTCTGCCAAGCGCAATTCTCTCCTCAATGCCGGCCTGATTGCCCTTGCTTGCCAGTTCGCGCTTTTTCTCCTGTATATGAGGCACGCGCTGCGGAAGCGTCGTCAACACTTTGGATATGTCCCAGGTGGCAACGACATCCATTTCGACCTTACCCGCGACGCGCTTCAGTTCCTCGCGCAACAGGATAAAGCCTTTTACCAGAAATTCATTGACCTCCGCCTCACTCTCGACCATCGTGCCAAACTTTACCGGCAGAATAGTGTAGCGTTCCATCACCTTCTCGATCACAAACTGATGGACCACCAGATCTCTGATCGTTTTTTCCTTTACCAGAGAGTCATACAGCGTGAAAGGGCTAACTGAAACCACGGCCGCAATGCCATTCCATACCACGGTATGGACCAGGGAGGGCGTGTGGCCGATGCCAATCTCTCCAAATTCCTGCGGCGTATCACAGGCAATAACGCCATAAACGTACATGCCGTTATTCAAACTATCGCTCATAGACAATTCACCTTCCAGATCATTACCATTATAGTCCCGTATCAATAGATTGCGTTGTCGATAATGGTTTTTTCATGCTGAGAAGTACGGTATCAAAATACTGCTTTCCGATACTCAATTGCTCAAGATCTTCCTCGCCGCGCTCTAAAAAAGCTCTGATCGCTAGCAAGCTGGCTTTCTGGCAGATTGAGGCGATATCGGCACCAACCAGGCCATCCGTAGCTGCCGCCAATTCACGCAGAGAGACATCTGGCCCTAACGGTTTGCCTCTAGTATGGACTGAGAAAATTGCTTCTCTGGCAGCGTGGTCAGGTTTCGGAACCTCTAGTACAAAATCGAAACGTCCTGGGCGCAACATGGCAGAGTCAATCAAGTCAGGGCGATTGGTACTAGCCAGCACTAAGACGCCCTTTAACTCTTCCATGCCGTCCATTTCAGTCAAAAATTGGGTAACGATACGCTCACTTACCTGATCGCCAACCGCTCTCCCACGCTGCGGGATCAGGGCCTCGATCTCGTCAAAGAAGAGAATACAGGGCGCGGCTTGCCGGGCTTTCTTAAAGACCTCGCGCACGCCACGCTCGCTCTCACCGATATATTTGGAGAGCAGTTCTGGCCCAGAGACGGCGATAAAGTTGACCTCTGCCTCTTTCGCAATAGCTTTGGCAAGTACCGTTTTGCCCGTACCAGGGATACCCGTGAGCAGAATACCTTTCGCGGGTCTGGTATGTGCCTTTGCGTAAACCTCTGGATGATAGAGCGGGTCTTTGACTGTCTCTTTCAATATCCGTTTGATATCTTGGAGGCCGCCGATTTCGGCAAAACCAATTTCAGGAATTTCCGTGAAAAACTCGCGAATAGCCGATGGCTCAATATCGCGCAAGGCGTTGAGAAAATCATCCATCGTGACCTCAAGCGCGAGCATTGCCGCTTCCGGCACGATCTCGCGCTCAAAATCGATTTCAGGCACCAGTCTGCGCACGGCATACATTGCCGCTTCACGCGCTACCGCCGCCAGATCAGCCCCAACGAAGCCATGCGTTAAAAAGGCAATACGTTCCAGATCAACGTCGGCGGCAAGTGGCATACCCCGGGTATGAATGGCGAGTACATCATGCCGTCCATGCTTATCGGGAATAGGAATAACGATTTCGCGGTCAAAGCGACCGGGGCGACGCAGCGCGGGATCGAGCGCATTGGGCAGGTTCGTTGCGCCAATGATGATGACCTGTCCGCGTCCTTCCAGGCCGTCCATCAGTGTGAGCAGTTGCGCCACGACTCTGCGCTCAACCTGTTTCTCACCGCCCAATTCTTCGCGCTTGGGGGCAATGGCGTCCAATTCATCAAAAAAGATGATCGAAGGGGCTTTCTTGCGTGCCTCCTCAAAAATGCCGCGCAGGTGCGCCTCAGATTCGCCATAGAGCTTGTGCATGATCTCCGGGCCAGAAATCTGCAAGAAATTGGCGTCGGTCTCGTTGGCTATCGCTTTGGCAATCAACGTTTTTCCGCTTCCTGGCGGACCATAGAGCAAAACGCCTTTGGGTGGCTCAATACCCAGACGAGCAAAAATCTGTGGGAAACGTAGCGGTAGCTCGATCATTTCGCGAATACGCTTGACCTGTTCGCCTAAGCCGCCAACATCCTCATAGGTTAACTTTGCCTCTGGAGCCTTGCCTTCACCTGAAATTGCGATCAGCGTTTGCGGCGTAATCATCACTACGCCAGCAGGAGCCGTTCCCGTGACCTTGAAATCCTGTTTCCTGGTGCCCAGCAAGACCGTTTGCAGTCTATCGCCTTGTAGCACGGGAACCGCGGCCAGTTGACGAGCGAGATAAGTGCTATCAAAAGCCGCGCTCCGTCCAGCCGTGAGCGGCGTGAGCGTGACGCGGCGTGCCTTCTCAACCGTGACTCTGGCAAGTTTCACCGTCTCATTGATGCCAACCTGCGCATTTTCGCGGATAATTCCATCAATCTGCACAACGCCACGTCCGCGAAACTCTGGAAAAGTGGGCATGATTTTGACAACGGTTTCACGTTTGCCAACCAACGCGAATACCTCTCCAGAGTCCTCGATGCCCAGTTGCGTCATGATCTCCGGGTCAATGCGCGCAATACCGCGCCCCACATCACGCGGATTTGCCTCGGCGACTTTCAATTGCACGGTCATACCAGCCATCTCACTTCTTGCCAATTCTGATCTCTAAAACGCCATTTCGGTACTTGCTCTTCACCGTCGAGGTCTCGACCGCTTTGGGTAGCGCAATCTCTTTATAGTACTTGCGCTCACCATTGACCGCTGAAACCGTAATGCTCGCCTCCTGAACCTCTGTATGGATATGCTCCTCCTCCACGCCAGGCAGCTCGACGATCACTACAATCTGCTCCTCCTCGTCAAACACATCGACCAATGGCTCACGCTCTTCCTCGACAACAGGCCCCTTCGCAGTCTTCTTCACATTGCCAAACGACTCAACTGTCGGTCTGCCACCCAATCCTCTCTTCACCGAAAGGCCGTAAACTGCTTTGACACGCCCGCTGGGACTGGTAAACTCTTGCTCCTGGCTGACGCCATCCTGCCCCGTTTCTTCCATCCTGGACATTAAATCAATCACATTGCCAAGTCCCTGAAACAAGCCACCAAACGAGATTTTCCCGCCACCAAAGTTGATTTCTATATTTTCATCTGCGTTTTTCTCTGGCATCGCTACTTCTCCATTTTTCTCCCTTACAAGAGATGAGCCGTTTCCTTCTGTTTTTGACGCCCTGCGCCATCTCTCGCCAGGATACACACGCACTCCCAGATATGCTCCAGGATTTCACTACTAGTATACCGATACACCCAAATTACCCGTCCCACCTCTAAATCAAGGCTTCCAGGCGGTGCTCTGTCTCCTGCTCATCATAATCGGCTAAATGAGCCACTGGTTCATCCTGAAGATGCTTGTGGATCAGTTCAATCACGACACGTCTCATTTTCTCGCGCGCATCGCTAGTGTGCCTGCCCGAAATCAAGGCATCGGCACAGATATCGGCCAGCAGGAGATTGGCACGCTCGATACGCATGTTTCTCTGCTTGAGAATCTTGCCAATGATAATCCCAGCCCGAATACTGATAGCCTGCGTGGAGCTTGTCATCAGACGGAAATCGCGCAAAATACCCACGATCTTCATTGCATCTTCCGCCGTGACACCAGTGCGCGTCTCGACAATCGCACGCTCCGTCATCTCATCAAAGTAATCAAGATGGATACTGACCATTCTATCCAACAGCGCGTCCTGCGTCTTATGCACGCCTGAATATTCGTAGGGATTGGAGGTAAAGATAATGCGAAAGTTCGGATGGACTTTGATATAGCCGCCCTCTTCCTCAGATGGTGGGATCGTGAGGATGCCTTCTTCCAACACGGAGAGCAGAGCATTGTTCGCCTCTGGTCGAGAACGATTAAACTCGTCATAAATGAGCGTAAAGCCTTCTTTGCAGGCTGTTGTTAAACGGTTATCTACCCAGCGGTGGGAAACATCTTCCTCTGTTTTCATAACGGAGTGAATGAAATTATCTACGAGTTTGCTCTTGCGATACCCCATCTTATCGCCCACCAGATCAGAGGTACCAAACTCTTCATCACCAAACAGCAACATTACAGGTTGTTTTAACTTATACGCCAGATGCATTGCCAACGTACTCTTGCCCGTTCCCGTAGGACCAGTCAGATGGACGGGAATATTGGCCTTGAGATACGATATGGCACGATCCATGACTTTTTTGATTGAGGGAGTCTCCACAAACGCTTCCGATGGACTGACGAATACACTCCCTGGCAGATACTCTTTACTCATAAATCACTCACCCTCTTGTCTTGTTTATAGTTCATACATCATGGGGAATAAAATATACGTGCTGACAAAGCATCCTTTCCTATCGGGTAAAGAACCTCGCCAGAGAAGCGAAACTCGTGCCAATAGGAAAGGATGCTTTTATACATGCATAGATGTCCTTAGACTATGCGGCAGAAGCGGTGAGACCGATGGCCTCGGCATATTTGAGATAGGTTTCGACTGAAGCGATAACGACGC
>DAIDJF010000141.1 GCA_027451525.1 Ktedonobacterales bacterium
AGTAGGAGAAGCCCTCGACCTTGGATGTGGAGAAGGCAGGAATAGCTTGCTATTAGCGCGGTATGGCTACCACGTGCATGCCATTGACGCATCAAGCGAGGGCATTCAGAAACTGGAAAAGTACGCCCGTGCGCACGATCTCCATACTATTGAGGGCACTGTCGCAGATGCCCGCACACTGCAATTTGTCCCAGCGACCTATGATGCGATTGTCGGTGTCACTATCCTTGACCATATGAGCGAAGACGAAGGCAAACAGGTCGCTGAGTCGCTGGTTACTTCCCTCAAACCAGGCGGCTTTATCTACATCGAAGCCTTTACCATTCACGACCCAGGAGCAGCTGCTACCCCGAAAGAGGGAGAAGTCATCAGCGAAACCGCTTCATTCGTGCAACACTACTTTGACGAAGGCGAACTCGCAGCATGGTTCTCATCATTAGAAACCATCCTCTATGAAGAGATCATGAAATACGACGACTCGCATGGCTTGCCACACTATCACGGTCTTGCCAGATTAATCGCAAGCAAAAAGAATACATAAGGGACAAGTGTCGTCTTATACACCTCATTCAGTCTTTGGTCCACACCTACGAAGTGGAAAGGGTTGTGAAGATAGAGCAGGGTAGTCTACGTGTGAATACAAATACAGAAAGGCTTTAGGATGAATACACCAAACCCAAATAAAAAACCCTCAACCTCAAAACCAAATAAAAAATACCGACAGCCACGAATTAAAAACACATTTACAACTTATGCCAATTATTCGGTTGCATGCATGAATTGTGGCTTTAATTATGAAGGGTTGAGGAAAGAATGCCCAAAATGTGGTTTCAAACGAACATAGATTTTTGGATATCCAGACAACAACAAGACCACCTGAAACCCACGCTACACATAAAGGACTATTCTATTCCAGGATAGGCCTATTTTCTACGTATCTTGCAATCACATCAAATATCAGGTACACTAGGGAAGCCACTCATCCATAGTGTATTATATCATCATACTTCATTGACCTTTTATATCAGGAGTTGCTATGACAGAGCTAATGTGGGATGGAAAGTATAAAGATGGAAAAAAGGTTAGTCCTGTACGCATTGAACTGCCCTTCCAGACCGTAGAAACCGTGAACGAAACCGCCAAAGACCGTCAGCTAACCCTTGATATGCTTTTTGCAGGACAGGAACCCGAATGGCGCAACCGCTTAATTTGGGGTGATAAGAAATATGTACTTCCCTCTTTGTTACCAGAGTTCGCACGAAAGATAAACTTGATCTATATTGACCCCCCGTTCGCTACTGGTGACAATTTCTCGTTTACCGCCACAGTACCTCATGACATTGATAATGAAGAGGGCAATAGCATAAATTTTACTAAAGAACCTAGCATTATTGAACAGAAAGCATATAGAGATACCTGGGGACGTGGACTAGATGGATATCTACAATGGTTTTATGACACGGCATTACTACTACGAGAGCTTTTATCAGATAATGGGAGTATCTATATACATTTGGATTGGCATATCGGATATTATGCAAAAGCAGTATTAGATGAAATTTTTGGACCAGATTGCTTTAGAAATGAAATTATTTGGCAACGTTTCAATTATCACGCCGATGCTAAAAGGTTCGGCATTGTACACGAGGGAATCTTTTTTTATACCAAAACTCAGAATTATATTTGGAATCCTCAAGTCGCACCCCTAAAAGACTCATATATAGAAAGCCATTTCACTTCAAAAGATCAAAATGGCAGAGTATATCGTCTTGACAATATGCTCGCTAAAGGTGACGGACCGCCTCGAAAATTTGGAGATAAAATACTCTCGCCAAATCCAGGTACACACTGGCGATATAGCCAGGAAAAAATAGATCAGCTTTGGAACGAAGGTAAAATTGTTCTAAGTGCAAATGGTCACGCCTCAGTAAAACGCTACCTTGATGAAATCGAGGGTGCAGTGGTCCATTCTCTATGGACTGACATAAAACCTCTTAATTCTCAAGCCGCAGAACGTCTAGACTATCCAACTCAGAAGCCTGAATCCCTGTTAGAACGTATCATCAAAGCCTCATCCAATGAAGACGACCTTGTTCTTGATTGCTTCTGTGGAAGTGGCACCACAGCCGCCGTTGCAGAGAGACTTGGACGCCGCTGGATTACCTGCGACTTGGGACGTTTTGCCATTCATACCGCACGCAAGCGCCTTTTGTCGATTGATAACGTCAGACCTTTCATTGTACAAAACTTAGGGAAGTACGAGCGCCAAGCGTGGCAAGCCGCTGAGTTTGCAGACCCTCTACAGCGAGCCAATATGCAACAACGCTACCGAAATTTTATCCTTCAGCTGTATCATGCAACACCACTTGACGGCTATACGTGGCTACATGGCATCAAGGCAGGCAAACTCATACACGTTGGGTCAGTTGACGCCCCAATTGCCCTTGGTGAAGTCAAAGCCATTGTCAACGAGTTTTGGCGCGTGCGTGGCAAAGATGTCGGCGAGCATAGCAATGGCATCGACATCTTAGGCTGGGATTTTGCCTTTGATCTGAACGAGACAGCGAAACAAATGGCAGCCGATGCCAATATCAAGCTTTCCTTCAAAAAAATCCCCCGTGAAGTGCTAGAAAAGAAAGCCGTCGAGCAGGGAGATATCGCGTTCTATGAGCTAGCAGCCCTGGATGTGGATGTCAAACCAGTCAGGAAAGCCCTTGCCGTCGAACTCAAGAATTTTTTTGTGCCACCAGACGATGTGCCAGAAGAGATACGAAGTGCAATCACGCATTGGAGCCAGTGGATTGATTATTGGGCGATTGATTGGGATTACCGCGACGATACCTTTCATAACCAGTGGCAGACCTATCGCACCAAGAAAAATCCCAAGCTTCTCTTACGAGCATCGCACGACTATGACGAACCAGGTAAGTACACCATTGTCATCAAAGTCATCGACATTCTTGGCAACGATACCACCAAATCCATTCCGGTCGAGATCAAGTAGTTTGCAGGCACAGCTTGCTAGAAGGTATACAGAGCAGTTATGGCACGCACCCGCAAAGTAAAAGAAGAGAGTATTCAGCTTGGCTTATTTGATCTCACGCAATATCTGCGCACAGCGCCCTGTGTTCCGGCATTGCGCAGGCTCGTTGCAGAGTGGAAAGCCAACGACTACCAGGGCGTTACCCCGACCACACGCACCCTTCTCAACTATTGGTTTACCGCCGATCATCCCCTTGCCAACAGACAACTTTTCAAATATCACGACGCCCAACGAGAGGCCATCGAGACACTGATCTACGTCTACGAAGTCGCACGCATTCGCAACCGGAAGGCCCTTTTAGAGCAGTATGCACCCGCGAGCAGTGAAATTCGCTTGCCAGCCTATGATGACTTTGCACGCTTCTGTACCAAAATGGCAACAGGCAGCGGGAAAACCAAGGTTATGTCTATGGCTATCGTCTGGCAGTATTTTAACGCCGTGCGAGAAAACCCTGATGACTATGCGAAAACCTTCCTGATTATTGCGCCGAACGTGATCGTGTTTGAACGTCTCAGAAGCGACTTTGAGGGTGGACGTATTTTCCAACTTGACCCACTCATCCCCCGCGAACTCAAAATTTCGTGGGAATTCGATTGTATCATGCGTGAGGACGCCGAACGCGCCCCAGCAGAAGGCATGCTCTTTTTGACCAACATCCAACAACTCTATGACAGGAGCGAGCAGAAGAAAAACAACGGGGACGAACCGGATATCATGACAGAAATACTCGGCCCCAAACCAAAGGACGACCTGAGTAATGGCAACAATGGGTTTCTCACCACACTCAAAAATCGCGCAGGGCAGCTGCTTGTCTTAAATGACGAAGCGCATCATACCCATGACGAAGAGAGCGAATGGAACAGAGCCATCCGCCAACTGCATAGTAGCTTGCCATTAGCGGCCCAACTCGACTTTTCAGCAACCCCCCGTTTCCAAAAAGGCAGTCTTTTCCCGTGGGTCATCTCTGACTATCCCATCAAACAGGCTATTCTGGATAGCGTGGTCAAGCGACCAGCCAAAGGTGTGGCAGACTTTGAGGAAGCAAAAAGCGATGTTGCCAGCATCCGCTACCAGGTCTATCTCACCGCCGGAGTCGAACGCTGGAAAGAATACCGCGAGCAGCTTGCACCCCTCAACAAGAAGCCGCTTTTGTTTATCATGATGAATACAACCGAGGAAGCCGAGGATGTTGGCGACTGGTTACGCAAATCCTATCCCGCTGAATTTGGCGGTGAAAATAAAACGCTCGTAATCCATACCGACAAATCGGGTGAGATATCCAAGAAAGACCTTGACGCTGCACGCAAGCTTGCACGCGAGGTCGATCATCCCGATTGTCCCACCACTGCCATCGTGAGCGTCCTAATGTTGCGCGAAGGATGGGATGTGCAAAACGTCACCGTTGTCGTTGGCTTGCGTCCCTATACCGCAGCAGCCAATATTCTGCCAGAGCAGGCCATCGGTCGCGGCCTACGTCTCATGTTCCGAGGGAAGACCTATGCCGAGCGAGTGGATATCATCGGCAACAAAGCATTCCTTTCCTTTGTAGATGATCTGGAAAAATTGGAGGATGTCAAGCTCGACTCCTTTGAGGTTGGCAAAGACAAACTCAAGATCATCGCCATCGCGCCGCAGATGCCAGAAAAAGCCGCCTATGATCTTGCATTGCCCAGACTCTCACCGATGCTCGCACGCAAGCGCACCCTCAGTGAGGAGATCGCGGCCCTGGATGTGACCCGTTTCAAATTCAGCCCAGACCCGCTCCCACGCAAGCCAACAGCAGCCGATATCAAAAAATTCCAGTACCAGGCATTCGATATTATCACGATGGAGAAGCTTTTCGAGCGTGAGTATGCCATCAAAGAAGCGCAACGCCCCGACGAGATTGTGAGCTACTATGCCAAGCTTATCGCCACTACGATCAAGCTTCCCAGCCAGTTCAGCGCGCTCGCACCACAGGTCTGGAGCTTTTTTGAGAACCGCGCCTTTGGCGGCAAGGTCGATATGGAAAGTGCAGAGATCATCCAGGCAATGAACCACCGAATTGCAGGCTATGTGGTACTTGACATGTTTGCCAGAGCCTTGAAAGAGCAGATCATTGAGGAGATGGAACCGACCATTGAAGGCGAGAGCCGCGCCCTCTCATCAATGGAACCATTCGCCTTTTCACGCCAGGCGTTGGAGGCCAGGAAGTGCATTTTCAACTTTGTGCCCTGTGACAACGAATTTGAGTATGAATTTGCCAGATTTCTCGAAAATGCCAAAGACGTAATAGCGTTTTCTAAGTTACCGCAGCAGTTTGGCTTTTGCATCGAGTATACCGACAACAACGCCAACCTACGCTACTACTATCCCGACTTTGTGGTCAAGAACGAGCTAGAAGAGATGTGGTTAGTCGAGACAAAAGGCCAGGAGTCCGTTGAAGTCGCCTTTAAGGACCGAGCCGCGACCCTCTGGTGTGAGAACGCCACAACGCTGACAGGCACAACCTGGCGGTACGTGAAAGTCCCCCAGAAGGAGTACAAAAAATTGCAACCAGTGGAGTTCTATGACTTGCTGACGTTTACTAAATGATATTGGCAGAAACTACACCAAGAAATACTACATAATCACAAATCAATTTCATTATCTCACAGTGGCTACGTACAGAAAATTAGAGGATAGTACTAAAATGGTATTCGCTGAGATAGAATACTATATAATGGCATGTATTAAATTACTAAGGAAGTTAAGTAAAATATGCAACAATACAAATCGAATAAAAAACAACTTTCCTGCGGCTCAAGAATAGTCCTCTTTGTCGCATTTCTTTCCCTCATCATACTAGCTGGTATTATATTTATATTTGATTCTTCGGGTATTCTTCCACTAGGTAATAATTTATCTAAAGCTCTGGAAGCTCTTTTCGTTGTCTTAGCAGCGATATTTGCGCTTGGTCAATGGATTTTGCCATTAACGCCATTTCAATCAAAAAAACAGGCTTCAAATAACACCTCTATTTTACCTAGTAATATTGATAATATCACAACAAGTATCCTTCCCTCACATAATATGATAAAACTTCCTAAAGATCATCCAATCAAAAATAAGCTCGAAAATAGTCGTGATATTCAATATGGATATAATGGTGCAATTATTATCTACACTCAAGAAAATTTGTTTCGTGCTCCAATTACTTTACATGCTAATCAAAACAACATTTGGAGTTCTGACCTTAAGATAGCGACAGCATATGTAGACCGGGAGATTGTTAGATTTCATACTCTTTACTTTGCGGTATTTCCATGTTTACCAGAGGGAAATTATAGAATAGATAATACTCTTCCCTTTTTTCCATTATCAGGACAAAATATCACTGTATATAAACATGAAATTATAGAAATTGATGGGAGAAACTGACGCAATCCAACCAACGTATCCAATCAGAGTCTAGCATCTGATATTCTATGTTTCTAATCACCAATAACCTGCCAAATAATCCAAAACAACAGCAATCACTTCATTATGCTACTACAGCTTCTTCATAACAGCAAGCACCCGCACACTGATTCATGAGCAAAACACACCCACGCCAAGAAGAGCAACAACAGACGAACCAGGCTGTCTCTCTATCGGTACTATTCACATGCATGGTATAATAGAGGCAACGAAAGTACGTTGCACTTAATTGTCGGCCTGTCACACGGGTGTCTTGAAGATAATGGGACTCCCGTCGGTTCCGCTCTTGCCAACTTTTTGTCACAAGTAAACCCTTTGCTTCATCGTACTCTACAACCTCGTCTAGCATTCGCAAGATCGGTAAGAATGCAGGACGAGGTTTTATTGCGGCTATCACCTTCTGCTCCAGATCATACAACAACCCCGCTGGTTCTAACAATAACATCACCATCTCACGTCGCTCCTCTACCGTCGCCACATCCCATAATGCTGCGATCCCTGGAATACGCTCCCCTGCCGCTATCACATCTGCTAATTTCACGCCATCGACATCCGGCGATTCCAGTTCCCGCAATGCAAGTTCTACAGCCGCCAGTTCTCCCTGCATCTCCTCATCATCGATATACCCTTCACGGTGCTGTTTGAGAATACGCGAACGCTTCAGTTTCAGGCGTTCCTTCTCACGCTCCATCGTTGAGGTCGTCAGACCAGCTGACTCCGCTGCGGCAAGCATTTT
>DAIDJF010000142.1 GCA_027451525.1 Ktedonobacterales bacterium
ATGGGCAACGAATTCGTGTAAATGGCACAGAGGGCTATGTAGAAATTTTATAATCAAGTCCATAGCTCTCTGTGCTCTGGCTACACTGCTTTGCGCACGCGCCAGATATTTTCCATCGGCCAGCGGCGCGCCCAGGCTGTGCCAGCGGCATCGCGATAACTGCTGGTCGCGCCTTCTGGTGGTTGCGTCTCGATGAGGTCCTCTATAATAAAACCCGTCGCGCGGAAGAGCCGAATCCATTCGCCATAGGGCAATTGAAAGTCGGTCTCGTTCTCCCAGGTCAGCGTGTGCATGCCAAAATAATCACGCAGCAGCTGCTCGGTCAGGCGGTCGGCTTGCGTGTCTTCGCACAAGAATTGGATGGGCGTGCCTGTTGCGAACGCGAAAAGTCCACCCGGTCGCAACAGGCGCGCAACTTCAGGCACGGTGCGATATGGATCACAGAAGGTCATCGCGCCCCAATCGCAAAAAACAGTATCAAAACTGGCGTCCGGCAATGGTATGGCTTCCGCGCTAGCCTCGATCAGCGGGAAAGCAACGCCAGCTTCGTGCATGAGGCGAGTTGCATGGTGCAATTGGTGTGGAGAGAAATCAAGACCGACGGGACGGGCATGGCATCCCGCGAGGGCGATAGACCAACGAGCCGCGCCACAGCCCAATTCGAGGATATCTTTGCCCGCTACATCACCAAGAATATGCAGTTCTGTTTCGGGGATGCGCCAGAGGCCCCAGGCCATCGCTTTGTCTCCCGCCAGAGCCTCGGCGTGTTGCTGCTCATAGGCATCACTACTTGCCTCCCACATGAGCCAGTTTTTGTGTGCGTGTTCGCTCAGCACGAGCCGTGTAGGTTGGTCCGCTTGTTCGCTCATTCTTATTTCCTTTTATTGTAATGCTATCTATCTTTAACACATGCTTGATGCCTGCATATGATATAATGTCTTGCTAACGCTGTCAAAAACCACACCTGTTTCCTCTATGAAACAAGAAACAACAAAGGTATTTTTATGTCAAGCAACAAGCAGGTGCGACCTGCTGTGACACAATCTACACCGCAACGTTTGCGCGCAGTGCTCTCCGAAAGTCTTATTTTCAATAATCGCACGCTCCTGGGTGTCTCGCTCGCTGTCTTCGCAGCTTTCACAGGTGTGGGCATGGTTGGCCCGGTGCGTATCCTCTACGCGCAGTCGCAAGGGGCGTCGCTAGCGATCATCGACGCCATGGCTTCGGCCTATTTGATCTCCAACTTTCTTTTTCAGTATCCGGTCGGTTGGCTGGCTGATCGCTGGGGGCGTAAGCAGATTATTATTATTGGCCTGCTCGTTCAAGCTCTTCTTTCGGCTGTCTACCTCTTTGTCAATGACCCCATCTTATTTGTCATCTTGCGTTTCGTCGAGGGTATGGCAGGTGCGGCAATCTTGCCACCAGCGCGCGCGTTACTGATTGATATTATTCCAACGGAGCGACAGGGTGAGGCATATGGCCTGTTCGGCGCGTTTTTTAACGCTGGCTTTCTGCTTGGTCCTGGTATTGGTGGCATTGTTGCCTCGTGGGGTTACTCGACTGCCTTTATCGGTGCGGTACTATTTCGTCTGGTCGCGATTGCGATTGTGTTGCTCATGGTGCGTACTGGAGCACGTTCTACCTCTGTCAATGCTGGCGTGTCACAGACGCGCATAGCGGTAAAAGTAGACTATCGTCTGCTTTTTACGTTGCCGCTAATCGGTGCGTATATTCTTGCCTTTGGCGATTATCTCTATCTTGGCTTTGATATGACCTTAATGCCGCTCTGGATGCACGATAGCTTGGGTGCGACAGTCGCAGTTATTGGTCTGGCCTATGTGATGTGGGCCTTGCCGACGACGTTGCTCTCGCCGTTTAGCGGACGAGTGGCGGACCGTAGACGCCGCTCGACCTTGATTTTGATTTTTGGTCTGGCCCAGGTTCCCATCTACATTGCCTACGGTCTGCTGAATGTCGTGTGGATTATTCTGCTCTTCTTCATTGCGCACGGCATTGTCTATGCCTTTATTCAGCCTGCCGTTGATGCCAGTGTTGCCGCAGCGTCGGTCAGCGGGATGCGCGCCAGGGTGCAGGGGCTATACACGACGTTCGGTTTGCTCGGCGCGTTCATCGGGGCGAGTAGCTTTAGTTCGCTCTACACCCTCAGTTTCCGCTATCCGCTCTTTGTCCTTGGCATCGGCTATGGCTCGTGTGTGTTGATTGGCGGTTTGCTGATTCGGCGTGCTGAGCGGCGCGCGTTGCTGAGCGAGGACACCCCGCCTGCGCAGGACAAGGTACAGCCAGAGCGTCAAACCGAGCAGCAGACTGCCTAACAGGTAGGCTCCCAGTACGTCGCTGGCCCAGTGCGCGCCAAGATAGATACGCGATGGCCCAACAAGTATGACAAAAAGCGCTGGAATGATGAGCACGAGAAAGTGCCACCAGCGGTCGCGTTTGAGCAAGATCACGCCAAGCGAGAAGAGCAATCCAAAGTAGGCCACATAGGACATGACGTGACCGCTAGGAAAGCTCTGACCCGTGGCCTGATGAAAAACATCCACCAGATTCGCGGTAGGGCGCGGACGGGCGACGAGGACTTTTATTCCCACGTCCAGGAGCGAACTGATGGCGGATAAGGCGACGACGAGAAGTGCTTCCAGGCGCAAGCGAACCAGCCAGAATATCGCAGCCGTTGCCAGGATAATTACCGCGAAAAGTATTGGTTGATACCCAAGATAGCTCACTGCTGTCATCGTAGTAACGAGCCAGGGAGAAGTATTCTCCTGAAACTCTCTCGTAATCAGGACATCGATGCTATCAACGGGATGGATGTGAACGAACCAGCCCAGAAGTGTAAAAAGGGCAAATTCAATGAGGTAGACGGTAATGAAAAACCGCGCGCGAATGGATGAAAGGGACCAGGGAACGCGACTACGCTGTACCTCTTGTTGTGCTTGCTCAACCAGCGGGAGGGGCGTATCTGCAATTTGTTGTAAAGGTTTGCTGGTAGGTTTTTTTTCTGGCATTGATGTATCCTGTAGTGTGATTATACATATCCTTCAAGATATCTTTAATACGGTTGGGTCATATGAAACGTTTCGTTTGACGAGTGCGAGTAATCTCGTTATAGTCAGACTACGGGAGACATGAAAGAAGGAAAGATGACAATGGCAAAAATAGAGGTACGCCCGGCACGGGAAGAGGACCGCGCGCCAGTGTTGGCGTTTTGCGCGCATACCTGGGAATGGGGCGATTATATTGAGCGCGTCTGGGATGACTGGCTACACAATCCTGATGGGCGCATGCTCGTTGCGACCAGCGATGAGCGGCCAATTGGCGTAGGGCACCTGCGTATGGTTACGCCGCAGGATGCGTGGCTGGAGGGCTTGCGTGTGGACCAAGAGTATCGTGTACAGGGCATAGGGACAACGTTGAACATGGCATTGCAGGAAGAGGCGATACGACGTGGGGCAACACATGTACGCCTGGTGATTGAGTCAACGAATATTGCGTCTCAGCGCGTTGTTGCTCATGCATATATGCGACAGGTGGGCGGGTTTGCGCCTTTCCGCGCGACACCTGTCAATGTGCCGCTACGTCGCGGTGATGGTTCTGAGCAGACAATTCACGCGCAGGCTGCTGATCTGGACGAGATTATTGATTATCTCAATGCCTCGAACGTTTTTCCCTCGGTTGGTGGACTCTACTATGCAGGCTTTACGGCGCATGTGATTACCGATACGTTGCTACAAGAGAAGATTGCGGCAGGGCAAGTCTATCTGCTCCGACGTTGGGAGCGATTGGATGGTCTGGCGATTGCCGAACTGCGCGATGAGTCCAGTAGCTCACGTCTCTCTATCGGCTATATCGATGGGATGACAATTGAGGCAATTAGCCTGATTGCCTATGACCTGCGCAGACGCGCTTTTGAAATGGAGGTAGGGAACCTGTATGCTTATGCGCCTGATCTGGTGCTGGTGCGCGATGGCCTGGCCGGAATCGGCTATGAGTGGAGCGGCGAGGTGTTCTACACCTATGAACGCGGTTTGTACTAAAGTCGAATGGGCACGAAGAAATCGCGCCCATCCATGCTTATTTATAATTCAAAATGACTTCCGGGTATTTGAGGCCTTGGTAGCGCAATAGCCAGCAACCGTAGTTCATGCCGCCACCGACAGCGGGCAGCGCGAGCCACTGTCCGGGGCGCAGGCGTTCCTGGCGCAGCAGTTCGACCAGGGCTGTTGCGATACTGGCATTGGAGAGGTTGCCGTAGTAACGGAAGTTATCGACTAGTTTCTCCATTGTCGAGGCAGGCCAGCCATAGTCGTTAATCAATAATTCACCAAGACGGCGCGTGATGCGCGAGTTAGCCTGGTGTGGCACAATATGGCTTAGCTCATCAGGCTTGAGGCCTGCATGGCGGCAAAGGGTATCAACCGCTTCTGCCATGGCGCGGGGAGCTTCGCGATACACCTCTTTGCCATTCATTTTCGTATAGCCAACCATATAGTGTGAGAGCAATTGACTGAGTTCTTTGCCTTTGCCTTCACGATAGAGTTGGCGAATCTGGCTATCGACCTCCGCCATCTCGATAACATCTTTGCGCAGTGGTGTCTGATAGAAGAGGGAAGAGGCTTGATTAGCGTCCGCGCCATTAATAACATACGTATCTTCGTCGCTGCGTTCAAGCAGATAGGCGGAAGCCCCCTCGCCGAAGAGCGAGCTAGTTTTCCAATCCAGCACGTTCATGATATTGGGCAGCAGGCCCTCAGCAGTGACGAGCAGGACGAGCTTGGCTGAACTGGCAGCAAGAACCTCGGCACAGACCTGGAATGCTTCTGTCTGGCAGGCACAGGCTCCTTTGAGCATCGTGGCGCGAATTGGTTTTAGTCCCAGACGTGCTTGGACCATGCCCGCAATAGTTGGAAAGGCGTCGTTATCGGACGAAGAGGCACCGATGATGGTGTCAATCTCGGAGGCATCGCGGCCCGCGCTAGCAAGTGCGCGTTGCGCGGCAATCACCGCCATATCGACCAGCGTTTCATCGGGAGGAGCCTCTGGATCTTCGATTAGCCCTGGAGCATCGGCTCCCGCCATTGTACGGCAGAGCGCAATCGTGCTGGCCCGTACGTGGCGTGTCACCAGTCCGGTCACGCGCTCCAGGTCTTCAGCCTTGCGTGGGTCACCCAGTTGGGTGGAAATATGGGCGAAAAACTCGTTTGTGATTGTACACTTAGGAACGTAATTGCCCAAACCAATCAACCGCACCTTTGCTTTTGTGTATATTTGCGGCACAATATACGTGTAATCAGGCCATTGGCCCTCGCGAATTCGTGTCATTGAATAAAAAACCTCCATCAGAGAGGATGTTAAATAAAGTCTTGCACAAGTATAACATATCCCTGCCCCTTGCGGGATAGTGCGTTTATACCGTCTGCTGCCTATGTATTTTGCGCATCAGGTGATAGAAAAAGAAGATGGCGCGCACTTCTTTTCATGAAATGCGCGCCACTCTTTATCTCAAGGCATTCTTAGGGGTATGCTCTTGGCTACCAGCGATTTGAACGTCGCTCGCGATCACGTCCGCCATCACGGCGATCACGATCACGATCGCGTCCACCACGTCCACCACCATAGCTACCACCACCACCATTACCGGAGCCGTAGCTGCTTCCGCTATAGCTACGAGCATCATCACGGCGTGGGCGAGAGGCACGCTGGGCCTGGAAGCAATCGCTACAGTAGACCGGGCGATCCTCACGTGGCACGAATGGAACAGAGGTGGGGCGACCGCAAGCAGCGCAGGTCGTATCATAGCTCTCTCCGCGTGGCGCACGTGGGGCACTGGATGACTGCCCACCGCGACGGGCGGCACGGCAGCTTTGGCAACGGGTAGGGGAGTTTGTCAGCCCCTTGCTGGCGTAAAATTCCTGTTCTCCGACAGTAAATGTAAAGTCCTGACCACAGTCACGGCAAGTAAGAATACGGTCCCTATAGCCCTCGTTGGACATCATGGGTAATCTTTCCCCTTCTTGAATATCATCCCGCATACAACACATCTTTGATCCATCAGTTTGGTTTCGATCAGGACTTACACCTTGTTACAGCCTCTAACAGAGGGATAGGTTCCCGGTGGTTTTCAGGCGTGACTTCCTAGTATCCAGGGCGGGATAAGGCCGGGGCTAGAACTATTCATACCAGTTGGGGTGAGATATCCCTTTACCACGTACCAATTGTAACATATACCTTGTAAAATTGCATTACCTTCCCTGACCAATTTCTCAGTACGCAAACTTTTTCTCTCTTGCTCGCCTGACGGCTGACATTTTTGCGTAGACGTGATAGGATTATAACAAATGTCTGTTCTCTATTCTGCCAGCTGGAGGGAGAAGTGGATACTGCTTCTGCCACAACACCATCATTTGCTCATACTTTGCCGAGACCCCGTCAGGTCCATACTATTACGGATCGTTTTTCGCTCAATTCGACCTATGTGCTCGATGATGGCAAACTGGTCGTTGTGGACCCCGGTTCCGATCTCAATGTCCGCCAGCTAGAGACCTATCTGCACCGCTTTTTATTTCGCCGTATGGAAGATATTGATCTCATTGTGTTAACCCACCTGCATCCTGAACATACTGCTGGTCTGGCATCGCTCTTAAAGCTCTGTAACGCTCCCGTCGCGGCATCTGGTGTTGCCCTGCGCATTGCACAGGCTGGCCCTGGTGAGCGACAGTTTTATCCAGATATTATTCATCTCGCGCGTTCTGTCTTCCCCAGCTATTTTTCTCCTGTCATGCTAGCTGGTCCCTCTTATACCCAACAGGTGCGTCAGGTGAATATCTGGCTAGAAGATAAAGAGGGCCTGCCAGGGCATCCTGACTGGCGCGTGCTTGCCAGCCCCGGCCATTCGCCGGAGAGCCTCTGTCTATATAATCCCTTTACTGCTGAGTTGCTGAGCGGCGACACGATCATGATCGTTGAGGAACGCACGCCGCTGTTACGTAGTGCTTCTGGCAGTGCCAACAAGCGCGCATTAGAAATGATGCTGCATGTTCTGCGCACGCTCACTATCCGTTACCTCTATCCAGGCCACGGGCGTGCCCTGATAGGCGAAAACCTGCTGCAACGCGCCCTCGTTCAGTAGGGGCGTGATTTATCACGCCCTG
>DAIDJF010000143.1 GCA_027451525.1 Ktedonobacterales bacterium
CATTATACCACAAAACATGATGAAACATACACCGAGACACAGATATAGCGCATAAACTACCCACTTATGGTACTGCGCTTTTACCTGTACTATCATAGAGAGCAGGAGATAAGATTATTTTGATGAGCATAAAAACTATGCTAAGGCATGTCAGCAAGGAAGTTGGATACAATGCTTTTAATAAACGAAGAGAGATTTTGTCTATTTTGTTGAAGTGCGGGAACAGCCAGGTCATTGATATACGTATAGGGCAGACGGCTTCCTTCTTGACGCATAGCGGTGACAATAATGTCTTCGTGAGGATAATTGTAGGGAATAAAAAGTGCCAAATCGTATTCATTCCCAAATTGAATGGTCACGTATTCATGGAACGTTGATTGCGGTGGCATAATATACCAACCATTATATTGAGCTATATCGTAGAGGTTCTGAACCTGTTGCTGCCGCTGACTCGCGCGATCTTGCAGGGATAAGGTTGTAGAAAGCGTCTGAGGAGAGTTTGTTTTTTGCGCATCAAGAATGCCTTGTGCTGTAATGACTTGTGTAATAGTATTTTGTATTAAGCAATTTAGTAGAGTAGCTTTTAGTTCTGCAAGTGAGCCTACTGTAACGGAGCCAGTAGTAATCTGACTATTGACCCCACGAACCTCATTGATTAAATTTTCCAGGTTACCGTGCATTTTATCCCACATAGACTGCTTATATGCCTTTAATAAGGTATCACAATACTCCCGAAAATCCCCTCTACGCGGTTGTGTTGTAAAGCTATTATATGCTGCCAGAACACGTTTTTTGAGGTCGTGTAATTCTGCGGCGAAGCGTATATTTGCACGTTCAATACACATGGTCCATGCTGGTGAGAACTCTATCCCTTTTATTGTCATCCTTGCTTCCATGCCTCGTACGGTGAAATACGCCAGATTTTGAGCTATGAAGCTAAGATTGGTGCCAGACACAAGTTGATGAGTTGCAGATGGTACAAGCCTTTCAAAGGTACGCGCTGTAGCCTCTTCAGAGCTTACTTTTGTGCTGTAGAGTATATCTTGAAGTTTTGTCTCAAATAAAGGAATATCGTCATTGCTGTATAGCCGTGATTGATAATATTTGATAGGATCAAGAAGAATAACTTCTGCCAGAATGTTCATTAAGATTTTTACTTGTAATGTATCAAAGAAAGGAAGCGACAATAGTGTCGTAACACGTTGCTGAAAGCGGTGAAAGGTAGGAGTACGCATGCTGAGACGAGGCAAGTACGTGGGAGATGAACTGCTACCCCAGATGACATCGTCAATACGTGTTGGTCGTTGATACACCCAAACGTCATTCGCCGGAATGGGTTGTCCGCTCTCTCGTGCATCCTGATAGGAAATTGCGCCACGATAAAAAGGCTCGAACATTGGAAAAACGCTCCTTACTCCGTCAATGGAACAAGCTAGATTAGTTTTAAGAAAGTCTATGCTCCCAATAATTACCGAAAAGGCCAAGTGCCACCTGCGTACCAATCAGCAGTGATGCCGCCTGTCCAAAAACCCAACCAACAACCAGGAGCAGAAGGCAAAAGAAGGCGAGCACGATATCAAGAAGCTGTGTATTCCCTGGCGCACCAAGCGAGAGAAGAAAATGCTCTTTTCTTGACCCAATGCTAGAAGACTGGGAGCGTCTCGCTATAAACGCTTTGAGTAAAAACGTGAAAAGTGCGATGCCCCACAAGAGCCAAATGCCTAAAAGCAAGCTAGAGAGACCTCCCTGGAAGGTCAATGGTGATAAAATAAGAAAAGATGTAAGCGACTGAGCGTGAATAGGATAATCAAGTATCTGAGAGCCGCCCAATAGAATAAGACACCAGATTGAGAAAATCGCAACGAACATAAACATAATGTACCACCTCGTAGATGTATCTATAGCTATCTTGCTATAGAAGAGTTATGGTTGAATAAATGGGAATAGAATATCTTTCAGGTGTAAGCCATGTGTGATATTTAGGTAGAGCCAGCGCGCGCGATCTGTACTTTCTAAAACATCCACGCCAGCTCTTTGTGCCATTGCTGTAAGTTGTGGTAATTGCTTCTTTTTGTGAATATTGAGCATTTTTTTGCTCGTGATAGCCGTGTCTTGAGAGACGGGAATAAATTTGAGGAAGGGAACAGCAGCTCCAGTAAGATTGCCCCATAAAGGCACAAACTGTTCCGTTGCCATTTGACTGAGAAATTGTTCAATACGATCAAGCATCGTATGCCAGTCCATGCTGTAAAGTTGCTGGGTCTCGTCAAGTAGCCACTCTTGTAGCTCTTTCTGACTGCGCCAGGGATGTTGTACAAGGATCGTGAGCAAGCGTTGATGCTCATTCCAGAGCGTCGCGGGATTGTAAGCTGCGGCTTTTAGTTCTTGTCGCAATTCCTCATCGAAGAAAATACGCTCTAAGACACGCTCCTGGCCTTGTAATTGAACCTGATCAGAAAGCAAAGCATTGCATGTTTCCTCGATAAAGCCATTCGGACTAGAGAGAATTTGTAGACGCTGAGAAAGGGCGTCCGTTTCAGCAATAACATGTGCTAAGGCCCAGGACCATGCCGTGTAATCAAGCTCTTTTATGATGCGTTTATATTGCTGTTCGATACTTTGTAGCGGTTTGGCTAAATTACGCCAATGTATATTGCGAAATAGCAGCATGAGGCAAGCGTATACTGGGAGGAGGAGTACCAGGCTACCGAGAAGAAGCGGGATGCCAGCGGCAGCTGTCCCACTTATAAAAAGATACGCGATCATAATCAGCGGCGTAAGCACAAGCGAGCGACCCAAGATGCCCGCGTAACTGGGTGTTTGCAGGAGATGATGCTGTACTGTACTGATATGCTTTATAAGAGCTTGTTGTGCCAGTAGACTCTGCTTATCAGCAAAATCTTGTTGATGACGCTCTACATCAACGAGAGTAAGTGGCGCATTGACCTTTTGTGCTTCAGCTATTAAAATTTGCATACTTTCAGGAACGAAGGCGAGCAGCTTCGTTAATGCTGCATCTCCGCCACTAAGAATACTTGCATGTTGCTCAGATAACACTTTCTGTAAAGCGTCGATATAGAGTTGCTGTCGAGAACGGAGAAAACCCAGTAGGCTACTGTATTGAGTAGAAAGGAAAGATTGTTTGATACTGAAACCTTCAAGCAAGTCCTTAATTTGGGCGCGATTATCAGGGCTGGCATGTAGGAAATCATCGATGGTCATTCGATAGTGCGAGGAGCGTTGTGAGGGAAATGGCAGTTCAGGGAGCATCACCTTGATATTTTCCCAGATAATCTTGTTTTGCACTTCTTTTTTATACGCCTGTGTCTCGTGTTGAATGTCGGCAAGGCGTTGATTAGATGGAACAGGTTGAACACGGCGCAAAAACACTCCGACCATATTTCCATAGATAAGTGAGGGAAGCTGAGGATAGTCTAAAGAACAAGAGGAAACTCCCGCTGTGGCAAATGGTCCAGTTTCCGCATAAGTGGTTCCATTATCCCAACGTGGCATAACAGTGCTAGCCAGTTTGAGATCATCATTTCCGGCAATAAATGTGTTCAAGGTAAGTGCGGCAGCAACAACAGCTTCATCAGGTTCATCTAATCGCCGAGAGACGGGATGAAGATTATTAGACATCTCGTTATCGATGAGATAGCAAATGGCGATAGACGATGGACCAGGCTTATGCCAGAGATTAGCGACGCCATCCAGAAAACTCGCGGTAGGAGAGATGCCAGTTGGCGTTGCTACACGATGGTCAAGTGGCAGAATACGGTCTTGTTCAATCTGTTTAAGCAATTCATATGTGGCACTATCCCCTCCCGCGCGAAGATGTTCTGGACGTGTTGTGCTTCCCGTATAACAAATAACTTGTAGCCCTTTAGTCAAAGTGTTTTGTAGGACATAAAGTTGGCCGAGTAGTTCAAGAAAATCTGGAACGAGCTGAGGGGTGTCGGCTTCGCGCGCAGCGCAAACAACGCATATGCGTAGACGTGCATTACGATCTGGACCCAGGGTTTGATAATTTCCCATCTGTAAGGGCATGTTGTGCATATACAGAGTTTGCGCAACCAGGAGTAATTGATCGCGCATTTTAGGCAACTCTGAACGTGCCTTAAGCCAATCATCGGGGTGTCTATCTTCTTCACGTACTTGTGCAGGGGTCTCTACATCAAGCATACTCAGGTGAGCATCTTCGATATCACCCAACAGATACGTTGGCTCAAAGTTATGCATAAACCAACGGTCCCAATTGAGATCCATGATGCGCACAAGGCCATAGTTTGTTTCCCCTTTCTCATTGATATGCGCGAGAAGAGGGCGGACAAGACCTTTTTCACGTAAACCGGCTTCTGTGATGGAAAGGCGTATTGCCAGATGCCGTCCAACCTCGCGTCCATATCTACCTATGCCAATCACCAGCGTAGGGGTAACAGGTAACAATTGGCGTCTGTGTTGTACAGGGTTTGATGGTCTTACTCTATCCTGCAACATGAATATTCTCACTTCTATTGGCTGACATCAACAACGGCTTTACGTATCATATAGCGGTATTCCTGTTGACCTTTATTTTTGTCACGCACGCGACGCTGGTACCCATGATATTTTACGTCAACAATCCTATTACCTGTACTATTCTGCTGAGGGATGCGTTGATTGATGACTTGACGCTGCGGATCAAAGAGCGTACCTTGTTGTGGTGCGAATTCGCGCCATCCTTGTGAATAAAGGATGATATCTAAATCAACAAGTTTGAGCAGAACTTCGGCTACCCCTGGTATCTGTGGAAGCTTTGAAACAGTCTCTTCCAATCTGAGAACAAAATCAAACAAGGGATCGTGCTCATCCCTGATAATAATAATCTCAACAAGCAGCCTTTCCGAGCCAGCTTGTTGATTACTTGGAGCCGCCAGACTTAGCACATTGGCCTTGTATGTCTCAGTGAGAGTTCTAATTTCCTCTGCCTCCCTACGCAATATAGTCCATAGCCCATTAACGACTTCAGTCCATTCATCGATGATTTCCTTATAAGTTTTGTTAGATGAGATAAGTGGACCATACCCCTCACGCACATGATCTGCATAATCCACGTGTAGATAAGGCGCATTGCGTAGTTTATCCATTTCGTGATAGGCTCGCTGTAACTGCGCGATATATCTCACTGAAGAGATTAATACACCATGCGATGTTTTAATGTAGCCCAACTCATGAGTGAGGTCGGTAGCAATACATTCCGGCTTGGATGCCTGATTGCGGAAGAGACCATCTTTTGCCAGCTCTGCCAGATGTGTTGTCGGGATATCTTGATAGATATCCGCAGCCCCAAAGCCAAAAAGATCAATGGACTCGATATGCGCTGGCATCTCCTGATCAGTATCGGCTGTAATATTCCATAGGCACTCCGCGCCTTGTAAGAATGTCATCCGTTGTTTAACAATTTCTGGCTCTCCACTAGTAGCACGCTCAAGGATATGCTCAATATTACTTAAGCTGCTAAGCATACTTGTAGTAGTTTCATCGATTGCGTTGGCTAGTGTGGGATAGATATTTGTACCCACTGGCGGCCAATCCACGAAGACTGTCCGCAGCATAGTTTCTGCGCTGACCTCGATACGAATTCGCCCTGCCTTGACGGCTTCTTCAATTTGTGAGAGTTCATCATGATAGGGGCGAATTGTATCAATTGCAACAAGTGGTGCTTTACGAACACGGCGGCGAAGCGTTTCAGCGTTGCGATCATGTAATAATTGCAAGTTGTCATCGACACCATCTAAAACTGATTTAAGTTCATTGAGGTAGATCAGTGCTGGTTTTAAAATCACCTCAATAAACTCTTTGTAAAGTAATGCATGCAAGCGATCTGTGTACCAACCGTAAAGTTGGGTGACTTTACGCTCAATAATTTCATTGAGCTGTTCCGGCGTGGCCTGTCGCCTAAACGATTGTAGGATGTAGATACGTGTTAATGACTCCCAAAGTGCCTTTAAAATCTGTTCGACCGGGCTGACAATGCGTGTCTCGCGTGAGTCTTGATCATACCGATCATTAAACACACTTACTTTTTGATTATATTTTTGCTCCTCTTCTCTCGCCTTGTCTATAAGCGTTGTAAGACGCAAACCGATCTCTTCAATCACATTCGATACGGCAATGGGGCCTTTCGTACAGAGAACGTCGCAGAGCGTTCTTTTGATAAATTCTTTAAGCTCAACACGATATTTATCGCGGCACCGCTGCCAATGAATGGTAGTGAGAATGCTGTTCAGCTCAAATTCATATCGCATTTTGCATTCATCAATATCGTTATTCACAGCATCAATACTATTGCGTGTTCCACTTGGCCGAAGCTTATTAGTAGGCGCATAACGAATGATACTTGGGTATTCACTCGTGAGCGTTTCGTAAAATGTTGTGACACTCGTGAGCCATTCAGGAATATCAAGGCGCGAGGGGGCATTTTGACGAAGCGTGTCGATTAGCATGTTTTCGAGTTGGGCGCGTACCCGCTCCATGCTCCAGTCATACTTGAGAATACTAGAGCCTAATGAGCTATAGCCAGAGAACCGCTTCTGCCCGCTATTGTCGGCACGACCACCACTGGCAAGCGTCTTACTGCTAAGATTCTTCGCTCGTTCCCAAAACTTTGCTGCCGTTGGTGGACCGGAGAGCCAAAAGACAGTACGACTGACTGTGTCATAAACGCGGTCAATGTCGTAACTATCACCTTTTGCGGTGATATTGTCGATCAAATAAATGTAATCAAAAGGTAACTCTGGTGAATCTACGCGGGTATTGGTGGAATACGACACGTTCCAGAGATTTTTCCCATCGGGGCGCGGTTCTTCACCAAGAGCCATATTGTGGAGACGCTCAATCTCCATGAGAGCGGCATAAGCATTCGCCTGGATACGTGTTTTCTGTGGCCGTGAATTGATCTGATCAATGTATGCACCGGGCATCAACGCAATGCCAACAATAATAGGTTTCTCAGTGTGACGCAGAAGGTGGCGCATCACATAGGCAACGTCGAAAAACAAGCTACTGCCCGTGCCTCCACACAGAGAAAAGAC
>DAIDJF010000144.1 GCA_027451525.1 Ktedonobacterales bacterium
CGTTTTCCCCGTCATCATTGTAGGGGCGAGGCTTGCCCTCGCCCTGCCCCCCACACGCCGAAAAGTGCGCAATGAAGATTGACAGAGCACTACGCAACCAGCGTGGTATGCGAAGTAATTTGTTGAAGACGATAATCACGCCTACGCAACCCATATTCATTTGTTAAACACGATTATCGGAGTCCTTATGATGATGAAAGCATTCCAGGAAAAGCAAGTAAGCAAGACCATTATCACGCATTGCCCGTGCGTAATCTGTAGAGTTGTGCGACGCGGAAAGAGTATTCAAGAGGAAAAGAGATGCATATATATGTTGATGATGAGTTGAAATCTCGTGTGCCAGGGATTGTCTTGGGTTGGGTGACTATCACAGGGGTTACCGTGCGCGTACATGATGAGCAACTCTGGCAGCAGATAGAGGAACTGGGACAACAGTTGGCGCGCCAGTATACCCTTGATGGTCTTTCAGACTATGAGCGTATTGCTGCTGTGCGTGTATTACAGAAGTCCTTTGGCTTTGATCCGACCCGCTATCGTCCCTCCTCAGAAGCCCTTTTGCGCCGTGTCCTCAAAGGTCAGGGTCTGCATGCTGTCAATACTGCTGTTGATGTGAACAACCTCTGCTCGCTGGAATTTCTGCTCCCAATGTGTATTTATGATCTGAAGCACGTGCAAGGCCAGATGCATATGCGCTTGGGACGGACTGGCGAGGAGTATCAAGGGATTGGGCGGCAGATATTTCAAATGGCAAACAAGGTCATTATTGCCGATGATGAAGGTGTGATGGGCAATACCGTCTCTGATTCCGAGCGTACCAAAGTTACCACGGCGACAACGGATATATTTTTAGCCATATATGCACCAAAGGGCAGCAGTGTAGAGCACATACAGGCTTGCGTAGAGCTTGCCGGACATCGGATGGTAGCCTTCAATGGTGGGCAAGCCAGTTATGCCAGTGCTTTCCTCATCTAATAACGTAAAATAGCCAGAAATCTCCTTACGAAATACACATGCTGTTTGTTGAAATGCGTTTCCTCGCTAAATGCCGCATGTCCACTAAATAGCGTTTTTGCGTGTATTTTACTTCCTCTGTTATCATATTCTTTAGCATAGCCATATAAAACCTGGCTGTGCTGTATGCCCGTGTAACGGATTGCTTGCCATGCATAAACGCAGGATACTTACTATTTATAAAATATGACCGGCTCCTGAAAAAAAATTAAAATTAGCAAACTAAGAGAAATGTGCATAATTATAATATAAAAATAAATAGACTTTAAAATGGATATTTTGAATGATGACTTGACTTGTGATGGTTTTCCGTGTACATTCTATTGCGTAAGGGAAATCGAATATGAGAGATTTCCTGAAGCCAAGAAGATAGGAAAATATGATGTGTATAAAATGCGCATCAATGATTAAAAATTGATGTGTATATAGTTGAAAATTAGGAAAAGGAGTACAGAATGTTCGACAATACATACATGCTCAACGATGAGGAACTATCTCTCGTTGTTGGTGGACAGGGCGTCGGTGGCTTTAGCGGTTCCGCAATCTATGGTGGAACGAATGGTTTTGGCGGCTTTGGCGGCCTGGGAACCCCTTACGGCGTGCTTGGCTGGGGCAGTGCAGTGACTCCAAACGGTATCCGCGCTTGGGATGCGAATAATATGAGCGGTGCTGGTGGTGCTGGTGGTGCTAGTGGTGCTAGTGGTGTTGGTGGCCTTGGTACTGGTGGTCTCGGACTCGCAAATGGTATTGGTGGCGTAGGTAACCTCGGCGGCTTCGGCGGCCTGGGTGGTATATACTAACGCCGTGATGACCTGCTGAACAACTGTGCCATTGGAAAAGAAAACTGATGACAGAGCGCGGGAACATATCCTGTGATGCGTGCAATATGTTTCCGCGCAAACGATATAAGGCATGTGCATGTAAGAAAGTAACCAGGGAGGAACAAGTGATAGGCATGGGTAATGCATGTTAGCTGATGAAATGCATATATCAATCCTATCGCTTGCCTCTTCTTATGAAATATTACAGTTGTATATGTCGCAATGCTTTCAATCTCCCATGCTCTGAGGTAAGATACTACTGATATAGGCATAGTTACGTATGGTTATGCTTATAGCAATTTGAGATGTTTCTGATAGAGAGGAGATGGGAGAGATTGATGAGCGTTTTTCCTTTTGATTTGCGCGGCTTTCGCTTCTGCGCAAAAAACGCTGGCATCAAAGATGATACGCTAGATTTTACCGTCATTGCTTCTGATGTACCTGCATCGGCGGCGGCCATGTTCACGCAGAGCCGTTTTTGTGGGGCTGCGATTATTGTTGGGCGTGAGCACGTTGCCAATGGGAAGCTCCAGGCGTTTGTGATTAACAGCAAAAATGCGAATGTGGCAACAGGTGAACTGGGGATTGCTAATATTCGTGAGGTAGTACAACTGGTTGCGCGAGAACTGGATATCGCACCAGAGGATATTTTGCCATCGTCTACAGGCGTGATTGGGCGACAATTGCCCATAGAGCGGTTGCGTCAGGCAATTCCTGGTCTGCGTCACGAATTGCAACTCAATCGGCCAGAACTGGCGGCACAGGCGATCATGACTACTGACACGCATCCGAAGTGGCGTGCCTGCCGCGTTGGGAATGCAACATTAGTGGGGATGGCAAAAGGTTCTGGCATGATTGAGCCAAATATGGCAACTATGCTCAGCTATTTTGTCACCGATGCCGCTATTCCCGCGCCAATGTTACAGGCATTTCTCAAAGAGGCTGTTGATCTCTCGTTTAATATGGTCAGCATTGACACGGACACCAGTACCAGCGACACGGTGGCGATTATGGCAAATGGTCTCGCGGGTGCGGTTGATAGCGAGGCATTTCGGCTGGCATTGCGGGAGATGGCGATAGAACTGGCAAAAGAGATTGCGCGTGACGGAGAGGGCGCGACCAAACTGGTAGAGGTCACTGTCGATCAAGCAGAGTCATTTGCACAGGCCAAACGGGTAGCAAAAGCAATTGTCAATTCGCCATTAGTCAAAACAGCTATTTTTGGGGCCGATCCTAACTGGGGGCGCATTGCGATGGCAATCGGCAAATGTGAGGAGCAGCAACATATCGTGCCAGAGCGCGTGATGATTGCCTTTGGTGAACTGCAAATGTACAACGGGCAACCACTCAATGAGGCAGATTTGTCTGCACTGGAGTCTTATCTGCACGGGAACGAAGTTACTGTACATGTCTCATTGGGATTGGGTGAGGCCAGTGCGACCGTATGGGGCTGCGATCTTTCCTATGAATACGTGCGGATCAATGGGGAATACACAACCTGAGTTTTGCTGCAAGAAACACAATTGGCTTATCTGGGGGTGATAAGGCAATTTGTCTGCAGAAGAGTTTCCTTTCTCGTTGTCTACAAAGCGAGGTGCTGTCTCCTTATAGGGTACAGCACCTCGCTTTGTGTATCTTAGTGCTCTGTCAAACGTCATTGCATTAGGCCTCTAAAGTTACCTGAAATGCTACCTACTTGAATTTTGCATCCTCTGCCATCTTGACAAGAAATACCTTAATGGTTAAGATAATAGTATATAAAGTTACTTGATGAAAGAGGAATGACGAATGGCGACAGAGCGATTGATTGATGATATGCAGAGCCTTTATCACCTGATTCGCCGTGCCTCACATCCTATCCATCGAGCAGAGATAACCCCTGAGCAGTATTGGTTGCTGCGCCTACTACGGCGAAAAGGCCCACTCTCCATTAGTGAATTGGCGGATGCGTTAGGCGTCACTGGTAGTTCGGTAACTACTGCTTGTAAACGTATGGAGAAATCGGGCCTTGTCACACGTGAGCGGCAGAGCGACGACGAGCGCATGGTACGGGTGATGCTCACGGAGACAGGACATGAGCAGATCGAGGCATGGCAACAACGGCGGCGAGAAATCCTGGCAAAACTTCTCAAGCCGCTAGATCTGGAGCAACAGGCAACCCTCCAAGAGCTTGTAGAATGTATTCTGCAAGAGGCGGAATTAGAAGGTCAGCCCGTATTGACGAACAAGGAGCAAGTATGGACCAAAGAAAAGCCATGATCGAGGTCACTGACGTAGTCAAATATTTTGGTGAGCACGCTGCTGTTGATCATATCTCCTTTATGACGAGAGAACGCGAGGTCTTCGGGCTACTTGGCCCAAATGGCGCGGGTAAAAGTACGACTATCAAGATGTTGACCACGCTACTGCCCCCCAGTGCAGGACAAGCAGCCGTCGTAGGGTATGACGTGGCGAAACAGCCTATGGAAGTGCGTCGCCGTATCGGTTATGTCCCCCAGGCACTCTCTGCCGATGGCTCGCTGACAGGGACAGAAAACTTGCAGGTTTTCGCGTCTCTTTATGATCTGCCCCGCGCTCAACGTGAAAAAAAGGTCCGTGATGCCTTAGCCTTTATGGGCCTACAGGATGCCGCCGATAAGTTGGTGCGCACCTATTCCGGTGGTATGATCCGTCGCCTCGAGGTTGCTCAAGCAATGCTGCATCAACCGCAATTGCTCTTTCTCGATGAGCCAACGGTTGGTTTGGACCCGGTTGCACGTAAGGCTGTCTGGGGTCATCTCTCCAGTCTGCGTGCTGAAACTGGGATGACCATCCTGCTCACTACGCATTATATGGAGGAAGCCGATAACTTGTGCGATCGTGTTGCCATCATGCATCTGGGGAAAATTGTTGCTATGGGTTCCCCTGCTGAGTTGAAGGCAGCTTTAAATCGACCAGATGCTACGCTAGATGACGTTTTTGCCTATTATACCGGTGATACCTTAGAGTCAGGAGGAAGCTACCGTGACACAGCCCGTACCCGCCGCACCGCACGACGACTTGGCTAGTAGTATTGCCATACAGCCTATCTCTGCAAATGACAAGCCTTTTCAAAGCATTGTGCGTTTCTTCGCAAAGACTATGACGATTGTCTGGCTAGAGGCTCTCAAACTCCGTCATGATCCTAGCGACCTGTTGACACGCGCTGTACAGCCAGCCCTCTGGATACTGATCTTTGGCGAGGTATTCTCGAAAATACGCGCCATTCCTACTGGCGGCAGGCCATACCTGGATTTTCTGGCTCCTGGTATTCTGGCTCAAAGTGTTCTGTTCATCGCCATCTTCTCCGGTATTGCGATCATCTGGGAACGCGATTTGGGCATCATTCACAAGTTTCTTGCCAGTCCCACACCACGTTTGGCGTTGGTATTGGGCAAGGCTTTGGCATCAGGAGTGCGTGGTCTGTCCCAAGCGATCATCATCTATGTGCTGGCTCTTTTGCTCGGTGTGCAGATGAATTGGAACCCACTAGACCTGCTTGGCGTGATTGTTATGGTCATCATGGGTGCTGCCTGTTTCTCTACATTCTCGCTGATTGTTGCCTGTCTCGTCAAAACGCGCGACCGTTTCATGGGCATTGGGCAGATTCTTACCATGCCGCTCTTTTTCGCCAGCAATGCCATCTATCCGGTTGCTATTATGCCGACCTGGCTGCAAGTCATCGCGCGCAGTAATCCCCTCAGTTATGAAGTTGATGCACTGCGTGCCATGATGCTGGTCGGTGGCTCTTCCACGACATCGCTTGGAATTGATTTCGTGGTTCTCTTCGTTGTTACGGCAGTGCTGATTGTGATCGGCGCACAACTGTATCCGCGTCTGGCCCAATAGCTAGCTGCGCGCTATTTCACGATAATGACAATGGGGAGCGCACTAATCGAGTCGATGGCGACCTGTTGACCTCCTGCATTCATGTAGAGGCCCGTTGATGCGCCTCCATCGAGATTGAGCGCGTTTTTGAGCGAGAGATCTGAAGAGACTAGCAGATCAGCCAGTTCATCGAGTGTAAATGCTTCACCAGGACTGATGATAAAAAGTAAACGCCCTTTGGTATCCGTTGCGACGACAGTGCGCCGCTGGCTCGCTGCGTTGGCAGAGAACTGAGTGCGTTGACCATCAATCATCAACATTGGCGAGGATTGTGTTGCCTGTTGCAACTGTTCCGTATTGGGGTCATACGGCTGGTTGCGCAGTGAACGCAGGCTAATCGTGCCATTGCTATCAACTGAGAGCATACCGCCAAACCCGTTATACGAGGAACCTGATACCTGCCCATTGGAGACAAGCAACGCCGTCGCGTTATTTTGCTGGTCAAAGTAGCCTCCGTTGATGATAACTTTGGCTTGTTCCTGCTGCATCCAGTCGCGTAGCCCCATTGGTTGGTTGGGCTGATAGCCAATACTTAAATGGATGTGCTGTGGGTCAAGTCGAACAATCGTGACGGTGTCTTCGTTATTGCCCGGACTTTTCCAGTGTTCATAACGTACTTCAATCCCTGAAGAAGCCGGATACCATGTGTTGAGAGTGGGTGTGGCGGAAGAGCTATTTGGGTGACTTGTTGTGATAATTGGAATTGGCGTGCCGTTGGCATTGGTAATCGCAGGTAGTCCATTACAAGCTGATAGAGAACCAGTAAGTAAGAGAAGAAATAGGCAGAGCCTCAAATGTTTTCGTACTTGCATAACACAGCTTTCTATAAAAAGAGATGTATTGCGTAGCAACGTGTACTATTATACACTACGAGGCTGCAAGAAATATACCCAATGCCAGAGATTAACGATGGTGCTGGGAAATGGAGGTCAGGGCGAGAGAATGGTATTGAAAAAATGAATCCGCATACGGCATAGGGGCGTGATGATCGTGTTGAAAAATTTCATGCGGACATTGGCATAGGGGCGTGATTGATCACGCCCAGCTCGCCCATCGATCGGCCTGGGGAGCCGTATGACGGGGGACGAGGGCGTGATCATCGTCTTTTAAAAAATAATGCGAACAGGTCACACGATGGTGTAGGGGCGTGA
>DAIDJF010000145.1 GCA_027451525.1 Ktedonobacterales bacterium
AATTTCTTGAGGAAGAAACACGTAGAAAGGTTTTTGTAACTCTACCTTTGTCCATTTCGTTATATTAATCGAGTGTTCTGCTAGCCAGTGATATTTTCCTCCAATTAACTGTCTTATATCGCCAACCTTCTCAAATATCTCACGTTCGCCCCACAAATCAGCGTGATAGACATTCGCAACGCTATTTGCGCTCCTGTTGCCTTTGCGCCTCACAAAGAGGCCGATAGCCACGCCTTGCTAGATATCGAAGACATTCTCATCCTTTGAACCGTCGGGCGAACGCTCTTTTTTCTTGCTGTTGCCGTGCAGATCCAACACGTAAATATCGTCGAAACTGTGCATCAGCGATTGGCGCATGCCGCGAAAGGTCGGGTTATCCAGGTAGCCATGATTGCTGATGAAGGCCAGGATACCGTAGCCCGTCTGCTCGATACGCCATTGCGCGAAACGAATAAACTTGACATAATCGTCATTCAGCCATTTTGGATTGCGCTCGCCCAGGTCCTGTCCATCGACCTCGAAATAGCTACCGACCTTTGCGCCCGTGAGGCTATCCTTGCCATGCAGTAGCTCCTTGATCCACGCGCCTTTGTTGGCGGAATGGCCGGAGTACGGTGGATTGCCCAGCACGACCATCACGGGCGCATCATGTTTGACGCGATCAGCCGCTTGCGCCTCCTGTACCAGCCACTCGACAAACAGCAACTTGCTCTCCTCGTAGCTCTCTTCTAGCGTGTTCGTCAGATAGATGCCCAGGCGTTCGTCGCTCTTGAAATCATAGCCCGTTTCCGCCAGTTGCAGACCGAGTTTCATGTGCGCGACGGCGTAGGGAGCCATCAATAGCTCAAAGCCGAAGATGCGCGGCAGCAGATGCTCCGAGACATAGGCCGACCACATGCCCTTGTTGCCCTTGAAACTCTCGTAGATCAGGTCAATCACGCTATGCAGAAAGGTTGCCGTGCCTGTCGCCGGGTCGAGAATCTGGACTTTGTGCGTTTCCAGCAGCGTGCCATCGGCCTTGGGCAGCTTAATGGTTGTGGCATCAGCCAGACCGTCAGCGAGGTCAAAATCGTGTTTGAGCAGATAATCAACGCTACGCACGATATAGGAGACGACGGGTTCAGGCGTGTAGTAGACGCCACGTGCCTCGCGCAGTCTGGGGTCATAGGCCGAGAGGAAGGTTTCATAGAAATGCACAACCGGGTCTTCCTGGCGCGTGCGTTTGCCAAAGTCGCGCAGAATCGCCGTCATATCGGTATGGTCCAGCACTGCTACGAGATCATTGACCGCCCAGGAGATGCGCTCATCTAAGTCAGGGCCAGCAATATAGCCAAAGAGCTTGCGCAAAAAGGGATTGGTTTTGGGAATGGCATAGGCGGCATATTCGCGCACAAACGGCGTTTCAGGTTTCATGTTGACACGCGCCGCGAACAGGCCGTAGCAGATTGTTTGCGCGTACATATCGGCGAATTGCTCACCATCCAGGTCTGGCAACAAGACCTGTTTGAAGCCCTCCCACTGTCCGTGCAGCGAACCCGCCCCTGTCTCGCTCTTGAACGCCTGACTGATCGCGTTCCTAATCAGTTGCGCAATCGCCGCCATGCGCGTTGCCAGTTCCCTCGGATTATTGACGGTCGGAGCCTTTGCCACCAGAAAGCCGCTCAGCAGGTCATTGACCTGTTTCACACCCTCGGCATCCACGACCCATTTGGCGGCCTTGTTCTTGCCACCAACTTTTGTGATCAGACGGGCTGTCATGCGGTGTTCGCCCGCCACATACCAGCGAAACTCGACATAATCGGTGAGAATGAGGTTTGCCAGACTGCGCAGGTAGCGTTTCATCTGGTCGCTTTGTTCAACCTGATCGAGGGAAACACCAATATCTTTCGTCTCAATATAGCCGAGCGGAGTCTGCTTAGCGGTGATAATGAAGTCAGGCGCACCACAGTTCTTAATATGTTTCGGTTCATTGGTGGCAACCACGCCAGGGGCCAGCGTTTCGATCAAACTCTTGAGATAGGAACGGTAGGTATGCTCCGTCGCGCTCCCCGCATGATATGGAGTCTCAATCTGCTTCAGATAAGCCCGTAATGCAGCCTCACTCATAATGCCTCGCCTGTCTCATCTCGTCTTGAAAATAAAAAGGGGGAGATGCCCTTACTCTTTCTTGCCTGGAATATAGCTCATGCATCTCGTGGGCTTTTAGTGTAGCGCATCATAGAGAAAATTGCAAGCCAGACAAGGCGACCGCTTCATCGCGTCCAAAAATGAATATGGTAATCCATATGTGACGTGGAGACCATGTTTTTATACCCGAAATACCGCAAAAAACCGTAGGGATATGATTTATCTTGTCCAGCGGCGATTTATCGCAAGTGTAGGCAAGACACGAATTTTTATGCAAGGACATTCCACAGGCATGACTTGCGATAAATCGCCTTTGGACAAGATAAATCATGTCCCTACGGTTTTCCAAAATCAAGTTATTAAAGATGATAATCATGTCCTTACGGGAAAACGGGCAAAGGCCGCTGTATACCGCCTTCTTGGGTTCTTGCTACGAGCATGCCCAGGAACATCTCGCGCAGTACTATTCCGACCGGAACGCTCTCCCGCAAGTGATTGAGATTCGTGAGAGGTGCGTCAAGGGAACCATTTAGGGCTTTTCTGGGAGACGTGCAAGTATCTGTGTAAGCAATGCTGTGTGTTGTGTTTGAGTCGCTTCCATGCGGTCAAGCCGTTGCTCTACACTATCAAACCGCTGGTCATGTTGCTCAAAGCGTTGACGCATCTCCATTTGCAATCCCACAATTTTGCCGTCAAGCTCGGTTTGCTGACCTCTAAGTTCAGTGAGCTGCTCATTGGTGAAACGATCATGAGCTATAAGAGAGTCAAATATCTTATCGTATTTCTCATTCAGTCTCTCCAACGTAGCTTTGTTGACCAACGCGCCTATTGCAATAGTTTGCAATTCAATGGTTTTTTTGAGTTCAGCATTATCGCTCTTTAGTTCAACATGCTCGCTCTTGAGTTTAGCGTGTTCGTGCTCGATAAGTGTCAGCCGTTCTTCAATTGTTGCCATGCCACCCTCCTTATTGATACGCCATAGCTCAATCATACCATAAAAAATATCACTTCTCAACCAGGGAAAGCGAAGCCCCCACGTGTAAATATTGGGCAACACTGGAACAGCCATACAAAAAGACTCAGGAATACTGGACATTTCCAGTCCTCTGAGTCTTTTGTTGAATCCCTATGATCTTAAACATGACTATAAAATATACTGCACACCAATTGACAAAAAAGTTTTGATGAGTTATATTTAATAATTCTAAATGTTTATAGATATCTATATTCTAAAAAGAATAAGGATAGAGATTATGACGGCAGAAAACAACGATAGTCTCATAAAGCTAGCCATCAAAGCGTATAACGCCAAGGATTATTCTCGGTCAATTGAAATTTGCCAGAAGATACGATTATATGATAAAAGCTATGTGAGAGCATATCATGGACTAGCGAAATCCTTTGCAAAACTGAAAGATTTTTATATGTCTTGTTACTTTTATAACCTTGCTATTTCTATTGCTTCAGAGCAATCAGATAAAGAGATATTGTTCAAGCTATACAAGGAGAAAGGAAGTATTGATTGTATATTAAATGAGTTTGAAGATGCAATATCAGATTACGAAGAAGCCCTAAAAATAAAACCAGGCAATAAAGAAATTGAGGAAGCAATTAAAGTCATAACTAACATACTCAATCCTGAAATAGACGAAAAAAATAAAGAAGGAGATATGTTTTTTGATTTATTTGAGTCAGGTAGAGAATATGCTGAAGCAGAGAGGGAAGAAGAGAAAAAAGAGTTTGAAGAGAATTATGACGAATTTTTTGAGGATTGGGAAACATACACCAACACCTATAACTAACAAAAGGCGGGAGGCATCTTTATAAAAAGGCTTCCCGCCTTGTTTCTTCTCTATCCTACCCGTTATATGCCTCTTGCAGGTCTTTTATGATGATCTTATGCATTTTCAACATTGCTTGCAGTGCTCTGCCCGACTTCTCAGGGTCTGGGCCTTGCAGTAGTTCACCTAAGGCGTTGGGAACGATCTGCCAGGACAAGCCGTATTTGTCTTTCAGCCAGCCGCATTGTCCTTCTTCTCCGCCAGCGGTCAGCTGTCCCCATAACCTGTCGACCTCTTCCTGCGTCTCGCACTTGACGAAAAACGAGACCGCCTCTGTGAATTTGAAATGTGGGCCGCCGTTTAACGCGATAAACTCTTGCCCTTCAAGCTGGAATGACACGGATATTGCCTTGCCATCAGGGCCAGGCGTCACACTCAGGACCTCTGCACCTTGAAAAAGGGATGTATAAAAACGTGCAGCCTCCTCGGCTTGTGTGTTGAACCATAAAAATGGCACGATTTTCTGCATTGCATGACCTCCAAAGGTTTGTTCCTGGTTTTGCCTTCCCAAAAGCCCACGCGGCGATTGGGGGGACGATGCCGTCTTGTTGAGATACTGCTGCTGGTTGATATCAGAGACAGCGTGCTCCAGAGCCTGGCAGGTGTTCTCTAACATTCCGGCCATCTACAGTGTCCTTCTGGAGCATACTCGATAACTGTGCAGAAAGTCTTGTATCAAACGGCAGGTTTTTTAGGCTCGCGCCCATGGACGATTTGCGCGGGTGTATAGCCGATCCATTGCTTCAGCGACCTGGTGAGATGCGGTTGATCGAAATAGCCCGCCTCGTAGACCGTATCAGCAATAGATGTGCCGTGCCGTAAGAGTTCTGCCGCCCGTTTGGCGCGTTCGACCTGACGAATATGGCCCTGGGTCAATCCTGTGGCCTGCAAAAAACGATGGCGCACGGTGCGTGGCGACATCTCGTGCGGATGACCCTGTAATACTGAGCTTACCAGTGGATCACGAACCAGTACCCCTTTACGCACAAGCCTGTTTATAAACGTATCGACATTTTCGTAGTTTGGAAATTGCCAGACAGAGCCATCCAGCCAGAAAGACTGACCGGAGGCTTGAGGCAAGATGGTCTCTGTATCCAGGAAGTTCCGCGTGGGCAGATGAGGCATAAATGTGCCGGGCTGAAACTTGACCCAAAGAATCTCTGCGCCTTCCTGGTATGACACCATGCCAGATGTCGTCCAGGGGCCGACAACAAGAAGTCTGGCGTTGCCCTGATACCGAACGAAGACCATATGCCAATGGATCTCTGCGGGACGGAGAGAAGTTCCGTCGCTTGTTGTTTGACCAAGCGCAATGGTTGCAACATAAGGGGCGTCCGATAATCTTTCCTCAGCAATAATGCTCATGTTTCTGCTCCTTTTGTTTCCGTATGAAGTCCTTTTCATCATTCAAACAGATAAGGAGCTTCTATGCTAGTGTAGCATGAATAGCAGGGAAGTGCTATTTTCCCTCCCTTCCCAAACCACGCCACCAACGCAGTTCTGCTGCGAGAGCCTTTCCTGGTCGCCCAATGGGCAATATATCGTCTCAGGCGAGGGCAATACGCAAGGGCAGATGGTTGCAACGGTCTGGATGGCCTAGTGGAATACGCCGCTTAAGCTAACGGAACTCTGCCAGTACGGGCAAATGGTCGCTCGCCTCTTCACCGCGCACGCCGTTTCCTTCGCTAATCACGTCGCTGAAGGTGAGGCGAGAGGCCAATTCTGGACTGGCAAAAATGAAATCGATGCGGCCTGCGAGCGCGCCTGCTGGACAGGTGAAGCCTGGAGCGCGAGGGTTAATGGTTCTAAAACAATCAACGTAGCCCTCGCGTTGCAGCAGGTCGATCCCGCCCTGGGCATAGCGGGGGCTGAGCCTATCGAGTAACGCGCTCAGAGGGCGGCTATAGATCAACGCACGCAGAATTGGTAGCAGGATAAAGCTGCGGAAAATTGACTCCTGGTTCGGCGCGGGATGATAGTTGGGCATTGCCGCCAACTGCTGATAATATTTCTCGCGCTCGCGCATCATATAGCGCATAAGCTTACTGCCATGCACAGGCTCGCCGGGGGCAACCGAGTTGAAATCGCCCATGAAGAGATGTGGAGTGCCACGTTTCGCGCTCATAATCGCAAGTGCTTTCTGCACCTCGGCGCGCCGTTTGATATTGCCAGCCTGCCCGCTAAAAAAATCTGCTGTCAGGTGAACAACAAACAGCGTGAGCGCGTTTCCATCGGGTTCCTCAACAGTGACTTCCAGCAGATGGCGACGCGTGAAAATATCGGGATAGGTGTGGACTTTCGTTGCGAGGATTGGGTAGCGACTCAGGAGCGCGACCTGCCAGTCACGGTTATGTTTGCCACGTCCGCTGATACTCATGTGCAGGCCAAGCTGTTCCGCCAGTGTCTCAACGACCCCGGCATCAGTTGCCTCAACCAGCCCGACAATATCAGCTTGTGCAGAATCTATGATCCGCGCCAGTTTTTCCGCGCGTTTTGTACCGCCAACAAGAATATTATAGGAGAGAATGCGCGTCATTATGGTTGTTGTCCTTCTCTGTTTCTCTCAGGCTCACCCCGTTACTGCTCTGTCAATCTTCATTCCAACTGTTTGGGAGAGGCAGGGCGACCGCAAGGGTCGCCCCTACAATGAGACGATGCCCGTTTTCCCCG
>DAIDJF010000146.1 GCA_027451525.1 Ktedonobacterales bacterium
AGGGGCGACCCTTGCGGTCGCCCTGCCTCTCCCAAACAGGTGCAATGAAGTTTGACAGAGCAGTAGGGGCGTGATTCATCACGCCCTGCTCGCACATCGATCGGCCTGGGGAGCCGTGTGAGAGGCCATATGAACGGGGACGAGGGCGTGATGGAATCACACCCCTACACTATATCCGCATTATTTTGTTGAATACGATAAGCACGCCCCTACGCAACCCATATTCATTTGTTAATCACGCTCACCATGCCCTGCCAGTGTGTCAACCTGCTTGGCAGGGCGTGATGGCCTGGGTAGTATTTCCCTTGCCAGATACGCACTGTCTGAGCAGCAGAAGCAGATACCATTCGGCAGACAGAACATTCGGCACGCAAGACTTCAATGTGCCGTTTTTGTTGTATATTCACGCCTGCTCTTCTCTCAATTGTTTGGGCCTAATTTGCGCGATTTTTTGTGCCTCTTGTGATTGACTGGCGATGTGCAGGTTACAACTGTTGTGGGTTCTGCACCAGGTTTCACACTGTTGTTGAAGACTCTTTTCGCGAAAGTGCAATTGGCAGATGGGGCATTGATACTCCTCGACCGTCTCCATATGTTTCTCCTGTCTGTTCTCGTTGAGCGCAAGAACTGCGACTGGTTCGTGTTCAAGTGCCTCAAGGATGGGACAACTTTCTCTTGGCGTATCCCCGCTACATCTGGCAGCTATGTGTGCCAATGCATATTTTATCCGCAAGAGGCTCGCGATCTTGCTTTCAATCTCGTCCATCTTCGCTTGCGCTTGCTTCTTTACATCAGCGCAGGTGGTGGCAGGCTCCATACGTAAAGTGAGTAGTTCAGCAATCTCTTTGAGCGAGAAGCCCAGTTCCTTTGCTCGTTTGATAAACTGGATGCGCTTAACGGCATCGAGCGAATACTGCCGATAGCCAGTCTCTGGACGGGCAGGCTGATTTAGTAAGCCCGCGCGCTCATAGAAGCGCACCGTTTCTACACCGACACCTGAAAGCTGCGCTACCTGACTAATCGTCATCTTCATTTCTCCCTTCCTTTATAACGAAGTATACACTCCGTACATCACTACGGTGTCAAGGGGGAAGGAGTCGAGAAAGGAAGTTTTTAGCGCAACGGATACTGTTGTGCCCTGCATTGGACGCTGCGTGCAAGAAACCTATCAATGGCGGAAAAGCTACATCATTCGCCTTCAGGGAATGGCGTCTCGTCTGCAGAGCGCGGTAAAATCATGTGAAACGTTGTGCCATAGTCAGGAGCACTTTCCACCCACAGTTGTCCCTGATGGTGTTGCACAATCTCCCTACAGATGAAGAGACCAATGCCTAACCCAGAAATTTTCTGAGTCTGCTTCACGCGGTAGAACTGCTCAAAGATTTTGTGCTGATGCTCTGGGGCGATACCCATGCCAAAATCCTGGATATATAGATGGACGAAACCAATGTTTCTTTCAACCCGCATAATCACCCTATCCGCGTTGGGTGAATATTTGATGGCGTTATTGAGCAAGTTGATGATGACTTGCTCAATACGGTCCCGATCCCCATTGACGTGTGCGGCACACAGCCCTTCAAGATGTAAAAGGTGCGTCGATGTGGTAGCCTGCACCGTTTCCACGCTTTCTTGAACGAGCGCATCAATAGCAAAGGGCGCGTGCTGGTACGTCAGTGTGCCAGCCTGCATTTGAGAAACGTCAAACAGGTCACCGATGAGTCGCGTCATTCGTTCGATTTGACTTTTCATAAGCGAAAGACAACGCAAGATAGTGTCGTTCCCTCCCGCTTGCGTCGTCTCGTATTTCTGTACGAGAGCAAGGAAGCCTTGTAGACTGGTCAGTGGTGTTTTGAGTTCATGACTTGCCATACTAAGAAACTGATCTTTCGCCTGTGCCAATCTTTGCGCGGCCAGGCGTTCCTCTTGCTCGACGCGAAGCGATGCTGTTTGCTGTTGCAACAAGGCTACGGTGCGCAAAGACGCATCCTCGCTCGTAAACGCTGTATAACTCTCCGTGGGAATGACATGCGTATGCGACTGACAAAGCTCAACAAAATCTCTCTCGTAGGCTTGCCTGCTCAGATCATGGAGAGGGTAGGCACACATGAGTTGAAACGGGTATTTCTTGAGCCAGGTATTCCAGTACGCTTCTAACTGAATAGCTTCTCGCCGCTTCTCTTCTGCCCACAGAAGTGCAACCAGTTCTCCAAAGATACGGACTGGGCGGTGATCTTTACTGGCATCCACAATTTTATTGCCAATCAGCTCAAGAAATGGCTCACTCTGGAATACACCATCGACTAGCAAGTGAGCTTGCCCCGTTTTCGTGGAGTCTCCAGTGGTTGGAGCTGAGGAGAACGAAAAACATTTTTACGTATGTACGTTACGTAATACGTATTTATTCTACCATAGAAAACGTATTACGTCAAACATTTTGTAACGTATGTACTTCTCCCATTCTTTCATACTGGAGTGGACTCATGTATCCCAGTGTAGAATGCCGACGAATCCGAGTATAGTACACTTCCAGATAGGTAAAAATTTCTGATCTCGCTTCTTCATGTGATGAATAGAACGTTTCTCTCACGCATGCATCTTTCAACGTGCCAAAGAATGACTCCATTGCAGCATTATCCCAACAATTTCCTTTTCGCGACATACTCGGCTGTATGCCGTATCGCCGCAAATACGCCTGATATGCTTGTGATGTATATTGACTCCCTCTATCACTGTGATGCAATAACCCTGCTTTGGGACGGCGACGAGCCAGGGCTTGTTCAAGTGCATGTTCTACGAGTTTCTCATCACAATTGCCTGACATTGACCATCCTACTACCATTCGTGAATACACATCCAGGATAACTGCCAGATAAAGCCACCCCTGTTTTGTTGGTATATACGTAATGTCCGTCACCCATTTCTTATCTGGCTCTTCTACACGAAAATCACGATGTAAGAGATTGGGCGCAACTGGATGCGTCTCGTCTCTTTTTGTGGTTATTCCCCGACGCCGTTTGGATCTGGCCGACAACTCCTCTGCTCGCATCAGCCTGGCCACACGTTTTCGTGAGCCCGTGATTCCTTCATCATACAAGTCTCTCTGGATACGTGGTGAACCATATCTTCCTTGATGCATCTCAAACACCTGCCGTATCTCCTGGGTTAAATGAGCATCTTCTTGCATTCGTCGGCAGGTTGGACGTTTGCGCCAGGCAGAAAAGCCGCTTTCCGAGACCTCAAGCACACGGCACATCGCCACTACTGGAAAATTCTGCTTGTGCTGTTCTATAAACTGATATTTCATCGCTGGTCCCGTGAAAAGATGCTCACTACTTTTTTAGGATGTCACGCTCTTGTTGCACTCGCTCCAATTCTCGTTTGAGATGACGATTTTCTTCCTCTAATGCTGTTTGATGCCCTTTGCCTGGAAATGCCTCTTCTCCATGTTCCGCCAATTCCTTGCGCCAATTATGAATCGCACTATCCGAGATCCCCAGCTCTCGCGCTATCTGCGTAATGGATTTGCCCGACGTTTGCACCAATCGCATAGCTTCCTCTTTGAATTCTTTCGAGTAGACTTTTTGAACCTTGCCCATTTTGGTCCCTTTCTCAAGCTTGACTTAGTATATCTCAGCTTCGGAGACTCTTTCAAATCGGGGCAATCTCTTTGTAGGGTTGCCCTGGACCTATGTCGTGGGGAGGTCTTCTTCACGTTTGGTGATGGGATAGCCTACGCAGTGATGAGAGTGCGCACTGGCTCAATCTGGCCTGCGATTATCCTACATGCCATCACCGACTTTGGCGGACTTGCTGCCACAGCTAACACGGGGATACCATCACCCCCGCTGTTGGTTTCGCTTCTTGTAGGATGCAGCATCTGTGCAATGTACCTGATCTATGCTGCAATTGCCCTGCGTCCCAGCAAGTTACGCGAACTGCGTGCGCATATTGAAGCGCAACCTCGCTCATCTCTTTCCACGAGGAAAACTGCTTTGAGCAATGGTAACCATTCCCACGCAGCAATGACCATGAGACAGAAGCAACGAACATCTAACCATGCGAAAAGCTACTCGCGCGCGGCTCGAAACAGGCTCCGCTAGCATAGCTCACCCAACTTTTGAGAAGCTCTGGATCTCCTACGGCAGTCCTTGAAGGAAATGCTTTCCACTAGAGCGACTCATTTGCTTGGTATCTCGTTGCGCATCACGTGGGACGTAGTCGGGGTTTGCCCATTCCCGAACAGGCTTCGTTGGGAATGCCACCAGGGGAAGAGCACACACAAGGCCACTGAGCAGGCGCGTGAACGCCTTTTTTGCGGCAGAAATGCAATTGGCGTAAGATTTGTCGTAAGGGGGCGAAAAGTGAGCAAACGAAAATCGCTCAAGTGGCTTCCAGAGCCACTTGAGCGATTTTGAAATAAACACGAGGTGCCGATGGAGAGACTCAATTCAGGACGTTTGTTTTTGTCCATTTCAGTCTCTTTCATGCTCAACTCCCTTAGTTTTTGTCTATTTGGTAACATCAACAATGATCTGGTCGCATCGTCTTTGCTATCAGTTTTGCTATCAGCAACTCGGCACCTATTTTTGGGTAGGTGCGCTTTAAAGAGTACCTTAGGTTGAGAAAATAGAGGTTTGTATGGTATGATTGTAGTGTCTCGCTGATATAAAGAGAGGGTTCTATGCTTACACAGGATGATCGGCTTACGGCTTTGGAACAAAAAGTTGCTGCGTTAGAACGTCAAGTGTTCACTCGACAAACGGAACATGGGCGGGCTATTAGTGATTTGCAGCATGATGTGACTATCTTGCTTGGTATGGCAACAAAAGAAATAGAACTGACCAATGAGCTGCGTGCTGAAGTAAGTGATTTGAGAGAGGATGTAGATCGGCGATTTGACCAGCAAGAGCAACGGTTGAACGGTTTGCGAGAAGAGATGAACCAGCGATTTAATCAGCAAGATCAACGGTTGGGGCGTCTAGAAACGTTGTTGGTTGAAGTACTGACACGGCTCCCCGAAAAGCCTTAGCTGACATCAAGAATACCTTGTATAAAGACTCAGGCGTGTTGTGAATGGCTCGTCCTGACGTCACAAGTGTATGGGAAATGAGAGTGCATCACGCGCTCATCATTCCCCGTGCGCTTTTCCCCCTCTATATCCCTAACAGCTTTTTCTTGCCTTGTTCAAAGTCTGCTTCTGAGATAATTCCCTGCTGCCAGAGTGCATGCAGTTTGGCTATCTCATCGGCAATACTCTTTTGCGGCACAGTGGGTGTTTGCTGAGAAGCAAGGTAGGCGGTACGGGTGTCAAGAATGACTTTTTGCAGTTCTCTCCGCTTGCTGTTACTGGTTGAGACGGGTACGTCATAGACACGTCCGCCTGTTGTGGTGAGCGTGAAGGTCGAGCCTGCATTGACCCCTACGATCTGTGATATGGGAATGGTGTCTAGGCTCATGATGGTTTTGATGACGACTCGATCAGCATATACTTTACACCACTGACCGAGAAACGTCGTCTCGAACACAGGCTGCTCTTCTGGTTGCTGTGGTTGCTGTTGCTGCCGTTTGAACATGCATATACCCCCTTTGTGGAATAGGTGAAACGTTCTCTTTTACGCTCTACCATACCACAAAGATGGAGATGTGTCACGAGAGGGATTAGCACATGCAGTAGTAGCACAGGTAGTGGTCTAAAAGGCTGGCCCTGCTTGTCTAAGATTGAAAATAGAAAAGACTCAGGGTACTGGAAGTGTCCAGCGTTCCTGAGTCTTTTTGTTTGATAAGAGTAGGCGAGTTAGTCAGCGGGTTCCTCGTCGCTGTCGAATAGGTCTCCCTGGGTGACCTGCTGCTTGGTGACTCGCTGCGCCTGCTTGAATGTGCCGTATTGTGGGGGCATCTTCAATCTCGCTTTTTTCAGCAGGTCGTTAACGGTCATGATCTGGATGGTGGGATAGTCTTCGTTCCAACCTGGGGAATGGTAGTAGCCTGCGCTGATTGCTTCTCTGGTCATGTCTTTGCTTGGTTCCTCTAAGGTGATAAACACGCCGATGGCTGCGCTTTCTCGTTTCACGGTTCCAACAAGGTCGCGGATATCTCCCGATTTGACATGACCAGATTTGACCTGCACGATCACGCGCTTGGGTTTGCCTGTGTTATCGTCAATAAAGGTGATGACTCCATCTATGCCTTTATCGCTACCCTTTTTGCCAACTCTGCTGCCTTCTTGCGCACCTAATGGTTTGGCTTTGACCAGTGATAAGGCCCACCATTGGAATTGATAGCGGTCGTCTAGGGCTAACTGTTTTGCCGCGCTTATTTCTGGTGGTTCACCAATAACTTTGAATTGAATACCTGGAAACATCGCTTCTAAACGATATTTTTGTAAGGCAATACTGAGATGGGTGATGTCGATGCCTATCCACTTTCGCTCTAATTTGTGTGCTGCGGCGATAGCTGTGCCACAACCACAAAATGGGTCAAGAACAATATCGCCTGCATTACTGCTTGCTTGTATAATACGTTCT
>DAIDJF010000147.1 GCA_027451525.1 Ktedonobacterales bacterium
CTCCTGGCATACTCCTTGCCCTGACCACCCCACATCTGAGAACGAGGTGGCTGGCGATACCTTGCACGATACCCTGCACGATACCCTGTACACGCTTCATCATACATACCGCTTCCATCTCCTCTCACTTATCTACTCTAGCTCTGCTTCCTGATGCATGGCTGAGGGATGAATGATAGTTGGCTGATGCATATGCACGCTCATGTTCGGCTTGCTGCTCGTTATCCCCGTGCGTATGCTGCTCTGTCTCTGAGGTCAACGGCGATTGCCATCTTCTCCTATGTGGTGGAAAAACACAGCAGAACAGCACCACAATGACCACTATTTGCAACAAGACCAGTGCCATCACGATCAACAACAGTGAAAGTTCCATCATGAACCTCTTCGTTCTGACACATTGCACGCTTACTCCATGCTTGATAGAGAAAGCATAACGGATTGCTCTGATGCGTGACTGAGGCTATACTGATGGATGCCTGATGAAGTGATCGCCTTTCGGTTGCTTCGTGGTAGCATAGCCTCAGCTACATATCAGTTACGCCTCAGCTAACACTTCTATCCTGAGAAAGAACCACGGTTTTTTTGGCAGACAGAGTGAAAGAAAAGCAGAGTATATGACTACCACACCCAATCAAACCCCTAAAACACAAGAAATGTTGCTCAATATGGGCCCGCAACACCCCAGTACGCATGGCGTCTTGCGTATGGTGCTGACGCTTGAGGGCAAGAAAATCATTGATTGCTCCCTGATTATTGGCTATCTCCATCGCGGTATCGAGAAGACTCTGGAGAATCGTTCGTTTCTGGGTGGCATTCGCTACATGGATAATGCCGACTACCTTTCGCCCATGTTGAATGAAATTGCCTATGTCGGAGCCGTTGAGCAATTGATGAGCCTGGAACCGCCGCGCCGCGCTCAATATATTCGCTTACTGGTTGGTGAGATGCAGCGTATTGCCAGTCATCTTGTTGCAGTCGGAACCTACCTGCTCGACCTGGGTGCATTCACCCCCGTCCTCTGGACTTTCCGAGATCGTGAAGGGATTTTGTCGCTTTTTGAAGCTTTGGGTGGAAGTCGCTTTAATGTCAATTATATGCGCGTAGGAGGCGTATTACATGATTTTCCCAAAGGCTGGCTCAAAGAGTGCGAAGTCTTTCTGGATACGCTTGAGAAAAATATGGCGGAACTGGAAGTGTTGATTACGGGCAACGAAATCTTTGAAGCACGCACACAAGGCGTTGGCTACATCAGTCCTGAGCAGGCCATCGCTTATGGCCTCACAGGCCCCAATCTGCGTGCTAGCGGCACATATTGGGATTTGCGCGTGAATCGTCCCTACATGGCCTATCGAGAAGTGCCTGTGCAAATGCAGGTCCGCCAGGAAGGCGATTGCTTTGCACGCTATAAGGTGCGTATTCAGGAAATTTACGAAAGCATCCGCCTCTGTCGTACCGTGCTAGATCAATTACCTGGTGGTCCCATCGGCGCACGCACACCTATCGCGTTACGCCCGCCACGTGGGGAAACCTACTTTGCTATTGAAGGCAGCAAGGGCGAGTTAGGTGTCTATCTCGTCAGCGATGGAAGCGAGTATCCCTGGCGGGCCAAGCTCCGTGGCCCATCTTTTGTCAATCTACAGATATTGCCGGAGTTGTTGCGCGGTCATACCATCAGCGATGAGATTGCGATTATGGGCAGCATGGATTTTGTCTTGGGTGAGGTTGATCGCTAAATCACGCACTATCCCCGCGTCTGGCCGCCCGTCAGCCTGAGATCACGGACATGATAATGTGATGGACCAATCGTATGCAGCAACCATACTGCATACAATTGGCCCATCGCGTCACTTAGCGCACAGGATTGAGCGTGAGGAGCAGCACGGCAATTATTCCGGCTAGCACCATCACGCCTAGCAAAGCCGTCACGGTGTCACGATGCAGACGTCTGAACATATGTGTCACCTCCTTTGTTACTCTGGTCTACCACTTCTGTTACTCTGGTCTATCACTTCGGCCTTTGCCTCTTTGGCACGGCTCGGCCATGTATCCTTGACGCGGGCCATCTGAGCAAACAGTATCCACAGAGCAAGACCGGCCACCGCCAGCCAGACCAGGCTCACCGCCTGTCCTGGAAAAAACACCCCTTGCAATCCCTGTCCCAGGCTGTAGATGCCAATCGCTGAGGCAATCAGAAAGAGCAGAAATTCTCTCCCACGCCCAGGTGCTTTTGCGCGTCTCTTCTCACGTTGGTGCATTAGTCACCTCCCTCTGCAACTATCTCAGGACCACCATGTGTCGCACCATGCCGTTCTCTAAAGAGTGGCTTGTCCAGTTCACCCTCCACAGGATAGTGATAGATGAAGCGGTAGAATTTCAGGTAGCGCGGCAGGTCACGAATCCCTGGCACCAGCGGCACCACAAACAAGAGGAAGAAGGCGAAGAGCAGATTCCACAGGATAAAGCCTGGCCCATTTTCGCCACCAGGGAACTTCACGTGGATGATGGCAGGGACAATCAGATACCACGGGCCAACGGAGAAGCCGCGTTCCTTTATCATGCCCCACTGATCGTCTGTCAACCCTTGTTGCACTGCCGTGTTGAGCATCGCTGGATGGTCATAGAGCCAGATATTGGTCAGGTGATAGGCATGGCCTGCATCAACGGTTTGGAGATATTGCTCCAGATAGCCGTTTTGTGCCAGACGCAGATCGGCTGCAACCATCACCGGGATCGGGCCAAAATCGCCTTGGAGGGTGGCGATCTTGCTGTAGGCAGGGCTGGGCGTCACACTCATCGCGCCGCCACTGCTCATGGGCGTAATCGTCGCCAGTGCAGCTTCATAGTGTTTGGCCCATGCCACGCGCTGCTGAGGGCTGGCGACATCATACTGGTCTAATGCTGCCTGCACCGTCGCACCAAGAAACCACGCCGCCTGATGCAGCGGGTTATGGGCAAAGACATCACCAGGATTACCCATGCCATATTCTGTTGCGTTCTGCGTTGAGGTCGAATCTCCTGCCAGTTCTTGCGTAAAAGCCAGCGTTGCCCCTCCAGGGTCTTGCTGCGACACACTGGCAATCGTATCACGCGGCCAGTTCGGTGAGCCAACCAGAGCGGCTAGCACGAGCAACACCACAAAGAAAACACACGCGAGTACAGGATACTTCCAGAAGCAGTGACGCACCAGCCGCTCAGGCGGCGCATCGGTCTGTTTCGTTGCCGTTGTTGTCGCGGCAGCAGAGGTTATCACATCATCTTGTTGCATCATATTACCCCTCCTTTTGTACCGCTAGTGGCTTGCTCATCCCTTGCAAGCGGATTAACACTACATGGGCAAGAATAAGTGAGAAGATCGCTACTGGCAACAGGGCAATGTGAATAGTCAGGTCAGCCGTAAAATTGCCGGGACTGAAGAGGTGGAAAAAGAAAGGCTGGAGAAAGAGCATATCATCGGAGTGCATGGAGACGAACTGCGATTCCCAGTCGCCACGTGCCAGTAACCCGAAGAGATTCTCGCCCATTGCCAGCATAAAGATGGTTAAGCCAATCCACCAGTTGAAGATACGTCGCCCGCGATAGGAGCCTGTTGCCCACACACGGAACAGGTGCAGGAGCGCGAAAAAGAAAAAGCCCTGTGCGCTCCAATAATGGAACGATTTGAGAAAGTACCCAACTGGTGTGGTCAGCCACCAGTAGGGACCCAGCAGAGCCAGTATCACCCCGCTGAGTGTCAGAAAGACGAACATCAGAAACGTGAGGCCGCCCATCGCATACCAGTACGACTCGGCATAAAACGGCACAATTTTCCCGAACATGCCACCAAAGGGTTTTATGTACGCAAACGACTCCAAGAGCGCACGCAGCAGACCATGCTCCTCAACGCGCTGCCGAAAACTATCCAGTTGGACTTCATCAGTCTGTTCAGCCATAGTTCCAATCCTCCTTCTCATGAAGGGTTATCACAGAATAATACTCGCTACGAAAGAGATGCAGATGTCGTTATTTACGCTTCATCCTTACATCCTCTCTACTAAGAAAGAGTACGGTGTATGGCTGAGGGCTAGCTGATGCATAGCTGAGGAAATGCAAGTGCCTATACTTGTGTTGGACGCGAAGGCGTCTGCTGGTTCAGCATCGTCAGACGGTCCAATTCGTGGCGGAGTTTGCGCTCCGATAGGCGACCATAGGAGAATGGTTTCCCCTCAATCAGAATCCCTGGTGGGAAAAGCAATCCGCCGCGTAGAGCCAGGTCCCGTCCTTGTGGCGAATGTATCTCCAGCGTGGAGAGGACAAGACCGTACTCCCTGGAGAGCCGTTCAAGCATATCCCTGGCCTGTTCACAAAACCCGCACTGTTCCTGTGTCAAGAGCAGAATATGAAGACGTTTACGCTGCATATCCATTGAGACCTGCTTTCATCTGTGCTAACAATGTGGGAAGCGGTACATACATCGTGTAGTCAGGTGGGCCGCCGTAATCCGCTCGCCACCTAATCCGTCCATCAGGGCCAATGACAATAAAGGTATGTCCATCAGCACTGCCACTCATCATGCCATACGTATTCGCATGGTACATTTGCGAAACCGCAAAGCTCTGGTCGGAGAGGAGCGGTGTGGCAATGCCTTCGTCAGCCACTTTTTGCCGCAATGCGTCCAGTGGATCAGTGGTAATACTCACCATTGTGCTAATCCCTAGTGCCTTAAAACTGCTCCAGTTGGTTTCCATATCTTTGATCTGTGTCCAGCATGGTTCACAACTCACGCCTTCCTGGAAGAACAACAGGACCGTCTTACCACGTTGCGCCGCCAGGTCAAAGGTTGTACCATTCGTAGCAGGTAGCGTGAGTGCAGGTGCAAACAGTCCTGCCCCTGGATTGGCAACAGCATAGGAATACGCACCGGTCCCGCTACTTGTTTCCTGGCTACTCACGTTCCAATAAAAGATGCCCCCTAACACCGCAATGGCGATGCCCACGCCCAGAGCAAATTTCACCGCTGGCGGCAAACGATGTTTTTGGGCCAGACGTTTTCGCTGATGGGCATGAAGAGATGGTGATGTTCGCCTTTGAGCAGGGCGAGAATGTGTGTTATTCATAGATTGACTCCTTAGTATGTTCCACTTCATGACAGGTTCTCGGCGACGTACCGTCTTCAAGTTCCTGGCTGTGCGCGTGACTATTCACCTGCGTAAAAGCACGCCAGGCAAGCAAGGCGATCACACCAGCAACAAGCAGGGCAGCTCCCCAGTTAGGAAGCCAGGCAAATGCTTGCGTCACCACACGTCCAATATGTTGTAGTGTGACGGCAAAACTGGCTTGCCAATCGTTGAGTGTCGGCATAGCACGTGCGGTCAAACCTGTCCAGATCATCCCTGCTGCCATCACGACGAGCAGCAGCCCGCTTGCCAGTCCAGTAACGCTCACTGTGCGACGGAGCTGTCCAAATCGCCAGGTGAAGATGCGCGGACGAAACAGGCGGCTACTGCGCCAGTCGAAATGCTCCCACAACAGTGCAATTACAAAGAGTGGGAACACCATGCCGAAGACATACGCTGTTCCTAATCCTAATGCCAGCAGAAACGAGGGCGCGACACTTGCCAAAGCAATGACACCTGCCAACACAGGCGCACAGCACGAACTCGTGATGCCTGAGAAGATTCCAAGCGTATAAATGCTGGTGACGCCAGTTTTACCCCCCACACGTTGCCCCGGCATCGGTAGATGAATTTGCCCACCAAACACGAGATACCCGCCCAGAAGTAAGAGAAGGATACCCCCAAGCAGATAGATGATCGTGTGCTGCGCTGTAAGAACCTGCCGAATAATCGAAGCCCCTAGCGCAATTGGCAAAATGATTGTAGCGACCCCAGCAGCAAAGATGAAGGTCATTGCCACGAGCCGGAAACGATTTTGGAAGGAACTGGCAAAAAATGCTGGCAGCATAAAAGAAATGCAACATGGGGCAAACAAGGCCAGCGTGCCAGCAATAACGGCTGCTATGACTGAGCCGCCGAAGAAGATGCTACTTGTCATACGCTTTATTCCTTCTGTTAGAGCAGTGGAGCAGGGCTTTTCCTTCGTAAGTCGCTCGATAGCTATGATGATGCATGTAAAATCGACTTTCATCTATTGCCCTGAGGCAGAGCATCATCGCGCTTTGAAAGTCGGCCCGTGGCACCCACCAGGGATGCCACTACATTTCAGAGCATTGCCCGTTGAGTGTCTGGAACATGTAGTGGCATCCCTGGTGGGTGCCACGGGCCGACTTCTCTCAAAATCTCTGGATGGCATAGCAGT
>DAIDJF010000148.1 GCA_027451525.1 Ktedonobacterales bacterium
AGCCGTTCCGCCACCACGGGCGTTGCTCCCGCGGACACGCTTGCGGACACGGCTTCGCCCAGCAGTATTCAGCGCATCGAGCTACCGCTCACCGAGGTGCAGGGACACCAGGGAGCGGTCTACCTGGAGACACAACTCCTCTCGCTCCCCGGTGTCATCCAAACGCAAGTTAATGCGACGACCAACCTGGCTCGCGTGATCTACGATACGGCAGAGGTACAGCTTGAAACCATACTGCAAAAAATGCGTGCGCTTGGCTATACGATTGGCACTGCACAACTGCACCTGCTCATCAAGGGCATACACTGCGCCTCGTGCGTCAGTACCATTGAGGACGCATTACAACACACGCCTGGCGTGCTGGACGCCACCGTCAATCTGGCAACACAGCAGGCCGCAATTACCTATATGACCGGTTCGCTTGATCGGGCAGGCATCGTACGCGCTATTGAGCAGGCTGGCTATCAGGTACAGGATGAGACCTCGCCCACTGCCACAGCGACGGACCGCGCCCAAGACGAGCAACAGCGCGAGTATCGCACGCTCTTCCGCAAATTCCTGGTGGCGGCGATCCTCTCCTTGCCTGTCATCGTCTTCTCCTATCCAGCGTTCTTCCCCGGCCTGCGCGACTGGCTGCCCCCTGGCAGTGATGCCCGTCGTCTTGTCTGGGGTGCGCTTGGTCTGCTCACGCTGCCTGTACTCTTCTGGGCTGGCAGCCACTTCTACACGGGGATGTGGCAGGCACTCAAGCACCGTCAGGCCAACATGCATACGCTGATCGCCATTGGCATCTCGGCGGCCTGGCTCTACTCCACCGTCGCGGTGTTAGTGCCACAGGCATTTCCCTCGGCCTCCCTCACCGATGTTTTCTATGATGTCACTGCTGTCGTGGTGGCCCTGGTCAATCTGGGGTTGGTATTGGAGCTGCGGGCGCGTGGCAAAACCAGCGAAGCGATGAAAAAACTCATCGGCCTGCAAGCCAAAACCGCCCGCGTCGTTCGTGCGGGTCTCGAAGAGGACATCCCCGTTGAAGAGGTGCTGGTCGGAGACACGGTGATCGTGCGCCCTGGCGAAAAAATACCTGTGGATGGCGTGCTGCTTGATGGTCACTCCACCGTCGATGAGAGCATGATTACAGGCGAGTCCATTCCCGTTGAGAAGCAGGCGGGCGACGAAGTGATCGGCGCGACGATGAATCAGACGGGCAGCTTCCGCTTCCGCACGACAAAGGTGGGCAAAGATACCGCGTTAGCACAGATTATCCGGCTCGTGCAAGACGCGCAAGGCTCCAAAGCCCCTATTCAGCGCGTCGTCGATCAGGTCTCCCACTACTTTGTACCCACCGTCATCATCCTGGCGATTGCTGCCGCCGTGATCTGGTTCGTCTTTGGCCCACAGCCCTCGCTGGTCTACGCGCTGATCGTCTTTGTCACCACGCTGATCATTGCCTGTCCCTGCGCCCTCGGGCTGGCAACGCCCACCAGCCTCACCGTGGGCATCGGCAAGGGGGCAGAGCAAGGCATTCTCATTCGCTCTGGTGACGCCCTGCAAACCACGAAACAACTCCAGGTCATTGTGCTGGATAAGACCGGGACGATCACCAAAGGCACACCAGAACTCACCAACGTGGTCGCCGAAACAGGTTTTACAGAAGAGGAAGTCTTACGCCTGGCAGCCGCCGTCGAACGCACGTCAGAGCATCCACTCGCTACAGCTATCGTCACGGGAGCCACCGTGCAACAACTCGCCATTCCCGAAGCGACACAGTTTATCGCCATCCCCGGTCAAGGCGTCAGCGCACAGGTCGAGGACCATACAGTGGTCCTGGGCAATGAACTGCTGATGAACGCGCATCAGATCACGCTTGGACGCCTGCTGGCGGAAAGCCAACGCTTCGCCGACGATGGCAAAACGCCGATGTATGTCGGCATTGATGGACGCGCAGCTGGCATTGTGGCCGCCGCCGACACCGTCAAACCCGAATCCACCACCGCGATTGCCGCCTTGCAACGGCTTGGCCTGGAAGTGGTGATGCTCACGGGCGATCATCGCCGCACCGCCGAGGCAATTGGGCGACAGGTCGGCGTCAACCGCGTGATCGCGCAAGTCTTACCCCAGGAAAAAGCACACGAAGTCCAAAAGCTGCAACTGGAAGGCAAAAAGGTGGGTATGGTGGGTGATGGCATCAACGATGCTCCGGCCTTGACCCAGGCCAATGTGGGCTTTGCAATTGGCACAGGCACGGACGTAGCGATGGAAGCTGCCGACATCACACTCATCAGTGGCAGCCTCACAGGCGTCGTGGTCGCTATCGAGATTTCCAAAGCCACGATGCGAAATGTGTATCAAAATCTGTTTGGTGCATTCATCTATAACGGACTTGGCCTGCCGATTGCAATGGGCATTCTCTACCCCTTCATCGGCCTGCTACTCAGTCCACTCATTGCCGCCGCCGCCATGGCCGCCAGTTCCGTGACCGTCGTCACGAACGCGAACCGTCTGCGGAGTTGGCATCCAAAGGAGAAACAATCATGACCCTCACGAATATCCTTGCCTTGCTGTTTGGCGTCCTCATCATTGCAGGTATTGCCTGGTTCTTCTGGGGACCACGTAAGAGTGGCGTACGTGCCGCGACCAGTTCGAGCGGCTATCAAGAAGCGATGGTGCTGGTCAAAGGCGGCTACACCCCCGATGTGATCGTGGTGCAACACAACAAACCTGTGCGCCTGCATTTTCGCCGCGAAGAAACGGCAGCTTGCTCCGAAATGGTCGTCTTCGACGCCTTCGGCAAGAGTGCAAAGCTGCCTACGGGCGAAACGGTCGATGTGGAGTTTGTGCCACAGCAACCCGGCGAGTACGAGTTTTCCTGCCAGATGGGCATGTTTCGCGGCAAGCTCATCGTTGAATAAGCCCAGAAGAAGCTCAGACGATGAATCACCAATGATGATTGCTCGCATGACACAGCACGGGAGAGAAAGAGCGCACCACTGCACGCTTTCTCTCCTGCACTGTTGCGAAAAGCACAGAAGGAGAGGCCAACATGGAACGTCGTTACCCATACATACCAACGCATCTACACACCGCTAGCACACTATTATCACCACAGATACCCGACACACGGGCGCATTACCAACCTATCGAAGACTATGCCCTCATTGGCGACCTGCATACAGCGGCCCTGGTCGGCAAAAATGGCGCGATTGATTGGTGTTGTCTTCCACGCTTCGATGCACCGAGCGTCTTTGGAGCCTTAGTAGATGCAGAGAAAGGCGGGTTCTTTCGTATTGCGCCCCTCAGTATGCAAGATGTCATCACCAAACAGCTCTATATCCCAGAAACCAATATCCTGATAACGCGCTTCCTCACACGCGATGGTGTTGCCGAACTCACCGATTTCATGCCCATGAAAGCCGCCCATAGCACGGAACATGAGCATCACATTGTCCGCACACTGACGGTGATTCGCGGCTCACTCATGTTCACCATGCACTGTAAACCAGCCTTTAACTATGGGCGTGACCCCCATACGGTGACATTTGTTGCTCAGGGAGCTGTGTTTCGCAGTCCGTCTCTCTGTCTGGGCCTGGCGTCTTCGGTGCCGCTCGTACCCGACGCACAAGACGGTGTCGAGGCAACCTTTACACTCCACAGCAACCAATCGGCTTACTTTCTCTTGCAAAGTGCCGATCCACAGGAACAGGATATGTGTCCAGCCCTCTGCGAGTATCAAGAAACCTTTCAGGCAACCCTGCACTACTGGCGTCACTGGCTCGCACAGTGCCGCTATCAAGGACGCTGGCGCGAGATGGTACACCGTTCAGCCCTCGTTCTCAAGTTGCTCACCTATGCTCCAACAGGCGCACTCATTGCAGCACCCACGACCAGCCTGCCCGAAACGATGGGGGGCATACGCAACTGGGATTATCGCTATACCTGGCTTCGTGATGCTGCCCTGACACTTGACAGCCTGCTCATGCTCGGTTTCACCCACGAGGCCGAGGCATTTACGGAGTGGCTCGTTGCACGTTGTCATGAGGCAAAAGAGCATGGGGAGTTGCAACCTGTGTATACAATTGATGGGAGCCGAGACTTGACAGAAATCACCCTCGCCCACCTGGAGGGCTACGGTAGGAGCGCACCCGTACGCATCGGCAACGGTGCGTATAGACAGAAGCAACTCGATACCTACGGCGCATTGCTCGATGCCATCTTCGTGTACAATCGCCATCGTCCAATTTCCTACGATCTCTGGCAGCACATACGACACCTGCTCGCGTGGTTACACGATCATTGGGATGAACCCGACGATGGCATCTGGGAAGTACGCGGTGGGCAACACAATTTTGTCCACTCGCGGCTTATGAGTTGGGTCGCCTTTGATCGTGCAATACGCCTGGCACAGCAACGCGGTCTGCCTGCCCCTCTCGCCGAATGGCAAACGACTACCTCACGTATCTACGAGCAGATTATGCAACAGGGATGGAGCGCACAAAAGCAGAGCTTCACGCAATATTATGGAAGCGAGGCTATCGACGCCAGCGCACTCCTGCTTAGCCTGACACGCTTTACTGGTGCGACTGATCCCTACATGCTACGCACGCTCGAACGTATTCAACACGAACTCGCTTATGACGCGCTGGTCTATCGCTACCGTCCAGCCGTCGCCGCTCCTGACGGCCTGAACAGCAGCGAGGGAACCTTCACACCATGTAGTTTCTGGTTAGCGGAAGCCCTGGCCCTGGCAGGACAGGCAGAAGAGGCGCGGCTCCTCCTGGAAAAGATGTTTACCTACAGTAATCACGTGGGCCTCTATGCCGAAGAGATCGACCCGATGGGGCGTGCCGTTGGCAACTTTCCCCAGGCGTTGACCCATCTCGCACTGATTACCGCTTGTTATCGTGTAGATCGCGCACTGGATGGATAAATACAGTACATTGCCTCTCAGCAAAAGGCAAAGCAATGGTTGAGCCAAGCTGCTGTATCCAACAACAGCCTCAGCGAAGCATCAGGTACGCCTCACGCGAGACTCAGGGTGGTATGAGACACTAGAAAGTGAGGAGAGCAAAGCGGTTTGTCTATGATGGAATGGTGCTTCTCTCCCATGGTTCGCACAAAAAAGAAAAGAGGTTCTTTATGCATATGCCCGATACTCCTCAGCGCGGCGGCTGGTTTCAATCACGCCCCTTCACCTGGGTCTTGCTCGGCTTTCTCGCCGTGGGTGGCTTCTTTCTGGCAACCGAACATACCGCGCACTTGCTAGGAATTTTGCCCTTCGCCATTTTTCTCCTGTGTCCACTGATGATGCTGTTCATGCACCACGGCGGTCATGATGGTTATAGTGGACACGATGGTCAAAATACCACCATGCACCAGATGGACCAGACAGATCACGCTGGACAACATGAGTCACATAGTATGGTCGTCGAGTCTCAACCGCAAGAGCAGGCACAGCAGCCTAAGGAAGGAGAGCAATCATGATCCCTTCCTTCGCGCTCGCGGCAACGCCAGCAACCACACCTGCCGATGTAGCGGCCTATGGTCTCTGGCCGCTCGTGGTACTCAATGCATTGGTGTTTCTCCTGTTTGCCTTCAGCTTTTCGCATCCACACACCAAAAGCGATTGGCGTAGCTTTGGCGCGTTCTCAGCTTTCATTGTTGCGCTCTTTACAGAGATGTACGGCTTTCCCCTGACCATCTACCTGCTCTCTGGCTGGCTAGAGAGCAGGTTTCCGGGCATCAGTCTGCTCTCGCATAACACAGGCCACCTCTGGGAGACACTGATAGGCTGGCAGGGCGATCCGCATCTCAATCCGTTGCACATCCTGAGCAATGTCGTCATCTTCGCTGGCTTCATCCTGCTTGCCGCTTCCTGGGACGTGCTGTATAAAGCCCAGAAAACCCGCACCCTGGCAACACGCGGTCCTTAT
>DAIDJF010000149.1 GCA_027451525.1 Ktedonobacterales bacterium
AAAGCGCGGCGTCTAGCTCGTGAAGCGGGGAAAGACCTTGCCGATATTAAAGGCACTGGACCAGAGGGTGCGATTCTGGCTGCGGATGTCGTTGCCGCCATTATGACGCCTGTACTCCCTGCTGCCCCTGTACTTCCTGTGCAGGTGGTTGCCGCAGCGAATGGCGCAAAGGCAGACAATGACCTTTCTCTCGGCAGCATCTGGCGTATTATGGCTGAGCGTACTACCCAGAGTTGGACGAGCGTACCACACTTTTATCTCGTGCGTGAGGTCAACGTGAGCCGCCTTGTCGCCTGGCGCGAACAGGTGATGAAACGTTCCGCAACCAAAGTGACCTACACCGACTTGCTCGTCAAAATCGTTGCTTCAGCGTTGCGCGCGAATCCACGTATCAACGCGACCTGGAAAGCGGGCAAGGTAAGCGTAAAATCAGATATCCATGTCGGTCTGGCGGTCGCTATTGAGGATGGGCTGGTCGTACCAGTGATTCATCAGGCCGATACGTTGACACTGGTAGAGATTGCGCAACGACGTATCGAATTGGTAGCGAAGGCTCAGGCTGGTAAACTCAGACCTGAAGATCTGAGCGATGGAACATTTACAATTAGCAACCTCGGCATGTATAACGTGGATGCGTTTAATGCCATTATTAATCAGCCTCAAGCGGCTATCCTCGCGGTTGGACGGATTGCAGATCGTGTAGTTCCGCTACATGGGCAGGTATCCATACAGCCGATGATGACATTGACATTGTCCTGTGATCATCGCGTTATTGACGGCGCGCGTGGGGCACAATTCCTCGATAGCATTGGGACTTTTATCGAGGAGCCGCTTGGGATGCTTGTATAAATCTTTCGTGTGTAGCATAATAAACTCATCGTATAGAGAAAGGAAGGTAAGAAATCGCGCCTTTGTAGGTGTATTGTGAAAAAGCGGTACATACCCAAAACACCAGGACGTTTTAAAAAGCAGAACGCAACAACAGAAACTGTCTGATAGTGAACGAAGCAATCACATTGATTGCTTCCAGATAAATGGAGGACTACCTTGGGTGGACACACGTCCTTATGGAAAACTCACGTCTTTAAAAGCGTTGGTATGCTGTTCATTGCACTGTTTATTTTAAGTGCTTGTGGTGGTACGAGTACTACCTCATCGAGTGGAAGCAACCAGACGAAAACGCCGATTAAGATTGGTATTTCACTTTCCCTTTCCGGCGACTTTTCTGCTGATGGTCTGGCATTCCAGCAGGGATATCAATTGTGGGCTGATACTGTCAATAAGAATGGTGGTATCTTGGGTCGCCCTGTCCAGCTAGATATCGTCTCTGATGCCAGTAGCACGACACAGGTCGTTACCAACTATCAAAAATTGATAACTGTCGATCATGATGATCTTGTGTTTGGACCTTTCTCCTCGCTGCTGACAAAACCTGCTTCGGTGGTAGCAAGCCGTTATGGGTATGCATTCCCCGAAGGTGCAGGTGGTGGCCCTTCAGTCTTTACGCAAGGCTTGCACAATCTGTTTGATGTTTCCGCACCAGTTGCCAATCTACTCGTGAGCTTCGCGCAGTACATGCAGTCCTTGCCTGCTTCGCAGCGACCGTTGACTGCGGCCTATGCAACGCAGGATGATCCTTTTACCCAGCCTCAGGTGGATACAGCGCGTAGTTATCTAGAGCAGGCGGGCGTCAAGACAGTCTCATATCAGGTATATCCTGCAGAGACCACAGACTACACGCCAATTGCTCAGAAGATGATTAACTCTCACGCGGACATTGTTGTTACTGGCACCTTGCTGCCTGACATCACTGCCTATATTCAAGCCTTCCGGCAGCAGCATTATAATCCCAAAGCTATTATCGCAACAGCAGGACCCGACCAGGGTGCTCAATTCACCAAGGCCATTGGTGGCGCGAATGTCGCGGAAGGCGTCTTCGTACCAAATGGTGGCTGGTATCCCGCGATCAATACTTTCCAGAATGCGCAGATGGTCAAGGATTATCTGGCGAAGTATGGCGGCACGGCTGATGCGATCAGCTCTGACGTTGCCGAGGCTTTCTCGGTTGGTCAGACAATTCAGCAGGCGGCAACTAAGATCAATAGCATTGATAATGCAAAGCTGATTGCTGAACTCCATTCTGGCGATACCTTCCAGACCGTTCAGGGACCCGTAAAATTCGATAGCACCGGTCAGAACGTTCTTGCAACTGGCTACCTGTTCCAGTGGCAGAAGGGTTCTCTGGTCTCCGTCTATCCAGCATCATTGGCGACGAATACGCCTGAGTATCCCAAGCCAGCGTGGCCTTAGTCTGTCGTTTTTGTAAACGTGCCTGGGTCAAATCACAAGCGATCTGTTATTGGGTTGGTCTGCTGCTAATTTCTAGCAGCAGACACCGCTCACATGCACATGCACTCACACCGTGCTGTGTTGTGCCTCAAATGGAGGCGTTCTAGCTGTTACCTAACTTTCTCTATCGAGACGAGGAGCTTCATCGTGAATCCTATTCTTGAAGCAATTATTACCGGCATTCTTACCGGGGGTGTTTATGCTTTGATGGCATCAGGGTTGACGCTCGTATTCGGCGTGATGGATATCATCAACGTCGGTCAAGGGGCATTGGTTATTCTCGGTGCTTATCTGAGCTATTACCTGGAACAAAATTTCCATATCGATCTGTTTTTAGGATTGCTCATCACCTTGCCTGTTATGTTCGTCCTGGGTCTATTGATCGAATGGTTCTTTATTCGCCCGATTAAGCGTGATCGCACGATGCTCTCCATTCTTGTGACCTATGGAGTAGCTCTGATTATCGAGGGCATCTTAAACCTGATTTTCACCGCCAATAACGTCTCGCTTCATGCCTGGTATGTCACGGCATCCTTTAATATTGGTGGTTTTTACCTTTCCTATATCTACCTCTTTGGCTTCTTGCTCGCCGTTGTTCTGCTTGCTGCTCTCTACTGGCTACTCTATCGCACCAAGTTTGGCTTCAGCGTGCGTGCTGCGATGGAGAACCGCACCGCCGCAGAACTTATCGGCATCAATGTCGAGCGCGTTTCGGCGATTACCTTTGGGATTGGCATTGCGCTAGCGGCAGCGGGTGGCATGGCCTTTGGTGCGACGAACGCATTCAATGCTGGTAGTGCATACGACCTTATTTCACGTTTGCTTGCCATCATCATCTTTGGTGGCATGGGCAGTTTGTCTGGTGCGTTGATTGCTGCGCTGGGCATGTTAGTCGTTGAAGATATCACCTCGTATGTCTGGTCTCCCGTGTGGGCCAGTACCGTCTTTTTCATCCTGTTGGTCATCATCTTGCTGGTGCGTCCACAGGGCTTGTTGGGGCAGGCAGAAGGAAGAAAACAATGAAGATTCTCAAGCCACTGGGCCTTTTGCTCGCTTTGGTAGTTGCTGTCGGATTTCCGCTCGTGTTTTCTAATCCAGAAGTCACGACGATTGCCATCTTTACCCTGATCTTTGCAGCTGCTACGACCGGCTGGAACATCTTTTCCGGCTATAGCGGCTATATCTCGCTCGGTCATGCCGCGTACTTCGGTATTGGTGGCTATGCGATGGCAATTATGTGTCAGGACTGGAAAATTCCTGGCGGCTATCAGCCTTTCTGGTATGTGCCGCTAGCTGGTCTGGCCGCGGCGATCATCGCCGTGCCGCTAGGCATCATTTCCTTGCGCGTGCGCCGTCATACCTTCGTCGTCATCACTATCGCCATCTTCTTTATTATGCAGTTGTTGGCGTATAACTTGAGAGGCCTGACGAACGGTTCTATCGGCTTGACCTTGCCTATTCCGATGGATTGGAGCGGTGATTTCTACAATTTCCCGTTCTATTATGCCTCCTTAGTCGTCCTCCTGATTGCTCTGGTTATTTCCTGGTGGGTGCGTAACTCGAAATATGGTCTGGGACTTCTGGCAATCCGTGATGACGAGGACCGTGCTATGGGCTTAGGTGTCAACACTGGTCCCTCGAAACTTGCCGCTTTTGTGATTTCAGCCTTTATCGTCGGTATGGTGGGAGCAATCTGGGTCTACTTCGTTGGCTCAATTTATCCGCCAACTGGCTTTGATGCCACGTTTGATGTCGCCGTCGTCCTTATGGCCTACCTGGGTGGTCTGGGCACGCTCAGCGGCCCGATCCTGGGGGCGTTAATCCTGGAGACCGCACAGCAGTATTTCACCGTGCAGTATGGTGCGAATGGCTACTATCTGGTGATTTACGGTGCGCTTTTCCTGGTCATTATGCTGCTTTTGCCGCGCGGTATCATGCCAACCCTGACCGAACGCTGGAACAAAATTCAGTATGCGCGCGTGCGAGAGCAGGAGGCTAAGGAGGCTAACGGCGTTGTGATTGCCGCCCTCTCTACGCCGTCTACATCGGGCAGTTCCGCCAACAGCGAAAAGAAAGAGGGTATTAACCTATGAGCTTGCTGGAAGCGCAAGATATTTCCAAGTCTTTCGGAGGCATTCACGCCCTCAACGCCTGCTCGATCAGCGTGGAGGAAGGCACAATCACAGGTCTCATTGGCCCTAATGGTTCGGGCAAAACCACGATGTTCAATGTTATGACGGGCTATGAACAGGTTGATAAGGGGGACGTACGCTTTCAAGGGCGACAGATCACCAATATCTCTCCTGATAAGGTCTTTCGTCTCGGTGTTGGCCGTACCTTCCAGATGACGCGCGTTTTCCCACGCCTGACCGTGATGGAGAATATGCATGTCGCAGCCCAACGCAATGATTTTCGCGGCTTAATTAGTCGCTGGAGTTCGCGTCATGAGCAGAAGAGTGCTGAAGAACTGCTAGAGTTTGTTGGCTTGACGCGCGTCAAAGATCTGTTTGCGGGCAATCTCTCCTTTGGACAGAAGAAGTTGCTAGAGTTTGCCTTCATCTTGATTGCTGAGCCAAAGGTGATCCTGCTGGACGAACCCGCTGGTGGTGTCAATCCTACGATGGTCAACTACCTTGCCGATCGTATTCGCACCTTAAACGGGCGCGGTGTCACGTTCCTGATTGTAGAGCACAATATGGAATTTGTGATGAACCTCTGTGACAAGGTGATCGTTATGCATCGTGGATCCAAGATTGCCGAGGGCCTACCTGCTGAGGTACGGCAGAATCCAGCCGTTCTAGAAGCCTACCTGGGAGACTAAGAAGATGCTGCTGAAAATAAACAATATCTACGCTGGGTATGATGGCAGCGATATATTGAAGGGTGTCACCATCGAGGTTGAAGAGGGCACAACTACCTGTATTGTTGGTCCTAACGGTGCTGGCAAATCAACCGTGTTGCGTGTTCTCAGCGGCTTGTTAAAGCCGCGTGCGGGCGAGGTCGTTTTTGATGGGAAGTCGCTAGTCGGCTTGTTGCCGCGCCAGATCTTGGCGATGGGCATTGTGCAGGTTCCGCAAAGTCATAGCCTCTTCCCACGTATGACTGTGCAGCAAAATGTACGCTTAGGCGCATATACGCTGCATGATAGAGCACTGATTGAGCGTCGTTTACACGAGGTGGAAGAACTGTTCCCCGTCGTTAAAACGCGCGCACACGAACGTGCTGGTAACCTCTCTGGTGGGCAACAACGCCTCGTCGAATTTGCGCGCTCTCTTATGCTCGATCCGCGTGTGATCTTGCTTGACGAACCTTCGATGGGCCTGGATCCCAAGACGTTCAAACAGGTTATTGACACCATTAAGATTATGCAGCAAAATGGGCGCACCATTTTGCTTGTCGAGCAGAACGCGCGTACAGGCTTGAGCATCTCTAATAATGGCGTTGTCTTGGAAAGCGGGCAGGTGCGTCTCGTCGGCTCACATAACG
>DAIDJF010000150.1 GCA_027451525.1 Ktedonobacterales bacterium
GATTTGACGAGATTGTTCAGCGTCATGTTGGGGTGCTCATGACCTTGTGGATCGTGTGCCTGATAGCCGACACATTCACACCCTTTGTCGGCACCTTTCCCGTCGGTTAATTCTAACACCCGATCAACCGGTGAAACCTTCGAGTCGTCAATAGGAATCACGCCAATCGATTCAGCGAGTCGCAGCCGATCTGGATGGCGATCAACGATCATGACCTGGCGAGCACTTTTGAGTGTTGCAGAGTAGGCTGCCATCAGACCAACTGGCCCGGAACCGTAGACAACGACGCTATCGCCAGGCTGGACATCGGCAAGTTGCGTTGCATGCCAGCCAGTGGGGAATATATCGGCGACCATCACGTAATCGCTTTCCTTCTCGCGCGCATCTGGCGGGAGGCGCAAACAATTGAAGTCGCCGAAGGGAACGCGGAGATACTCTGCCTGACCACCGTTATATGGTCCCATGTCAGCGAAGCCATACGCCGCACCCGCCATGTGAGGGTCAGGATTGGTTGTGAGGCAGAATGCGGTCAGTCCACGTTCACAGTTGCGACAGAAGCCGCACCCAATGTTGAATGGTAAACACACCATATCGCCAACTTTGATGCGGACAACAGCGTCACCAACCTCAATAACTTCGCCGAGATTTTCGTGACCGAACACACGACCTTTCTCAAAGTCGGTTCTGCCCTCGTACATATGCAGGTCGGAACCGCAGATGTTCGTACTGGTGATTTTGACGAGCACGTCAGTTGGGCGCTCGATTTTCGCGTCTGGCACGTCCTTGATACTGATGGTATTAGGTCCTTCGTATACGACTGCCTTCATGCTATTCTCCTAAGCTTCTGTATGTGGAGTTACTTCTTACAATGAACTATTTTCTATATCATAATCATAGAAGCGGAACACTCATAGGAAACGATAGAATTATGAGCATCAGCTCAACAGTGGTCGTGAGATACCTTCAATCATCATCTTTTTGCTCGGTCCGTCGGTTCAAGTCAATATTTAATACAATCTCTAGTAAAATAACAAGGATCAGTATACATAAAAACATTATAATACTATATAACATAGTGGACAGGAGAGGTGTCAATGGGAAAAAAGTCAAAGCGGGGTAATCTCGTTTGTACACTCAAGATGTCTCTTCTCTGCATTTGCTGGGGTTGTATCACTTCTGTGGCAGGAGGTTTCCCTTTTTTCCTCACTTGCCTTCTCCGCAGTGCTCGACGCTGACAGGTTTCAGAGCAGTATGTTGTGCGTGGGGGGGAAAACCTCTTGTCCACAAATGCAGTGTTGTACGGCTGTAGTTTGACAATCTCTTTGCACAGCTTATGAGTCAAAATAGCAAAGTAGTTCACTGGCCTAAGAAGCTACTTGAGGTAGCAGAACTACAACCACTAATTCGAGGGGAATCATGGTTCTCCGTCCTGTAGGGGCAACCGATGAGCTTGATAGAGCCAATGCCCACCTTTGGAATAAAATCTGAATGTAGATAATGCTTGTACCGCGTGCTTATTATCCAAGCACACATTACTCTTCAAACTCGCGTGCCAATATATCCATGTAAATCACATCTATGTACTTTCCGTCTTTGAATACCCACTCGCGCCGTCGTCCTGCTTCCCGTAAGCCTGCCTTTTTGAAAGAAGCGATGCCCGCATAGTTGTCAGAATGGACGGAAAGCATGATATTGTTAAGATTCATTGTGTTGAATCCATAGCCAAGTATTAACCGAACGGCTTCAGTACCATACCCTTTGCCTTGCTCCTCCTCGCCTATAAAAATGCCAATGAAAGCATTACGGTTTAGGTGGTTGATGTCGTGTAGGCTAATGCTACCAATCAATACATCACCGTCAAGGAGCACTATAGCATAACGATGTACCCCATTTACAGGCTCAAAAAGCCATTTCAAATCATTTTTTGATGATACGACTGATGAATACTGAGCGTATGTTTTGGCTACTGCCTTATCGTTCAGCCATTTTATGTAATTCTCTGCATCATCGATATTTATAGGTGAGAGATATAAACGATTACCCGTAATTTTTTTATAATATTTCATTTGCTCAACCTCCTCAAAAAATAAATTTTCTACGCTCACCTTGTCGCCCAAAGGCGAACAAATTATAGCATATTTTATTCTTACCAAGTCAACGAATGATGAGCTTTTTTCTTCCTCGCTTTATCTCATTTCACCTGCAAGAACAGAGACCTGGAAGCATTCAGTCACGTGTCCTTGCTCGACTACAAACCGTCTTTTTGCCACTTTGAACCATATCCCTGCTCTGACACAGCTTTGGGGATAAGCTCATATATAAATGCCTTGCTGGAACAAAGCATGGTCAAGAGGAGAAGGACGCATGAGCAGAGAACACGAGAGATCGGAAGGTAGCTTTGCTCGGCAAGAAGCCTTTTGTTCTCGCCCCAAAGTGGTTTTTAGACATGGTGAAGCACACGCTTGTAACTTTACCCATCGTTTGTCCGGGGTTGGAAGTAAAGTTTGTACAGACGGTGCCCGTTTCACACACAATGGATGAGTTTATTTATGTGGCCTTTGGAGCTTTTCAGACCAAAGTATGTCCAAAAGTACAAATTGGAAGCTAACGATGTCCAAAAGTTAGTAATATTGGAATTGACATTGATGAGTAAGAACTGTGTATGAAAACGAGTCAACATCAGGTTACAATCCGAATTTGTATTCTCCGTCTTTTTGGAGCAATTCCATCCCTGGTGTTATAACTTTAATCCGGTAGGAGGATCACTGATTTATGCGCCTCCTGCGAACTTTTGTGGCTACTTCAGCTGCATTAAATCTTTTTGGCAATCGACACGTGGCTATGTGGTGGAATGCAAAGATGAGAAGTATTCACATTCGGGAGGGCGTCAAAGAGCCTGTTCGTCTCATAAAGGCGAATGGCGACCACTATACTCGCACTAACATCTGTTTGTACATGAAATACTAAGATCTTCTGCTAGCAACTTGTCAGGGGAAACTGTAACTAAACTTATAGTTTGCCCGAGGCTGGAAGCATAGTTTGTCCATGCATTTTTGGAAGCATAGTTTGTCCGCCATGGACAAACTATGCTTCCAGTTACATACAGGGTTTTTGGGCATAAAAAAGGGGTGACCGATGGGGCTTGAACCCACAACCGCTGGAGCCACAATCCAGAGCTCTGCCGATTGAGCTACGGTCACCATGTTTGCTTCGTTAAGTACGGACTTAGTATAGCGGACATGCCGCAGGTTGTCAATAGCTCAAAAAGCGTTTTTTGCACTGGTTTCTCAGATACGCAATGCAATAGAAACCGTTTCGCTCTGTGTGACGTGCTAGTGAGAAAATGAGATAGCTAAAAATCATGTGTTTCAAGGATAAAATGTGTGTTCCTATCAATCATTACTCCTACATACAATAGAGGTTGTAGCAGATTTTTACGGGAACTCTGTCACTCTATTGCGCTAGCCAAACAGTACAGTAACCTGGATTTGGAGCATATTATTGTCAATGATGGCTCAACCGATATAACCGAACGTGTGATACTGGGCCTGCAAGACGAGTTCCCCTATATCAGATATCTCAAAAATACGGAGAATCAAGGAATCACTGTCGCCAAAAATTATGCCTTGCATGAAGCAAAGGGGGAATTTATAGCTGATATTGATGATGATGATCTCGTACCTTTTTACGCGCTCGGACTTCGTGCAAAGCTCTTGCTGGAAAATGAGCACAACTGGCTCTGCGGGAATGGCATCCAGATTACCGAGGAGGGGCGACTCAATTTTCGCGAGAATCTTCTTATCTCTGGCATTGAGAACAAGTGGGAGTGCCTGCGCGCTTTCTATGAAGGCAAACTCTTTGCCTATGCTGGTACGCGCCTCTACCGCAAATCTGTATTAGAGCGCATTGGCGGCTGGAACGAGCGCATTCACTCCCTGTGTGAAGATTTTGACCTCTGGCTTCGCCTGATCTATTATTACGGTGCACCCATTTTTTGCGAAATTCCTCTGATTTACTGGCGACAGAAATCGGCCAGTCTGGGTATCGATGCTGTGAAATCAGGAGCATATTTCGATGCCATCTCACAAATCAAACTCTGGTATAAGGATCTTTATGAAGAGGCCGTGCGCAAAAGCGTGCTTGAGCCACTCTAACCTGAATATTCACGGAATGGTTCGTCACCTGTCGGAGAATTATTCTCTATAACAGTTGGTGCTTCATAACGCGAAAGTGCTTTGTAGCTTTCTGCAACCGATGGTGCATTGATTGTGGGAGCAGCAGGCATTGCTACGGAGGTAACACGCGCAGGAGAAGCCGCTAAAGCTCCACGTTTTGGGCGCAGTTCCGCCAAAAGTTGCCATATGCCACGCCCCAGCCACGCTATGCCCGCAAGCACGATAAGCGCGCCAATTAAAACACCCCAGGGAAATCCTTGCGCTTCACTGTAGTTTTGCTGAAAATCTAGCGTAGTATATGTGGCTGATGGCAGTTGTGCCGTACTGGCAAAGCTGAGATTGATAATTGTAGCGGGGTTGCCATCGCGGTAGTAAATAACGACGTGTTGTCCAGGCGTTGGTGTATACGAGCCATCCCAGATGGGAATAAGATCATTTACGTTAAAGGCGTACACAGTATGATCGCCACGCAATTCTATCCAGTCAGTATTATTTGAATTGTTCAATGTATGTACTGCAACAACATAGCCGCTCGTCTTGTGGATTGTGAGGGCACCATAATTGACCAGGAAAATAATTGCGCCAATAATGATGAGAAAAAGACTCTGCCAGATGTAGGCAGTGAGTCTAGGCTGTTTGAGAGAGTTGCGTATAAATGCTTGCCGCCGTTGCACCCGGTAATATGTACGAGCCATAACGAGTTATTACCTCCACTATCTATCAAAATAACGTATATCATGTAGTGATATATGCAACTGTAGTATAGCAACGCCAGTACATTAGAACAAGCATGCTGGTACTGTTGTATTGCCCTTCCAACAAAAACATGGCCCAGGGTACGTATAACTTCGACTGGTGCATCAATTGTGTGTTGGCGAGAAGCATACCTACTGATGTGTATCCGCTCAAATGCCAATCAAGAAGGAAGCAGCGTGGAATATTTTACCTGCTACTCATGTTAGCTATTATGAACGTCTTAGCAATAAGACGACTCCTCTGTTAGCAATCAGCTTTCCTTGACAAAGAAAAATTTGACGTGGTAAGCTCTTTTTGTGTAGATATAAAAGTAAGTTGATCTAGTTAATCAACAATGAGGTGAATAAGCATGGGCGATGCATCCCGTGAGATCATGCGCAAGGCGCGGCAGCAAGTGCCGGAATGGAATCCCGCGCAGGTGCATGATATTCTTGAGCATCAGAAGGGCGCGAAATCCGAAAATCAGGAAATCGTGCTGGTTGATGTGCGAGAGAAGCATGAATGGAATGATGGCTATATTCCTGGCGCAATTCACGTTCCGCGTGGCTTTCTTGAGTTGCAAATAGAAGAGGCAGTTCCCGATAAATCCAAGACTGTAGTGCTGTATTGTGCCGGTGGAGTGCGTTCGCTGATCGCGGGGAGCACCTTGCAACAGATGGGCTATCGCGATGTCGTGTCGATGTCAGGTGGTTTTGGGCAGTGGAAGAGCAACGGCTACAAATTTTCCATGCCACGCACGCTGAGCGAAACACAGCAGAAACGCTATAGCCGTCACTTGCTCGTGCCAGAGGTTGGCGAGCAGGGACAGTTGAAACTGCTCGATTC
>DAIDJF010000151.1 GCA_027451525.1 Ktedonobacterales bacterium
CAAGAAAAATGAGCGTATGAAGAACTACACCCTATTTATCGATGATGGCGGCGTGATGAACGATAACAGCTTGCGTGGACCACAATGGCAACGGCTGGTCAGCGAGTTTTTTGTACCACGCCTGGGTGGTGCTCCCTCGGCCTGGGCGCAAGCTAACTTTACCGTCATTACGGAAATAATGGAACCCGCCGCGTGGAAAGCGCGTATGGAAGCCTCACCTGATTATTTAAGTTTCGACCGTACCTATCAATATGACTGGCTGAGCAGGATGTGTGCCATTGTTGGTGTGCCGACGCCAGAGCGCGAAAAGTGCATCGCGCTGGCCGACGAGGCGACAAACCTGATTACGCGGCGTGTGCGTAGCGCGTTCCCTGGCGTTGTCGAAGCGATTAGAATGTTGCACTCCAGTGGCTATACGTTCTATACCGCCTCTGCCGAGCCTTCCTATGTGCTGGAAGGCTATCTCGAAGGCATGGATGTTCTGCACTGTTTTACCCGTCTGTACGGTCCTGACCTGATTGACATGCACAAAAACGGCGTGGAATATTACGAGCGTATTTTTGCCGAGGCAGGTATCGCGCCGGAGAACGCGCTGGTCGTCGATGATTCACCTTCCGCTCTACGCTGGGCTACGCAGGCGGGAGCGCATACTGTCCACGTCACATCGACGCACGCGCCCGCCGAGCACGCGAAATTTCACATAGGCAGTTTGGCGGAATTGCCCACACTGCTGGCTGAGTGCGTGTGATATGTGCTCTGTTGACTCTAACATTAGAGAAGATATCTATTTAGTGAAAGGCGGCAACACATGTGGCAGGTTAATGGAGATGAGCAACAAGCAGCGGAGACATGTTCTTTCTGCGGAAAACATCGGGATCAGGTCGGTTGGCTCGTTGAAGGGCCAAGCCAGACAGCTATCTGCAATGAATGCGTTGATCTTTACCGCGAACATCTGGCAAAAGTAGCGCAACCCATCACAAGCGAGAAAATTTCGCTTGCGTGCGCCAACTGTGGCGTCCGTGTCCCTGTCAGCCATCACTACTGCTACAACTGTGGGACAAAGTTTGTCCAGGAAGCATGAGCGTTTATCGGTTGGTGCAAAAGCACTATGCCTTATCTATCGGCTGTGCTTACTCAGCCTGCTCGTGAAAAATCGGGCGTAGTTCGTGCAGTGTGGATGCGCCACCGTTGACGTGTGGGTTGCGGCGCAGGCTGACGCTATAGCTGACGCGGTCGGGGCGATAGTAGCGTTCCTGAAAATACAATGGTATGTTATTTGTCGTGTATGATGTGCGTTGGATGAGTAGGAGTGCTGCATTGTGGGAAACATGCAGTCGATGGGCCATCTCACTGCTGGCATTGGCGGCAGTGATGTGAAATGTGCCAGCTTCGACGGGGATATCGTAGTGTGTCTCCAGAATGTGGTAGATCGTCTCATCGCGCAATGCCTCTTCGGAGAGCAACAGGCCGAAACGCAGTGGTAGCCAGGTGGTGTCGAACGCGATGGGGTGTTCGTTTGCCAGACGCAGGCGATCAATCCGCAGAACCTCTGTCTCCACTTGTAGACCAAGTGCCCCACTAACATGCGGTTTTGCAGCCTCGCGTGTCAGAGCAAGCACCTGCGATGAGGGAGATAACCCCGCCAGTTCCATGTCTTCCACAAAATCGGTGAGCCGCACCAGTTCCTGTTCGATGTGGCGTTCAGCTACATAGGTTCCTTTGCCGTGACGGCGTATCACAATTCCCTCGGTCTCCAATTCGCTCAATGCCTGCCGAACCGTGATACGACTGACGCCGTAGATTTGAATCATTTCAGGTTCTGTCGGCAAACGGTCGCCCGGCTTATAGGTTCCGTGCTCAATTTCGGAGCGCAAAATCTGCTTGAGCTGATGGTAGAGGGGAATTGGACCAGGAGTCAGGTGTTGTGTAGCCATGTAGCCTCTCTCAATTTTCACTACTGAGCATAACGACATATCGACCAGGAGCGTATTCCCCTTATTATACGATACATCTCCTTTACAGGCAACTAGATGCCGTTTTTCTCGTTTTTGTTAGGAAAGAGCGATAAATAATCTGTAATCGTATCTCTAATATGACAGCAGACGTCATATATCAAGCTTATACTTTGTCTGGCATAAGTCTATGAAAAGATAAAGGAGCCTATGCGATGAAAATTGCTGTCAATATCGGGCCGACTGGCGATTGGTCGGCAATGCTGGCTGCCGCACGCGCAGCTGAGTCCTATGGCTTTGACGCGGTTGGTACTCTTGACCACTATCACGCGGAGCAACTCGAATGGTCGTTCATCAGTGGTTGGTCAGCCTACGGCGCGCTGGCAATGGCGACATCGCGTATCAAACTCACGCCAATGGTGATTGATCATATGAATTACTTACCCGGCGTGATTGCGAAGGAGACCGCGACCTTATCCTGGGTGAGCAATGGGCGTTTCGAGCTTGGCATTGGCGCAGGCGACTATTTTGAGGAGGCACGCGCCTGGGGAACGCCAGTGCCAGATGCATCCACGCGTGTTTCTATGCTGCAAGAGACTATCACCGCTCTGCGCATGATCTGGCAAGGCGAGAGAGTGAATTTTGATGGTCAGCATCTGCATCTTAAGAATGCGGCATCAACACCTATTCCTATAGCCATGCCCCGTGTGGTTGTTGGCGCAGGTTCATCGCGCCGCTTAATTCGTAGCGCGCTGACCTATGCGGACGAGATCAATGTCTATGGAGATGATGAGCTTATTCGTTTCGCGCTTGACGAGATTGCTGCCGCTCAGCGTCCTATCGCGCTTTCCGCATTCGTCTGGGATTGGCCGGAGAAGATCGAGGAAAAGCTGGCGAACTGGCGACAACTCGGCGTACAGCGCACATTTCTTACTTTCTGGCCGCCTTTCGACGGCATCCCCCAGGCTGTGCGTTTCATGTCTTAAAAGCATTGTTAGGGCTCTCTTTTTCGTTTGCGATATTCCTGCGGGGTCATATGCTCGCGCTTCGTAAAGACCTTTGAGAAATAATTGGCGTCGATATAGCCGACGCTGAAAGCGGCATCCGAGACGGAAACGTTGCCCTGATCCAGCAAATATTTCGCCTCATCAATTCGGAGCTTATGGATATAGTCGGTGATGGTCATGCCCGTCTCTTTCTTGAAGGTGCGTGCGAGATAGGATGGATGAACACCAAGCGTATCCGCGATATCGTTCAGGCTGATCGGCTCATTCAATCTGAGACGAATCGTAGTGACTGCTTCTTTGATCAGGGGAGAGTACTGCGCTTGTGCCAGATCTCTCACGGTTGTGCAGTAGACGTAGAGCATCTCTTCATAGAGAGCGTCTAGCTCGCCGAGGCTCTGGGCCTGTTCGATCTGGATGGCAAATTTTCCTGAAATACCATCGAGGTAGAGTGGATGAACGCCCGCATTTTCCGCCGCTTTCCTGGCGAGCGTATTATGCGAAAGCGAGAGATTTTTCATCGAGCGCACGGGAGCCTGCGGATGGCGGAATGGTCGCGGTAGTCCTTGTAAATCCTCGTGCGCTTGTTTTAGCTGCTGGATATCTCCCTGCGTAATAGCATGCAATAGCTTGTTTTCGTGCTCATATCTTTTCTCGACCAGTTGCCTGTTCTGTTCGAGTTCATAGGTGAACTTTCCTTCCCCTTCATCTGCAAGCGGCAAAACAGTTTCCACCATCTGCACTGATTTTATATCCGACAGGAAGATATTCATGAGTAATGTGCCTATTGCGTGCTGTTTTGCCTCGTCGAGCATCGTCAACGTGTTGTAATACTGCTGCAATTGTCGTTGCATCACAGGTGGTAATTGCTCTTTTTGCCCCATTTCATTGAGCAACTGCGGGTGATACGCTTTACTGATATATGGGCCGACCACAATGCTTCCCTGATATTCCTCTGCCCGCCAGACGCCTGCCGTCAGAAACTCTAGTTGAAAAGGAGCACGAAATATGTAGATGTGTTCTCGCGCAAGCGTCTGTTGAAGGATATGAACCAGTGCGTTTTGTTTCAGTTGCGCTAATACTGCTGGAAGATCGTAGCGCGCATAGTAAAGCTGTGAGATTTTCTTGTCATCAAATACCTGTACTTCGAGATTAGTCAGCAACGAGATGATGGAACATCCTGCTTTACACTGCTCAAAAGCTGGCTGCATTTTTGGCTCTCCGTGCATGTCAAAATAATACTGTTTATAGTCAAAATTGTACGAGAAAAGAGCGTAATAGGCAAGTATACTTCTCCCAGAAGATATGTTTTGAGCAGGGCGCTCAAGACAATGAGCAAATTAATTGCAACGAGAGGAGTTCCCCATGAATGGTATCCACATTGAAGGTGCTGGCAAAGCACACGCTACTGCATCGTTCGGATCACCGGAAGCATTGCTTGCACCGACACGGAAGGTCGGGCTTGGATTTATGCTTGCGCTAACCGCCGCCGCTACCTCCCTTTTTATCCTCTATGCTGGTGTTGGGGCTTTGTTATTGCCCTATCAAGTTGGCTTGCTTGCTCCAACGAGCAAAGTAGCCGTTCTCGGTCTGTTCACTGGTATCGCCGTGCTGGTTGCCCTGATCGCTAACCCAATCGCTGGCGCACTCAGTGACCGCACATCATCACGCTTTGGGCGCAGACGCCCGTGGATTTTCGTAGGTGGTTTATTGACCGTCGTTGGCCTCCTGTTTTTGTGGCAGGCTAAAAATCTTACCTTCCTGTTTATTGGCTGGTGTAGTGTCGAACTCTTCTCTAATGTTGTGCTGGCTGCCATTACCGCAACGATTCCTGATCAGGTTCCTGAAGAGCAGCGTGGCACCGTTTCCGGTATCTTTGGCCTTGCGACCTCGCTTGGCGGCATTGTGGGCGCGCTTCTGGCTGGTCAGATCTTTAAAACTGCTCCCACGAATGCCTATCTAGCTATGCTTGTGATTGTTCTCGTGACGACTATCCCATTCGCGCTCTTTCTTCCTGACAAAGTGTTGCCAAGGGATTATATGCCTCCATTCAGCATCGGCGCATTTCTCAAAAATTTCTGGATCAGTCCGCGCAAAAATCCAGACTTTGCCTGGGCATGGTTGACGCGCCTGATCCCGCTCTTTGGCTACTTTCTGGCGACGACATATATCCTCTACTACCTCCAGGATGCAGTGAAATATCCCGCTCCGTTGCAGGGTGCTTCAACCTTCAGCATTGTTGCGACGCTTGTATCGTTGCTGTCCACAATCCTCGGTGGTTATCTCTCTGATCGCATTAAACAGCGCAAGCCTTTCGTGATAGCGGGTGTGTGCATTATTGCGCTTGCCATGCTCTTACTGGCATCCTTCCAGGTCTGGGCTATCGTGCTGGTAGCGGCCGCTGTTCTGGGTTTGGGTCTAGGAGCGTATCTGGCAGTTGATATCGCCATCGTAACCCAAGTTTTGCCCTCGGCAGAGGATCGGGCAAAGGATATGGGCATTATCAACATTGCCAATACGCTGCCCCACTCGTTGGCCCCAGTGCTCGCTGGACTCATCTTCTCGCTGGCACATAGCTATTCCGTGTTGTATGTCGCAGCGGCCCTCTTCGCTCTGCTCGGTATCCTCGTAGTGCTACCAATTAAGAGCGTGCGGTAAATGGTATTGCCAGTGTTTTCACTGTGGGGCAGGGCGACCGCAAGGGTCGCCCCTACAATGAAAACGGGTAATACGTGTATCGTATCATTGTAGGGGCGA
>DAIDJF010000152.1 GCA_027451525.1 Ktedonobacterales bacterium
TGACCCGCTCCCGATTGCTTCTTTCATCAGCCACCTGGAGCGGATTCAGAAAAATTGGGGATGACTCATATATCCTGCCGATACTTTTCCTCAATCGGGCACAAGGACTAATCGTGAGAGGCAGTGAACAGTTTCTCGTCGTGCACCAATGGAATTGCTGTATACGGGAAAAGCAAGAGTAAATGCGAATATTTTACAGTGATTTCTTGCTTTATAGACTATACTAGCACAACCATGACAGATGATGCAATAGCCCATTTTGCATAAAACACTGGTATTGTGCCCTACTACCAAGAGGGTCGCCAGAGATAGAGGCGATGAGAGCAAGGTGGGCGTCGTGCGTACATATTGCCATGGTGTGGCTTTTTATATGCTGTATGCAACTATCATGCCGTCAGCCGTCACTTTTTGAATGTTGACAAAAATGGTTTGTCCAACCTGCAAAGTTGTTCCTGAACTACCTTGAATCCGTGTATCAAATACACTAAACTCGATCCCATCTATTTCTATATGAACCAATTGTATTCCACCTGGCTGGACCTGTATCCTCTTAATATGGCCTTTGCCACCGCCAGAACGTCGAATCTGGTTCAGTACCGCAATACGACTTAAAACCTGTTTTTGTAAACCGATTGGTTGTTTGCTGATATCCTGCTGTAGACGTTGGAGAAAAGCCTCTCTTAGCTCGTGTGGAAAGTCTTCAACTGCTTTTTCCCATAATGTGATAACGATATTTTGGTCGTTTGGCTCTTCTGGCTCGAAATGCATATGCATATCGCTGATTGCCCTTTCCAGTATAGACTAATAAAAGAAGTAACTGCTTTCATTTCATGAATTCTAAAACCTTCCGTATTTCTTCTGAAACAGAATATTTTTAGAATGTCCTAGAATATTTTACCATGGGCTTTAGCCTTTTTGAGGACCAAATTAGCTATTCTAAAAAAAGGGGCTAAATGCCCTAAAAAAAGGAGCTAAATCTCCTCTTTTTAATTAATACAGTAGATATAGTTTACAGTAGTAAGGCAAACTTAAAATAAAAATTTGCCTTCGATTGAGATATTCCTTGTTTTTGAAGATTTCAGGAGGATTGTCAAGATGCAACAAATTTTTCGATCTCAACTCCGTGGCCGAGCTACAATTTTTGTTATCAAGCTATTTATAGGAATATTAATAGCAACTATTTTCATACAGCAAAGTATGCCTAGCAACATTGCTCATGCTCAAATACAGCTACAAAAAACAAATGTAGTAGCGATTGCTTCAATGGTGCTTGATTGTACAAAAGGAACTCCTCAAGCTAGAATGTATGAGATCGAACATCATCTTTGTTCATCAAGCACAAATTCTCGAGGGATCAACCCGTTCAATACAATAACCAGTAACTGTGGAACAGCATACATTTACGGGGCACCTGCGGGTAATGAAGTAAAATATACTGTTGGAGGAACATCTGTCCTCGGAAACATAAACAATGTAGTGTATCTTATTTCGTATACAGGTGGTTCAAATGGGGACAATGCTTATCCAGGATATGTATCCGAGTATGATTTAAGTGCAAACTGGTCTGATACCCAAACCCTTCCAACTGGTTATGGCACAAACATTATTGGTCAACTAAGTGGAACTGTTACATTATGGTATGGAGGTCAATGTACAATTCTTGATCCAGTAGATGTGATAAATAATGAGCCAATAGCATAACATCATGATAATTAAGGTAATAATGAGATTAGCTTGAAATGCTAAATTAGTTATTACCTTCTCATTTTTTCCAGCAGGCCACGCTTGTCGGATAGTTACAGGCTGGTGTAGCATTCTCTCTCTACTTTCTCTGTATGCTACTGATTACATTTCAAGAACTTCATTCTATGTCTTCGCTTGTAAATCGCTCGAACTCGGCGGGCAACGCGATGCCGAAGCGCTGGCAAAGCGCGTTCACATCGTGGTAGTCATCTGCGTCGAGGGGATAGCCGTAGTGAAATTTTATCAGCCACTCGACGGAAATGCACTTTACCGGATAGCCCTGTATAGAGCCACTGCCAGTCAGTGAATCAGGAGGATAGGCAACACCGAAGATGTGCCTGCCCTCCGCGTCAAACGTATAGGAGTGGAGATCTACTTCGTGGCCCTTGTCATCACCCAGCACAAAATTGCATTCCCAGCTATCGTCGCGTGGCACTTCCTTAAATCCAAGTGCCTCCAACAAGGCGCGCAATTTGGGAACATCCTTGTGTTGCAAGGCAATATCTAAATCGTTGTGGCGGCGCGTCTGTTCGCCCAGGAGCGCATCAACACTCCAACCGCCATCGACAATCACATCAATGCCATGCTGCGCGAAAAGCTGCAAGAGTTGCACGGCGGCGTCTCCGCTCATTTCTGGCTGATGCTGCTGTTCAAAATCATTTGTATGTTGCATGTTGTATCAGCGCGCACGCTGTTACAGGTCGCGCCCCTCGCCGTTCAAAACGGCATGTACATAGTCTTCGACGTAATGCCGCTCATCCACGCCATCGATAATCATGCACTCGGCGATGTCCACCATGTAGGGGGCAACCTCGTTCAATACGCTGATGATGGCGCGCTCATTGCGGCTATTGGCATCATGGTCGGTAATAAAAGCAAACAGTTCGTCGGTAAGTTTCTCTTCGTCCGCGAGCAATTGGAAGATATTTGGCATTGGAGACCGCCTTTCAGTAGGGACCGATTTATCGCGTCCGGCGCGAATTCCGATGCGCGTGCCCATCATGCCCCCAGCGTGCCAACAGGGAACCTTGGGTGCTGGGCCACCACGGACGCGATAAATCGTATTTAACAAATTAATGTGGTAATAACCGTAGGGACATGATTTATCTTGTCCAATGGCGATTTATCGCCAGTGCAGGCAAAACAGAATTGTTTGGGCGAATACATCCCACAGGTATGACTGGCGATAAATCGCCTTGGACAAGATAAATCATGCCCCTACGGTTTTTTGCGACATTTCGGGCATGAAAAGATATCCTTCATGGCCCAGACGAATTCCCATTTTATTTTGTTAACCTCCATATAGTAATCGTAAGAGCAAACGAGGCTATATGTCAAGCTCTCAGAGGTCACGCATATCGCCGTGGCGTCCGTGTCCGCTGGCGAAACGGCTGGCTCCCGCCTGTGTCTCGCCTGATTGAATGACTGCCATGCCGCGCCGCGTCTCGTTGCGCAGGGCTTCAGCGAGCGGGAGTGACCACTGTTCATAGAGCGAGAGGCGATCTGAGCGCATGCAGCCTTGGGGAAAACGCGCCAGTTCTTGGGCAAGGACGAGAGCGGCGGCGCGAGCCTGACCTGCTGGCACCAACCGATTTGCCAGCCCCATCGTCAGTGCCTCCTGTCCAGAGACGCCGCGTCCGCTCAGAATCATATCCAGAGCGTGACTCTGTCCGATCAGGCACGCAAGACGTATCGTGCCGCCATCGACCAGTGGTACGCCCCAGCGACGACAGTAGACGCCAAAGACTGCATCTTCCGCCGCCACGCGCAAGTCGCACCACAACGCCAGTTCTAATCCACCCGCGACGGCGTATCCTTCAACCGCTGCAATCACTGGCTTGCTCAGTAGCATACGTGAGACGCCAAGCGGGGCGTCGCCTTCTTCGGCAACGCGCAGTGTGCGTTCCTCGTCGCCACTGGCAATCGCCTTGAGATCGGCTCCCGCGCAAAATGTCCCTCCTGTCCCCGTCAGGACCGCGACATTGAGCGTGTCATCGACATCAAAGGCGCGAAACGTCTGGGCTAAAGCGCGTGCGGTTGGACCATCAATCGCGTTGCGGACCGCTGGTCTGTTTAAGGTGACGACCAACACTGTGTCAATGCGTTCCGTGATGACGGATTGTTCCTCTTGCATCTTTCTTGCTTCTCCTGTATACTAGGCACGTACAAAAGCATTATACCTTCCTGTGTTGATGAAGGGGAGTAGCCTGCGAGGGATAACAGCGAGCCGACAGATGGTGCAAGGTCGGCAGTTCTAGTGGGCGAACGGCACTTTGGAGCAGGAATCTTCCATAAATGAGTGGCTTCACTTGGTACAGTGAAGAAGCAGGGTGGAACCGCGCATGCTTCCTCTCGCGTATAGGCCCCAGGCTAACGCGGAAGCATTCGTCCCTGGGCGTATTGGACGCCTGGGGCTTTTTTATTGTCTGGAAGGGACCACTCATGACACAGTTAGAAGAACAGCCAACGGCGAAAGAGACTCCGTTGGTGCCAATTGAAAAGGTCGTTGCCCTGAGCAAGCGGCGCGGCTTTGTCTACCCCAACTCCGAGATTTACGGTGGCGTCGCGGGCATCTATGATTTCGGCCCGCTCGGTGTCGAGTTGCGCAACAATATCCGCCGCTACTGGTGGTGGTCGATGGTGCAGTTGCACGATAACGTTGTGGGCATCGAGGGCGCGAACATCACGCACCCACGCGTCTGGGAAGCCAGCGGTCACGTCGAAAATTTTGTGGATCGCCTGACGGAGTGTGCCAACTGCAAACGCCGTTTTCGTATCGATCATCTGCCCGAAGAGAACTGGGAACAGCGTAAATGTCCCAACTGCGGCGGCAAACTGGGCGAGCCGCGCAATTTCAACCTCTTGATGGAGACCTACCTGGGTGTCGTCGAGGGTGAGCGCATGAAGACCTACCTACGCGGTGAGGCGTGCCAGAACATCTACCTGGACTACGACAATGTGCTCAAGTCCTCGCGTGTGCAGGTTCCCTTTGGCATCTGCCAGATTGGTAAAGCCTATCGCAACGAGGTCACGCCCGGTAACTTCCTGTTCCGCCAGCGCGAGTTCGAGCAGTGGGACCTGCAATTCTTCGTGCATCCGAGCGAAATGCAGCAGTGGTTCGAGTACTGGAAAGAGTTCCGCTTCAACTGGTACCACAACATCATTGCGCATAAAGATCGCCTGCGCTTGCGTCCGCACGCCTCTGACGAACTGGCCCACTATGCCAAGCAAGCATTCGATATCGAGTACCGCACCATTCTTGGCTGGCAAGAGTGGGAGGGCATTCACTGGCGCCAGGACTGGGACCTCTCGCGCCACAGCCAGTATAGCGGCCAGGACCTGAGCTATACCGACCCTATCACCAAGGAACGCTACATTCCCTGGATCGTCGAGACCTCCGGCGGCGTTGATCGCACGTTCCTCAATCTGCTGCTCGATGCCTACGAAGAGGAGCCAGACCCATCGGGCCGCGAAAGCGAGACGCGCACGGTCCTGCATCTCAATCCGATGCTTGCCCCGGTCAAGGTTGCCGTGTTGCCATTGCAAAAGAACAAAGAGGAACTGGTCGCGACGGCGAAGACTCTGCACAAGAAACTGCAACGCCTGATGGTCGCGCAGTATGACGAAGTGCAGAACATCGGTCGCCGCTATCGTCGCCAGGACGAGATTGGCACGCCCTACTGCGTCACTATCGATTTCACCACACTGGAGGACCAGACGGTCACAGTGCGTGAGCGCGATACGACGGCGCAGACGCGCATCCACATGGAAGAGCTACCCATGTACCTGCTTGAACGCGTGACCTGGAAGTAGCCGAGCAGGGCGACCGCGAGGGTCGCCCCTACAATGACGACGGGGAAAA
>DAIDJF010000153.1 GCA_027451525.1 Ktedonobacterales bacterium
AATAAACTGCCCTCTTGCTTGCAGCAGACCAAAATTGCATGCACGTGGTTTAGTCTGCGGGGTACCTTTTGGAACCATGAGGACGGTAAAACTTGCAGGTAAATCCATGTCATAGAGTGCTTCACGCGTTTCGTGATCATTCTCTTCTGTGAGAAACAAAACCTGGAGTTTATCTTGAGGATAATCCAAATCTTTCATCGCTGCAACAAACTGCGGTACAACTTCGACTTCTTTGTAGAGCGGACAGAGGATGGTATAGGAAGGCCATTCTGCTCCCAACATATCCATTTCCTGAATTATAGTTTCATCAATCTGCTCTCCCGCACTGCTATTAAAAGAATTAGTTGCCAGGATCGCACTGGCTACAAAACCCAAAACATAGAGCGCCGTAATAGCGCCTAGCGTTATGGCAAACATAGTAGTATGTAAAAATAGGAAGCCAAGAAGCCAGTATACCGCTATGATTGCAAGCGTTGTAGCTTGATCAGGCGTGATTACCTGTAGTGCCGATGTGTGAAACTGGAAAGGCGCAAATGTTCGTACCTCTCTTTTACCCACCTGATTTATCTTCAACGCTTCTTGCTGATAAGCAAAGACTTTTTCTGGAGCCTGGATAAGTTTATTGTTATTTACCAGCCAGCGTAGGTAAAACTGCACCCTTTCTTGAATGTCTGTTCTGCCACCAGTAGATGGAGTGATTGGTACTTCTTTTGGCAGAGTAGGGATAGGTGTAACTGCTATTTCTGATGAAGGATATGGAGTTATACCGGGATACGATGGACCAATTGGAGGGGTAGCAGGAGGCATACTGACAGTTGCCATCTTATTATTAACATATGCCGATGTATGGCTGAAAGACATTTGATCATCAGGTAATGCAGTCGTAGGTATGCCTACATGAGATTTATTGTTAGTATGTGCGGATATATTATTGGAAGGCACTAACTGATCTGGTTGTTTGAATTGCATGATAGTCTTTCCCTTTTTCTCAATCCTTAAGTGATTTTTTTAGCGCACATTTAATGTTTTCAAGGAAACACCATTGTTTCTTATCAATCCTTTGATGTCATTAGCAGATTGAAAGATATGAACTCTTAGATATATTACTTTAGTGTAAACAGTAGGGATATAGAAAAAATGTTGAGATTTGGTTGAGAAAAAGCCATAGAAGGTTGTGATTATCGAATAGTTTTTTATTGAAAAATTATAAGCTAGTTAGTTGCTGTGTTTTATACCGATTCAATGTGTGCCACCTGCAATCGTATAAACATCCATAAAATTACTTGAAATTGTCCAAAATTGCTTATTATATGCAATGCGCTCGAAGGCTTCTCGTTCCTTGAAACACCTGACCAGTCTCTCCCGTGTCATAGACGAACCCATGTAAATGTCGACACGAGGAGGACGCACGCATGGCACTACAGGATGTCTGACCAGAGGAGCTTGCACCGCGCCCACACGCGGACCAGCCGCGTTTTTTAATGACGATGTATGTGGGCATTGGCGATGCCGTTACGGTCGGGCTGAGCGCGCTCGTACCAAATGCACTATTGTGCCTGTAAAGAGATAGAGAACTGCTCTCAAGTTCTCTATCTCTTTGTATCGAAGGGGACAGCAAAGGCACCTTTTGCCTGCGCAAACGAGAACTGCGCAGGCATTGACTTCGACGAAGGCCGTGAGGTTGAAAAGGAGTCGATAGGTCTCAAATCCTATCTAACGAGATGATTTTCCATTGGTTGCCTTCCAGTTTGACCTGGAGATGCACGTGATACGGCCCACCGTTGCGCGAAACGGTCATTACGACAAGAGGAGCAAATGTTGCTGCGCTAAAACTGCTGATAGGCCCGCCCGCGCTTTCGCTGTTCTGCGCTAACAGCGCAAATGTACTTTGTGTGAGTTTCTGCCCAGTTATAGTATCGACCGCATTGGCATCGAGATATGTGTAGGCTTGAGTATAGTTGTGGCTTTTAAGTGCCTGATAGTAGTTTAATGCCATCGTTCCCGCTGATGCTGGCGTAGTTGTCGGCGTTGGAGATGGATTTTTTGTTGGTACAGGCGTTGGTAGGGGGATGTTACCCGGCGTGGGTGTTACAATAACTGTTGGTGTTGGTAGGGGGATGTTACCCGGCGTGGGTGTTACAATAACTGTTGGTGTTGGTAGGGAGATGTTACCCGGCATAGGTGTTACAATAACTGTTGGTGTTGATATAGGTGTGCTACCTGAAGAAAGCGTCGTAATAACTGTTGGTGTAGTAAGTACTACAGCACCACTCGGAGATGCTGATTTAGCTGGCGTAGATTGTACTGGATGGGATGTTTCCCCACAACTGCTCAAAATGAGCATACAAAAAAAGGTAAGCAGTACTAATTTGTAGCGAAGCATCGTTGTCTCTTTCTCAAAGTATTTCATATTGTCACGCTCCACTCTGTCCAGCTAGTTGTCGAAGTGTCAGGTCGAAATTTCAGCATAAACTGATGTTGTGCAGTCGGCACTTCATATACTAGCAGTCCGTGTAAGCTGCCTTCAGATGGGACTTTGCCATCTGGTTGCGCTCCAAAGCCAGTGGATTGACTCGCATATTGTCGCCCTGTACTGTCTCTGAAGTCAAACATAAGAGTATGAGAAGCGGTCTGAATTTTTGATGATCTGTTGTTCAGTGTGATCTCAATCAAGAGATAGATCGTGCCGGCACTGGGCGTGTCAATATTTCCACCATGACTTGTAGATATACTACTGATCATGAGCACCCAGGTATTATTGATCACAAATGGCTTGCCCACGATGGACTGATTCTGTGTTTTGTTGATGATAAATGGCCTGCTTGCAGTAAGTACGTGTTGTTTTGCTTGTGAGCCTCTAGAAGATGTAAATATAGAGATGCCAATCCCAGCGATAAAAACAATCACGATTAACCCGGTGAGTTCAGCAAAAAAAACTCGATATTTTTTTAATGACGTCTTCGGTGATGGTTGCTGGGGGGTATATTGTGTTGTAGATTCTTGTAACTGCTGTGCTGACTCGTATTCCTGTTTTACGTGCCGTAGTGGCGATTGAAATTGTGACATATGTTCCTCTTTCTGAGATAAGGACGTTGTTAAAAACGTCTCTCCATTCATATCATTCATGATTGTGGAGAAGAGATGAATATGCAAAGCATATACTCACCTCTTCTCAATGATCACTTATCCGTTTCTATGTAATCTGGCTGACCCTGAAAGACGATTACTTTGTCCCAATAGCAAAGACATGGAGTTGTCCTGTATTGACCGAAGAGGGCAGCGTGACGTTCTGGATGGTTTTGCCTGTTTGTAAGCTCACCTCAGCATAGAATACATAGGTGTTGATTGTTTGCGCTGTGCCACTACTGGTATCGCGATAGGGTGTAGTGATAGCGATCTGGTTGCCATAAGAGAGCGAGGCCCCACCGCCATTGAGCGTCCAGTCGCTAAAGCCTAACGAGAAAGTCTGCGTGCTCCCATCCGTGTAGGTGATAGTGGCGGTGCCGACCGAAGGGCCAAATGCAGATGATCCCAGGAAGGCTAGCGTGGTCGCATTCGTCACAGGCGTAACGGGGATTGTTTGTCCGCTCGTCAAGTAGTTATCAGCCATGCCTGGTTGGACGTTCGGCCAGGTGAAGGTCACATTATTATAGACAATGGTTTGCCCAGAGGTGACTCCGGCGGCCTGCAATGCCTGCGCGGAATAGTTGTTTCCCCCATCGAAAGCTCCCGTGCACGCAACTGTATCGTTGCAAATACCGATGTTGTTATAGGTAACTGATGGCGGCGTGCCAACCCTGATGCCGATGGCAAAGACGTGGATCTGCCCGGCATTGACCGAAGATGGGAGCGTGACGCTTTGCACTGTCTTACCTGCTTGCAGGCTTACCTCAGTGTAAAACACGTAGGTATTGATCGTCTGCGCCGTGCCATTACTGGTGTTCCGATAGGGTGTGGTAATAGCGATCTGGTTGCCATAGGAAGGAATAGCTCCTCCGCCATTAAGTGTCCAGTCGCTAAAACCTAACGAGAAAGTTTGGGTGGAACCATCGGTATAGGTAATGGTGGCCGTGCCGACTGAAGGGCCAAAAGCAGATGCCCCAAGGAAGGCCAGAGTGATTGCATTCGTCACAGGTGCAACCGCAATCGTTTGTCCATTGGCCAGGTAGTTATCAGCCGTTCCTGGTTGGACATTCGGCCAGGTGAAGGTCACGTTGTTATAGCTGATCGTTTGCCCAGGTGTGACTCCGGCGGCCTGCAATGCCTGCGCCGAGTAACTATCCTCGCCATCGAAAGCTGCGGTACATGCGCTGTTGTCGTTGCTAATACCCACATTATTGTATCCGCTGCTTGGCAGTGTTGGATAGATACAGGGCGTTGGAGATGGTGTTGGGGATGGAGGGGGAGAATAAGGCAGTAACCCAAAGATATCAAGGGCACTGGAAGTTCCGACAAAGACTTCTCCGTTAGCGATCATTGGCGTACTGAACTTGACATAACCGGGCAAGGCATCACGCGCAGCGTTTTGGTCACTGTTATAGAGTTCTTTTGATAGATCTGTCGCATCATAAGCGTAGAGGACGGCATTAGGTCCGATTGTCCATGCGATGCCTGTACCGGCAGAGGTACCATTGCTTGAGATCGCAACATCTCCACCGGGGAAACCAAACGTCTCTGGTGACTGCGAGGTGGGCGCAGACGAGAGTAGCCCATTGGTGATCTGGAATGCCTTCACATGGTCGTTGACACCGGCGAAGTAGACGAATTCGCCATTAGAGCCGTTCCAGTAAGAGGGCGAACCATAGACGCCGCCGTAAATAGTTGTCGGCGGAAATTCCTGCAGCACCTTATCCAGGTCAGTGCGATTCTCTTCGGTGGTGTTGCAGTTCAAATTGGGGTCTGGCGTGTATTGTCCCAAATTAGTCCGATCGACGACATAGATACGTCCTTCTTTACCAGAACCGATTATCTCACTCGAGGTTGGCAAAAGCACAAGCCCACTTGAACCCAGATCGTTATCTTCAACATTTAAGCACGATTGGTTAAAAGGCGTAAAGTAGTCTGCTACTTTGAGACCGCCCTGTGTGCTCAGTTTGATATAGCTGTCGCCCAGATCCACGCCGCCTGTGTTTACGTCAAATGTCCCGTTGCCACTGGAAACATAGATATTACCACTACTATCAGCCGCTATGCCATCACCCCCCATCCAAATTCCAGCTCCACCACCATT
>DAIDJF010000154.1 GCA_027451525.1 Ktedonobacterales bacterium
TTTGTTGATGATGGAATCGTAAACACTTGACTTGATGCCCTGCTTTTTGCACCAATCCTGCGGAAAGATGTGATGAATATCTACGTTCTCACCAAAGAAGACCGTGTTGTCAAATTTCTGGCCCGAACGGAAATCTTGCGCTCCTTCTTTCATCAAGAGCGCATTGACACCTTTGTAGGCTGCGGACAGACGTATACGCATCGTCTTCAACCTGTCGGCCCGGAATGTTGCCTCGCTCACCGTTGAGGGTTCAGGGCCACCTTTTAGCCAAGCTGGGACTTCCATAAAATCGCGTGCTATCCGTGTGTCGATCGCCGAGCCATACAGCTCTCCAAAGACACCATTCCAATACCATCGGACTAACATTGCACGGTTTGCCGCATGTTCCCACGCATCGCCAATATCGGCGAGAATGGCCGCCAAGGGTACGATTTGGGTTTGGTAAGGGAGATCAAAAATACGATAGATGTGAAGCAAGTGCAGGAACTTCGCAGCCTGTACAAAACCACGTTCCACTTGTGCTTCATATCGCTTGTACGCATCAAGAGGCAGATTGAGCAGAGATTGCCGATTGCCTGAAACGGAAGGTAAGTCCTTGCCTTGTTTCCCTGCAGCCTCTTCTGCACGTCGTCGTTCACGAGTATAAAAAAGCGAAATGACCTGAAGGAAATCCGTATTGGAAACTTCAGCGAGGATTCCACTGTTTGTCCCTGCAGGTCGGAGCGTTTCTACAAAACGACGATGCCGTCCTTGCGTTACATCATCACCGTACCAATCTTTTCGCAACTCGTAGCCAGAGGCGGCATAGATAGCAGTAACTAGCTCAAATGCATCTAATGGCTTGCCGCCAGTATTGACCTTCTCGAACACAACACAGACAGCTTCCTTGGAGGTTGAGCGATCTAGGGTAATGACTGGCACTTGGTAGGATTTGAAATTTTCGAGCACCTGACGTTTGAAATTACGAAATTCTTGACGAATGTTCTCATGTTGACTGCCGCGCCAGTATTCGTCGAAGCCATCTTGCCAGTTGTCCCAATCAAATACCTGAGCAATTGGATACATAAGGGCAGCGTATTCCTTTTCAGCGGATGAAAGGTCTAGCGTTATGTCACGCCCAAAATTTGCTCTGATAACCCGATCTTCCGGCACTCCAACAATGGCCTCTTCACGATCTGTCGACGGATCAAGAGATTTTCGTATGTCAATGTAAAACCACCGCTTCACCTTCTTATTTGTTGGCGTAATGGTCTCAACAACTTTTCCTCGCAAGGTGACTTGATACAGCGAAGTCATCCGTTGCTGTCCATCAAGTAACAACGATTGAGGGGAAACGTGTTTTGCCTCAACTGGTGCCCCTTCGATAGGTCTGGGCTTAAAAGCTACTGCTCCCCCTGTCTCAAGCGACATCAAGGCACCAATAGGAAATGCACGCGAAATTGATGCGATCAAACTTTTGATACGGTCTTCGTCCCAAACCCAACTGCGCTGGAAATCTGGCAACTGGAGGACGCCGTGTTCGCAGTCTTTGAGCAGTTCATACAAGCTAAAAGGATGCGTCTTAAATGTCGATCCGGGCATTATGTTCTCTTCTCCTTCACTACAAGAACCATAGATGAATGGGTACGCGTGGAGGCTTGTCCACCAAGCAATGGCTTTGCCTCTCTCTTCTTCTGAGATGGTGAGCGATTCTACAAGGAGGCAAAATATCGTGCTTTCTGCCTCTATGTGAGCCGCAAACGGTCGCTGATCTCGTGCAGCAGTGTGTTCAATGCGGCTTGTTGCTCAGGGGTTGCGTTGCCGCTGATGTCGATGCGCACGTGGAAGGTGGCTTGTAGACCGTAGTCGGTGCAGCGTTTCTTGATCTCGCCCACTTGCTCGCCCAGGTCCTGGATTTCCCCAGTTTCCAATGTTGCCTCGGCCATCAATACGCTACGGCTACTCTCTGGGCGCGGCGTGTAGGGAGGTGGTTGCTCGGTGACCGTTGATGGCTGCGTTGGCGCGACGGGCGGTGGGGGTGTCACGTGGGCACCGCGCAGCATGAGGCGCACGGCACTCGCGCTGGCAAAGTCGCCGGGGCGCGCACTGCCAGGGGCCAGTTCGAGGAAACGCGCGGTGATCGCGGTCGTGATGGCCTCGCGCACCGTCAGCCAGGGCAGGATGCGGCCCTGCTGCGTCGAGAGGGCGTCGGCCAAGGCCAGGGCCGTCGTCTCGCTACGCCCACGCCAGGCTTCAGGCAGCTTTTCTGGCAAGAGATCGCCAGCGGCAACAGCTTGCGGCGGCAGGTGCAAGATGGCCTCGTCCGTGAAGAGCGTGGCGGGAATCTCTTCACCGAACAGGCTGGCCTGTCCGGAACGCAGCCAGAGGTGTTTGGCTTTAACGGCTTCGCTGATCGCCACATTGACCACCGCACGCTCGGCACGGGGAATGGCAACCAGTTCCGTGTAGCCCTCGTACTGCTGGAACGCCGTGTGACCAGCAAAGTAGCGATAGAGGTCACCGAGTGCCAAACTATCGCCGTGCCAGAGGTCGGGCAACACGTTGGGCAGCAGCAGACGCGACGGCATGGTCGTCAGTTGCGCGGCTTCCGAAAGCACCACCGAGAGGTCCAGCGAGCTTGCCGTTTGGGCATCGGGAGCGTCATACCAGTAGGTGCGCGTGGAATGATCGCTGCGGTCGGCGCGCAGGACGAATGTGCCTTGTTTGCAGCCCGCCAGCAGCGTATCTACGATGGCATGGGGTTTGAGCATCTTGGGCAGGTGCGCGAACTGCGCGAAGGCTTTGACCAGATCATTGACGCGATGTTCGGTATCGCCCTCGCGCCACAAGTTGTAGGGTCCCTCCGGCAACAGGGCCTCCGCCGTGACCGCCGTTTCCTGAATGCGCGCCTGTGGGTCAGCTTTTATGACGTGAAAAAGCGATTTGTGATCACCGACGACGACTTTGAAGGCCTGGATATCGCCATGAGCATCGATGGCGACCACGACGCAATAGGCTTGCTTGACCAGTTCAACCACGCGCTGACTGGCCTCTTTCTTGCTCACCTCTAACAACTGCCTGCGGTTATTGTCCAGTTCTTTGCCCTTGAACTGGCTCTCCACCTGTAGCCAGCCCTCGACATCGCGAATGGCATTGCGCACCGCCTCTAAACCCGCCTCTAAGGGCACAGCTAGCACCAGCGCGTTGCGATAGACACGCGGGCTATCGGGGCCGGTCTTCTGTTCCAGGAAGCGTATCGCCTCCGCGCTCGGTCGGCCCACCAGCGAGGCCGCTTTTGGTCCCAAGACGGCATAGTGGAACTGTCCATCATCGGCGATATCACGCGGATGCTCTGGCAGGGTATGCACAATCGCTCCAGCAGGCGAAGCTCCTTCGGTCAGGCTCTTGCATGCGCTGATCGCGTTCTTGAGCTTCTCTTCGACCACATTCGCGGCCACACGCTCACGGGCATCATGGTGCATCTGGCGCAGATTGGGCCGCGAGCCGAGCCGCCAGAAACCCGGTAAGCCCTGGTAGAGGACCTGGCCCGTCTGCGCATCTTGAAAAGCACTTTCGTCGAGGAACCAGGAAATCTCGATCCAGCGGCGCAGGCTGCGCTCAATCTCGATCTTGTCCGGGCGCGTATGCCCAAGCAGGGTTAAGAGTTCGCGCGTCTGGGCCTTCTGTCCAATCGGTTGCGAGTGCAGGAAGGTGGCGAAAACGGCCTGTTCGATCTCGCGATGGCGCAAACTTGTAAACTCCCGCTGCAACTCACGCGCCTTGTCCAGTTCGCCCTCCAGAATGCTGACCCAGTTTTGGCGTTTGCCCTCGTACTCTTCCGTCTCGGCTACGTTGGTCAGTTCACGCGCGGCGTTCGAGAGCGTGGTTTCACCAGGGGCGTTTAGGAAGACATTGGTGGCGACGATGGGACTGCGATCCCAGCGTTCAGCATCGCGCAGAGCCAGCGCGAAGGTGCGCAGGATGCCACGTGTGCGTTGAAAACTCTCCAACTGCGTCCACTTGGCATAGAAGACCTCGGTCAGGTCGGGATGGAAGGGATAGTTTTTGAGGAAGCGTTCCTCCGCGCCCTGGCGATCTTTCTGCGTCTGCTCGTCCAGGCCGGCGATGCCTTGTACGATGGGAGCGACATGCTGGCGGAAGCGGTTGGGGTCGCGCAGGCTCTCTGGCGTGAAGAAGCGGCGGCGCAAGACCTCGGCGACATCTTCTTTGACGACGGGTTGCACAGCCTCCTCGCGTTCGCGCCGGAAGATGGCATACAACTCCTGCGTCAGTTCTTTGCCCAACATGTCGCTTTTGCCTGGATCGGTTGCCAGCAGCGAGGCCACGATGGCGCAGGTGCTGACTTTGGTCGCGGCCTGCGTCAAATATTGGAAGAAGTTGAGCAGCGTGCTGCGCCAGCGTTGCTCTAGCCCGACCTTTTCGCGCACATACATCAGCACTTCGTCAATGAGGATCAGCGGAGCGAAGCCCTGACGCACGGGAATGGAGAGCAGTTCGATTAGCAGCGGCTCGGCGGGTGCGCTTTCGCGTTCGGCATCCTCGCCGCTGGCATGCAAGAGGCGCAACCCATCGCTCCCCGCCAGTTGAAAGGCCAGCACGCTCCAGGGGTGCAACAAGCGTCTTCGCTCACCCATGGGACTGACGATCTCCATGCCCTTCTCGGCATCCAATTTGTCGAAGGCCAGCACCGCCAGCCGCGCATGTGGGGGCCGCTGCCCAATATGCTGGGTAAATTCTTTGACGGCGGGCAGGTCTGGCAGATGGCGCGGGTCATGCGTGAGATGATAGAGCGTAATCAGCGTGTGCGTTTTGCCGCCGCCATAGGTCAGTTCTAGCTGACGCACAGCTTTATCGTTCTTGCCTGCCAGCCGTAACGCGATATCTTTGGCTAACTCGCGCAAGTTGAAGGTCGGATAGGTTAGCGCGAAGAACTCCGATGGGTTCTGATAGACGGGTTGCGCCTTGCCCATCACCACGTCATAGAGGTCTGCCGCGAACAACGAGAGCGAGAGTTCGCCCGTGCGCAGGTCGTCGCGCAAGCGTACCACTTCATGCCATGCCGTCGGTCGATTCATATGAGCCATGCTCCTCTTACTCCATCTCCATCAAACTCAAACGGTTGGAGAGCGAGCCGCTGCGCGTGGCAACGTGATTGCTGATGTTCTCCAACAGGGCGCGTTCGTCGCTGCCAGCGGGGGCCAGTTCGATCAGGGCCTGTAATAGAT
>DAIDJF010000155.1 GCA_027451525.1 Ktedonobacterales bacterium
AGCTTCATATTTTTTTGGAACTTACGCAGCAATTCAGGATTTTTTGCCAGATACTCATCTGCATTAGGGATCATCGTCCGAAATTTCAGGGCATAGAAACGACGACCATGCATGCCGACGATTTCTCGAAAATGGAGAACTGGTCCACCATCATCAATTTTAATATATAGCGCGACAATAAGAAAAAGTGGTGATAATACAAGTATACCGAAAAATGAAAGAACGATGTCAACACATCGTTTTATAAAAAAATACGATGTTGCAGGTTGACAAACGATTTCAGTGCTCGGTCGAGAACCTTCTCTGGTGATAGGAGAAGGAAACGAGTTTTCAATCCGTTTGGGTAGTGCTGTCATGCGTTCCATATGATTATCTCTCTGTTAAGAATTTTGCCCATCTCCAACCCCTCATGTTTTGTAAGTATAGCAGTCCACTACTGAGATCGTAGTAATGAAGGGGTTGAGAAATGATTGTAAATACGTCAATGCGGTTGAGATTTTGCTGCATGCCGCTTGTCAAGCTTGACGAGGCATTCTTTTTGTACCAGCGATAGCGTTTATGAATGCAAACAGCAGCTTATGTGCTAAATCCATATCTATGCTCTTTGTCTGTGCTCAACCGTTAGATAACCGAAATATCCAAGTACTTTACTACCTTGGATGCATAATAACATGCGTGGGGTGTATGAAGTAGTGGTATAACTACAATGATAGTACTTTTACGTCAGAGGAAAAGGAATAAACGATGCATATTTTGTTTGTTACGCCTTATGTTCCCTCACGCATTCGCGTGCGCCCATTTCATTTTATTCGTACTCTCGCCAGGGAGCATACTGTTTCACTTGTCGCGCTGGTGTGTGATGAGTATGAGCACACACTGGTAGATGAGATAAGGGAGTATTGTGCTAGTGTGGAGCTTGTCATGCTTCCCAAATGGCTGGCCTATGCCAACTGTGTGCAAGCTTTACCGAGCGCGACGCCGTTGCGCGTTGCTTATTATCGCTCTGCCGCCCTGGTAGAACGGATCCGACGAGTAATTGAGCGCGAAAAAATCGATGTAGTGCATGGAGAATTAATTAAGACGGTTCCTGCTTTACACACATTGCTCAAACAGCAGCAGATACCACTGGTGTATGACTCTGTCGATTGCATTTCCTCGTACTTAGAGCAGCAATGGCGTTCGGCACGTCAGCCGTTACAAAAATCTTTTATTTATACAGAATTAAAAAAGATGCAGCGATATGAGCCACATATGCTTTCCCATTTTGATCAGGTTATCATTACCTCTGCGTATGATCGTCAGTATTTAGTGCGGCGTGGTTTGCTTGAGGAGCGCGTTCATGTCGTGCCAAATGGGGTGGATACCGAATATTTTACCCCCCCAATTGGGTCACGGGAGGAAGATTCGCTTGTTTTTTGTGCCAAAATGGACTATTATCCAAACGCACAAGCTATGCTCTACTTTTGCCAGGAGATTCTGCCGCGCATTTGGGAGCATCGTCCGCAGGTAAGCTTAACTATCGTTGGAAATAATCCACCGCCCGCAGTACAGGCCCTAAGCGAAGATAGACGTATCCGTGTGACTGGTTACGTGCCCGATATTCGGCCCTATCTCAGTCGGGCAAGTCTCGCGCTTGCGCCCCTTCAGGTGGCGGCTGGTATGCAGAACAAGGTGTTAGAAGCATTAGCTGTTGCGGCACCTCTGGTGGCAACGTCGGCATCTTGCCGCGCCCTTCAGGTTGAACATGGGCAACATTTGTTGATTGCCGATGGTGCGCAGCCATTTGCCGATGCCGTTTTACAGCTACTCGACAATCCACAGGAGGCGCAAGCGCTAGGCGCGCGTGGTCGTCTCTATGTAGAGGAACGTCATAGCTGGTTGCAGTCAGCGAGGCAATTGCACGAATTGTATCAATCTGCGCTGAATGCACATGCACATTCATTCGCTCATGAAACGCTTTCATCTCACTAGTCCCTGCACAAATGGAGCTATGAGCCGATGATAAAGAGCAGCAAACGGTAGTTCTATAGGTCGAATAAGAAAGAAGAGCTATAGAGAGGATAATTGTTTCTCGTATGGGCCTTCTATCTGCTATGCTGTATCTGTAACAGGGCTTGCTATAGCTGTTATAGATGTGTGTAATTTGAGACGTTCTATGTTGAGTAAGAGTACTGCTTGCTCAGCAAGCTTGATACAATATTTTTGCTATACCATACACTATCCGACCAATTGAGGCGGAGGTTATGTCTATGAGGAAAGTAGATACACCGATGAAAGTGCTTGTGCGTTCACTCGTGCGTTGGTCCTGGTTGTTAGTTGTGAGCATTATAATTGGCTTTGTGATGGGTAGTGTCGTCAAGGTATTGCTTCCCGCTACCTATCAGGCCACTTCTTATGTGCAACTGAGTTCACAGGCCCGTACATCGCAAGCCCAAATTATCCAACCAATTGCTGTATATGCGACGGATGTAACCTCCGACTCTGTGCTTAATCCGGTGATATCGCAGTATAAACAAATTGACCGCACAAATTTCATTACAAAAGAGTTGGTTGTGACGTATGATGCGCCCTCGCAAACGGTGCAGATTCAGGTAACGTTACCTGGGGCAAAACTATCGGCAAATGTTGCCAACCAACTGGCGCGTCTGCTGATAATGCAGCAAAATGCGGCTATCCAGGCTCAATACACGAAGGCACTGCAACTTCTAAATGCGCGCATCGCTGATGAGCAGAAGCAGATTAACCAACTGAGCCAGCAGTACGATAGTACGCCGCCTACCAATACGAATGTGCTTACCCAGTTAGACAATCAGATTCAGCAGGAACGCACGTTACAAAATAACGATATAACAACCCAGCAGTCGCTCACAACAGAACAGGCACTTTATGGAAGTCCACTGTCGCTTGTGCGTGCGGCCACTCCTCCAAGCAAACCTTCTTCAATTATAGGTCTGATTCCTCTCACACCTGTGATGGTGATTGTGTTTCTCTTATTGGGCATTGTTCTGATTGCGGTACTTGAGCAGAATGCGGGCCGCATTAACGATGCCTATGGATTGCAAGAGAAACTTACTGTGCCTGTGTTAGGCACCTTGCGTTGGACGACACCCGTTCCCTTGCAAGCTCTCGCGGGTGCGCAGACACCATACGCGGAAGATTGCCGTATGATGTTGGCGGATGTGTTGTTTCAGGCGGAAGCAGAACATGTCCATATTATTGCGCTAGCGGGTACCCGTTCTGGGGCTGGAACCAGCACGATTGCCTCTGAAATGGCTTTGCTGCTCTCGCAAAGTCAGCGTCAAGTCTTGTTGATTGATGCCAATATGCACCAGCCGGGCATCCACGCCCTGATGAATTTACCCAATGACGCGGGGTTGGCGCAAATGTTGGAAGAGGCTCGTACTGTGCGTGTGAATAGTCTTGGGATTGCGAATCATAGCGGTGTTGATCTGGCGGATCGCATGGTATTGGACAACTTTATCTGTCCTACCCCTTTTCCTGGTTTGTATTTCTTGCCCGCTGGTCGCCCAAGAACAAGCCCCAGTGATCTCGTGAATATGCCAGAGATGGGGCAATTTCTCAAGTGGGCCTCGCGTCCCGTTGATTTTATTATTATTGATTGCCCCTCACTTGATCATAGCGAGGCTCATGTCTTAGGCGCACTGAGTGACCAGATGATGATCGTGATCGATGCAACGAAAGATCGCTTGAAATTTGTGGCAACCATCAAAAACGATCTGACGAGTGCGGGGGTCAAGCTATCTGGTTTCATTGTGAATAAGTTGGGGCGATGGATATAACGTCACATATAGCGGCGCAAGACCAGGCAAGTCGCGCATCACTGCCTGCTGTAGAACCTGTGCTACGTTTTATGTATGGGGATGTGCCGCAAGTCTTGCGTACTATGCATCTGGAGAATAGGGCATCGCTCTTGCAGGGATGCCTGCCGTTGCTATTACAAGAAATTCCGGCTGCTACGCTTAAGCAGTGGGTTGGAGAGCAACGCTATGAAGAGCTACGGGCCTATCAACGTGCGATGAGCGTCTTAAATCTCTGGATGATGCTGGAATTAGAGCAGATATTGGCGGCGTTGGCTGCCGAGCATATTCCTGTGTTACTCATGAAGGGTGTCGATCTGGCAACGAGATTGTATCCTCAGCCTGATCTGCGTTATTTCGATGATATAGACATTATGGTGCATCCAGAGCACCTTGCACGAGTGGCGGCGATATTAGAGCAACAGGGCTATGCCTATCATCAGGAATATCGTTTTGAAGCGATTTCGACGCAACGTTCTGGCTTCGTGTATGTCAAGCCTGTCGCCGCTGGCTATATCGCTTTTGAGGTTCATACGGCACCCCATGTGAATGAGTTGGGCATCACGTTTGATGTCGCCAGCCTTTGGCAGTGTGCCAGACCGATTACGATTCATGGCGTGTCCGCCCTGGGTATGGGTTTAGAAGATCTATTTCTTTATCTCTGCTGGCATTACCGCTCTCACACATTTGAACGTCTGGTTTGGCTGTATGATATCGCCATCTTTTTACGTGTGGCAGGCAGTACACTCAACTGGGAAACACTTGCCCAACGTGCCGCCGCTCTTAAACTGCGCGTGACGCTCAGTTTTGTCCTGCGCTGGTGTGAGCAACTCTTCCATGTGTACGTGCCAGAGGCAGCACGCTGTATGCAGGCTGTCTCCCCCTTACCTGTACGGGCCTGTATCGCGCTCTGGCTGGGCAACGATACGACGCGCGTGCTAAAGCGGCCAGCGGAAAGCGAGCGGAAGTTTCTCCAATACCTGATGGTTGATGATTTCAGGTCCAGTGCGCTGGTTCTTCTGCGCGCAGTTTTCCCAACGCCGACGCATTTAGGTCGACGGTATATGGAGAACTCGTCCATTCCTCTGCGCCTGTTTTGGCTCTAGTATTTTGTGCATCCGTTTTTTGCACTCTGGGAAGCGGTGACAGCATTATGGGCGCGTAAGAAACGAAGGCGTTAATCACACTCGTTTCTTACGCGCCCACAACGCTGTCTATCCTGTTGATGTTTAGGTTATGACGAGAGTGTAGAAACAGACGTATCGCTTGTTTGTTCTTTCTCTGAGGGCGGCGTGCTTGAACTGAATGGCAGCAATTTTTCCCAGTTAGGCACATTGAGCACCAAGCCCAGGAGGATCCAGCGATATGACTCCTCGACAAATGCAGCCGTACCACC
>DAIDJF010000156.1 GCA_027451525.1 Ktedonobacterales bacterium
GTGGGGTGGGGACCCTTGTGGTTGCCCGTCGTACCCCACATACGCCTGATACCCATTTCCGAGAAAAAACCTCCACGTGTAAGGTGTGACAGGGGACGAGGGCGTGATCAATCACACCCCTACGCAGCATAATGCCGTATGCGGATTCGTTTTTTCAATACGATCATCACGCCTTATACATTATTGTTCATTTCTATACCACTTTGTTACATACCATCACAAGGCTTCTCTGGCCGATCTATGCGCAAGGATTTATTTGGCGCGCAGTTTACTGGGCAGACGCAAGGGCATTGGTCCGCTCGTTGAGTAGGTGACAGGTTGCGGCGTGAGAATCAGTGGTAGCGGGGCAGTGCGGGCATGTTGAATAGGAATGTATTCCAGGCGTATATTGCCTATGCTAACGATATCTCCCGCTTGCAGCAGACGTGGTGCCGTTAATGGCTCATCATTGACGTGTGTGCCGTTGCGGCTTGCCAGATCCTGTACATAATCGCCGTGTATCTGATGGGAAAACTGGACATGGCGGCGTGAGATAGAGGTATCTTCAATCACAATATCGCTTTCAATGCCACGCCCTAGGGTGATTATGGGGCGATCAAGCAGGAAAATACGCCCCTCCAAATCGCCATTTTGGACCACCATTGCTCCGGCTGGTACGGCCTGAGGGGCTGGGGTGGTCATTTGGTTGAGTTCCGCTGTTTCCTGCCATTCGCGTGTCATTATTCCCTCTATGCCAGCGAGCGGTAGCGCGTGTGTTGTATCGGGCATAGGGGTCTCTGGATGCTTTATCTGCTTGTCCTGCAATGGTTTGGTTGCCGCCAGCACATTACTGCTCTCGGTGATATTCTCTGTCGCCGAGTGCCATTTGTGATGCGCCAGGGGGTCGCTCAATTCAGACGGCGCGAGGCTACGTTCGCTGGGGATAAAAATAAAGCGATGGGAACCGACCTCAATCTGCTCGTTTGCTTCCAGGAGCGCGGAACCACGAATTCGTCGCCCATTCAGGAGTACGCCATTAAGACTATCGCAGTCTGTGACATAGACATGACCCTGGTCCCAGGCGAGTTCTGCATGATGGCGTGAGGCCATATCGTCATCGAGCCAGATATCGTTGTCTTCGTCTCGTCCAATCGTGATGATGCTGCGTTTCAATGCGAGACGCTGGCCCTGGAAGCGACCCTGACAGTATTCGAGCCAACCCCAGGGCGCGTCTTCTCCAAAGACGAAAGGGGCAATCACGCCGGGTTGATAGCGTGGTGGGAGGAGTGCGGACGTTTTATTGACGTTTGTGCTGCGTTTCTGGCTGGGGATGTGGGTAGAGGTTGTAGAGAGGCGTGGCTGTGTAAACAGACAATAGCCAGCGGTTACGCTTAACGGAACGACTCCTCCCCACAGAGCCGTATAGGCAAGCGCAAGCACGATCTCGACGAGTGGGGGGATCTCCTGCTCACTATGAAAACGCAGGTTGTACCAGACGAGAGCAGGCAACAGGAAGAGGGCGGCGATTACGCACACGACGATAGCACCTGAAAGCTGGCGTGTTGTCCCACGGCGTAGCAATGAGGTAAAGAGTGTATTGGCGACAATGGCGCACATGCAGATAGCCAAACCACCATAGCATCCGGCATTAAACCAGATAGGAAAATCAATAGTACCCGTTGCCGTTATCCCCCTTCTGCAAAGTTCTCCTGGCGATGTCTTTCCACTAGAACATTGGCCCAATCCCAAGTTTACGGGCCGCTTGAATTTGAATGATATCGACGATGGTATGTTGTTGCGCGTTATGCGCGTAGATTTTATCGGCTGCCACATTTGCGGAGTCACCCGCAATGCCTGCATTGAGACCGACGGCGTCCCAGTACTCAAAATGGCTGTCATCACTCTTTACCGCAACGCCCAGGAAAGCATGACCGGGGATAATTACTATCTCCGCGTGTAGGCCAATGTGCTCGACGGCGGAGGCGAGCACGGCTGTCAACTCGATACACATGCCACTCTGCTGTTGTAGAACCTCATACGGTAGCTTGATATTCTCGGTGACACCCGCGTTTCCATCATTGCCCGTATAGGGAACGCTGGCCTGGGCATAGTGCATGTGTCCGTGCAAGCTATCGTAAATCGCATCAACCTGATCGGCTACCTGTTGCACGGTCGCTTCACCGTTATTATATCCAACCATTGCCGTTGGTACTGGCGGTCGCTGTATTGCCAGATACTTGCTGGCACTCGCAACGAGGGTGCTGACACTCTTATCATCGGGCGTCACCCAGGCGGCAATCTGTAAGCGATTGGACCATGACCACTGCATCAACCTGCGTGAGTGCAGAAGTAACGGGATATCATTGAGGTAATACGTGTGTTTATTACTATCTGTCACAACGATATGCAGGCTTGTCTGTAGCTCGCTCGTTATTGCACGTAGCACCTGCCCGTTGGCAAGTAGCGGTGGCAACACGCTGACCTCCTGGAGGTTGGGTGCGGCCTGAACCGTCTGGGTCTGCGTTGTCGTGAAGTTCGTAATCGTGGCACTGATAAAGAGCGTGCGTGAACTGCTGCTGCTGTAATCTACCGAGATGAGCGAGGCGTGGGTTGCAAGGTACGAAGGGTAGAAGGCACTAAAGATTGCTTTGGGCGCATTAATACAAATATGTACCGGCGACTGGTCACTGCAATAGTGTTGAGTGGCAAGTGCTGTTTGTTGATAGCGCGTATATGCCTGCGCCCCCCCCATAATATATGCCCCTGAGAAGGCAAGTAACACGAACACTATAGAAAATAAGAGTATGAACTTCTTGCGCATGAGTGTTATTGCCTCTTGCAAACCTTTCGGTATGCTCCATGCCCCATTTTAAGAGAGGGTAGCAGCTTTTAAAATAGTGTGAGCAGCGCGCCTATGTATTTCCGTTTCTCTTGCTAATCATACCATGCTGTATCATGACGAACAAATCAATGGGACTTGTGGGGGGTAGTAGAGATTATGTAGACCAGCACGTTACAACAACTTTTTATCAGTTGGAGCGTAAATAGCACAGAGATTTACGCATGCTTGAATGTATGAAAGGAAGCTATTGTGATGCAACAGATGGATGCTGGTGAAGCGGAACGCAGACAGCAATATGGCAACTATGAAGGTAGCCAGAGCTATCAACCTTCCTACGAGGGTGGTTCATCGTCCTCTGGCGAACAACCACCGATGTTCGATGACACCTTTATGGATGCTTTCGCACAACGTCTTTCACAGCGCATGGCACAGGGACCGCAAGGTAAACTCTCTTCTCCCACCCCGGAGAGAATATCGGCGCAGCAACGCCTTGCTCTCGCGATAGTCTCTGTGATTATGATGGCAGTCTTTTCGACTGGCATTATCGTCGGTGGAGGAGCCACTATCGGCGCACTGATTGGTGCGGGTATTCTTGATTTGGCTATTTTCCTGATCAACGCCGTTGTCAACGACAAAGGGTAATATTGTTCGGGGTAAGTATTATGAGCCTGGTTATTCTAAAGCGAGTAGATCTGTTCCTTGGGGAGCAGTTCTCTCGCTTTTGCTTCTTGTCTCACCTGACAAAGGTTTTATTTTTGCATTTGCTCAATTTCAGCCAGTAATCGCTGCATTTCACCCTCAAGCCGTTGAAGCCGTTCCTGCATGGCAGCCGTTTTTTGCTGTTCGGCGCGGATGAAGCGCGTATAGGGTGCAATGGAATCCTGGATGCGGTTGAGGGCGTTATTCAGTTCTTTCTGAAATTGCTCGGTCATTGCCGAGCGCAGGCGCGTGCGTAGCTCCTCCATCTTGCCGTCGAAGGCGGTTTTGGCGCGTTTACGACGTGCAGGAATCAGGTAGAGACCGAGGCTGAGCAGGGCCACGCCTGCCAGAATACCGCTTACGTCGGCGGCGGCTGTGCCAACAAAGGCGACAATCGCTGCTCCCAGACCGATGCCACCCGCACCTGCAAGGGCCGCTTGCGCAACGCTGGCGCGCAATGCTTGTGATAGCTCCTCCGCCTCGGCTTGCCGATCATAGCTTTTGACAACCGTGGAGGCGGTGCGCGCAACCGATTGCAGCAGTGTGCGGCGGTCATAATCAAACTGGCGCGTGACCGAGCCGATCATCTCATTATTGTTGTTCGCGTTGACGATGCTGACCTTGCGTCTGCGGTCGAGATATTCCATCACATCCTGCCAGAGCTGATGTTCGTGTGCGACCAACCAGTCGATCAATTCTTGCACGGTCTGGTCGATACGCGCCGCGCTATCACCAATTACATCGCGTTCAAACGCGGAGCGGATGCGCTCGCTCTGGATCAGTTCGATAATGCGCGTGAGTTGAATGGTGTCATCGAGGAAGCGGTCGCCCCGCCCGCGCATTTCCAGCACGATATTTTCGATCTCGCTGAGGCGATGGGTGAAATTCTGCCGCATATCCTCGCTATAGAGACGCAGTTGTTCGTCAATGGTACTCATGGTGCGTGCATCTTCGGCCAGCAGGGTGGCGCGTTGCTTAACTGCCTGCTGCGCCTCAGTAATCACACGCTGCATCACGCCGAGGGGGCTGAGCAGTTTCAGGCGAATGCGCTCCTTCTCGTCAAGCGTATAAAAGAGAAATTCTTCCAGCACACCAAAGCGACTACGTTCCCAGAGTTCGATGGCGTTATGTCCGACGGCGGTGCGCGATTGCTGCGCCAGCAGGGCTGAGACGGGGATAATCTGCGGCTGAAAGCCGAGCAGTTGTTTACAGTTTTCACGCATAAAGTTGATGACCTGCTGCACATCGCGCTGTGTACGTAGTAGATCAAGCTTGTTGAGTACGATAATAACCTTTTTGCCCCAGGTGCGAATGCGCTCTAGAAAGAGCCGCTCACTCTGCGTAAAGGGACGGTCCGCTGAAGCGACAAAGAGGATGAGGTCACTGCGTGGCACAAAATTTTCGGTAAGCTGTTCATGTTCACGCAGAACAGCATTGACTCCTGGCGTATCAACCAGCGTGATTTCGCGCAGGAAATCGGCGGGGTAGGTGATTTCGAGTATGCCGCGTGCTGGCTGGCCTTCGCTACGTTGCTCGCCGTAGTGCAGCATCGTAATCTGGTGTGTTGTGGGGATGACACCCTCTTCT
>DAIDJF010000157.1 GCA_027451525.1 Ktedonobacterales bacterium
CGATATCCCTGGCTGTGTCGCCACGCTGAGACGGCTAGGCTATACAGGACGATATAGCATCGAACACGAGCCGGAACTATTTGACCCGACAGAAGACTGTATCAGTATGTTATCCATGCTCAGCGCGTGGCTGGCGTAACAACGAGAAAGAGGCACGTAATGGAGAAAAAACCGCTTGCAATCGCGATTGTCGGCTGCGGCAATATCGCGGGAGCCTACGCGAAAACGCTGCAACCATATCCCCAGATCAAGCTGCTGGGCGCGACGGATATTGATCTCAAGCGCGCAGAAGAGTATGTCGCCACCTATGGCGGGCGCGTCTATCCTTCATTAGAGGCTATTTTAGAGGATGAAGAGGTAGAGCTTGTTGTCAACCTGACGATTCACCACGCGCATGCCGCCGTTATCACGCAATGCCTGAACGCTGGCAAGGATGTCTATAGCGAAAAGCCACTCGCGCTCACCTCGGCGGAGGCGCAGGGATTGGTCAAACTTGCCAAAGAGAAAGGACGCAACCTGAGTTGCGCGCCTATCACGATCTTGGGCGAGGCACAACAAACAGCTTGGAAAGCCATTCGCGACGGTCAGCTTGGTACAGTGCGTCTCGCCTATGCCGATGTCAACTGGGGCCGTATCGAGTCCTGGCATCCTGCTCCTGGTCCATTCTACGCGGTCGGACCGCTCTTCGATGTCGGCGTCTATCCTCTGACCATCCTGACGACGATCTTTGGGCCAGCGCGCAATGTCACAGCCTTTGGCAAGGTGCTTTTCCCTGATCGCGTCACGAAAGAGGGCGTGCCCTTCCATATTGAGACGCCAGATTTCGCCGTCGCCGCCATCGAGTTCGCCAACGGCTCAGTAGCACGTCTGACCACCAATTTCTATGTCAGCCATCAGAGCAAACAGCGCGGCATTGAATTTCACGGTGATCGTGGCTCGCTTTACTTGAGCGACTGGCAGAATTTTCATGGCAAGGTCGAGTTCTCAACCTTTGGCTCTAACTACGAAGAGGTTCCCTACGTGAAGGAACCCTATCATGGCACGGAATGGTCGCGTGGTGTGCTCGATATGGCTGACGCGCTCAACGAGGGGCGTCCGCAGCGCATCACGGGCGCGCAGGCAGCACACGTTGTCGATATCCTTTGCGCCATCCAAGACTCATTTCAGCAGGGCCATCCAGTAGCAATCAGTTCAGATTTTGCGCAACCCGAACCAATGGATTGGGCAAAATAAGCAAGCCCACCGCGCTCAAACACAATAACCGTAGAGGTATATGAGCATCTCTTGCTCCTCAGTACCTATCCAATGAGGAAGCAGGGCGAGGCTTGCCCTCGCCCTGCCACACTTGGCAAAGCACTACTGCTAAATCATACAAGGCAATATGCACAAGATAGAATAGATAGAAGCGTATACGTGCCTTGTAAGCCCATATGGCACAGTGATTTGTGCAATATGCACAAATCACTGTGCCGCACTTCTCGTAAAATGTCCCTATGTTAAAGAAAGTGAGCACTTTATACTTAACTATAGAAAATAAAGCATGCCCCAGTGAAGCGGCGAATACGTATGATCTTTCCCCATGCAGCGTGCGCAACCAACGTGGTAATGATGCCATTGGTCTTGAGACTGTTTTGGATACGACACGAAAAGAGGATTACGACATGGCTGCACAAGCACCCTCCGATACCGGAATGAAGGCTACGCTTGGCCTCACCGGTGTCACTATCAATGCGATGGCTCTAATCGCCCCTGGAGCCTTCCTTTGGACGACTTATCAGATCCAGGCTGCTCCCGGCTCGGCAATGAACATGTGGGCCTCGGTATTTGTAGCAACCGCGATTGCTCTACTGACTGCAATTGCTTATGCTACGCTCGCCAAACGCTACCCAGAAGCGGGTGCAGGAAGTTCCTACTACTTCGCGGAAATCTCTATTCTTCAGCATGAAGAGCATCGTCACTTTAAGTTTGCTCGCCTTGCCAAATTTGTTGTTGGTTGGGCCTCGCACCTGTACTACTGGGTATATCCAGGTGTGATGGTGGCCTTCATGGGCCTGGTCATCACCTACATTATTCAGACCTTCAATCCCAGTTTCGGAACCCCACTGCAAGAAATTATTGTCTGCGTTGTTTTTGCAATTATCGTAGGTACAATTGCTTATATCGGTGTCTCTGGCGCGACTGTTGCAAACATCATCATCAATGCAATTCAGATTATCGCCCTGGTGACCTTCTCCGCGCTGGCAATTGCGTATCGTCTCCAGCATCCAAATGTGCATTATTTGCACCCCAGCGCGTTGAGCGTCATCACCCCACATGATCTGAATGGCCTGATTTATCAGTCCACAATTGCCATTCTGCTTGTGGTCGGTTTCGAGTCGGCAACAGCATTAGCTGCTGAGGCGAAAAATCCTGGGCGCGACATTCCACGTGGCGTTATTCTCTCGCTGGTCATCCAGGCTGTTATCTTCTACTTCCTGGAGTACTTCGCGGCCAACTTCTTTGTTAACAGTGGATATACATTTAAAACTGCCACTGGTACGGTCTCTGGTTTCGCAGCGGCGAACGCTTCTGGCGCACCAATTGGCGATATGGTCAAGATCATTGGCGACCAGATGTTAGGCGGTAACGGTACGGCACTGGCAATCATCCTGGCGGCAACTGTTGTCATTGCTCTAGTCGGCACATCGCTCTCCTGCTTGAATACAGGCGTTCGCGTTACTTATGCAATGGGCAAAGACTCTGAACTACCAGTAGTCTTCGGTTTCTTGCATGGCAAATACCGCACACCTCACGTTGGTGTAATCATCCTGACCACGCTCTCCGCCATCATCGGAGCTTATGGTGTGCTCAGTGTTGACAACCTGACACAGGTGACGCTCATCTCAAATGTTGGTACATTCCTGCTCTATGGCATGACCTGTATTGTTTGTATCGTCGCCTTCGCCGGTGTGGTTGGACGCGGTATCTTCAGTACTGTCCTGGCTCCTGCATTGGGCGCGCTACTCAACATTCTGATGTTGGTCGGCGTAATCTACTACGCCATCACGTCGGGTGGTTCAACGCAGGTTGATACGATTATTGCACTGGTCTTTAGCATCGCCTGGTTGGTGATTGGCTTTGGCTATCTCTACATCCAGCAATTGACAAAAGGCATTCCTATCCTGCACCCGGAGGATTACAAAGAGAAGAAAGGCATTTCAGTTGAGGCAGGTGGTGGCGAGTAGCTTCGCATCACAAGTAGCCCTGAACTGAGACACAATAGCATATCAATGGCATGGGTCGCATTTTGTGACCCATGCCGCTCCCGTTTCTGGCAGACAGGTCATATGTGCAATAGTATATAGACATCGTGCCAGAGAGAGGGTGTTTTTGTCTTCTTTTGGCTAAAATATCCCTGGTGATTGCATTTCGCCTGTGCTATACTAGAGGCGTGAAAAAGCGTTGACTTGAAAAAGGATGAGCTTGCAGAGGCTATGACAATAACGTATGCACCAGGGGCGCGGGTCGATCATTACGAGATTATCAAGATGCTTGGGCACGGTGGTATGAGTCGTGTCTACCTCGCCGTAGATGTCAAGACGCAGCAACAGGTCGTGCTCAAATTTCTCAACGAGGACCTGCTTGGCAATATTGCCGTCTTTGAACGCTATCAGCGCGAGGCCGAGATTGGTAGCCGCATCAATCATCCTCATGTGCAGCACATGCTCAACACGGGCGAGGAGCGCAGCGATCAATATCTTGTCATGGAGTATATTCAGGGACGCACGCTGCGCGCTGTGCTTGAAGACGCCGCTCCCAACACCCTACCGATTGGTGAGACCCTACGCTTGACACTCCAGATCGGTGAAGCCCTTGCATATTGCCACGAACATGGCGTCTTTCACCGTGACATTAAGCCCGAAAATATCATGATGCAGGAAGACGGGAATATCAAAATCATCGATTTTGGAGTCGCGTTGTTAGAAGGGGCACGCCGTGTAACCTGGCGTGGGTTGACTGGCACGGTTGGCACACCTGATTACATGTCCCCTGAACAACTGAAAGGTGAACGCGGCACCGCCTCCGCCGATGTCTATGCCGTTGGCATTATGCTCTATGAAATGCTATGTGGACGCACACCCTTCGATGGCGAAAACGTCTTTGCCGTCATGAATCAGCACGTCTCACAGGATCCACCCTCTATCTTAACCTGTAATCCAGATATCCCGCAAGAACTTGCCACCGTTGTTATGAAGGCTATTCGTCGCGACCCGCAGAAACGCTACAAATCAATGAACGATATGCTCTATGATCTGAAAAACCTGGAGCACGTCAAACCCGTCCCTTATCAACCTGATAAGCCACAAGCCAGTAATACCTTACAGGAGTTTCGCCTTGCTGGCATTATCATTTTGATTATCCTTGTCGTCGTCATCGCGCTTGGTTTTTTTGCCCAATATATGCATCACGCGGTGCATTAAGCGTAGGCTCATGCGTGCCTTCCCACGCAAAAACATCCAATCTCAGCCAGTGAGATATGGCTATTTTTCACATAATGTATCCTTGTTTATGTCAAGCTGCATATGGTATACTCTTCACACAGGTAATATATTCCTTCCCAATCCAACGCGAGCAAAGTCGCTCCTCCGGTGCAATGTTGTCCCATAGGCCCGCTCACTGCGTGTTCCAGCCCTTTTGCATAGCCATAAAAACGGTAATACCTGCATCAGGCTACACGTTTTGATGAATCCGCAGATCGCTGTTTGATCGTCGGAACCCTCCCAGGCTCCAATGACGGTGCCACTGGCTTTGAGCTGATTGTGTTTTTTCGGGAGAGCAACACATGTACACTATGCACAAACATGATTCTACCGACCCCGCACCCCTTCATGTCCAGGAATACCCCCTGTACGATGATCGTTGGGAACACGATGCCTGTGGCACTGGTTTCCTGGCTCAAATCTCCGGTGTGGCTAGTCACTCCATCGTTCAGACTGCTCTCGATGCTCTTGCTCGTCTCACCCATCG
>DAIDJF010000158.1 GCA_027451525.1 Ktedonobacterales bacterium
GTAATGGCGGTCTACCTGTGGGCGCGTGGCCTCGATCAGCTTGTCATACTGCACGCCGGAAGGACAGGCGGTGACGCAGGCCATGCAGCCGAGACACTGATCCATATGTTTTGTAAAGGAATCGTTGATCTCGACCTCGCCCTCGGTCGCCATTTTCATCAGGTAGATGCGTCCACGCGGCGAGTCCATCTCCTCGCCCCACAGCAGGTAGGTTGGGCAGGTCGAGAGGCAGAAACCGCAATGGACACAATCCGCGATCAACTCTGGTTCGGGTGCGTGATGCGTGTCAAAGGCCGATTTTGCGTTACGTGGACTAATCTGAATATTCGAGGTCTGCATTAAATACCTCCCACAAAGCGACCGGGGTTCATAATAGCATTAGGATCAAAGCGCATTTTCAGACGGCGCATGATATCAAGCGTGGGGATTGATCCCCAGACATCGACAGCGCGTGCCAGTGCGGGTGCGGCCTGTATGATGACAAGATTGCCCTGCTGAGCCTGCGCCGCCTGCCTGAGTTGTGTGACCGCCGTTGCCAGCGCGCTCTGCTCACCTGTCAGGCGCGCCATCAGCAGGCCATGTCCGGCGTGTGCTCTCCACGTTGCGGTCAAATGCTGTTCCTGTGTCACCTGCTGCAAGTGTGTGAGCCATATGGCGATATCACTAGGCAATAGGCTGACCTTTATCACCAGACTATCTGTGGCATCCTGAGCTAAGCGTTCGTGTTCCGTTGATTGTTGCCAGAATTGCGCCTCTTGTTCACCTTGCAATGTTTGTGCATCGCTGGCTAACGGTCCTGCCAGCGTCAGCAATGTGGCAATCTGATCGCTGACGGCTTCCGGTTCGCTCTCGAAACGTGCTGCCAGTGTGTATGTCCCGCTCGTTTCGCTTGGACTGAGGACATCGAGGGCAGTTGGCTCCAATATCGAGCCAATGACGCGCACTCCCAGTTCGCACAGCGGCTCTGGGTTAGATGCAGAGAGCAAAACGGTCTGCGAAGAGGCGCGCAATGGGTAGAGACGGAAACTGGCGGAGACGATTACGCCCAGCGTACCCAATGCGCCGACGTAGAGTTTGGGCAGATCATAGCCCGCGACATTTTTCACGACCTTGCCGCCACCTTTGGCAATTGTGCCATCGGGCAGCACGACGCGCATACCGATGAGCTGATCGCGCACACCGCCGAAACGCAATCTTCGTGGCCCTGAAACGTTCGTTGAGATCAATCCGCCAATTGTCGCGGCTGGCTCAAGCACGGGGTCGAGCGCGAGCCATTGGCGGGCGGTGTGCAGATGCGTTTGCAGGTCGCTAATGCGCAGACCAGATTGCACCGTGACGGTCATATCGTGTGGCTCATGCTCGATAATCTGGTTCAGCCTGCTGGTGCTGAGGACGATATCGCAGGCTGTGGGCGGCGTTCCCATATTGAGGTGTGTGCCGCCACCGCGCACGCTAACCTTCAGTCCTTCGCGATTCGCGAAAGTTAGCACAGCGGCAACCTCTTGTTCGTTGGCTGGTTCAACGACCACTTGTGGCTGCACGCCCGCGATGCTGTCGCTTTCGCTTGTGGCACGTAGATGTCCACCGACCAGTTCCGCCAGCGCGTCTTGAAATGCATGTGAAGAAACGCTCATACTGTTCTCCCTTTAGAAACGCTCAGCCAGACCCGCCAGTTCTGCCGGATGTGGATGATATTTTCCAGGTGTTTCACCGCACAGGCGTGGCGTTGGGTAAACCTTATTAGGATTACACAGGTTATCGGGATTAAGCGCGCAGCGAATCAGTTGATGGGTTGCCAGATCATCGGCGGTGAACATGGCATTCATATGCTCTTTTTTCTCCATGCCCACACCGTGTTCGCCCGTGATGCTGCCCCCGTGCGCCACGCAACTGCGGATAATGTCGCCTGCCAGTTGTTCGGCCTCGTTTTCCGCTCCCTCGACGCGCTCATCGTAAAGCACCAGTGGATGCAGATTGCCGTCACCCGCGTGAAAGACGTTGGCGACACGCATGCCACGCTTGCTTGCCATCTCCTCAATCTCGCGCAGAATCTGCGGTAGGGCGGTGCGTGGAATGACGCCATCCTGCACGATGTAATTGGGGCTGATGCGTCCGACGGCTGCGAAGGCTGCTTTGCGCCCCTTCCACATCAAGGCGCGCTCGGCCTCGTTATGCGCAAGGCGATACTCGGTGGCTCCTGCCGTGCGACAGATCTGTTCCACGCGACTAAGCAGGGTTGCAACCTCACTGCGTGGTCCATCCAGTTCGACCAGCAGCACGGCTCCCGCGTCACGTGGGTAACCCGCGTGTACGGCTTCCTCACATGCCTCAATCGCTAGTTTGTCCATCATCTCGACCGCTGCTGGCACGATACCCGCCGCGATAATGCCGGAAACGGCCTCACCCGCCGCGTCCGTATGCGTGAAGGCCGCCATTGCCGTTTGTACAAATTCGGGCTTGCGCATTAAACGCAAGGTGACCTCGGTGGCGATGCCAAGCGTGCCCTCGGAGCCGACAATAATGCCAGGGAGATCATAACCCGGTGTGTCCAGCGTGGGACCACCAACCTCGATCACTTCACCATCGGGCAATACAAATTTAATGCCCAGCACGTGATTGACGGTAAAGCCGTATTTGAGGCAGTGCGCTCCACCTGAATTTTCGGCGATATTGCCGCCAATCGAACAGATTTGCTGACTTGACGGGTCGGGAGCGTAATAGTAGCCATGCGGGGCGACGCGCTGCGTGACCCACAGGTTCATCACACCCGGTTGCACAACGACGCGTTGGTTGGGCAGATCAACCTTGAGAATCTGGTTCATACGCGCAAGCGAGATAACAATGCCATTGGCGATGGGCAGTGCGCCACCTGAAAGGCCCGTGCCTGAACCACGTGGAACGAAGGGAATACGCTCGCGGTAGCAGATACGCACGACTGCTTGCACCTGCTCCGTAGTAGTGGGAAGGACAACGAGCGTTGGAGTGACACGGAAATTGGTCAAGCCATCCGATTCATAGGTGCGTAATTGCTCGTGTCGATCAATTACGCCCTCAGTTCCTAAAATATGTCGCAACTCCGCGACGAGTTTTGCATCGAGCATAATAATACGTGTCTCCTTAATTGAAGTCGGCAGACGATGCGAACTTCTCTTCCTAAGAACGACGCGCTAAGGATCGTATCTGTAGCATAGCATCAGTGGGTGTAACTTTTCAAATACTGCGCTCTACAGCAGGTGCAGGTCGCGTGTTGTTAGCGTTGCTGTGCGATCCGCAGGGAGCCAGGAGAAACTGGCCTCTGATGTCCCGCTTGGGTTATATTCCAGGCCAATATAGCCTTGATATGGTAGCTCTTCGAGTGCAGCAAAAATATGTGCATAGTGTAGTTCGCCTGTGCCTGGTTCGTGGCGGTCGGGCGAATCGGCAACCTGAATATGCCCTATCTGTCCGATATGCTGCCGCAACGTGGCGATAATGTTGCCCTCCATGCGCTGCATATGGTAAATATCATATTGATATTTGAGGTTTGGACGGTTCACATCTGCCAGTAACTGGAGCGTTTCCGCCGTGTTGGTGAGCAGATAGCGCGTGTTTTCAAAGCTATTGAGCGACTCGACGACGACGTTCAGGCCAGCGGTAGCGGCGGCATCGGCAATCCAGGCGAGATTAGCACGTATCTCGTCAAGTTGCGCTTCGCGACTGACATCGGGCAGAGCTTTGCCTACTAGCGCGTTGAGTTGTGGGCAACCGATCTGGCGCGCAAACTCTAAAGCAAGAGGTACACGCTCGCGTAGCCATGCGCGTCTGCTGGCGTCATTGAGCAAACCCCGCTCGCCTGCTGCCATATTCCCCGCATCAAAATTTATCAGTGCCACGCGCAAGCCTGTCTGTTTGACTTTTTGCGCGCTTATCGCCAAATACTCGTCGCCGGGCCACCAGAACTCGACTGCCCCAAAGCCGAGCCGTGCGGCAAGCTCGAAGCGTTCTAGAAATTCCACCTCTTTGAGCAAGATAGAGATGTTCAGGTCGAAACGTAACATATAGTGTTTGCCTCTCTTTTCCATGTAGAGGAAAATATGTTCTATTATATAGAAATGATACTGTATGATGGCGAGAAAAGTCAAGGTTCCGTTATCTTGATTCGGGCGCGGTTTTGTTCTATTATCGAGAGTATCTTATCTTAACCCCTGCTTGGGAAGGGAGCAATTATTTTATGAGTATTTTTTCCTCATCACAGGAGGCGTTGAAGCAGGTTGAGGAGACTCTCCAGGCTTCGCATAGTGTGACATTGTTTCACAATGTCTTCAAAGAGCCAGCAGGACAGGCATTTATCCACCTGTTGACTACCTTGACCGATAGCGTGTCTGACGCGCGTGATGTTGCGCAGGCTTATAGTCGGGCCTTTCGTGAACTGGCTGTGGCAGTACAGGAGGATGCTATCTCAGGTATAGCTGATGCATGGCAAAATTATCTGGTCACGCATCTGGTCGATGATAGTAATGTCTGGAGTGCGCAGGTTGAGCGGGCTGGTAGCGCGAGTGTCGCGTCTATGTTGCGCGCACAAGGTCAGCGCGATTTGCGCATCTTGCAGCAATTCTTTCGTCTGGATGGCGAAATGCTGCTGCAATTGACGCGCACGGCGGTTGCCTCGACGTTGCCGCTTTTGTACGATGCCTGGGTTCCCTGGCGCGATCTGACGATTACCGAGACGCATGCTGAGCCGATGGCGCGTGAGACAATCTGCCGCCTGTTGGCGACCGGTGAGGATTGGAGCGAGTTGCTTCCCGCGTTGGAGGCGTACTGGGCGCGGCACGGCACAGGTCCATTGGCGCGCTATCATGT
>DAIDJF010000159.1 GCA_027451525.1 Ktedonobacterales bacterium
ATTTCCTGCTAACCCTGCAATCCCGCCATCAATGTATGGTGTGCCCGTATGAATGCAGAACGTATTGGCGTAGAGACGTGCCTCTACATTGTCCAGGCATCCCAATACGACATCGACCCGCCGAAATACACCCCCACCTAATTGCCAGACGATATCGCCATGAAATACCTGTGTATACGCATGGTTGGCTACATTTAGTGCCTTTGCTCGTCCTGCCACCAAATCTGCCTTGAAGCGTTTCTTCTGTGCATCACTCCGACGAAAAAATACTGCGCGGCTTAAATTACTCCAACTCACTGCGTCCATATCTGCTATCAACATATAGCCCACCCCCATCAAGGCCAGATTTTTCGCGACCTCGTTACCTAATGCTCCTGCCCCTAAAATCAGTACACGCGCCTGTTCCATGCGCTCTTGTTGCCATCCTACAAGCCGCTCCTGTCTATCTGTTAGACTCTCGTGTGCATTTATTTTCGCGCGTATGAGTCCCTTTTTTACTTCCATGTTCAAACTCCGCTCTCACCTTTATTCTAAGGCTCTTTGATTATGCGCCATTATGCGCCAATATTGTCATAGGGACCCCTTTTCGACAATTCCCTCCACAGATTGCACACCATGTCGATGAATTCTCCCGTGCTCCATCATAACAATGTTTATGCACAAGTTTCCCGGTTTGCTCACAGCGTGCCCAACCGGTGTTGGTATAACTTTTATAAATGGACCTTCTACAAAGAACACATACTTTTTGGTTAAATTTAATCCATGTCGATGGACAAATCACCTCATCTCCCCAATCAAGAGGAATTTCCACATCTATTGTCTGTGTTTGTTGGCTTGTGTCAGGTGGCGGAGTATAAGGTAGGGAAGAGCGGATGACTATTGGCGTGATTGTTACACGCGCAGATGGCGAAGATGAAGGTAGAATACTATCGTTGGGAGAACCATCTGTCATACCCTCTGCCGAACGACGTACTACTTCATTAGCGCGTCTATTTCCCAGTGTAAGACTGCCATTACGACCTGTTTGTGGCGTATTAGAAATGGTCGTCACTGGTCTCGCTGAAAGTGAAGGTCTTACTCTTTCTTGAGTAGGTGGCAGTATTGTTTCTGATAATTGTGGGGGAGAACGTCGCGAAGTTGCTCCACGGATCGAGATAATCGCTACAACAAGACCAACAACCACGAAAATGCCTACAATTAGCAAAGACGTTGATGACATAGCTTGCTCTCCCCAGATAATCAACAGCCAACCATCATCGGCAGTATAAACGTAAATGCTGTAACATCGGAATGATAATTTAATGTATTATTGAGGGTAACTCCTCACTCAGCCCCTAACACAAGTAACATAACACACTTCATTTATTGTGTCAAGGCAATTATGCTACACCGCATATGCTTTTAGTGCAATATCTTTAAGAAAAGCCTTGCATAGATCAGATAGACGTATTATAATTCTGCAAGGGACTGGTTATCCATTATGAGAGCTAAAATACTTCAAGCTATTTTGTTTGTTATTGCCATAAAACAGCGTCTTTCTCTGTAGACAGAAATATTATTTTTATGAGAACCTCGTTCTCTATGTACATAGAGAGGTTGCACGGACTATATGGTTACACGACAACATACAACCCGCCGCCAAGACGAGACACATGTTTATAAAGTGTCTCCTGTTAGGTTATATTCTCTGCGCAAGGTCACGCTTTCTATTTTCATTGTTCTCTTACTTGCTATAAGTGCGGCCTATTTTTTTTCCATGTCTTTTCAGGTTGTCCAGGCCAGTACCTTGCAGTCTAAAGTGCCTGCGGGTATAAATTTTTATGCAGATACAGTACTAGTCATGGACAATGTGAATCAAATAGCTACTCATGATGGACCAGGCTATCGCTTTGATGCCGCACAATTGTTTGTAGACCTTGCTCCTCCTGGCGACGAGATTGGGCTGGTCAAAATCACGAGCAGCCCAACGCCTGCACCGGTGCTACCACTGCAACCAGTTACCAATGGTCGCCAAGCAATTAAAGCAGCGATCCAAACCATTAAAGCTGGTGGTGTCGATACAAATCAAACGGCCTACTTCACGCCAGCCCTGCAAGCCGCTGGAACCTACCTGCAGGCATCTCCCTCGGGGCATCGCAAATACGTGATTATCATTACTGATTCACTTGCGCAATCGGGTGATCAGAATGCGGGTTGTAACACGCCTCTCAATCAGCAGTGGTTGTGTGAAGTCGATGTGCTCGAAAAACAAGGTATCTCTGTTGTCCTCTTGGGGTTTACTCCTGCTGGGCGTGATGATGAATTCCTTACAACAGAAACAGCTCTTCAGGCGCACGGAGCGAGCGCGATCAAAATGGTCGATAATACAAGTTTTCCTGTATTGGCGCAACACTATACTGACCTGCTCGTCAGTATTCATCCCAGCTTATTTGCGGCGACGCTCAATGGTTTACCGCTATCGATCACAACAACCACAGACGAAGCGTTAGCACGGCTCACATTTCTTACACTTGGTGACAGTACAACCCTTACTTTGGTGACATCATCTAGTGGGCAAAAAGTATCCGAGCAGAGCACATCTGACAATATGTTCTACTTTTCTAGTGGGCGCGGCTACAGCCTACAAACTATTGGTACGGGAAATCTCGTTGGTCAATGGAAACTGACAACTTCAGGTAGCGCACCAACAGAGACAATTGTTATTGCGCAGTCAAAAGGCAATTTCGCACTCAATAATCCCGCGCCTTCTGGCGATGATTTGAGTGCTCGTTATGTGCCATCAGGGCAGGCACTCTTGCTCCTTAGTGACATGACAGATACAAACGGCCTGCCATTAAATGGGATCACATTAACCGCGAATCCATCGAATGGTTCCACACAGCTTACAGTTGGGGGGATACCTGGGTATCCCAATACGTTCGGCGCAATCTTAAATACGCCCGCGCCACCAGCACCAGGGAATAATACGACACCACTGTTTATTGGTCTGGGACAGCCACTCACTATTACTGCGAAAATCTATCTAACGAAAACTTTTCAACTTGTGCCTCTAGATGTACTTAAGAATCAGGGCGTAAACATTATGGTCCCGCCTTCTTCGACACCAGCACAACCGTTAAGCAGTAACGCAAGTATCGTGCTCAAAGCGAATGCACACCCCAACACGCCCATAAAAGGGCAATCGTTTGAAATTGCAGCACGTGACGCTACTATTAATAACAGTCCCTGGCAGCTTATTACGACTCATACAACATCTGATGGTAATATTGCGGGTGATTATAGTCCACCTCGTGGTTGTGGTGTACGCTATATTTTTGCGGCCTTCGCGGAAGTGAGTGGGAACACAAGTGCGGGCACATATGATTACTTGACCTATATGCAGGGGAGTGATTTTATTTCTTATGTACGGAGCGTGACCAAGGCCACACCGACACCAGTGGCTCCAACGTATCTAGGCTGGTGGTGGGATACATCTGTATATTGGCAGATCAATGTCCAATCCACCGTGTGTACACCACAAACACTGACCTTTACTGCGCGCCCTGCGTTACATACTTCTGCTATGCCGGCGATAGTTGTGCCCGCTGGATCATTAAGTGCAAATATTTCTGGCAATACGCAGACAAATTTTCCACTTAATGCAACCATCAAGAGCTGTAGCGTTCCTATTTTTTCTAACCAACAATTCACCTATCAATTGGTTCCATCCAATATGCCTGCGGGTAACACACTGCAAAAACTTAATCCTTCAAGCTGGCAAATGACAGTGACTTGCCCATCTCTTTTTACTAACTCAGCGAGATACTGGCCTTTAGGCATTATCGGATGGTTTCTTTTTACTATAGTTGTTGCTCGCGGCGTCCAATTTTTCTTCCTGGTGCCGCTTACCGCCCCGATACGCAAACCGCATCTGGTCGGCAAACTGAGTGTTGATTTGCAAGCCGCTAATCCACCGCTAGGGCAACAGGCCTTACCGCAGGCAACCATTCCGATCAATATTCCCCCGACCAGAAGCTCTGACAAGTGGTATCTGGAAACACGTGCCGAAGGGGGCTACCGTTTGAGCACCCGTGAGACACCAGAGTCTGCTCTCTTGCAATTTATGGTTAAACGTGAGAGTCGTGGTTATTCTGTCACTATCGCGGCAACGCGCTATGCGAAAGGGGAAAAGCTGCCCGTTTTTCTTACTACCCAAGAAGCACTTGAGCAAACACCGATACGATGTATTAAAGGTAATGCCATTATTATCAAAAACGATATCATTTATCCTGATCTAGATGTAGCTATATGGTAATACATAAACTGGACCGCTTTTGTAGAGAAAGAGGATAGCATGGAACAACCGACACGACGAGTCCGCAAAAGTGTCTTTATTGGACTGGGTGGTACGGGTAATGAGATAATACGACGCATCAAGCGCGAGATGCTATCGCGCAATTACCGTTCCCCTCTCTTCCAATACCTTGTGCTTGACACCGTTACATTCGACGAAACCCCCGGCTTGGATGAAAACATGCGGCTACGCAACGGGGAAGAGTACCTCTACATTGGCGGTT
>DAIDJF010000160.1 GCA_027451525.1 Ktedonobacterales bacterium
TTCAATAGGGAGAATTGGTTGGGTTTGGCAGGGCGAGGGCAAGCCTCGCCCCTACAATGATACGCTGCCTGTTTTCCCCGTCATCATGGTAGGGGCGAGGCTTGCCCTCGCCCTGCTCCCATTGCACCTATTGAAACGGTATTGACCCCAAGGGATTGCTCATCCGTTTACCCATGTTCAAAAATTGCGGAAGGAAGCGAAGTCTAATTATAGTGGAAATTGTCGCTTCTTCCGCTCTGTGCTATAATCAAGTCAGCATCTCTTTGTCTTCGTGAGCAACTGCGAAGACAGGCATAGAGAACTGTTTGGAGGAAAAAACTCGTGTTAACATCAGTCAATCCGGGGTATTTGTACGCGGGTATTTTGCTGGTCGCGGGCTTTGGCTTCGTGATCGTCACAACCGTCGTTGCAAATATCCTCGCGCCTCACGATAGAACAAAGGAAAAACTCCAGACGTATGAGTCTGGTGAGACGCCAATTGGTTCTGCCTGGGTGCAGTATCCGCTGGGTTTCTACATCTTTGCCTTACTGTTTGTTGCTTTTGATGTAGATATTGTGTTCATTGTTTCGTGGGCTATCATTTTTAAGCAATTAAGTGTCTTTGGGTTCTTTGAAATTCTTTTCTTTATTGTTGTTCTCGCGCTTGGTTTGGTATATGCGTGGCGTAAGGGAGTGACGCGATGGATTTAGTACCACGTTCTACAAGTATGCCCAGTGCAACAACGGGCTATCGCGATCAGAACGCAGCCCTGGCGCGTGATCTTGTGCCAATTAGCCAGATCACAGGCGTTGCGGTTGCCCCTAAAACGCTCAAGGGCGATTATCTCTCGCTTGATGTTGAGCGTGAACATCTGGTTGCCGTGTGCCGATTTTTGCGCGATCAGCTAGGTTTTGACCTGCTCGCGTGTATTTCAGGTGTTGATATGTTGGATCACCTGGAAACCGTTTATCATCTGCGCTCGACTACACGGGGGCAGTTGTTGCAACTCAAGGTACGCCTGGATAACGAGAAGCCGGAAGTGGATAGCGTGGTTTCGGTCTGGGCGGGTGCAAACTGGTTGGAGCGCGAGACCTATGACCTGTTTGGCATTCGTTTCGTCGGTCACCCTGATCTGCGCCGTATGCTGCTCGATGATGATTTCGAGGGTCATCCCCTGCTTAAGAGCTTCCATCAGGTTCCGATGACCGTGAAGTCGCGCGCGACCACGCAGGTTGATCCCAACATGGCCGTTGCGGGCAACTTCCAGCAGCAACGCCTGGAACGTGTTGTGCAGAAGAAGCTCGGTCAGGGTATGGAAGAGCGTCTGCATCCTGGCACACCAACGTTCGAGCACGCATCTAATGAAGAACCGGCCAATCAGAACACGGCTCGTCCTGAAGGTGAGTCTGCCACGGGCAAATAAGAGCGTGAGCATCAGAAGGTGAAATATCAGCATGCCAAAGACAAAAGCGCGCAAGAAAAAGTCAGTAGCTCGTCACACGGGAGAGAGCGTTATGCGTCCTGCCCCTTCCCAGGTGCAGTCGGCAAACGGTCTGGCTCGCATGAATAATGTGCAGGGCTTGTTGATGCCGGGTATGGTTGCGCTAGGCAGTTGGGGGATAGCCTTCACCTTTACGTTTCTCAGCACGCAACCCAACCACCTGCTTTTTGGCGGGATGGCGGCTTTGATGGCTCTGCTCTGGTCGGTGAGCCTGGGTGTGCGCGTGCAGAGAATGAGGCAGCGCAGATAAAGTCTTATACAAGAGAACGTAGAACAAATACTATGTTGAAGGTATCAACAAGAGGAATATTATGGCGACAAATCCAGATACAGGGATACGAACGCAACTGGCGGATCAGCCCGAAGGTCTGAAATCGCAAGAGATGTTGCTCAATATGGGGCCGCAGCATCCCAGTACGCACGGCGTGTTGCGTCTGGTGCTGGCCTTGGAGGGCGAGACCGTTGTCGATTGTACGCCCGTTATTGGCTATCTGCATCGCGGTATTGAGAAAATCCTTGAAAATCGCACGATCATGGCGGGTATCCGTTACATGGATAACGCCGATTATCTCTCTCCTATGCTCAATGAGATTGCCTACGCTGGCGCGGTCGAGCAGGCGATGGGCATAGAGCCGCCACGCCGCGCGCAATACATTCGCTTACTGGTCGGCGAGATGCAGCGTATCGCCAGCCATCTTGTCGCGGTTGGCACCTATCTTGTGGACCTGGGAGCCTTTACCCCTATCTTGTGGAGCTTCCGTGACCGTGAAGGCATCCTTTCCATGTTTGAGGCTCTCGGTGGGAGTCGTTTCAATGTCAACTACATCCGTGTTGGTGGCGTGTTACACGATTTCCCAAAGGGCTGGCTAAAAGAGTGCGAGGCATTTTTTGACCAGTTTGAGAAGAACATGGACGAACTGGATCGTCTGATTACGGGCAACGAAATTTTTGAGTCGCGCACACAGGGCGTGGGCTATATCGACCCTCAGCAGGCGATGGCCTATAGTCTGACGGGGCCGATGTTGCGTGCCTCTGGCGTCAACTGGGATTTGCGTGTCAATCGTCCTTACATGGCCTATCGCGAGGTTCCCGTCAATGTACAGGTGCGTCAGGAAGGCGACTGCTATGCCCGCTACAAAGTGCGTATGCAGGAGATTACTGAGAGTATTCGCCTCTGCCGTGTCGCCCTCGATAAACTACCCGGTGGGCCGATCAGCACACGCACACCGATTGCTTTGCGCCCACCACGTGGCGAGACTTACTTTGGCGTTGAGAGCAGCAAGGGCGAACTAGGGGTATACTTCATCAGCGATGGAAGCGAATATCCCTGGCGTGCGAAACTGCGCGGCCCCTCGTTTGTCAATCTACAAATCCTGCCCGAATTGTTGCGCGGTCATAAGATGAGTGATGTCGTCGCAATTATGGGCAGCCTGGATATCGTCTTGGGTGAGGTTGATCGCTAGACAGACCTTATTGAAGTATCGCTATTGAGGTTATTCTTATGCATACATTGATAGCAGGCGACATGGCTGTCAAGCTAGCGGGTACAACCTATCCGTTAGTCTGGCAGATCGTAGAATTTATCGTCGCCTTCCTTTCCATCTTTGGCTTTATTATGACGAGCGCGGTCATCCTGATCCTTGCCGAACGCAAAATTATGGGTTGGATGCAGGACCGTCTTGGCCCCATGCACACTGGCCCCTGGGGTCTGTTGCAAACGGTCGCCGACGTGGGCAAACTGCTCTTGAAAGAAGACATTCATGTCGCAAATAGCGATAAGTTGGTTTTCTTGCTGGCTCCCTCGGTCTTTATGGCTCCCGTGATTGCCGCGTTCGCTGTCTTGCCCTTCTCGCCCTATGTTGGCCTGCCCGGAACCGCTCTGGCAACAGGCATTGTCTATCTCGTCGCGATGAGTTCGCTCGACGTGGTGGGCGTTGTGATGGCGGGTTGGGGTTCAAATAACAAATATTCGTTGATTGGTGGCCTGCGTTCTGCCGCGCAGATGATCTCGTATGAACTACCACTCGTTCTGGCTCTTATTGGTGTCATCATGTTTACGAGTGTGCTGGCGGGCATGGCGGGTTTTCCTGGCAGCGAGGGCATTGGTACGCTCTCCCTGCGCGACATTATGATGTTCCAGAACGCAGCGTGGCATAACACGGGCATTCCCGTACTGGACTTCATTTTTGAAGGCAATACGCCTTGGAGCTGGTTTATCCTGTTCCAACCCTTGATGCTCGTCGTCTACTATACCTGCGGTCTGGCGGAGACGAACCGCGCCCCCTTTGATCTGCCAGAGGCCGAGTCCGAACTGGTCGCGGGCTATCTGACCGAGTATAGTGGCATGCGCTGGGCACTCTTCTTCCTGGGCGAATATGGCAACATGACGATTGTGTCAGCCATCACGACCTTCCTCTTCCTGGGCGGTTGGTCTGGTCCTGGCGTGTCCTATCTGACGGGTTTGAACTCGCTCGGTTGGGGCTTCCTGGGTAATATTCTGGCTCTGGCCTACTTTGTCATTAAGGTTTACCTGCTCTGCTTCGTGTTCATCTGGATCCGCAGCACGCTACCACGTCTGCGCGCCGATCAACTGATGCAGTTCGCGTGGCTGATCCTTATTCCTGTGACGCTGGGCAACATCCTGGTAACTGGAGCTGTCTACTTGATCACGGCAGCCTTTGGCGCACCCACCTGGGTCTTCCTGACGGTGACCGCTGCGATCAACTGGGCCGCGCTTTTCGGCTTCATCTGGTTGGTTGGCCGTGTTACTTCTGCGACCACGCGCCGCGCTCAGGCTCCTGCCAGACGTGCGCAACAGCGTGCCAGCACGGTTCCGGCTCTGCCTTTGCGTGATGCTATTCCTGCTCGCGTGCCGCAACTTCCAGAAGAGGCAACAGCGAGCGTCGCTGGTAGCAAACAATAACGGCAACGTATCATTGTAGGGGCGACCCTCGCGGTCCTTACACGTGTAGGTTTTTTCTCGGAGGGGGCATCAGGCGGATGTGGGGCAGAACGGGCGACC
>DAIDJF010000161.1 GCA_027451525.1 Ktedonobacterales bacterium
CGTTCCTGCTACTGGCGGGAAAGAAAGCTCGAAAGATAACAAATTAAGACTCCTTGCATCTCACCACCGATTTTGTTTTTAGAGAAACGCAAGAAGTCAGAAGACCAACTTATAAAGATGCAGGGGTAGGATGTAATGCAAGGGTTAAGGATAGATCTTGTGCAGATCTCTATTCACTCTTGCTGATAGGGCTAGCGAAACACGCTGTAGAAGTGTTTTCTCATCTCCACTCGCTGCATCAATAGAGAATGCAATATGGTAGGAGTCATCCAACCCATCACTTTCTTCCCAGAGTTCAACAATGACGCGTCCTACGAATGTTGAATTGACTCCTTGCTGACCAAGGATAGGCATCCCTATATTATGAGCAAGGGGATCACCAGTGGAACTTGATATTTCTTTTTTTGCCACTGAGACATCTTAGAAACCTCCTCTTCATATTAAAGTTCTAACATTCTAAGAATACTCCATTTTTAATGCATGTTAATAGGGGTTGAAACAACCATTGGCACATTGCCTCCACCATAGGCGGAGAACAATTGCAACTTACGCAGATACACTGGAAACTATCTCCTGAAGCAGAGTAATTGCACGAAGAATAACATGTTCTTCTACAAGATGCACGATGAAGTGATTGAGCATAGGGTCAACTTCGGCACGTCCTGTCAGCACGGTTTGTGCAAAGTCAAAGCGGTGTCACGTTGCGGCGACAAGTGAGGGAATATTCTTTTTCAGAAAGGACTCGGACAATGATACATGGTTTCATATTAATCGGTATTCCACATCCCCAATCACTTCTCTTGAGAATGCATAGGGTAGTTACCGTAAGAGTTAGATTGGGATATTTTCAACAACTATTGCCTTATTGTTTAGCATAAGTAAAACCGAGATACTGTGCAACAGCAAGAAGTGAACTTCCTGATGGCGTTTGTTGAACTCCAGGGATCAGGTGAGTCGACAGTTCTTCGAATACGGATTGTGTAGTACTATCGTGCTGACCTGCAAGTTTTAATGAAAGTGCTTTGAGTGCTTGATGACAAACAACTATATGCACACCACGCTGCTGAAGTGCTTGTAATCTAGAATCTTGGTACAGGCTATTTATATCGTTGGGATTAGAATTCTCATCTCCAGTAGTTATGCGTTTGTAATATGGATTATAGGATATAGATTGATCACTATTTTGTCCTAGAAAAATATTAAGTTTATATTTTTCCCATAGAATATCATCCAAACCATATATGATAGCTTGGCCCCTTAAATCTATTAATACATAAAGCGATTTTTGATACAAAAATTTTAATTCATTTAATGTATTTCTGATAGCATTAAATCCATCGGATTGAATTTGTTCAATATTTGAAAAATCCCATATTTGTTTTATATCAGCAGTTTTTGCAAGAAATTGTTGATTAAATGTGCCTGGATGAAGATACGGGCTAATATCTTGCATTAAATATCCATCTGGCTGTTTCACAGAAGATGTTCCATGAGAGTGAAATATCTCTGACATAATAATTCCACCACCAAAAAAACCAATGGCACCCGCACCTCCTAGATGAAGAATTTGGCGTCTTCTAAAGAACTGTGATGCAAGCATCTTCATGATTTCAATCTCCTTCATGTCAAGCAAAAGCATAATTAATAATGCGCAAAGTTGATTGATGCTAGGCTATTTCATGATAACTTTTTCTAAAGACAGAAGCTACCATGAAATAGCCTAAGTTTCAACCAACAGGGTAATCGCTCGTCAATGCACAATGAGCACGGATTGAGTAATTCTACGGTACCTCGTACTTTTTCTTCCAAAACATTCTTCGTGTGCTTTGTTGCCTCTATCAAAAAGGAATCGAGATAACGTTAGAAAAACACCTGGAGGTTAACCTTACCTAAACAATTAAATCTTCGAGAGGCCCTTGGTAGTTGTTGGGATGACGTGGATCCGTCAAAGGGATTGGTTGATCGGCAACATGCATCCAACTTATCCAAAGTTGAGTATCATCCTCCAAATTCGTAAGATCGAGCGTATAAGGCGTACCCGTAATTCGATCAATCAATTGACCACCTAACTGTTGTGCATACTCTTTTAACTGTTTAACAGTCTTCATCCCAGCTAATCCATCTTTAGGTAATGTGTCAGAAACCTCTAAAATGGCTCGGCCTGGAATCTGATTCCATATGTATGGCCCTAGGTCTATTTTTTGATACATTTCCCTTCTCCTTTTTAGAATTGCCTACGGGCAGGGTTTTCCTGTGTCAACTGTTCTGTAGTAACAATGCTCACGAGTACGTATATCTTGACAATCATAAGCTTCCACCCACGTTGCAGGTCCACATGGACCCTGAACACATTTCTTTCCTAGATAAACACAATCTACTATCGAACAAGGAATATAAGCAAGTACGGGCTTACTTACAGTAAGATGCTTGACTGTTGGTACAAAACCAAAAAGTCCAGCAATAGCCATGACAACGCTTCTCTTAAGTATAGAACGGCGAGAAACATTATCTGTCTTATCTAATTTATATGACATCAATGTGCTCCTTGTCTAACAAAACGAACTAAGACTCCAGCTACAAGGATGATGAATAGCTGCCTTGCTGTTTCTTGAGAAAAATACGTCTCTGCCAAATTATCCACAACAACCAGCAAGCAAAAACAGTGACGATAATGCCACTAATTAGGTAGTATTTCCATGGTAGTGGTTTGGTCCAAATTGTTAAGGCGACAGCTCCACCTGCTAATAAAGTTTGTAGAAATAGAGTTCCATAATTTGTGTATTCATGACCTTCAGGAACATTACCATAACATCCACAGTTTTGAGTAAATCCTCTAGCTTGTGCGATCATGTGAAAAGCCAGAAAAAGAAAGAAAAGGAAAAAAATTGTTACAGTAACAAGCAATTTCATGTTATTTATGCTATATAGCAACATTATAGATAACAACAGTTCACCCCAAGAAAATACTTTTCCTATTAAAGAGGCAAACTTTGAAGGGATTTTATATTGTACACGAAATGCTATGATGAAATAAGTTGGATTATCAATTTTAGATATGCCGGATGTTCCTAAAACAATAGCCAAATACATATCTAATAAGTAGTGAATAATCGCCATATATTTCCCCCTTAAGTAAAAAGCATATGATGCTCACTGGTAACCACTTAGATCTCCAATCTCTTATCTGGCGGCTTTAGTCACGTTATACCTATAACATGAAGTAACTCTAGACTCTCTAAGTAGTTACTACACTTCACAGCTTCTTTACAAAGAATACCCAATCACACTTGTATCTGTCATGCCTTTTGCACGTATTTTCGCAACTAGTGACTACGTATAAACATCCCCTTCACTTACGCATTATGCGTAGTCCTTGCATAAATTCATCTCATTCGCCACTATTATCCAGAGGGAGAAAGAGATCGTGTGCATAGGCAGCTAGCAAAACAGCTAGCTCACTATGAACGCCCAATTTGTCATAGATATGCTGTTTGTGCTTATCCAGCGTTCTCGGGGCAATATTCAAGAGATGAGCAATCTCACTTTTTGTCTTGCCTTGGCAAAGCAGACATAACACCTCTTGCTCTCGTGATGAGAGTTCTCCCGAAAAGTGTGAGCAGAGAAGCTTAGATATTTTTTGCAGAAGAATGCGTGTTTCACAAACATAGAGAAGTTCTCCACAGATGGTTGCAATGCGGCTTGCTGCTTTCGCAGGAATAGTTACTTTTTCTGGATCAATAGCTATGTAAAGTGTTCCATAGATGAGTTCACAAAAACAGACAGGTAATTGAAAGCTTGTTGTAAAATTTGGTGCGGGAGCAGGATACGCGGTTCGCGTGATGTGGAGATATATGTTCCCTTGTGAGATATGGATCAGATGTTGGCACAACAAGTCTTTAGCACTATGAGGTTTTTTGTATATCTGGTGACCGATGGTAGAAAGAGAACCGATAATCACTTCATAGTCTTCTTCTACAGATTTGGCAGTAAGATAGAATGGCTCTCTGTAATGTCGCTCTTGCATTCTTGGATTTTCCCCTTTTACCCTTTATTGGCACTATAATTTACGGGATTGCAGAGATGCGCGCGAGAAGAGTTCATACCTGTAAGAATGCCTAGTAAGCATCAGGTATGCTTTGCATACCTGATGCTTACGTAAAAATCAAGGGAAAACAAATATAAATATAAAATATATAACCATGTATATTTTATATTTATAAATAAATCACAATATCATTCTGCTACTTACCAATCGCGCCTTTGTGGGCTATGCGCTTTCGTGCGGTCTGGCTTTCGGCTCAATGTTTGCCTATATCTCTGGCTCGCCCTTTGTCCTGCAAACAATCTACGGCCTCTCGCCGCAACTCTTTAGCTTTGCCTTTGGCGCAAACGCGCT
>DAIDJF010000162.1 GCA_027451525.1 Ktedonobacterales bacterium
ATGAGAAGTCTGAAAGTATTGTCCTCTTTTTTTTCCCGTTTGGCAACTCAATTCATAATTTAGTTGGAGGCGATGGGGCAAGCCTCGCCCTGCCCCCATGCGCCAAAAAAGTGCGCAACGACGTTTGACAGAGCAGTACGGTCCCAATCCTCACACGCCACGCACGCGGTACAGCTTCTCGCCAGCATGTGGCACGAAGAGGATGCCCTCCTGTTCGCGTCCCATACATGTGCTTGGATCGATCTGCCGATAATCGGCGTAGCCCAGGTTAATGCGCCGACAGCGTTCCTCTGGAATGCCAGTCGCCAGCGTGACCGTAATGCGCGGCGTTTCAATACCACGTGCCGCATCATAGCTGCCCATACCTTTAACATGCGTGCTATGCGCCAGAATACCGCCCGGTACATGTTGAAAGTGCTCCCACTGCTTGAGAAAATAATCGCGTACATGGTAGCCGATCTCATCAATTAGCTTGCCATGTGTATAAGACACTTCGGTAATATGGGGCGCGTAAATGATCACCTCGCCGCCATCGGCAATCGCGGGTTCTGTTTTGTACATCGCCTTCGCCGCTGTCCACAGGTCGTCGTACATCTCGGCTGGCGCGGAAAGCACCTTGCGGAACGCGCGCTCCACGTAGGTGATGTTCAGTTGGGCTGAAAGGTCTGCGGCATTGCTCCAGGCTTCCATATGCTCACCGATATATAGGCCATGCAGTTTTTGCCCCTGGAGCACCATTGCCAGACACAGCACAGGCGTTTTGATGAACTCCGCCGCACGGTGAATCACGCGCCGCACTGCGGTATCCTTGACTCCGATAGTGTGCATACTGGTCACGAGCGCGCCCAGCCAGTGGGTAAAATTGATGATATCGGGACCCGCGATGCCAGGGAACAGATACTTAGCTCCGCCAGAAAAACCCGCGACCTCGTGTGGAAAGACAGGCCCACAGATGAGTACAAGATCATATTCAACGACCAGGCGATTGAGCGTGACAAGCACCTCATCAACGAGCAGACCACCGCTCAGTTCGCTTGTCTCAGCACGCGAGATCACCCCGACAGTCAGCAACATGTGTGGATTGGACCAGTCGTGATTGAAGATACGCACGTTGGGGTAACGCTGCGCCCGTTCCTCAGCCGTTACGCCGACCAGATGGTCAACCGCTTCTTGTGTCATCGGCGGATGCGTGCCCAGGGCAATCAGGTAATCCAGTTGTGCGACATGCCGTCCTAGGTGTTCATAGAGTAGGCGAAACATCAGAGGGAGCGGAGCTGTGCGCGTCCCGTCTGGAATAATCACCAGGACACGGTGGTGTTTGCGACCAGCGAAAAACTCATCATATGCTGAAGCGAGCAGATGCTCGATCTCATCTGTTGTCAACGTTACGCTCGTAGAACCTTTTCCAACTAACATCATGCGCTCCTTTCTCGTTTAGACACCGCTGAAGACGGAAAACCCTCCATCGACGGGAATGACGGTTCCTGTCACGAAGGCTGAGGCAGGACTGACCAACCAGAACAGTGTGCCAAGCAAATCATCGGGCGTGCCTAAGCGGCCCATCGGCGTATGCGCAAGAACGGTCTGTCCACGCGGCGTCAAGTCACCACTTTGGGCATCAAGCATCAAGTAGCGATTCTGTTCTGTCAAAAAGAAGCCGGGAGCGATGGCATTGACGCGAATCTCTTTGCTCCACTCCTGGGCCATATATACCGCCAGCCATTGGGTAAAATTGACAACAGCCGCCTTCGCCGCGCTGTATGCCGGGATACGAGTCAGAGGGCGTAAGCCGCTCATTGAGGTGATATTGACAATGCAACCCTGCCCACGCTCGGCCATATCGCGTCCAAAGACCTGACAACTCTGGAAGGTTCCGGCAAAGTTCAGACCAAAGACGTGCTGCGCAGATTGCATATCCAGATCAAAGAAACTCTGTTCAGTGGTAGTAGTCGCCTTAGAAGAATTACCACCCGCTCCATTGATCAGGATATCTACGGGGCCAAACACGCTCATAATCTGCTCTCGGCTGTGCTCAAGATCGGCACGGCTCATCACGTCGCAGGCAATACCGATGGCCTCACCGCCTTCAGCCCGAATACTGGCCGCTACGGATTGCGTGCTCTCGCTATGACGCCCCAGAATCGCAACCCGCACGCCCGCCTGCGCGAGAGCAGTCGCCATAGCGCGCCCAAAGTAGCCGCTACCCCCCGTGATAGCAGCGGTACGACCACGGATGTCAAAACATGCTGGTAAATTGGTTTGCTGTTTGGGCATCTCTCTTCCTCTCGATCTCACTCATCAATCAGATCATCGTCTTTAACGAATGGACACGGTACGCTTCTTGTCACACGCCAAAATCTGCGCTCTTGTAGCCAAAATCGGGAATTGCCGACCAGCGCTCCTTGAGATAGTACGCCGCCATTTTCGGCTTGCGCTCCCTCGTGAACACGCCTTTTTTGTTGCCCTGGACGCGCAACACGCCCTGACTGGTCTGGAAATCCGCGAAGTTCCATACCTGCTCACCAACGAAATTGGGATATGCATCCACTACCTCGTGATTGGCTCGCAGATAGGCTACCTGATATTCTTCAGAAAACATCCCTGGCGTCGTATCATGGAAGCCCGCGACAGTATCGGCCCCGTATTCGGTAAACATGATCGGCTTGCCCGGTTGCACACGCTGCCAACCCTCCAACTCAGCCCGTAAATGAGCCTGAGCTGCCTTTAACTGTCCACCATCAACATACCAGCCATAATAGCGATTCAAAGCCAGCACGTCTACGAGGTCCGCCACGAGGCAGGTCTCCGGTGTTGCCATCATATGCGTCACAATCGTCACGGGTCGCTTCTGCGGATCAAGTTCGCGCGCAAGTTCGACCAATGGCGCAAAGTATTCATACGCGCCATCTTCTTCTGAAGCTGGTTCATTGGCAATCGACCACATGACCACGCACGGATGATTCTTGTCGCGCTCAATCAGCTCACGCAGTACCTGTGCATGATGTTCGCTCGTTTCCAGCATTTTCCACGTGTTTTGTTTCCTTTGGCCTCCGCTCAAAAGTGCCTGAAAATTCAAATGTAAGCCCACCGCTGGCGCCTCATCGATCACGACCAGCCCCACGCGATCAGCCAGACGCATGAGTTCTTCAGAATAGGGATAGTGCGAGGTGCGGAACGAATTCGCTCCAATCCATTTCAGCAAATTCATGTCTTTCACGTTCAGCACTTCATCCAGCCCACGCCCATGCAGATGCGAGTCCTCATGTTTACCAAAACCCTTAAAGTAAAAGGGCTGCCCATTAATCAAGAACTTGCCATCTTTCACCGCAACTGTTCGCACACCAAATGGTTGTTCGTAGCGGTCAAGGCACGCTCCCTGCTGCCACAACTCCACGACACAGGTATACATGTAGGCATGCAACGGCTGCCAGAGATGCACACCATTGATACGCAATTGGCCCGCTAACCCACTACCGCTGGCAACGGTCTCGCCGCTCTCGTCTTGCAGCAGGACACGGATATCCGCGTTGCCCTGTACGTCAAGTTCGTATGTGACCAGACCATCCGTTCCTTGCACCTCTGTTGTCAGAGTGATATCGCGGATGTAGGTCTGCGGCGTGGTATAGAGTTTGACTGGACGCTGGATACCCGCGTAGTTGAAAAAGTCAAAATTCGGCGTATTCGTGACCACTTTCCCCAGACCTGGAATATCTTCTTCTCGATAGGTCCCCACTGGAAGCGTTGTATGGTCCACAACATTGTTCACTGCAACCGTCAGACGATTTTTGCCAACGTGTGCGAACTCGTTCAGTTCAGTTTCAAAGGGAGTAAATCCGCCCTTATGCGTGGCGATCAATCGTCCGTTGAGGTAGACGTGCGCGGTATGGGTTACAGAAGCAAAACGAAGCACGATACGCTGCGCGAAAAGATGCGCAGGCAGAACAATCTCTCGTTCATACCAGACCCAGCCGACATGATCGCGAAACTCGCTGCCCTCATACAGATCATTATACGAGGCTGGCACTGGCATCGGAACCGCTGCCTGCAATGGATGGCGAAACCATTCCTCCGCAAAGCCCGTACCGTGATCTAGCTTAAAATTCCAGATGCTATTTAAATCAATCAGTGCTCTAGTAGTTGTCATAATCGGATAAAGCATGTTCTCTTCCCTCTTTTCGTAAAAGCTTGGGCAATTGCAAAGTTATTTCCACAACATTTATAGACAATGGAGGCAGGAGCGGGGTGACCGCGAGCA
>DAIDJF010000163.1 GCA_027451525.1 Ktedonobacterales bacterium
TGCTCCTCTATGGTTCAGGCGAATCACTCAAAGCCCTTGCGCTCTTCTTAATACGCAATGGCATACAGCACCTCTCCCTTGCGACAACAGATGGGCCTGATGACTACAGCGTGGCGTTAGAACCAGAAATTCGTGCATTACAGCAGGCTGGATGCGAGATCGCACTCACGCTCTTTCCAGAATGCTCTCCCACCGCATTTGATACGCTTGTCGACTACGACACGGTCGTCTATTGTTCGGATAGCAGTTCGCTCAAAGAGATTTCGCTTCTCAATCAACGCTGTGTAGAAGAAAAGCGCACCTTCCTCAGTGCAACGCTGTTCTCTGGACACGTGCTGCTCGGACCGCTTGTGCAGCCAGCAAACGGCCCCTGCTGGTTCTGCGCTCTGATGCGCTTCTCAGCCAATAGCGACGACAGCACACAGGCGCGTCTCTGGCAAACGCTGCTATTTGGCGATATGACAACGCCGCAGGAAACATTACCATCACTGCCACTGGCGCGCAGGATTGGCTATGGCCTCGGCTTTGAACTCTTCAAAGTACGCACTGGCTGCCTGCCCTCAGAAATAGAACACGGCATCATCTTCCAAAATCGAGAGAGCCTGGAATCAACGCGCAGTGAACTGATTCAGCACCCTTGCTGCCCAGTCTGTAGCCAGGCAAGCCCGCATACCGCTATTCAGCAACTTGAAGCGATTATCAACCTGAGCAGAGATTACAACGGCACTGATCTCGCAATGTATGAACAGCATCAGCACCTGTTTGACCAACGCCTGGGCCTCTTCAAGCAATACGCTGACGAAGATGTAGAACAACTCCCGCTCAAAAGATCGCGCATTATTGCTGGCAAGCCGGAGCCGATCACTGGCAACGCGCTCGATGTAACCGCATTCAGCATAGATACGCCCTTTGCCGCACGCCAGCAAGCCTTGAAAAAAGCCATCTGCATCTACATGCAACAGCTGCCCCCTAGAGGCAGGTTGGTCTTTGCCAGCGCGCGCAAGCTAACCGAGATGGGTGAAACTGTCATTGCCTCCCAACATATCTCTACGTGGTCCGGCACGCTTTCCCTTCAACCGCATACGCACAGTGCCTGGCTTCCCGCATTCTCGATCAGCCGGAAAAAACTCGTCTATGTGCCTGCCGCAGCCGTGTATTCGTCCTCGTCGTTGAACAACCAGCGTATGTTCCAACACACAACCGCCGGGACAGCAGTCGATAGCAGCTTTGAAAAAGTGCTGACGCAGGGGACACTCGCGGCACTCGGCCACGAATACTTGCGTGCCGCCCTTCATACGCGTAGTACAGTGAGAGCTATCAGGCTTGAAACGCTCGATACGACAGATGCTGACCTACACTTTCTCGTGCAGAGCGCGCAACGTTTTGCGAGAACCTTCGCGATCACAGAAGTAATCGTCGATGCGCCCCTAACGTTGCTCATCGCACACACTACTGATCCTCTAAAACCACCGATTAGAACACTCGGCCTGGCAACATCGGGTATAGAAGCCCTTAAAGCGGCCTTACTCGATCTGATCAGCATATTGCAGATGGGGGATGCTCCCGACGCGCTACAGGTAACACCAGAGGCCGAACTGCTTGACAATGTGCTCACCTGGAACGCGCCAGCACAAACAAATCAGGCAAGTTTCAGCCTCACAAGCGCAAACAAGCTCCACCTGCAGGACTTTCTACAGCAAGCTGGACGCGACATCCTTTTCGTCGATATCACCAGTGCGGACATTTGGGCAGAGCAAACCTTGATTGGCGCGAAAATCTTGCTCACGCGTCCGACAACCAACGTTGCATGAGAGGAGTGCATAATGTTTCTAGAACAAGAAAACAAAAGCATGGTGCTTGTGGAGACGATCTCTACCTCGCTCTCGCTTGATGAAAGCCTTGCCACTACCGCACATTTCCTCTCTGAACGTCTGGCAATGTGGACAACAACAGAACAGACGCAGCTATCCACACCGATTGTGATTGAGGTCAGCTTTTTGGGGATTCCGGGTATTGGCTACCAATCACGTAGCAAGAGAGATGGCTATAGTGTCTATCCTATCAGGATGCACTATTCAACCATCATACTGGGTCCTCTCTATTATCCGCAGTCCTCTGGCGGTCCCTGTCCACATTGCCTTGAACGACGCTGGCTCGCCAATCGGAGCAAAGAAGAACAAGAGGCCACGTTAAGATCGCAGGCTGTTTTTGCCACAGGTCCTCATCCGAAGCTGCACACAGCTGCTCTGGAACTCCTCTGGCTTGCTATTGAGTCAGATCTTTCTACAGAGCGCTCCCTTGACCCGCCCACTACCAGGCCCACAGAAGGCAGGCACGCTCGTTTTTACGCGCTCCGCCTCGACACGCTTGAGCTGCAGAGTCATCAGCTCCTCGCCGATTCTTCGTGTCCGGTCTGCTCTCACACCGAGTCTATCGATAGCGAGATACTACGCCCATTACAGGTTGCGCGACCGAAGACCAGCCCTTCCAATTATCGGCTGGTTGACCCACTCGCCTACCGCTTACCAATAGAGGGATACATCAATCACTTGTGTAGTGCCCTCGGTACATGGTCTAATCCTGACCTTTTTCACACCATCACGGCTCCCGTCACTGGTATCTACCATCTACAGGGACGAACTAGCGTCAATCCTGTTGGCTGGGGAGGCCATAGCACGCGCTTCCATACTAGTCAACGCATCGGCATATTAGAAGGCTTGGAACGCTATTGCGGTCACTGGTCGCGCACGCAGGCTCCGACAATCATCGATAGCTACAACAATCTGGCTCCTGACGCTCTGGACCCACGCACCTGTGGCCTCTATCACCCGGATGTCTACCAGCGATCACCACGTCTGCAAGCCTTCACGCCCGACACCAAACTGGCCTGGGTGTGGGGCTATTCTCTACGCCATCAACGTCCCATCCTGGTCCCTGAGCAATTGACATACTACTTTGCGCAGACAGAAAACGATCCGGCCTTCGTCAACGATACGTCTAATGGCTGCGCTATCGGAAGTTGCCTGGATGAAGCTATCCTTTTCGGTCTCATGGAATTGATCGAACGCGATAACTTTCTTATCCACTGGTATGCTCGACTTTCGGCTCCGCGTCTCGATCCCTGGAGTTCTCAGAACGAGAAAACGCTCCGTCTGCTTGATCGCATAGAACGACAGGGCTACGATATCCACCTGCTCGACACGCGCCTGGATTTGCCATTTCCGACGGTCACAGCCGTAGCCATTCGCAGAGACGATGGGCTTGGCAAGCTGGCCCTGGCTGCCGGAGCGGGCATCGAACCCGAAGATGCCATTCGCGCCGCCCTATGCGAACTGGCCGCCTATATCCCCAGTCTACCTGAACGTGTGGCTGCAGAACTGGAGACGCTACAGCAATTATCCAATGACTATACGAAGGTCAAAACCATCGAGCACCATACCCTGCTCTATGGATTACCAGAGATGGCCCGCCATGCTCGCTTCCTCTATCAGAATCAGGCAGTCCGCTCTATAAAGGAGGCGTATGCGCAGTGGAATAGCACGCGGCCTCGTAACTGGGACCTGCGCGCAGATTTGCAGTACAGCATTGAACAGCTTTTCAAGTTGGACATCGACCTGATTGTTGTCGATCAAACAGCACCGGAATTAAGAGGTACAGGCTTGAAAGTTGTCCGTGTGATTGCCCCTGGTCTGGTGCCTATCGATTTCGGCTGGGATCGCCACCGTCTCTTCGGCCTATCGCGCATACGCACAGTTCCGCACACCGCAGGTTACTCTGAGACAGAGTGGGATT
>DAIDJF010000164.1 GCA_027451525.1 Ktedonobacterales bacterium
GAGTATTCCCGGTCTGATTGACCTGGTTTTTACCCACGCTGATGAGCTTGTGGCAGGAAAAGCTGCGCAGATCTTAAGTGAGATGGGGCCGGAAGTTATTACACCAATTTCGCATGTGATTTTTCATATCGTGCCTGGACGTACGCGCCTGCTCGTTCAGGTGTTAGAACGTATTCATGACCTTGCCGCATTACCCACACTTTTGGCTTTACTGCAAACTCCTCAGTTAGAACTTTTTGTGATGATCGCTGTTATTCGCGCGCTGGGGCAGTTTCCAGAACAGCGGGTCGTTGCACCGCTTTTAAATGTCCTAAAGGATGAGCGGCTACAGGTTTATGAAGAGGCAATCAACGCGCTTAGCCGTATCTGGCCCGTAGCCTTTGATAGCTTGCTGGCAGAACTAGATGTAGCAGAAGAGACAATACTCACGCAACGGATCCAACGTGTTCTGTTATGTATTGTTCCATTTCCAGCGGAACACTTGATTGGGATATTAGAAGGATGCACAGAGTTCCAGGCGCGCCAGATCATGAGTGTGTTTCTCAAACAACGTATAGATGTCGCTACTCCTCTGGTCAAGCATCTTCTGCATCCCGATAAACGGGTGCGTGCCTACATCTATCAAATTTTAGAGGGTTTGCCTGGTTCTGTTGTCGTGCCGGCTCTGTTGGACATGCTCAATCAGACGGCACCGTTGCGTAAAGCTGCCAGTATGTTACTGTTGCGCTATCCAGAGGCGGCGATTGCGCCGTTAGTAGCGTTATTGGGAGAGAATGAGCGTGGCGAGGCTGTGGTAGATATTTTGCCACAATTCGGTATGCAAATTCTGTCGGCTCTGATTTCGGGCTTGGATGACCAGCGCAGCGAGGCACGAGAACGAGCACGTATGATCGTCGTCGCGCTGGTACGCCAGAGTCGAGAACAAGAAAAAGTGCTGCGTGAACTAATGCAATTATTTACCTTGCCCCCACCACCACGCGCACGCGAGGCTCTGTTAGACGTTTTGACGAGTGATCTCGCTCCCGCGAGTCTGCCCGCGCTCCTGGAAGGCTTAGAGGATGCGTACCTGCTCAATGATGCTGCTGAGGCGTTGTTTCGCTTAACTCATCAAAAACCGTTACAACGGATTGTTTTGGAACAATTGCTACAGTCTCTTTGGCTGGAAGGGCGAAGAAGTGGTGCGGAGATGGCATTGATCAAAATTGGTGCGCTAGCTGTCCCCCCACTCGGCCAGTTAATTATTGATACCAATCCCGCTGTTGCCAAAACCGCAAAACGTATCTTGCGCTCTATAGGTACGCCCGCGTTGCCGTTTATATGGGCGGCATATATTAATACTGCTGAGCCGATAATGCGTGAAGCCGCGCTCAGTGTGTTTCATAGTATGCCGACAGAAATCATTAGAGATGACTTAATAAAACTGCTGAGCAGCAAGGACTATAACGAGATTGCGATGGCTCTGGCACTGTTAATAGAGCGTATTCAGGACGAATCTACCCAACAGTACGCCGATAATATGATGGTTCCTGAGTTGTTAGAGTATGTGCAGACCCATAGCTTAGAAGAGGTAAATCTGCGCATCGCTGCACTGCTTCTGCTACTTGGAGATCGCATAGTCCTAAGACCATTGTTACAAACGCTGGAAGACTTCACACCATCGCGGCGGCAATTGATCTATCTCTTGTTGCTGCTTGGAGGGCAAACGCAGGAACGGCTCTTAGAGGTATTTCAAGATGGTGATGTTGGCCTGGGATTGCGTACTGAGATCGCGGCGGTACTGGCAATGCTCTCTAATCCACTTGAAATTACTGAATATGCACAAAGTTTGAGTGCCTATGGCTTTGCTCCTGTGAAGAGCGCGTTAATGTTTCCGGGGGAACTCAATATTGGGTTGCGAGCACTTGGTGGTTTGTTGGCAAGTGGGCAATGGAATGATCGTGTCTTGGAAGGGCTACGCTCGTCCAGTGCTGAGGGAAGTGCGCAACATGAACTATTCAGTGTCTTACTCGGCTGGCGTTATGCTCCGCAGATTGAAGACTTGCAGCGCGAACTGGACGGTGTTCGTGAGTCCTATAAACGCGAGGTGCTTGCCCTGACGGCAAAAATGTTGGAGAGCCAGCGACGTATACAAGTGCTGGAAGGCGAGTTAGAGCAAGTACAAAAAGAGCATGAGCAGCGTAGCGATCAGTTATCGCAGACGGCGCGCGAAAAAGATTCGCTGGATCAAAAATTTGAGAAGCTCGCTCAGGAATGTGACCTGTTACAAGACCGACTTGAGCAGGCATTGCAGGAAAACGATATATTGCGTGAGCAGGTTGCGCATTTACAATGGCAACTAGATCAGTAACAGATCATGAGCGAAACCTGCTACTTTTCATCTATATTATGCGTGGCTTAGTATATGTTACCTGCGCTCTATTGCGGGATGAGTCGGAGGAAGCGTTTGAGGTTGTGTAGAAAAGGTATCAGAGAAGCCAAAAATAGCGTCTTCTTCCCGCTCTGCTAGAAAGGGAAATGACATATGGGAAGCCATCGTAAAACTGATATGAGTGATGCGAAATTACTTGGAGAGAAGATTAAGGGTATTCGCATCGCAATGATGACAACGTGTGAGGGCGATGAGTTGCACAGTCGCCCTATGGCAACGCTGGACGAAGATTTTGACGGAGACCTCTGGTTCTTTACCTATGCAACTGCGCCTAAAGTGAGTGAAGTAGCGGCGCGAAATCAGGTCAATCTCAGCTACACTAAGGAAGCTGATAATGTCTACGTCTCGATTTCTGGGACTGCCGAACTGGTGCAGGATCGCAAAAAAATTAAATCCTTGTGGAAGCCATTTCTAAAAGCTTGGTTTCCTAATGGTGAAGATGATCCGAATGTGACGCTTTTAAAAGTTCACGTTGAGAATGCCGAAATTTGGGATGCTCCTTCTGGTAAGATGGGGCGTCTCTACTCAACATTGAAGAGTCTGGCTACTGGAGCGCGTGATAGCGCAACCAACGATATCAAGCTGGATATGAAATAGTTGTTTATCATAGCGGGAGAGTGTTGACGTACAGCTATCTCTCCCGTTCTGCTTAATGAATTTTATTTTTCTTCAAAAAATGGTCTGAAAACCTCTTGACAAGGCCTTTGATGTATGCGATACTATCCAAGCCGTCGCGAACAGAGATGAATGACGAACAAAATCCCTTTTGATAACACAAGAGAGGTAGAAGCGTCAGGAAGTGCGAGACTGAAAAAGCAAAGTTTGAAAACCTCTTGACAAGAGAACAGACGTATGCGATAATACAGTCACCGCAGACATCGAAAGAGGAAAACGGCAAACGGTGTAGACATTTTAAAATGGTTACATCGGTATACAGAACCTTGACAACTGAAGAGTGGAAAGCAGATTAAGATAGCAACTATACGAGAAATAGTTCCTGTCAAACGGTTTCCGGGCCATCGAGGACGGAAATCAATGAGTTTTCTGCGAACAAGCCAAATGCTAGAGAAGAGCTTGGCCTGGACGCAAACCGAATTCAGCAACTTTGTCTCGCTGCGAGTCTCGCAGCGAGATGGAATAACAACTGGATGGCGAGTTTGATCCTGGCTCAGGACAAACGCTGGCGGCGTGCCTAACACATGCAAGTCGAACGCGCTTC
>DAIDJF010000165.1 GCA_027451525.1 Ktedonobacterales bacterium
GAGCAGCTTCTTCGCCGCAGCGGGATCACCCTTGGCCGCCTCCAGCACGATGCGCGACATGCCGTCGCGGTAGCGCCGGTTGGCGTGGATGCGCTGCTGCGAACGGACGATCTGCGAAGCGGCGATGAGCTCCATCGCCTTCGTGATCTTCTTCGTCGCCTGGACGCTCTTGATCCGGCACCAATGGGTCCAAAAAACCTACATGTGTAAGCCGCAAGGGTCGCCCCTACAATGATGACGGGGAAAACGGGCAACGTATCATTGTAGGGGCGAGGCTTGCCCTCGCCCTGCCCCCTGTAATGGCCCAGACAGTAGGAGTAATTTATATGCAGCAAGAAAATTGCCTATTCTGTAAAATTGTTGCTGGTCAGATTCCAGCTAAAATAGTGTTTCAAGATGAGGATGTGCTGGCTTTTGAGGATATTCATCCACAAGCCCCACAGCATATTCTGCTGATTCCACGCCAACACATTGCCGCATCAATGGCGGATCTGACCGCTGCCGATGCGCCCATCCTGGCAAAAATATTTACAACTGCACAACAGATTGCGCATGAGCGCGGCATTGATGAGAAAGGCTATCGTTTCGTCACCAACGTTGGCAAATACTCTGAGCAGTCCGTTTTTCAGTTACACTTCCACCTTCTCGGTGGTGCGCCACTCGGTCTGTTTGGAACACCAACCAGCAAGTAGGCGTCCTACACATGACATAAGGTAGACTCATGCGTATTGCGATTGATTACACCGCTGGCATCCGCCAGAATGCAGGCATCGGAACTTATATACGCAATCTGGTGGATGCGATGTTGGCTCAAGATGAGGAAAATCGCTACATTCTTCTGACCAGCGGCCATCCTACAGCAGAACATCCATTTCCATCCGCGCACAATGTGGTTGGTAAAAGTATTTTTATTCCAGATCGCTACCTCAATATTCTCTGGTATCGTCTGCATTTTCCTTTGCCCGCAACCCTCTTTTCGGGTTCCGCTGATATTTATCATGGCCCCGATTTTGTGCTTCCCCCGCTCAACAACAAAATGCATAAGGTCGTCACGGTACACGATCTGGCCTTTTTGGAACATCCTGAGTATGCTGTACCAGAGTTAGCAGCATACCTCAAGCGCGTTGTGCCCGATGCGGTAGCCAGAGCCGATGTTGTCGCGGCAGTCTCCTATGAAGTTGCACGCACACTCATCACGCATTTTCAGGTTCCACGCGCGAAACTGACTGTTGTGCCTAACGGCGTCTCTCCCCATTTCAAGCGTATTACCGATCCGTTGTTACTGGGTGCCACACAGCACAAATTTGGCCTGAAACACCCCCTTGTCCTGGCTGTAGGCACGTTGGAGCCGCGCAAAAATCATATGGGACTGATTAAAGCCTTTCATCAGGCGCAGAAGAGGAAAAATGGTCCCGCCATGCTTGCCATTGCAGGTGGACAAGGATGGCTATACGAAGAAACACAGAAGTTAGTCGCGGACCTCAAATTAGAGAAAAAAGTCCGTTTTCTTGGACGCGTGACCGAACTTGAACTGATTACGCTCTATAGCATGGCAGATGTGTTCGCTTTCCCCTCTTTCTTTGAAGGATTTGGCATCCCTCCACTGGAAGCTATGGCGTGTGGCGCACCGGTGATTACCTCGCAGACCTCTTCACTACCTGAAGTCGTTGGTGATGCAGCCCTGCTTGTTGATCCACACGATAGCGACGCGCTCGCCAGCGCAATGACGCGCCTACTAGAAAATGAGACTCTGCGCGAAGAACTGCGCCAAAAGGGCTACCAGCGTGCCGCTCACTATACCTGGGCGATGGCGGCGCGTAAAATGTTGGCAATCTACCAGAAGCTCTATGCTGGAGAACACAATTTCACCGATGAGGGTATTATTGCATGAAAATTGGTATCAACGCACTCTTTTTTCAATATCCCGCGACCGGAAGCGGTCAATATATGAAACATTTATTAGCTGCCCTGGCGGATATTGACCAGAAGAATGAATATGTGCTGCTTGGGCCACAACCACTTGGAGAATCGACCACGCCTTCTTTCCCTTATCAGGTCAAGGCGGTTCCTGGCTTTGCCAGTAATCGGGAAAACATCGAAAAGCTCCTCTGGGAGCAAGTGACAGGTCCTGCAGCGGCGCGTGAGGCTGGCGTTGACCTCTTCCATATACCCTACTTTGCACCACCCTTGCTCCCACGCACACCGACCGTTGTGACCATCCATGATGTTATCCCTTTGCGCATGCCACTCTATCAGGCTGGCACAAAGGTTAAAGCCTATATGCGCCTTGTCTCGCAGGCGGCACATAATGCAACGATGGTAATCACTATCTCGCAACATGCTCGCCAGGATATCATGGATGCTCTTAAAATCCCGTCCGAGCGCATTCGCGTGATCTATCAGGCCGCAGGTGAGGAATATCGTCCAGTGACCGACCCGCAGAAACTGGCGGCGGCGCGTGCGCGCTACGGCCTGGGCGAACGCTATATCTTCTACCTCGGTGGTCTCGACCAGCGCAAAAATGTGCCGCAACTGGTGCGTGCCTTCGCTCATCTGTACAGTAAGATCGGCGATCCCAAACTACAACTGCTCGTCGCTGGCAATCCCGACCTGCAAAGCGGCCCACTCTTCCCCGATCCGCGTCCCGTCGCCGCCGAATTAGGCATGACAGGACAGATCATCTATCGTTTTATCGATGAAGAAGACAAGCCCACCCTGTATAGTGGCGCAAGCCTTTTCGTGTTTCCCTCACTCTATGAAGGCTTTGGCTTGACCCCACTAGAGGCAATGAGTTGTGGTGCGCCTGTCGTTTGCTCGAATCGCACCTCGCTGCCCGAAGTCGTTGGCGATGCCGCGATTAGTATTGACCCCGATGATCTGGGAGCCATGATTGACGCCATGCAGCGCGTTTTAACAAACAGCGAGTTGCAGGCCGATTTACGCGCCCGTTCGCTTGAACAGGCCGCGCACTTTAGCTGGCATAAGACGGCACGTGAGACGCTTGCCGTCTACGAAGAGGTTTATCAAAAAAGTAAAAGTACCGTAGCCACGCAAAGAAAGAAATAGAGATAGATGCGCGTTTTAATGATTTCTAAAGCACTGGTGGCAGGAACCTCACAGCGTAAACTTGAGGAACTGGCAAAGTGCCCCGGCGTTGAACTGACACTAGCCACGCCCGAATACTGGCAGAGCGATGATGGCAGCAAACAGATGCTTGAACGCCTCTACACAGATGGCTATCAGATGGTCGTGACGCCCATCGCCTTCAACGGCAACTTCCACCTGCACTATTATCCGCAACTGGGTAAGATTATGTCCGCTGTGCGTCCAGAGATCGTGCACATCGACGAGGAACCCTATAACTTCGCGACATTTCACGCCATGCGCTTAGCAATGCAGCATCGCGCCCGCACGCTTTTCTTCACCTGGCAAAATCTGTATCGCACCTATCCGCCGCCATTTCGCCAGTTTGAGCTATACAACTACAAACACGCGGATGTTGCTATCGCGGGCAACCGTGAAGCGGCGGAGGTGCTGAAAAAGAAGGGCTATAGCGGTAC
>DAIDJF010000166.1 GCA_027451525.1 Ktedonobacterales bacterium
ATACGCTGATCTGAGGACCACACGCCCCAACGCGCTGCGGTAGGTGGCCCACCACAACACCCTGCAAAGAAGCAGCCTATGCGTCCTATCGCCATGGCAATGAGCAGACCAGGAACCACCATGTCGAGAAAAGCACCCACAGGAACACGTAGCAGGAACAAGAAAAGAGCGGTTCCCACAATAGCCCCAGTAATAAAACCCTGAATGCACCAACCATCAAGACGGTGTTCATGTCGATAGAGAGAAATGTACCACGTCTTTGCCCCAATAACGCCAATTGTGATTGCATCAAGTGAGACAGCCCACCAGGGACCAAGCACCAGATGGTCACGCGCAACAATCAGCCATTGCAAAAGCAACGCGACGATCATGCCAAGTCCTACCATGCCTCCCCATATACCAGGGAAGAGACCAGGCACGCGCACTAAAGGCGAGGGACAGGTTCGTAGCCGCTGCTCCGACGCGACAGAAGGAGTCCACCTGTGCCAGAATGGCAGCAATGGATTGTGCGGATGAGTTTGAATGCTTTCATGAGTATATGTCTGTGCCTGATGTTTCGGATGCCCTGTCTCCACCATCTGTGCCGTGACCGCCCACTCCCCAGCGGTAATATGACGAATACGCGCAGTGAGCGAAATGGGTCCACTCCCTGGAATCACTTGCTCAATGCGCTCGTCCTGCACAAACCGATCACTAGCACGCAATCTCCCCTTTACATCAACACGACGCCCAGAGAATCGAATTGTTACCGGATAGGGATGTGGATGCGGAACCGGATCAAACCAGTATGTCACCGCCAATTGCTGCTCGGCCGCACGCTCCAGCAATGCCGTGAACGCACTGGATGTGGGGACAGGCGTAGCCGACACTGCCTCATCATTTCGTGGTGTCGCATTCTCTATTGGAGATGAAGAGGTTCGAGACCGTCGTGCCATGTTTCTATGCTCCTCTCATTGCAATTCATCTACTCTCTGTAGGCTGCACTGCAAAGGTTCTAGTGTAACTGTAAGGAGTGCAAACAAGCAAGAAAAAGGACACGGAAAAGGTTTTCCGCAAGGGGAAAACAATAATTGCCGTCCCTGTTTGCACACCACCCTCTCTAGTATAAACACTGGTCGTACTTTAATCAATAGTACTATTCAAGATAGTATGTTTAATATCTCTGTCTCTCAATGCTGGTCTGTTCCGTATACCTTTATAGAGCGACAACACCTACTTCTCATCTATTCACAAGAGAAAGGGACTCTTATGTACAAAAACCTTCGCTTCTATCCTTTTATGCGTATTGTTGCAATTCCTGTAATTGCTCTGTTTTCTAGCGCACTCGTGTTACTGCTGAGTGGGGCAGCGGCCGTCCCTACAACGAACACCTCAACCCCCTTCAACTCGTCAAATGCCCCCTACGATGTCTCCTTTAGGAACATATGATGGACCATCACGATGCCGCCATTCGCATGAGCCAGGTCTGTGAGCAAAAGGCCAATCATGCTCAGGTGCGTGAAGAATGTGAGAATATCATTGCATCGCAACAAAAGGAAACGCAGCAAATGCAATCCTGGCTGAAGCAGTGGTACAATGTTGACTACACCCCACAGCTTGCTGCCCCCTACCAACAACTGGTAACGTTCCTGGGAACCATCAATGGTGATACCTTTGAGGTGAGTCAGTTTGATCTCTGGTTCATGCAAAACATGGACGCCCATCACCAGATTGCGATCAATCGTAGTGAAGAATGTCTGCAAAAGGCATCTCATGAGCAATTGAAGGATATGTGCCAACAGACGATTAGTTCGCAAAAGAGCGAGATTGCTCAGGATCAGTCCTGGCTGTGTCAGTGGTACAACCTGTGCGAGGAACACAAGTAGCCGCCCGATTTGCACATACCACGTGGGAAGCTTGTTGCCAACAGTCCGGTTTGTCACCTGTTCCACAATAGAACACAGACCGAGTCGTTGGCAACAGGCTATGATGAACGGGGAAAAGCAACTCCTTCCTCCTCCACTGAGCCAAATCTCCTCTCATTTCTCCCATTCACAACCATTTCTTCACCTCGCTCGCTACCCAACCAACGCCCGTATTTGCTACTATCAGTGATAGTACTACTCACATACATACAATAAAGCACTTTGCAGGAGAAGACATTGACAAGTATGTCCCTTGAGAGACAGGAGCAATCAGGAGCAGCAACCCACAATAGATATGATGTAGTGGTTGTCGGTGCTGGTCCCTACGGCCTGTCAACGGCTGCCCATCTGCTCGCCCATACCTCGCAGGTAGCCGTTTTTGGCAAACCTTTGGAGTTGTGGCGCGATGCCATGCCTCACAATATGTTGCTTCGCTCGTACTGGTGGGCGACCAGTCTCTCTGATCCTGACCACCGTTACAGCTTTGCACGTTACTTTCAAGAGCATGAACGGGCTAGCTCTTATCCCTTACCAAAATCTGTTTTTGTCGAGTACGGTCTCTGGTTTCAACGTCACGCCGTTCCTCAGGTTGATGAAACCTTTGTCACGAAGCTTTCTCGCCGCGAAGACTCCTTTGAAGCCTTGCTAGCCGATGGCCGCAGTGTCCAGAGCCGCGCCGTCGTGATGGCCCCTGGACTTGGCTCCTATGTCCATGTTCCCACCACCTACGATCACTTGCCACCAGAACTCGTATCGCATACCTCACACCATGTAGCCTTTGAGTGTTTTGCGGGGAAACGTCTGGCGATTATTGGCGCAGGGCAAGCAGCTCTGGAAACCGCCGCATTGGCGTATGAATGTGGAGCCGAGGTACATGTCGTGAGTCGTCGCGCTATTCGCTGGCTACGCGAAGGAGCTGTCGATGGTCGGACGCTCTGGCAGCGGCTACGTGCGCCCAAAGCGGGTATTTCGCCAGGCTGGTTTAACTGGGGATTAGAACATTTCCCTTACGTCTTCCAGCAACTTCCCCGCTCAGCGAAGGATAGCTTGTTACACGGCAAAGGCAGCTACGGGCCTGCGGGTGCAGCATGGCTCAAGCCCCGTTTGCTTGGTAAGGTGGTACTGCATGAACCACAACATGTACAATCGGTACGTGAGGCTGATGACGGAGCTATTCTTGAGTTTGCAGATCAAACACATCTGCACGTCGATCATATCATTGTTGGGACAGGCTATCGCGTCAATATCAATCGCTTACCCATGCTCGACCCGGCCCTCCTGAAGCATATTCAGACCTATCAGCAAGCTCCCATCCTCAATCAGCACTTTGAGAGTAGCGTGCCAGGATTGTATTTCCTCGGTCTCTCATCGGTTCTCAGTTGTGGTCCCCTCTATCGCTTTGTCATCGGCACGGATGCAGCGGCACGACGTATTACAGAGGCCATCACACAACAGAGCATGGGTGTCAGTCGATAAATAGAGAGCCGTGTCGGTAAAGCGAATGGGAAGATGGCTCGTGACATCTCTTGTGGATGTCACGAGCCATCTTCCCATTC
>DAIDJF010000167.1 GCA_027451525.1 Ktedonobacterales bacterium
CCACCGTTAACATACCTTGCGTGGGATCGGTTCCGCAGCCTGTAGACCAGTCTGTCCAATTAGCATCCGGATACGGTAGTCCGGTATTGCATGCGCTATTCGTGTCGGGCTCATTCATTATTTCTAAAACGATGCCTTTGTCACTCGTAAGAGTCGAGTTCAGAAGTTGTTTCCAGCCAGTTTCTGTATGAGAGTCCGGGAGCTTCTGGAGCGCTCCGTTCTCAAATGGGGTACAGCCGTAGACCTCGGGATACATAGAAATGAAGACGACGAGTCCCGCAGCGCGTGCCTGCGCAATCGCACTGCGCACCATGTTGGTATACGCTGACAGAGAGTGCTCGCTCTCGTATTCCAGTGCTCCCTGGCTTACCTGGAGGCGCACGCTATTGGCGTACCAGTCATTGATCATCGCCTTAAAGGACGCATTATAGGGATGATTGGGGAGTGGAGGCGCCGTTAGAGCTGATTGGTCATCCTCCAGCCATTGCGCATTTTGCGATCCTGGAACTACTCTGGAGTCTGTGCACAGTATGCTGGCGTACTGGGTTGGATAGACCACGCCGTTCGTAGTAAACCCTCTGGGGAGGAACACCGTATTGGTTCCTGCCACGACCAATTGCCCTGATACAACAGCAACCCCCGCCGTGCTCGCAGTTGATGTTGAAGACATGCTTTGAGTGGCAGAGGCTACGCAGGAGACACACATCACGATAATGACTCCTAGCAGTGCAGCTATCCTGATACTGACCGATAGTTTCATAGGAAGCATCCTCTCAAATAGAAGTTGTTCTGGTGGGGCTCAGAGAAGAACAGAGCACGTGAATATCAACACCAACCCAGCAGATAAGTTGTCGTGGGCGTTGGCAGTTAGCGCCGATCTCGCGCTGTGTCAAGTGGACTTATTTACTGTTTAATCTGCGAGAACTACTTTGACTGAAGCGCTCGCCTGGCGTTCACGGAGACGTCTTTCCAAAGTGAGCTCGATCTGCCGACAATTCCTTAGATCGGCTTGGCCAATCACGACTGGCTTGGATCTGGAACGCCTGCAGCAGCGTATTCCCTCCGCTCTCTGGGCATGCTGAGTTATTAGGGTCCACCACGCTGTAGTTTGCCGTGTTGCCGGGGTAGTTATAACTGTTGACAAGGTAACCGGCTCCCCAGTACGGCGCATCCCAAGCGTAGGCCATCATTCCGATGGAGTGGCCGGGCAGATAGTTCTCCAGAAAGTATTTCGTGATGGTTTGCTCGGAATCATGGTTTGAACATTTGAAGGCTTCATCCCACGCCGTCACCATAACAGCGTGGCCGCTGGCCTCAAAGTGTCCGAATTGTTGATCCCACATGTCGATGCTAAGGATTTCATTGCTTTTGATGACATAGTGGAAAGGATGCACGGAGTAGACCACATTCACAGGCATATCCTTTGGAATATCGAGGGCGGCAAGTGTAGATCCCGCCTCGTCTCCCTGAATTTCCAATACGTTGTCTGGAGCTATGGTGCGTAAGTATTTTGCCACTGTCACCATGCCCTGTTCTGGTGCAGTACCGCAACCAGTTGCCCAAGCCTTCCAAACTGGATGCTTGAAGCTCCCCGCGTTACATGCTTTCTGTGTGCTAGGTTCGTTGAATACTCCCAGCATTATGCCTTTGTCGTGCCTCAGAGCAGAGTCCAAAAGTTGCGCCCAGGCATGTTCTGTCTCGATATCCGGGAGTTTCTTCATCGCTCCGTTTATGTAGGGAGTACAACCGTATCTCTCGGCTTGCATGTCAATGAGGACGATCAGGCCTGCGGCTCGCGCTTGCGCAATCACCTTGCGTACCATATTGGTGTATGCTGACAGACCGTGCGCATATTCGTATTGCAATGCTCCCGGACTGACGTGGATGCGCACACTATTTGCGTGCCAGTCATCGATCATCGCCTTAAAGGACGCATTGTAGGGATGTCCGGGGAGTGGAGGCGCCGTGAGGGCTGCCTGTGCAGCCTCCAGCCACTTCGCATTCTTTGAACCTGGAGCTACGTCAGGCTGTGTGCACAAAATGCTGTCGTACAGGGTTGGATACAATACACCATTGGTATTGAATCCTCTTGCGAGAAACAGCTTAGTCGTACCGGCCACGACCAAGTGCCCGTCTACTACAGCCACTCCTGCTACAGCCGGAGGTAGTTGCTGTGCTGTCTTCGATGTTTTGTCAGATGCGACAGGGCCGCTCTGGGCCACAGCCAGCAGAGAACAATGGATCATGCCAGCAGCGACAAGCGAACAAAAAGAAGGCTTCAGGTAAGATCGCAGCACGCATGTCACATGGCGTATTGCCCGCGCCATCACACTGGAATGAGTGCTCCCATCGTCCTGAGAACACGTGTGTTTTATCAGGCATCCTACCTGTATCGTTTCGAGCTTTCCATCTTGTTTGTGCACAACCTCTCCTCCAAAATCCTTGCACGATGTAACGGACACTAAACGCCCGAAGCTCCGGCCCTCTCCACTTAGCTTCATTCCAGGCCTTTCGCATGGAGAGACCAGGACAAAACCCTAATCTTGTACATCACTGACTACTAGCGATGAGACGATGGCTACTTTTAGCTCGATCCTGAATAGCTATTGAGACCGCGTCTTCTGACTCAATCAGCTATTCCGGGGTTGCCACCATCGCCTTTGGGTTGTAAATCAGTGAAGATACGGACGGCGATTTCCCGGCGGCTCGATGATTGCCAAACACACACTAGGCATACGTCACCTTAATCGCAAGTTTGAAACGGTAAGATACCTCACTAAAACGCTTCTTACAGGGGGATAGCACACACTCACGGCTGGTGGGTGATGGCCTGCGAAATGCAATTGCCGGTCGTCGTCCGCATTAGAGTAAAGAGATCTTAACCTGCATGCGATGAGCCAGTTAAGCCGCGTTTTGTAGTGCGCGTAAGGGCTTTATTTGAAAGTCAGATTGAATTGCAGCGATGGAATCGCATGACCTGATACGGAGCGCAATGCAAGATAGACGAAGCATGGAGTCGAAGCAGATGTGAAGAACATCCGTCGCACTGCGAAGCGCATGAGGTCGCTGCATCTCCTAAGCGAAACACGTATGATATCGATATAAAGCGATTTTCTATGAGATCTTGTACTTGACAGTGTATTCGTTTTCGCCATAAAGTTGCAGTGCGGCGATGAAGGCTGAGTTTCCCTGTGGATTAGAGTCGCGGGAAAAAGCCTTCTTATTGTCTACGAGGCAATCGATGAAGAATATTCAATTCTTGGCGGGATCGTTGCTGGTCTTTTTCGGATTGGTGTCCGGGGCGAGAGCTCAAAATGTGCATGATCTGGACTATCTTAATCCTGCACTACCAGCCACCCAGCGTGCAGCCGATTTGGTTTCACGAATGACATTGCAAGAAAAAGCTAGTCAGATGATTAAT
>DAIDJF010000168.1 GCA_027451525.1 Ktedonobacterales bacterium
ATAGTTTTGTGCCGAGATAGAGCCGAGGGAAAGGCTCCAGCCATCACCCTCATCTCCAGCAGGTGAAGTCCGATAGGCACGATTGTTGGGATCGCTACTAGAATAATGCAGAATCAGTTGTGGCGTAAACCCCGCCGCACCGGGAGCGACGCGCAACGGATAGTCATAGGTCACCTGCCCATTATTGCCGCCAACTGACGCGAGCAATGGAACAGGTGGACTCTGGACCGCTGGAGAACCACTAGCGACGAGAGGGCCTGGTCCCAGCACGGTGGTCTGGACAGTCAAGGTCTGCGTCTGCGTGTTCACCTGCATGGGGATCACCAACCCCTGGGTGGACTGCTTGGCTTGTTGAGCAGTAGCAATGGCATCGGGCCAGCTGAGCAAGATGGCGTGAGGATCCAGGTTCAGGACGCTCATCTCCCAGGGTTGATAGTGATAGACCAGCGTGATGGGCTGGCGCAGATGCACGCCTTGCACGGCCAATCCCTGTGCATCCAGAACATCGATCTGATAGGTCCCTAACACGTGGCGCAAGCCCGAGGCATGCCCAGAGAGTTGGGTGATGCGCAGCGTAAAGGGACCATTCGCCGGAGTCGTAGTAGTGGTGCTACCTGTACCACTGGACACTGTTACTTGCGAAAGATCAAGAGCGGCAGGAGGAACAACTACTTCGAAGCGTTGGTCACTGCCGTGCAGGTCCAGGCTCGTCGTGGCTCCTCCTGCCAGGAAGGCGGATGACAGGGCCTGGGTGATAGGTTGCATGGTGAGCGGCTCAGCACTCGCAGGGAGTTTACTATAATCCGCCAGATGCTCACCTGCTCCTAACGCAACAGCAGGTTAATTCGAGGACGAAATGACAGGACCACGGTACACGCCGTCCCGGCGTCCTTGGGTAAGAAACTGTTGCAAGGTCAGGCTGGCAGGAGCGGCCTGCGGACCTGAAGCATGGGCTTGAAAGATGCCTTGAGCGGCACTCCAACCGCCAATGACGCCCGAGAGTACCAACACAACCAGCATTCCTGCAAACAGCAGTTGCCGTCTACTCCAGCGAGAGGGAAATCGAGGGGGGGGGTGTAATGTTGATTTACATTATAAGACGAATCAGAACCAGGGTCCTCAAGTGACATACAAAATAACTCCTCATACGAAAATATCACAAAACGCACAAGAAAAATGTGAGCAACAAATAGACGTAGGGTGATCGACAAGTAAAGAAAAGCATCCGAGAAGAGTATAAATACTACAGAGGTTCGCTGTCAAGCCTGAAAGATAAAACATTTCTATACGACTTTTTACAAAAAAATAGAGGATGACGCTATTTGAAATAGTGTGAAGAGCGTGTGAAAATGTGCAACACGTACCACAAGCATGAGGAATGGCACGAGTAAGACGCTTCTGCGAGGTGTCTTACTCGTGCCATTCCTTATGCTTGCCTAATACTCTTACACACCAACCTTCTCAAGAGCTTGAAGGGCTTCGTTGATATGTTTCTCTGGCATCAACTGCGATGAGAAAATGTGCCGCACTATTCCCTGTCTATCAATCACATAGGTCACACGCCCTGGCAGAATACCCAGGCTCGTCGCGCCATAACGTCTGCGCACCTCGCCCCGCTCATCACTCAACAGGACGAACGAGAGACGATGATGTTTCGCGAACTGCTGGTGAGATGCAGGTGAGTCAGCACTGACGCCAATAACTTCCGCACCCGCGTCCTTAAAGGTCTCATAGCTATCGCGAAACGAGCAGGCTTCCGCCGTGCATCCCGGTGTTTCATCCTTCGGATAGAAGTACAAGACAATATTCTTTTTGCCGATAAAATCCCGCAAGCTCACCATCTGACCTGTCTGATCGGGCAACGTAAAATCGGGTGCCATCGCACCGACACGCACCTTGCCGCCTGAAATCTGTTCGTTTGCCATGTTTGATCCGTAGCCTTTCATTTATTCCCTCTCTAAGGAAGACATCTATCAGGCAAAAAACGGGTCAGATGTCCTCGTGCGCCGTCACGCCACGCTGAAGCACTCACATATGAAGAGCAAAAAATGTGGATTTGGTTGGACTGCACTCTGACACGTTTTAATACTTGGAAACGGAATAATGGTCGCATTTTATAGCAAGCGATCATACCTTTGTATATCCATAGTATACATACCTATGTTATGATAAGGCAGGAAGCTCAATATTTATTGCTAAAAGGAGAGCATACGCAATGTCTCAAGACCCAAACTCAAATTATGGTCCCGACGCACAAAACCCTTACGGTTCTGATCCTCAGAATCCTTATAATGCGCCTCCACCCTCAAATGCTTACGAATATTTTGGTCCAACACCAACACCCAGCGATCCCTATAATTCAGGCAATGCAGGTCAATCAGCAACTCCACCGGATGCATCGCCGTATCCACCTGCATCACCCTACCCACCAGATTCATCGCCTTATCCGCCAGTATCACCGTATCCGCCAATGTATTCCGGCCCTAACCAGCCAGGGTATGGGTATGGGTATGGGTATCCACCTCCCAGTCAGAGCTTTGGCTATGCCCCACAAACAGCATCGCCCTTACCATTGGCACAAGCTCTGCGCGAATTACCACAACAATATTTGCGTATCCTCACTAAACCAGCCGCCCAAACCATAGCGCAGGAACTAGGAAAAGCCAAGTGGAATATCGTCTGGGTACAAATTATCGGTTACGCAATAGTTGCCAGCCTTATTACTATCCTAAACGTCAATATCAATCCGGCATTCAATTTCAGTACCTTACCCACTAGCCCCAATAATCCGATTGATCCAGCGGTCTTACAAAATTTTTTCCTCACGTATGCCTACAGTGAGATCATCTGGCTACCCATTGGCTTGTTCATTAGTGTGGGTATCTACTACTTGCTTGCTAAAGCGTTTCATGGGACAGGAACATTTTTACAACAGATGTATGGCACGTTGCTCGTAAGTGTTCCAATCGGTGTAGTTTCACTGCTGCTCGCTCTTATTCCATTCATAGGGAGTTTCGCTTCGCTCGGCCTCAACATTTATAGCATTGTGTTGCAGATTTTTATGTTGATGGCCGTCCACAAATTTCGTGGAGGAAGAGCCTCGCTGGTCTACTTCATCCCCGTTATCGTTGTCGTGCTCCTATCTTGCATCTTCTCATCTATCATTATCTCCATGATTATCAACAGTGCGCATTATTAGACAAAAGCATAGCACCATATGGAAGGGAGAAGTATCATGAACTTTCTCCCTTTCACATGGCTCCCCAAGCCGAACGATAAGCCATTTATTGGCGCAACCACGCGGCAACTTCTGGAGCAAAGTAGGTGATGATCATGTCCGCGCCAGCACGGCGAATACCTGTCAGCACCTCCATGACGATGCGCTGCTCGTCAATCCAG
>DAIDJF010000169.1 GCA_027451525.1 Ktedonobacterales bacterium
CTACAATGATACGATGCCCGTTTTCCCCGTCATCATTGTAGGGGCGAGGCTTGCCCTCGCCCTGCCCCCCACACGCCAAAAAGGGTGCAATGACGTTTGACAGAGCACTACATCACATGTGATGCCCGTTTTCATGTATTACACACGATGCGGTCCTTACGGGTATAGCTACACGCATGTGTTAAAGAGTATAGGCATATGCCCTACTTATCGTTGGCAAAGCCGTGGAGGGCCGCGCCGATGAGTGGAAGTTGCGTGTTGAGAATGATGTGTACGGGCATCGTTTCCAACACTTCAGAGAGCCGCCCTTTGCGCTGGAATGCGCGTATAAAGGCTCCTGTCTGGAAGAAGGGCAACATACGTGGTGGGATGCCGCCGCCGATGTAGACGCCGCCCGTTGAAAGCGTTTTCAAGGCAAGATTGCCAGCCTCTGCGCCGAGAATCGAGACAAACCTGCTGAGCGTGGCGATACAGAGTTGGCATGGTCGCTGCGTGTCGAGTGCGGCTTGCACGATCAGCGGGGTGATGTCGCGTGCCTGGGCCAATTGTTGCGCGAGCCACGCTGGCTCCTGCAATGTCTCATTTTGATTGCGTAAAAAACGGTATACATTGGGAATACCAATGCCAGAGCAGACATGTTCATAGCTGACGTGCTCGGACTGTTGCAGAAGATGTTGCAGCAGGCTAATCTCTAAAGCATCGGTAGGCGCAAAATCAGCATGGCCGCCTTCGGATGGATAGGCAGTGTAGCTACTGCCGTTCCAGGTCAGAAATGCCTCACCCAGCCCTGTGCCAGGAGCGATGAGGGCGATAGTGCCATGTGTGACTGTTTGCCCCTCGTTTAGTGTATACAGGTCTGATGCATTAAGCGAGGGGATACCATGCGCCATTGCATCCAGATCGTTGAGCAATTTGACGACGGGAAGATGCAGTGCTTGCTGCATCTGTTGCTCATCCATCTCCCAGAGCAGATTGGTAATCGTCGCTTTACCCCCGATAACGGGACCTGCGACTCCAAAGCTTGCCCGCTCGATAGGAAGCGAAATCTGGGCAAGGAAGCTTTGCACCAGCGTTTCCAGATTGGGATAGCTCGCGCTGGGTAGTGTGGCCTCAGCGATGGGTGCTCGTATTTCGCTGGGCGAGGAGAAGATTGCGAGGTGTGTTTTGGTTCCACCGACATCACCAGCCAGTAACATGACACATATTGCCTTTCCATGTAGTCATAAAAGAGAAGAGGAAGATACATGCACGCATTGCATGTATCTTCATCGCCATTGACGGGCAGCAGGACTGTCGCTTTTACTCACGTGGGACAACCAGATTCTGCGGTTTCCCTGCTAGAAATGCCCGTACATTCTCTACGGTTGTATCCAGGATACGCCGCAGAGCTTCCTCTGAGTTAAACGCGATATGGGGGGTGATGATAACATTACTGTGACGCTGTAAAATGTGGTGTTGCACTAGCAATTTGAGCTTCTCTTCAGTTCCAGGAGCTTTCAACAATTCTTCTTCATTTTGCAGAAACTCCTCGCCCTCCAAAGCATCCAGACCTGCACCCGCGAGCATATGATTATCTAATGCCCAGGCCAGATCATGCACATCGACCAGTGAACCACGCGCTGTATTAATTAACAAGGCTCCACGCTTCATTTTTAAGAGTGTCTCACGGCTAATCATGTGATAGGTGGAGGGCAACGCTGGGGCATGGAGCGTAACAATATCGGATTGTGTGAGCAAATCGTCAAGTGAGGCATAGCTAAAACCAAGCACTTCGGCAATCTGTCGGTTCTCGCGTACATCATAGGCTAAAACTTGCATGCCAAAGCCACGCGCAATGCGAATCACGTGTATTCCAATGGCTCCTGTACCAACGACACCAAGCGTCTTCCCGTAAAGGTCGAAACCACGCAGCCCCTCAATTGTATAGTTGCCTTGTAGTGCGCGCGTATATGCCAGATGAATTTTGCGCGAAAGCATCAAAATGAGGGCGAATGTGTGTTCTGCAACCGCGTTTTCGCCATAACCTGGAACGTTTGCTACCAAAATGCCACGTTGTGCTGCCTGGGCCAGATCAATGTGATCGTAGCCAGTGGAGCGTGTGGCAATCAACTTTAGCCTGGGCATGGCCTCCATTTCGGCCGGTCCAACCTGTGAGTGGATAAACGGAATGAGGATCTCGGCCTGCGCCATTTCCTCTGCGCTGATCTCGGCCAGTTTCTCTTGCGATAACGTGATCTCTAATGGGCCAATTCGTTGTTCTAGCGCGTGGCTAAGATATTGCTTCTCCTCTGGAGATGTTTCTGTAATCAAGATGTGGGCTTGCGAGGCAGGCTGGTTTTGTCTTGCCTGCGTATTTGTTTGTTGCATTGTATTATCCTTTTCGATGCCTGGTTTGCTTGTGTCACACGAACACAGTAATTCTTTTGGCTCACAAAACGCTCACATTACTAGCGTTACTCTATCACAAGTGGCTCACATCGTGAATATTCTACACCACATTCTTAGGTGTTGATGTTATGCGCTACTATTCATTTCTTCTGCTTTTTGTGCCGCCGCCATGTCGGCCTTGACCCAGCGAGAGCCGATGACACCCACAAGTCCCGCGATCAATAATGCGGCTGGACAGGTGAAACCAAGCGCGTTACTAAGATCATGGCCTGCCATATTTTCTAAGAAGTGCAAGCCATGCGTCGGGTCGAGCATGCGCGCAATAATACCAACGAGTGAAGGTGAGAAAGCATCTCCGAGCAGGTGAGCGATGAAGGCGGAAATGGCGACTGCTGATGCACGCACATGCGATGGCACAATATCCTGTGTGGCGGCAATTGAGGGGCCTGCATACATATTTAGGAGGAGCGCGGTGAGAAAGAAAAAAACACTGTAGAGCGCGAGATTGTGCCACGTCTGCGCGACGATGACTGAGAGCACATAGGAGGGTGCGCCAATCAGAAAGCCAATTCCGCAGACAAGAATGCGTGCCCCTGGATGGCTACGGTTCAATCGATCTGCTAGCCAGCCACCAATAAGCATCCCAATGCCGCCTGCCAGTGCGATACCGATACCTGTAAACAGGCCCGCTGCGCCAGAACTCAAACCAAAAATATCTTTTTGCT
>DAIDJF010000170.1 GCA_027451525.1 Ktedonobacterales bacterium
GTGGGCGTAAAGTATCATTGGGGCGTGTTCCCAGGACAAAAACGATGCCTTCGGGCGGATTGCCGGAACCTTGCGGCAGAAAACTGAGATCGCGTCGTCCTGTCTGCTCGGCGGCAAGTTGGTCAAGGCCATCGATAAAAATAATCTCTTGCCCACCTTTGGCGGCAATTTCTTTGAGCAACGTCGGAAATGCGTCGCTGAGGGCTGCGCGGTTCTCTGCCGCCACATAGAAATCTGGAAGATCGTACTTTAAGATGAGACGAGCCATCAGTTTGCGCAACAGTGGCACCTGGTGATCAGGCGGTGGCGTGAGCGGAATAAAATGATAGGCAACACGCTCACGACCTCCCTGTTCCTGGCTGTACAGATCAACGAGTTTGGCGATGATACTGCTCTTGCCCTGGCCCGCGCGTCCAGTGATGGTCAGGTAGCCCCCTGTTGGTAGAAGTTTCTCGATACGCTGACGCAGTTCCGTCAGTTCATTCATACGACCGACGAAGTTTTCGAGACGATCTTGCAGAATGCTACTACTCTCTGCTGCCATCGCGCGGAGCCGTTGCTCTCGTTCTTCTCGCCGCGCAGCCTGCTCTCGTTCGCGGCGCGCCTGGGCGGAATACTCTGGATGAGAAGAGAGGACCAATGACGCGCCAACAATTTCTCCAGAAAAGCTGTAGGACGGCATCTTGGTACGCAGGGCGTGATTTAAGAGTTCCAACGTGACCTGCCCATCTTTGTCTCTCGCATCGGCATCATTCCCACGCAATGCATTGAGCAGATGGAACGTCATCAAGCTTACGCCTTCGTGCTCCCATGCCACCGCATCAGGAGCCGCTGCTGCCAGGGTCGCACGCGTGCCTTTTGCTGGCACGGCAGTATTGGCGAGATAGCGTTTTAATGCCGCAAATGCTGTATCCAGAGGACGATCTGTGGAGAGAGTGCTCATATTGCCTGCATAGCAACAGTCGAGGAGAAGAATGACGCTTCCCGCCTTTGCGCGTTGATAGAGAATCGTACTCAGCCAATTCAAAAAGAGGGCAGCCTCATGATCACCTAACGCATCTATCACATGAGGATCAAAGTTGGAAGTGACCAGCGCGACTTGCTGCTGTCCAGCCTCATCGAGAAGAGGATAGCCATGGCCTAGAAAATAGAACAGCAGACAATCTTGTGGGGTACTTTGCAGCACCATTTGACGAATAGCCTGCTTCACGGTCTCCGTTGTCGCCTGCTCACCCAGGAGTGGAGGAGACCATAATTCAAAGTGACATACCTCTTGCAGAACCTGAGCGACTTCAATCGCACTAGACTCAGCGGCCTGCAGCGGTGCCACATGTGCACTGATAGCAGCGGCCCCGTTCACGCCAACGACTAGCGCAAGACGACGCCCCGATGATGGTGCCGCAGGTTCAGGGTCTGGCTGCGCTTCCGGTGTGGGCATACGTCAAATCCTCCCTCGACTTCGTTTGTCTGCGAGCGGTGATCAATTGCTGATAGAGTAGCATCTCAGCGGTTCTTCCTGTCCTGATTATTCTACCATGCAGTGTGTATTTATACAATCTGTGGAAGATTTTTGTGCTGCATCCACGGGAGGATGTGGATGAACGCGTGTTGGGCATTGCTTCCTGACTCGCTGAGTCTTCCCAAAAGAAAAGACACAAGAAGTTGGTACTGTTTTACGACCTTGTGTCTTTTCTGTCAGATCAAATGGGATGAGTCGACTACGGCTTTTCTGGGAGGCGCGCGAGGATTTGCGTGAGCATACCTTCCATACGGTCAAACCGCCCATCGTGTTCATTGAGACGGTTTTTGATCTCGCCTACGTCGGTTTTCAGCACGCTGACATCGGTTTTGAGCGTACTCACATCCGCTTTTAACACGCTCACATCAGTCTTGAGCGTTGCCACATCGGTCTTCAGCACAGTGACATCAGTCTTGAGTGTTGCCACATCAGCTTTGAGGACTGTCACATCGGTCTTGAGTGTTGCCACATCGGTCTTCAGCACGCTGACATCAGCGGTGAGAGTTCTGATATCAGCTTGCATCAACTTAATGTCATGATTTTGTTCAGAGACCACACCCCAGGTGCGCGATGATCTGCTGCTGCAGGGCTTGCAGCCGTTCTTCTAGTTGTCGGATATCCGCGACATGCTCGGCGCGTAAGGTGGTGGCCGCCTGCTCTAACGCGGCCATGCGTTCCTCTAAGGTTGCCATACTGCTTTTCTCCTTGTGCATAGCCTTCTCTCAAGTATACCATACCAGAGGGCCTGCACGACTTTTTTAGGACTGACTTCTTTACATGCACATGATACAGGTGAGCAACACGCCATGTTTGTCGCTGGCGCACATTGCCCACCAGCCATGAGAAGAAGAGGTTCACGAGGAACCCTCCTCTTCTCATGGATAAGCGTTTTTTTTCGCGTTTTCCAGTCACGCATAGCCATTGTGTCTGTTCTCATCGGCTTACTGTTCACTTGGGCCATCGGCAGCGGGACTCCATTCGGATGCCATCCCGGATGTTGTGTAATGCTAAGCAGCCAACGAGCAAGCTGAGATATGGTGTCTGACAAGGTGATTGCAAGGAGAGAGTCATCTCCCTGTGCTCCTCGAATGGTTGAGAAAACCGCTTCATGAAATGCCAGGAGCTACACAAGACCCTTTTCAAGAAGACCTCCTCCTGAAGCAGTGGCAAACCGCTGCTGGATTGTTCGGTTGAGCGCTCCTCGTTTCGCTTAAGAAACCGTCACTTTATGAAAACGGATAGTTTGCATGACAGCCCAGACGATGCTGATGCAGCTTGTTTCCGTCGTAAACGCATCAATCTGATCGGTACTGCTCTGTCAAACTTCATTGCGCACTTTTCGGCGTGTGGGGGGCAGGGCGAGGGCAAGCCCATCGCCTCCAACTAAATTATGAATTGAGTTGCCAAACGGGAAAAAAAAGAGGACAATACTTTCAGACTTCTCAT
>DAIDJF010000171.1 GCA_027451525.1 Ktedonobacterales bacterium
AGTTCTACCGCTATATCGTGTGGTTGGGAAAAATCAAATCTGTCTAACGAATACGCATATGGTCGATGGAGGGCACGCCCTCCATCGACCATATGCGTATTTTGGTTTATCCATGCCATAAATGCGTGTAGTGTTGCGTAATGTTCAGGTATTGCGTGTTGTAGGTTACGCTTGGCTCGATCATCGCACCCTCGAACCATTCGTTGAAGCTGGTAATAGTGACCCAGTCGGGATTGCTGGCAATCGCGGCGTCCCAACTGGTGCGATAGGTCGCGCCGTTGTTGCGCGCAATCTTGTATGTGCCCTTGCGACCAGGGACGCGCGTATCATCGTAGCCCGGCAGCACGCCTGCCGCCCAGATTTTGTGGGTGTGGTGCGCGGCGTTATAGGCGTTGATCTTGTTGCGGAAGCCTTGATCAACCGCCTTCATGTTGCCATGTTGGATGCCCCAGTAGCCTGCGCTAAACAGGTGAATGCCATCAAAGACGCTCAACAGGCTCATATCCACGCCTTCAGCCGACCAGATCATCTGATTACGCGGGTCTACTTGTTGTCGAACAGATGCCCATTCTGCCAGTGTGCGTCCACCCCCTAACGGGTCCCAGATGAAAATGACGGGCTTGCCGTGCCAGTGTAAGAAATAGGGACTATTGGCATAGTGTGCGAGCAGGTAGCGCATGCTATTGACGATGTTGGTTTTGCCTTGTAGACGTGGAGCATCACTTTCAAAATAGATCGTTGAGGCAAAGTGATCGCCTGTGCGCTTCTGTAGCAGAGCGGATCGTGCGAGTAAGGTGGTGAAATTCTTGTCGGTCTGATCGCCCGCTCCCCACCACGAACTGATAAAGCCGGAGATGCCAGCCTGTGCCGCCCAGTTGAGTTGGCGATCAACCGTGGCAGTATCCGACGACTTGTAGCGGATGGTGGGTAGGTCCGACATGTGGCAGCGGCACCAGTCAGAGGGACTATACCACATGTAATAGAAAGCCAGGGTCAAGCGATTTGGATTCACGGTTGCAGGGTTGGCCTGTTGCGCGTGTGCCTGCATAAAATACGTGGGCAGGGCGATACTTAGACATAGTACACAGAGCGTTAGTGGGATTGCCAGATGAAGACGTTTGAAAACGAATATACTCCGTTGATGTTGCATAAAATCTCCTCAAAAGTGCTGCCTGGATGAGTGTATGTTCTGTGCTACAGACACAATGACCTGTTCTTCCATTATAAAGATATCGGCAAAAATGCTGCGCGCGTGAGTGTGACAAGATTGCGTAAGATATATGTGAAAGGTATTAAAAGTATAGCAAACGCGCGGTGAGTGAAAGCAAGCACATGGAGATGGAGATTCTGCCTTGCCGATAATACCCTAGAGATCTGTCAAATGTTATTGCCCACGTTTGTGTAAGGAAACAAGGATAACGGGCAACCACGCCACGCGGCAATAGGTCAAAAATCTCCCCATGCCAGCCCGTGTGGTTGCCCGTCATACCCTACATACGCTCTATACTCTGTTATTGTATTGAACACGATAATTAGTCGCTGGCGTGCTGTGGACAGCTAGAGTTCTTCTGAGCCAAAGATGGCGCGCACAAGCCGTTCAGGGTCATGACGGGCGAGACGGTCATCCTCCAGGTTGAGGTGTTCGATCACGACGTTGGGCACGAGGCGGGTCAGGCGCGCACGGTCAATCAAGACTGGCTCGCTCTGCTGCTGCGCGTACATCTTGACAACGTCGGGCGAGAACGGCCCATCATTCACTATCACGCGATCAACACGACCTCCCATGTAGGTGTGAATCGTGTTGACAAAGTCAGAGGCTTTGTAGCCATCAGTCTCGCCATGTTTGGTCATCAGGTTACAGATATAAATCTTCTCGGCATCGCTTTCACGCACGGCGCGCGCAACATCGCGCACCAGCAAATTAGGGATAATGCTGGTGTAGAGATCGCCGGGACCAATAATGATCGTATCGGCGCGGCGAATGGCACGCACGGCTTGCGCGCAGGCGGGAGCATCCGCTGGCTCAAGGTGGAGGTGCTTGATTGGCACGAGCGGACCAGGATTCTTTTTGCCTCTCGTATCAATATCTGTTTCACCACTAATGGTACTGCCATCCTCCAGTTCAGCACAAATAGAGGTTTGTGAGAGCGTCACGGGCAACACGTGACCAGCAGTATTGAGTAGCTCTTCCGCGTCCTCAATTGCCAGTAGGAGATCGCCGCTATTGATATCCTGTAGTCCTTTGAGGATCAGATTGCCCAGGCTGTGCCCCCCGACGCGACCATTGCCGTTCGCTCCAATGTCGTCTGTGTTGCGCTCGAAGCGATGCATAAAGACCTCGCGCCACAAGGCCCCGTTGCGTGCCAATGCAACCAGCGACATGCGCAAATCACCGAGCGGCAACTGGCGACGAAATTCATCCATAAGCATGCGCGAACTGCCGCCGCTATCCGACATGGTGACAATCGCGCTGATGTTGATGGGATATTTTTTTAGATGAGATAATACGGAAAATGTTCCCGAACCACCGCCAATTGTAACAATCCGGCGTCCTGCAAATCTGTCTCCATTACGATGGCTACTTGGCACAACGTTTCTCCTCTGGCTGATTTCAGGTTCGTCGTTCACTGTACAAATCCTTCTCCATACAAGACATTCTACAGATTTTAGAAACACGTGTGTGAATAGTCTACCACGCACTTCTATCTCACGCAAATCAGTCTGACCTCTGGCTAGCATGCAATATAGGAAAAAAGATGTGTAGGGTACGACGGGCAATCCCTTGTG
>DAIDJF010000172.1 GCA_027451525.1 Ktedonobacterales bacterium
AGGGCGTGATGGAATCACGCCCCTACACCATACCCGCATTATTTTGTTGAATACGATGATCACGCCCCTACGCAATTTCCGTAAGAAAGCGGGGGGAAGATGGTTTCAGGGCAGGGATTATATGCATATGGGTTGGTGAGTCATTGTCCTGTATCCCTGGATGTGTCAGGCATTGATAGGCAGCAGCGGGTCTATCCAATTGAGGGACAGGGCTTGTGTGCGATTGTCAGCACGATTGATGTTGAGGCATTTCAGGAACAGGTAAAGAGCGTTTTCTCTGATTTGTTGCAATATGGCGCAAGTGCTGCACAGGGAACCGAAGATTTGCTCCAGGTACATGAGCGCGTGGTTGAGACGCTCATGAAAGATGCGCCCGTCGTGCCTTTTAAGTTTGGCACGATTCTTCGAGATGAAGCGGCAGTCATCAAGTTGTTACAAGAGGATGGGCCACGTTTCACACAACTGCTGGCGAAATTTGCGGGACGAGAAGAGTGGGGCGTGAAAGTGTATGCCGATATACAAAAATTTGCGGCCTATGTGCGCCAGAGCAATGAGCGCGCGCGCAGGTTAGATGCGCAACGCAACACGCTAGCAAAGGGAACCGCTTATTTCTTGGGCAGAAAAATAGAGGAAGAGATAAAAAGTTTGACCAGCACACAGCTTGCGGCAATTGCAGAGCATGTTTTTCAAACGCTGGGTGAGCTGTCATCAGAGGTAAAGATCAGCAAGGCACTTCCACAGAAGATGACGCAGAAGAAACAAGAGATGGTGCTCAACGGAGCGTACCTGCTCGCCAAAGAGCGGGTCGATGCTTTTTGTGAACGCGGCAAGTGTCTGGTGGAGGAATATGCTACATTAGGGCTTGAGCTTGAATTCTCTGGTCCCTGGCCTCCGTACAGTTTTGTATGAAAGTTGCTCATAATGAAAACAAATGAATTGATTGTTGCAAACCAACGCTTTACGCTGCTTGAACTGCTAGATCGCCTTTTAGACAAGGGCGTGGTCGCGAAAGGTGAGATACTGCTGACGGTGGCGGATATTGATCTGGTCTATCTGAACCTGGGCCTGCTGCTTTCCTCTGTGAAAACGGTCCAGCGTGCTGCCAGTAAAGGCAAGGGTGAACAAACCGAACAGATCCTCCGTGCGCCAGAACGTGTGCTAGATTATGGCGAAGCACCATACGCTCTTGAGAGAGAGCTGCAAGAACATCCACAGTCAGTTTTCGCGGAAGAGAGCCAGCGGTGCGAGAGCCATGAAACCCTCAGCGTCAGTGCTCTCTCTTCTCGCATTGATACTGAGCTAGACCACTTTCTAGGCCCAAAAGCTGAAGTCAATCCAGAGAATGTTGAACGCGGCCTAGCCAAGCTCGTACTGACACTGGTGGATCTGTTGCGCAAACTGATGGAGAAACAGGCATTGCGTCGAATGGATGAAGGCCAGTTGAGCGATAGCGAGATCGAACGGGTGGGTAACACCTTTTTTCTGCTGGATGAGCGCGTTGAACAACTTAAGAAAACATTTGGCCTAGAGGGAGAAGAGTTAAATCTTGATCTAGGCCCATTAGGAGAGTTACTGTAAGGGCCGACAGAGCGCGTCGGCTTAGGTGGAAAGGGAGTGTGTGATGACACAACAGGTAACAAGTCTTCAAACAACAAATCTCGCGGATCTGCTTGATCGTGTGCTTGATAAAGGCGTTGTGATTGTGGGTGATATCAAAATCGATCTGGTTGACGTGGAGCTTTTAACTATCAAGATACGCCTGCTCATCGCGTCCGTTGATAAGGCGAAATCAATGGGAATTAACTGGTGGGAGGGCGATTCGTTTTTGCAAAAAAGTACGGTCAAAGCCGAAAACGCTCAATAAGGCAGGAGCGCACCGTTCTGAACTGGTCAAACCAATACAGGACGGTGCGTAGCCTTTTTAATGCTTGATTTCGGGACCAAAGAAGGTAATAAATTCGGAACTGGCGACGCGGCGCATCGTTTCCTCCTCTTGCGTCCAGATGCGATATGCCGCTTCAGCAACTTTATCCGCACATTCATCAGGGATATGCACGATACCGTTTGCATCGCCGTGCAGCAAATCGCCGGGACGCACGCGCATGCCCGAAATCGTCACCTCATCGCCGACGCTGACACAGGTTGGATTGCCATGTGAGACTACCAATCCGGCACAAAAATATTGAAAGTTTCCCAACGCCCGTACCTCTTTGACATCGCGCAAGCCGCCATCGGTCAGAATGCCGATAGCTCCGAGGCGTTTCATCGTCGTAGACATTACCTCACCCGCGTGGCAAGAGTGCAGGCGGTCTTGACCGACATCTTGCATCACAACAATCGCTGGTTTGGGTGCTTGTGCCAATAGCTCATACAATTTGTTAAAGCCGATGCCTTGCCGACCCTCTGTCGTGCTGTCTACTGTGCAGGTCACGGCATAGCCGATGGTTGGCGGCAAATCTGGAAAAATACAGCGAATATCGTAGCCCACGTAGCCTGCGACACGCGGGCGGAGCTGAAATGTCTCGATAGCGTTGGCAATCGTTGGACTATCAATGCGCCGTAGCGCGCTGAGTTGCTCATAACTCAGTTTGGCGACCATGCGGTAAACTCCTTAGTTGTGCTTGTGGCTTGAAATAGAACGGGTGCCGTATGCATGGTATCATC
>DAIDJF010000173.1 GCA_027451525.1 Ktedonobacterales bacterium
TTCTCGGTGAAGATGAAGCTATAGCGGCGGTGCAGTTGTGTCAGTGTCTGTTGATACTGCTGCTGCGCCTGTTCGGAGGTGAGACCAAGCGCGGCAGCAACGGCGTGTGGCTGGTCGGCGCGGCGCAGGAGGGCGAGGCCGTAAAGTTGTAGCCGTTGCTGCTGGTCATCGCGCGCGTGCAGCAGGTAGCGACGTACCATACGATCAATGATCTCGTGCTTGCCATCTTCCGCTTCGGTCACGGCATCAAGGTTGCCGGTATCTCGATAGAGTTCGGCAGCGATATTGACAGCCAGAGGAATGCCCTGCGTCACGTCCAACACCCGCTCGGCCTCCGCCTCGGTGATCTCTGGCAAGGTCTGTTCGTGCTGTACCAACTGCGCCAGCAACTGAAAGTAGCGAATGATGTCATCAAGGCCGAAGGCACCGATGTCTGCCGCATTGAAGTTGATTGCCAGTCCGCGATCAGCTGGCACAAGGTCTTTATAGCCGTATTCCAGGGCTAGGCTGCGCTCCCGCTGCTCAGCGCCACCCCACAGGTTGTCGCGTCCAGCAATGATCCAGCCCACGCGTAGACCCGCTGCCGCCATCACCAGACGCAAGAGCGCATCGCCCTCGTCGGCCTCTTCATAGGTATCGAAGAAGAATAACAGAGGTGCATTGCGTGCAAAGCGGGCAAGGTCTTCTCCCAGCGCGAAGCCCAGACGCAGGTCAGGGGCAAGAAAATCATCGGCGCGTTGCTTGAGGCGATTGCGCAGGTGGGTCACCAGCTGTCCCAGCTGTTCCTGTGTCAGCTTGGCCGCCGCATCCTCAGCGGTCTTGACCACAGGCACTGCTAGCACGGCCCCACTGCCAGGAATGGTCGCTTTGAGGGCGGTGTTGATACCTTCAACCGTCAGGTCGCGCAACCACTGGTAGCGATCATCGGTGCGCAACCCTTCGATAGCACGTTGTGCCTCCTTGTAGGCCTGCTCGACCGCGCTCATCGCCGTCCGATACGCTTTGAACTCGTCTGGTTGCTTTCCTAGCGCCCACGCCAACTGTTCACACAGCACAGGATAATATGCCAACGGCTCAACACGTTGCTGTTGGCCGGGATGAAAGATGCCACGCCGCCCCTCAACGGCATCCTCCCAATCGATGATGTCACCGACATGATAGTGATACTGTTCCTCGCAGGCCATCTCCCGATAGCGGCGCAAGAGCGTACTCTTGCCAAAGCCACCACGTCCGAAGAGCATGGTGACAAAACACGGCAATTTCTGACGGGGCGATGGTGCGGCATGCAGCCTGTGGGTTTCGTCGTCTGGTGGCGTATTCCGCATGAGTTGCTGCCAGCGTCCCAGATACAGCTCGAACAGGGTCAACTGCTGCTCGCGCCCAAGAAAGATCGTCTTCACATCGGCTGGCTCTTCCCGCTGTGTGTCGGAATGGTGTGCGCTGCTTGCCATAAGGGTATATACCTCAGACTGTAGAAGTACAAACGCTAGTGTCTCTATCATAACACGACTCTGCCGTGAGAATCTAGCAGTTTGCCTGCATCACCCGCAGCGTGAATGCAGCATACGCTATTTCTTTCCTTATGCTTGCTCAGTGTGAGTTCGTTGAAGCTGCGCCAGTTGAGCACGTAGCTCCTGCTGTGCTATTTCCAGCTGGTCGGCGCGTATGCGGGCCGCCTGCACGTCCTGGCGCAAGCGATCCACTTCTGCCTGCTCGCGCACGAGTGCTGCACGCGCTTCCGTGCGATCTGCTTCAGCGCGTGCATGGATACGTGCCAGTTCCTCGCGTAGTCGGTCTACTTCTGTTTGTTCTCGTGCAAGTGCCGCCCGTGCCTCAGCAACGAGCCGTTCTGCCGTTTCGATCTGGTTCTGGGCGCGAGTTTCTGCATCGTGTGCGCGCAGCATCGCATCGTTCGCCTCTGTTCTGGCTTGGGCTTCTTGCGCCTGCGCCTGGGCAATACGTTCGCTGGCCTGTTGTTGCACGGCTTCCTGTTGCCGCTGCGCCTCGGCTTGTATGTCTGCGATGCGCTGTGCCGTTTCTTCCTGTATCTGTGTGATGCGGTGCGCGCTTTCCGCTTGCACCTGCTGCATCTTCGCCTCCACCGCTTCCATCTGCTCAATTGCCAACTCAGCGGCCTCTTGCGCAGACTGGGCTTGCTGGATGGCACTTTGGCGGTCGGTTTCAGCAGCTAAACGTAGAGAACGTTCCATGCTCAGGCTTTGCTGGATTTCCGCTATTCTGCTTTCGGCCTGGGCCTGCGCGGCCTGAAGCTGTGCCAGCGCGATATCAGGATCAGTCATGCTCGTCAGCGTGGTGACGTAGCGTTCCAGATTCACTTGTAATTGCATGATGTTGAGCAACACAGACTGGCGCAAGGATTCTGTCTGCGGCATACTGCTCAGTGGTGTGGGTTTCGGCACTTCTGTCGTGGCTTGGGTGGCAAGGGCTTCAAGGCGGCGACGTGCGCGATGATT
>DAIDJF010000174.1 GCA_027451525.1 Ktedonobacterales bacterium
TGCATATGCAGATTGTGCGGTGATTTGGCTGCTAAGAGTTAGCGTATGCAAATAGAAAATTTTCTGCTTTGCTATTCTCTTTTTGTTGAGAAAAGTGGAATAGTATTAGCTAGAAAAATCTCTCAGCCAGTACTTTACAATAACGAAATACTGGTAGTATTACCAGCGGTACTTTATAGCCATAATATAGACGTAATCCCATCTTACAGGATAATATAAAATTCATCAATGTCATTATGCAGGCATGGGAAGAAGATCTCCAATGCTGTACGTATCGACCCGTGAATGCACGATTACGACGCCATGAAGAGGCGGATAATGACAGGCAATCCAGGGCAGTTCTTGTTGCATATACAGGCGGACAAGGGCTGTTGAGAGCCAGGATGGAATTTGCCCATCGATAATCAGTCCACGTGTGGTAGAAAGTAGAGGGCAGGCAAAGGTATCAGCCTGGAAATAATCCAGGTGTTTGGTGAGAATATTGACTGTCAAGATGGTGGTATCTGCATATTCTTGTGCCTTGAATTGGATATCGGGCGACGCCGATGTTCCAATGTGCAGTGATGGTGGCTGTAGCCAACCATTGAGCATGTCAAAACGTGGGTCAAACTGGTAAAACGGTTGTGGTGCCGTCCAGGCCGCGAGCGCACTATAGAGCCAGTGTGGTCCTTTCCCATAGACCGAGAGCATGTCATCAATGGAAAGTTGGCTCAACAACGTGGGTAGCATGGCTGGCTCCCACTCTTTGGCGTCAGGAAAAAGCATTGGCAGTGTGCGCTCTACGTGAATGGCTGGTTTTGTCGGGGCATTGTCGAGATGTGTTTTATCTGGGTCTCCTGGCAAGTTAGCGTTAAAAAGTGCTACAATGCGCTCAACAAGTAGATCGAAGAGTTTTCCCTGTACAGGCTGATGGCGTTCCAACTGCGTGATTGTGCCCTGAATGATGGGCGATGTTTGCGCAATAACGCTATTGCCTTGACGCTCGGAGGAGAGCAGGGCAAACAATTGCAGATGGTTTTCTTCTACTAATGTGAGCCAGAAGCTAGCCGTTTGTGGGTCATTTGGGTGCAAGAGAAGAAGCGCGTGGGTGCACTGCTGAAAAATCGCATTTTGCGCGTTTTGGGGCTTGCCGCCCATGTCGATGAGCATAGGGAGCAGGCGATGTTCAATGTCGCGACTGCTTCTCTGTGTGAATGCGTGGCTCCATTCGGCTTTGATACGCAGACGTTTGACCGTTGTCTCATCCACTTCCTGGGACCAGTTGCCTTCGCCGTCGGGATTGGCGCGAACGGTATGGTGCGCGATGCCACGTTCGCGTAAGGCTTTGGTGAGGGCATGGAACAGGACCGATTTTCCGGCATGGGGAGGTCCCCCAATAATAATGGCGGGTAGTTGCTTCATAAACAGGTATTTCCTTCTAAATGCAGAGATAGAATGAAAGATGGGTAGTGATGCAGAGTAGCACACGACATGTGTTGTTGGCAACCCTGGGCGGTCAGCCACAGATTGTCACGCTCGCGCTTGATTGGCTTTTGGAGCATTCGATTCCCATTTGTGAAGTATTTGTTATTCATCCGGCGTCGTATCCTCGTTTACAGCAGTCAGTAGAGCGGCTTGCCAAAGAATTTGCTGATCAGCGTTATACCTTTCATGGGCAAGAGCGGGATATTATCCTTCATTATCGTGTTCTTCAGCATTATGGCAATCCTATTCATGATATTGTTGACGAACAGACAGCAGACGGTATTCTGTTTGATATCGATGAACTGCTACGCTCATTGAAGCTGCAACAGGCGACGATTCATTTTTGCATTAGTGGTGGGCGGCGTATGATGGCCTTCTTTGCCTTTTCCGCAGCCTTGCTAAATTTCACGCATCATGATCGTCTCTGGCATCTCTATACCCCTGATGCACTCCAGGAGCAGACCAAGCACGGGGCGATTATGCACCTGCCACAGGACTCTGGTGTGCATCTTTTCGAGGTTCCTTTTCAGCGTACATCGCAATCGCTGCTGGCGCGTCAACTGGTGCAGCAGACGCGCCATGACGATGATAGGGCAAAATCCCAGGAACGCGAGCGTTGCGAGCAGGTGTACAAGTATGCAACGAAGCGTCAGCAGGAAGTGCTACGTCTTATCGCGCGTGGTTTTAGCTTAAATACCGTGCGACAAGAGCTACAGATCGAGCAGAGCACGCTGACGACGCATGTTGGCAGGCTGCTGGCACGTTGCCGCGAAGTATGGCCCAGCGAACATTTCCGCGATTACCGTTCCATCCATCATAAATTTGCGCCATACTTCGGCGACGATTAAAGTATAGCGCATAGTAGAGCAAAAAAAATCATGAGAAGCCATGAAAAATCTCATGGTTATCCATGATGTTTTTGTGCGTGTGACATGGTACAGTTGTGTAGGTGAACGAGAGAGAAAGAAATGAGAATAAAGAGGTATTGGTATGGAATAT
>DAIDJF010000175.1 GCA_027451525.1 Ktedonobacterales bacterium
AGCAATTTTTGAAGAGGGTTTTCAAAACGGTTTTTTCTATGACGCTCAGCACTACGGTTCAAATGGCGTGATGGTCGCATATGTGTTTTTAAGTATGTTGTCACGCTTTACAGGCCCAGTGACGACGAACGAGAAAGACCCAACAAGCAATCGAGAAAAAATAGAAAAAACAGATGTCGTCGTTAATATCCTGCTCTACGGTCTGGTTCATCAAGGTCGAACCGATGCCACGCAACAACCTTGATTTTTTTGAAAATCATTTATCGTTTGATAAAATTGGAGAGATTCGCGACATGGAATCAATACCCCCTATCGATGAACAACAGGAGTCAACAGCACAGCCTCCCGACAAGACTGGGGCAAGCGACTCTGGCTATAAATGGCGTGTTATGTTCTCCGTCATCTTCGGCACATTCATGTTTGTGCTGGATTCGACGGCGGTCAACGTAGCTGTCCCAACGTTGCAAAAATACTTTGGCACGACAGGTCATCCCGCTGGTATCGATCAGGTAGATGGCGTCCTGACAGCCTACATCCTTGCACTTGGTATCATTACACCATTAGCGGGCTACCTCTCGGATCGCTTCGGTATTAAGCGCATGTATGTGCTGTCACTTACGATGTTTACAATTGGCTCTATTCTCTGCTCACTTGCGCCCTCACTGACGTGGCTCATCATATTCCGCGCCCTGCAAGGTCTCGGCGGTGGTATGCTTGGACCACTGGGCATCTCGTTACTCTTTGGAGCTTTCACGGAGAAGGAGCGCGGTCTAGCCTTCGGCATTTATGGCATTCCGCTTGTCTTCGCACCCGCCAGCGGTCCTATTCTGGGCGGCTACTTCGTGCAATACCTGGACTGGCGCTACATTTTCTGGATTAACGTACCGATTGGCATTCTCGGCATCATTTTGGGCACGCTCTGGCTACGCGAACAGAAGCGTGGTACAAGCGCGCGCCTGGACATTCCCGGTGTCATCCTTGCGACGATTGGCTCCGCAAGCCTGCTTTACGCCATCCAGCGCGGCAGTAGCAATGGTTGGACCTCCGCGCTCATCATCAGTCTGCTCGTAGTTGGCACGGTTAGCCTGATCGCCTTCGTCATCGTGGAACTGTACACGAAAGACCCTTTGCTGGACCTGCGCCTCTTCGCCAAGCGCACCTATGCCTTTGCCAGTATCGTTGGTTGGGTGAGTAGTATCGCCCTGTTTGGCTCAGAATTTCTTGTGCCGATCTACCTGCAAAGTCTGCGCGGGCAGAGTCCACTGCAAGCAGGTTTGCTAGTCCTGCCGCTAGCTCTGGCTGCTGGCGTGGCGACACCATTAGCGGGAGCACTCTACAACCGTCTCGGCGGTCGCTGGCTCATCGCGGCTGGCGGTTTATTACTAGCGATCAACACGTGGAATTTCGCGCATATCGCGCTGGACACGCCTTTCATTTATATCATGGGTCTGCTGGTCATTCGCGGTGTTGCCCTCGGTCTGGTCCTCCAAACCACACTGACCGCCGCGCTAACAGGACTACGCCCCATGCAGCTCCCGCGCGCCAGTTCGCTACTCACCGCCACGCGCACCATCTTCCAGTCCTTCGGCGTTGCGATCCTCGGCACGATTGTCACCAATCAAGTGACAGCCTATAACACAGCGGCGGCCAACGATCTCAAAAATCCGGCAACCGCACTCGGTCACGAGTTTATTGTGAAGATGCAACAACTTGCGACGCTCATACAACAGCAGCAACACGTGCCTGCGCAGATCGCAAACCAGATCGCGGCCAAAGCGGCGGCAGGCCAGATTCTCGGTCCACTCTTCCCAGTGCATTTTGTGCAGGGCATTAACGACGCCTACTACGTCACCTTCGCCCTCTCGCTCATCTCGGCGGTTCTGGCCTTTACCCTGCCAGCACAGGTACGCCAGAAACCACCCGTAGCACCAGAGGATGAGCAAAAAACCGTTCCTGCTGAAAGCGCCATTTCTTAAGTCAGAACCCTGACAACGACGCTAGAATGCACTGCATATCAGAGAAGGAGCATACATACGTTACTATGTATGCTCCTTTGTTATTACTTTTGTCTGATAAGCATGAACATCGTCTTCTACTTTTACAAATCGTGATATATACATTGTACTTACAAATGTTACTTATACCATTTTTGCCATTTTTATACGATCATGCATTGACTTTTTGCTCAGTTTATGGCACAATTCTAAGGCATGGGATAACAGATCGCTTGCTACAGTCTCGTCACTCACAAGTGCTAGCCTACAAAGACCATAGACATATCTCTCGCGCACTCTTATGGGCCATTGTGTTCTTGTGTTCACTAGGCGCGAAAACAGGTGTGGGGCTGGAGACCAGGAGAAGGATACATATCTGGACGGATAGAGATCGTTGTCCCTCAAATAAAAGAAGGTTCTGGCACATTCCCTGCGTTGTCAC
>DAIDJF010000176.1 GCA_027451525.1 Ktedonobacterales bacterium
TTTGATACTGTAGAGGATACTACAGGCATGCTGTTTTTTACACCGGTTTGCTGCTGCTTCCTATCCCGTAGTTTACAATCCTCTATACTGTAATTACTGTCTGCTAATTAAGCTCCAGTTCGACCTGCAAAGCCTCTGGCTTTGACGTCTGGACCCGTTGCGCTGCTTTGAATGTGCCATGTTGCGGCGGCATCTTGACATCTGCCCCGTGCAGTAGCTCATCAATGGTGAGAATCTGAATCCGCTGGTACTCTCTCCCCCAGCCAGGTGAGAAATAAAAACCTGCACTGGCGGCCTCAGCCTTCATATCGCGCGACGGTGGCTCTAACGTGATAAAAATGCCTATCGCGGCCTGCTCGCGCTGAATGGTTCCTACCAGATCGCGCACATCGCCTGATTTCACATGCCCTGATTTCACCTGCACAATGACGCGCTTGGTTTTCCCCGTGTTATCGTCAATGAAGTTGATGATGCCATCAATGCCCTTGTCGCTACCTTTCTTGCCTGCTTTGCTGCCCTCTTGCGCTCCGAGCGGTTTAGCGCGTACCAGCGATAACGCCCACCATTGAAATTGATAGCGGTCCTGCTGCGCGAGGTGGCGTGCTGCTCCAATATCGGGCGGTTCGCCAATAACTTTGAATACGATGCCGGGGAACATGGCTTCCAGGCGGTACTTCTGAAGCGCGATGCTCAGATGGGTGATGTCAATGCCAAGCCAACGGCGATCTAACTTCTGCGCAGCCGCGATTGCGGTCCCACAGCCACAAAAGGGGTCCAGGATGATATCTCCAGGTTTGCTACTGGCCTGGATGATCCGCTCCAGGAGTGCGAGCGGCTTTTGCGTCGGATAGCCCAAACGTTCCGCATCTGAGCTATGCAAAGACTGAATATCTGTCCAGGCATTGGTAATGATGGAGCCTTCTTGTTCTGCAATATATCGTTTAAGTGCTGGACGTTTCGTTGTGTCGAGTGATCCGTCTGGCTTTCGCGGATAGTAAATGCGTCCCTCATCATGCAATTTTTGCATGGTTTCGCGCTGATAACGCCATCCTTTTTGTGGCCAGGGAAATCCGAGCCACTCGTACATCATGTTCGGGCGGGGATTTGGACTCGCCATATTATCAAGGCGGTAGGGACCTCGACCATCCTGGTCATCGAAGCGATAAAATTTGGTAAGGTACTCTGGATCGTATTCCCCATATTGAGGTGCAAAGTAGGCATCTTTCGACTTTACATAGAAAAGAATGGTATCAGTCACATCAGAGAATTTTGTCTTGGCATCGCTATGAGCTGATTGCCTTTTCCAAATAATCTCGTTCCGAAAGTTCTGTGCACCAAAGATAGCGTCCAGAATGATTTTCAAATAGTGGCTGGCCGTTGGGTCGCAGTGCAAATAGAGGCTTCCTGTTGGTTTGAGCACGCGGTGCAACTCAAGGAGCCGAATGCTCATCATGGTTAGATAGGCCATCATCTGGTTCGTGCCTATCGAGGCGCGCAACGCTTCCAAAAGAACAGATACTTGTTGCGGCGCATGCGTAAGCAACTTAATATAGGTATGCTCTGCCTCCGGCGTCCAATGCCAAGTGTCTTCAAAGGCGATAATCTGGGCCTCACTCTCCAACCCCTTTTCATCTTTGAACAACACGTTATAGTTGCGACTGGAATTGAACGGCGGGTCCAGATAAATGAGATCAACGCACTCGTCGATGAAATACTGCCGCAGAATATCCAGGTTATCGCCATAAAACAAGGTGTTCTCCGTGATTGCACGCGCCATCAACATCCCCTTAGATTGGTAACATATTGACAATGGTTATCCATGTAGTTTCAATTCCACACGGACAGCTCACGCGGTTTAAACTTGCAGATATGTACAGAGTTATGCAACTCTTAATTTATTTCAATTCCACACGGACATCTCACGCGGTTTAAACAGAAGTACGCACCATGCTCAAGCTATATGCAGCAGGTATTTCAATTCCACACGGACATCTCACGCGGTTTAAACAGACGCTGCCTCGCCCCGCCTGTGAAGCAGATCGAGCGTAGTGTTCGCGAGGCACATTCCTCATTTACCCCACAGCAATGCTTGTACGGCAAGTATACACGAATGCTTTCTCTTCTGCAAGAGCTTGAGAAGCCATACGAACGCTCTCGTTTTTCGTGCGAGGCAGCGAGTGTCAAAAGATGTTCACTCTATAAAGCTTCAGGAGGTCTAATTATTCTGCGTATCTTCGCTGGCACTCTTTCCCCAGAGAGTCTCAAGCGTATTATCGTGTATACTTGCCGATATCGATGAGGATGCGAGGACGGAAATCGCTATTGCTTGATAATTGGCTGGCACAG
>DAIDJF010000177.1 GCA_027451525.1 Ktedonobacterales bacterium
TCTCATTCTTGCGATTGCAGGTCTCACGCTCCTGGGCATTATGATACGGCCATTCAAACTGAATGAAGCCACATTTGCCCTTATAGGCGCGTTGCTCCTCCTCGTGCTTGGCCTCATCACGCCATTTGATGCCTTGATTACCTTGCTCAGAGATTGGAACACGTTCTTCTTTTTTCTAGGGATGATGAGCCTCTCTGCACTGGCGGAGGTCGCTGGCCTCTTCGACTGGCTAGCAATTCAGGCGGCCCGTCTTTCGGGCAATAGCTCACGCCGCCTGTTTTTCAATATCTTCCTGCTTGGTAGTCTGATTTCAATGGTTCTCTCTAACGATGCCACAGCCCTTATTCTGACACCAATTGTCTACACGCTGGTAACACGCATGCGCCTGCCTGTGTTACCATTTCTTTTCGCGTGTACATTTATCGCGGATACTGCATCATTCTTGCTGCCAGTCAGCAATCCTATTAATATCATTATCACCACGCAGCATCCTCTGGATTTTCTCACGTTTCTGCGCTTACTGACGTTGCCCAGCCTCGTCATTATCGCTATCAACATCGGTGTCTTCTTCCTGCTTTACCGCCATCAAATTCGTGGACAATTTGATATCAAGCGTCTGCCATCAGTTGATCAATCTATCAAGCATACGCCATATTTTCGCTACACATGTGTTACACTTATTTTGGTAGCTATCGCTTATGTTATCGCGTCCGCTATACGCATCCCACTCTCTCTAGTCGCACTAAGTGGTGCATTCATCCTGCTCATTGGAGCATTTTACTGGAAACTGATTACCTTGCCAGAGGTTGGCAAGCGCATCTCCTGGTCGATCTTTGGCTTTATTGGAGGTATGTTTATTGTAGTGCAAGCGGTAGAGAGTACAGGGCTAACGATGGCATTTGGGCAACTGTTGCTTCACCTCTCTGGTGCGACGAATTTTGGGGCCGCGATGATTGGTACATTAGGAGCGGCACTCGGCACAAATATCGTCAATAACGTGCCGATGGCTGTGGTGCTGAACTCGGCACTCCACAGCGTGCAACATGCGCCACAAAATGTACAAAATGGTTTTATCGCCGCCTCTATTCTCGGATGCGACCTCGGCCCGAATCTCACGACTGTTGGCTCGCTGGCAACAGTACTCTGGCTACTCATTCTACGACAACGCGGTCTGGATGTCTCTGGCCTGGATTATTTCAAGGTTGGCATTCTGGTCACGCCGCTCATGCTGCTCGTTGGTGCTTGCCTGATCTGGCTCCTGCTACTTCACTAGCAAGAGCATATGAGGAGGATAGCTATGCGTATTTTATGCTGTTTGGATGGAACAAATGCAGAAACAATCGGCAATGCTGTCACGGCGTTGTTACGTAACAATGAAATGACGATTAATCTGCTCTACGTAACCGATACAGGCCCGCACAAAGAAATGGAGCGCAAGCGTGCGCGTTTCCTGCGTCCATATGATCTGGCATCCCCGCGTCAAAATCAGATTCAGCAAACAGAAGAGCAATCCGCGCAAGACATTCTTGATGAAGGGGAACGTTATCTCGCACCATACACGAGCGTAAAAACCTCCCGCGCTGGTCGCCCTGAACGTGAGGTTGTCAACTACGCCGCAGAATGGCAGGCTGACCTGCTGGTGATCTGTCCCCGTGCGCTCTATGGTGAGTCAGCGACTATTGGGCCAAAGTCGGTTGGGCATGTCGCACGCTTCGTTCTCGATCACGCCCCCTGCCCGGTATTGCTGGTCCGTCCCTCCACACGGAATTTATTCCCTATCGCCCGCTAACCATAGATATAACACATGTGTGTAGCAATCAATCTCAAGAGCGATTATCAGGGGTAACAAATTAAAATAGGCAGCCCATGTGGTGTAGTACCCTGTCAAACGTCATTGCGACTGTTTTGACAGCTCGTTCATCTTTCATTGTAATGCACAGGCATGATACCCACAAGGGGTGTCACTACATTTTATGCACGCATATCATCTGATATCATGTAATGACACCACTTATGGGCAATACTGTTCAAATAGGTACAACCTATTTGTGCGGTGTGGGGCACGACGGGCAACCACACGGGGAGGGGTTTTAGACCCATTGCCGTATGATGTGGGACGCACGGGCGACCACAAGGGGAGGGGTTTTGGACCTATTGCCGTCTGGTGTGGGGTACAACGGGCGACCACAAGGGTCCCCACCCTTGTGGTCG
>DAIDJF010000178.1 GCA_027451525.1 Ktedonobacterales bacterium
CTTGGCGAATGTTGCCACACAATCCTTTAAGTTTTGGGAACAACAGGCTGCGCGCATGGTTGATGCACAAGCACCAGCCCTCGCCTCGCGCTTGCGTCGTATTGGCACTATTCCCAATGCTACACCAGACTGGCCGGAACGCTTGCTAGAACAATTGGGCCTGCTAGCCTTGCTCATCCATGCCTTCCGCCGCATCGATCAGTTGAACAGCGCATTGCAAGACGATGTCCGCCAGTTAATCGGCTGGACACTTGATCAAACAGAGGTATTAGCACGCGGCGAACATCTGACCGATGATTGGATGGTCGTCGGCCAGCAGGTTGATGAGAACGAACGAGTGCGTGTACAATCGACATGGTTACGTGGACGCACGACAGAGCGCACCGTCCTACATATACAATTTGCTCCCAATCACGGGAATTTCCCAGAAATGCTCACGTTCGGGAGTTGCCAGCGCGCTGAAATGGCCTATTGGCCCAGTGCAGCCCCACAACGTGCCATGTTCGTCAAACGCCTGAGCGCGGTCACGGCTATTGAGGAATATCTGACAGAGCAGACCTCGGTCAATGTTTTTCTCGATACGGTTGCCCACACACTGGCGCGTCAGCCCTGGCAAGAGCGTTTTCTGTGCGTCCTTCATGCCGTCACGCCCATTATCCACGCCAATCGATGGTATATCCGCGATCAGCACGGAGAGGCGTTGCCGCTGGTAGCAGGCGATTACTGGCGGCTACTGGCCCTTTCCGGCGGGCGAGCACTGGACTTCGCAGGTGAGTGGGACGGACGCGCCCTCATGCCACTCGGCGTATTGGTCGATCAGCAGTACTACGATGTAAAGAGGTCGATATGAACAAGCAGCTAGCCGCGCAAGCCTTGATCGGTACAGCACAGGCCGTTCAATCTGTGCAAGAAATACATACAGACATGCCTGTTGACGCGCTCCTTCCATCGACAGCCGACACAGAACACGCATTTCTCCTGAGCGCGGGGGCGTCCATCGTCTACGAGCGAGCCGCGCAAATGGCTATTTCAGGTCTGACACCCCCAGAACCAGCACCTGTCGAAACGCAGGAGACATGCCCGCGTTCGATCACGCCGCTCCTCCAATCAATATTCAACTGGGAATTTGGCAACGATACAGAACCACTGCTGATAGAGGCCCTGAAACTAATGAGGCGGCACAATCTACGCCTCCCTTATGAACTGCTGCCCTTCGCACTCAGTCATGGCACACCACCCGCTATAAGCAGCGCAGCTATCGGGGCAGTGCTTGGCGTGCGAGGACGCTGGCTCAGCCATTTCAAGCAGTCCTGGTCATGGGCAAGAAATTTTTTTACGGAACAAGAACGTATATTACCGCCCGATGCAGAAACGCTCTGGCAAGAGGGCACGCTGCCGCAACGCCGTGAAATCTTACGCCGTTTGCGTTCAATCAACCCAACGCAGGCCCGTGAATGGTTGAATGCTGTCTGGAAACAAGAGACTGCCGAGACTCGTGGCGGCTTCATCAGTCTTCTTGAAACAGGTCTGAGCATTGATGACGAAGTATTTCTCGAACAGGCATTGGATGATCGAGCTAGCAAAGTGCGTGAAATAGCCTCATTGCTGCTTTCTCGTTTGCCTGACTCATCACTTGCCCAACGCATGCGTACACAGGCTCATTCATTACTACATATCGTCGATGGCTCTCTGTTGGTCAAACTGCCGGAAACGTTTGACGCACAACAGCTACGCGACTGTGGCATAGATAAGCAGAGCAGCAAACAAGAGATTCCTTCACTCTATCTCGCGCGCATGCTTCAATCCACACCACCTACGCATTGGGAGACACAATTCCAGCGGTCACCAGCCGAGATCATCTCCAGCGCGCATGGCATGAAGTGGGAAAAATCTATCTTAGAACATTGGACACGCGCCGCACTGTATTTCCACAGTAGCGCATGGTTTGCACCGCTCTGGGATTGGTGGATACAGGCTCTCTTTAGAGAAGAGATTGCCAACCATGAGAC
>DAIDJF010000179.1 GCA_027451525.1 Ktedonobacterales bacterium
CCCATCGCCTCCAACTAAATTATGAATTGAGTTGCCAAACGGGAAAAAAAAGAGGACAATACTTTCAGACTTCTCATTCTCATGACGAAAGGATTGTCCTCTTATGCATGATACACCATCGAAGCCTTCAGCGGAACTCCAGCACTTTCGTCCCCGTTTGGAGGAACTCGTGCTGCAAGCGTGCGGTGAACCGCTCCCGAGCACCAAGCCCACTTCGGCCTCACGACCTGGCCGACCCGTCGTCCTTGACTCCCGCCATTTGTGGATGGCCTTGCTCTTGAGTGTGCTCTCCGGCATGCAGAGCTATCAAGACCTCTGGCGCACCGTGCGGAGCCGTCGCATCGGCTCTTTCCAGCCGCTCGCTCTCACCGATGATGCGATTGTCAAGCGTCTGCAGCACGCTGGCGTCGACCCCTTACTGGTGCTCTTCCACCGTATCTCACACCGCATCGCAACGTTTCTGCAAACGCTGCCCAAGGCGGTCCCGGACGAACTGGCCCCATTTGCCAGCAAGATTGTGGCCCTGGATGAGACCACCTGGGATGCCGTGCATAAGCACCTCACCCATCTGCGTCACCTCCCCGATGGGGATCCTGCCTTGTTGCCTGGCAAACTGGCTGCGCGCTTTGATGTGCGTCTACAACAGTGGGAGTGGCTGCAATTTCGCCCCTCCGCTTCCGCCAATTGTAAGGTGCAGATCACTTCCTTCCTGCACGACTTGCCTCTCGGCAGTCTGCTGCTCTTTGATTTGGGCTATTTCAGCTTTCCCTGGTTCGATTACCTGACCCAGATGCAGTACTGGTTCATCACCCGCTATCGCGAAAAAACTGTCTATCAGCTTGTGCATACCTTCTATCGGCAGGAAGGGATTCTCGATGCCCTCGTCTGGATGGGTTCGCGCAGTGCGCATACCGGGCATCTGCTACGTCTGGTGCGCTATTCTGATGGCAAGCAGCTCCGTATGTACGTGACCAACGTCCTCGATCCTCGCCAACTCTCCCTGCCTGATATTGCCCGTCTCTACGCGCGCCGCTGGGATATTGAACTGGCCTTTTTGACGCTCAAAGAGCATTTGGACCTGCATCATTGGTGGAGTGGGCATCCCGTCTTGATGCAACAGCAAGCCATCGTGGTGCTCATTGTCGCCCAACTCGTACACGCCATGCGCATGCAGATTGCCGCTGAAGCGGGCGTCGATCCTTTCGAGGTTTCCTTACCCCTCTTCGTGCGCATGCTCCCCCACTTCCTCCGTCAACAGGAGGATCTCGTGGCGTGGGTGCTCGACTCCGGCAGGCAGATGGGCTTTCTGCGCCCATCCAGTCGTCTCGTCCTTCAGCTTCCAGACATCCCCGTTGATGCACTTTCCTTTCCCGATCCTCCTCCCAAGTTGACTCGCTTGGCTCGCTATGTGGAATATGTTCCTACCCCCAAGCACTCTTCTCGTCCCAAAAAGAAGTCTGGTCAAGCCTCCAACCTTTCTCCATAAATGATTTAGTTGGAGGCGATG
>DAIDJF010000180.1 GCA_027451525.1 Ktedonobacterales bacterium
CACCGCCCGGGTCCTGGTTCGCGACCGTGGCGATCTGGTCCCGCGGCCAGTTCGGCGATCCGAGCATCGCGGCGAGCGCCACGATCGCCCCGAGGACCGCGACCGCGATCAGTGGGTACTTCCAGAAGGCGTGCCGAACGAGGTGCTCGGGCGGCCCGCTTCGGCGGGCATCCATCGCGTCTCCTCTCTCCATCGAACCGGTTCCCTCCAGGTCGCGCTACAGCGGCCGCGCGATGCCCTGTAGGCGCACGAGCATCAGGTGCGCCAGGATCAGCCCGAACATGAGCACCGGAACCACCGCGACGTGGATCGACAGGTCGGTGGTGAAGTCGCCGGGCTTGAACAGGTTGAAGAAGAACGGCTGGACGAACAGCATGTTGTCCGAGTGCATCGAGACGAACTGCGATTCCCAGTCGCCCCGCGCCAGCAGGCCGAACAGGTTCTCCCCGAGCGCCAGCAGCAGCGTGACGCCGCCGATGACCCAGTTCACCCAACGCCGCCCGCGGTACGACCCGGTGGCCCACACGCGGACGAGGTGCAGGACGAGGAAGAAGAAGAACGCCTGTGCCGACCAGTAGTGGGTGGACTTCAGGAACTGGCCCACCGGGTTCGTGAGCCACCAGAACGGACCGAGCCAGGCGAGGAGGATCCCGCTGCCGACGAGGTACAGGAAGGACAGGAACGTGATCCCGCCCATGCAGTACCAGTACGACTCGGCGTAGAACGGCGCCGCCTTCTTGAACAACCCGGCGTACGGGCCGGCATACGCGAACGACTCGAGCGTCGCACGCACGCGCCCGTGCTCCGCGACGCGCTCACCGAAGCGCTCCTGGACGGCGGCGTTCTCGGCTTCGCGTTCCTCGGTGCCCATGCGCATGTCCCTCGATGCACGCGTCCGCGCCGACTTCGGGCGCGCTCAGACGGCGGAATGTTCGGACGCCATGCGACTCGACCCCAGAGCCGATCCCGCAACGGCGCTGCGGAATCCC
>DAIDJF010000181.1 GCA_027451525.1 Ktedonobacterales bacterium
AGACGCCCTCGCCCTTCCTCACGCCCGAGCTGCGCGCGCGGATGGGCGCTGCCGCCGTGGCGGCGGGGCGTGCGCTGGACTACGTCAATGCCGGCACCGTGGAGTTCATCGTCGGGCCGCAGGGCGACTTCCACTTCATGGAAATCAACGCCCGGTTGCAGGTCGAACATCCGGTCACGGAAATGGTCACCGGACTGGATCTGGTCGAATGGCAACTGCGCGTCGACGCCGGCGAGCCCCTGCCCCTGGCGCAGGAACAGGTGCTCCGCAGCGGACACGCGATCGAGCTGCGTCTCTATGCCGAAGATCCCGCGCAGAACTTCCTGCCCGGATCAGGGCGCCTGGAGCGGCTGCGACTGCCGTCGCCGTCGGCCCATGTGCGGATCGATGCCGGGGTGATCGCCGGCGATAGGGTGACGATCTTCTACGACCCGATGATCGCCAAGCTGATCGTTCACGATGGCGACCGCACGCGCGCGCTGGCACGCATGCGCGAAGCGCTGGCGGCGTGCGCGATCGCGGGCCCGAAATCGAACATCGCCTTCCTCGAGGCGCTGATCCGCCATCCGGCCGTCGTCGAGGGCCGCATCGACAGCGGCTATCTCGACCGCCATCTCGACGAGTTCCTGCCCGCGGATGCCACGCCGGATCCGCGGGCACTCGCGGCGGCGACGCTGGCGGTGCTGCTTGACGACGAGGCGCGCGCCGATCGGCCCGCCATCGGCGCGGACCCCCACACGCCCTGGCGCGCGGTCGATGCCTGGCGCCTCGACGGCCACGGCGAGCGACGCGTGCTGCTCGCCCACTGCGCCCAGCGTCACCTGCTGGGTGCCAGCGGCAGCGGCGGCAACTACCTGCTGCGCAGCGCGGCGGGCCAGGTCGAGATCACCGATGCGCGGCTCGCCGAAGGCTGGCTGAGCGCC
>DAIDJF010000182.1 GCA_027451525.1 Ktedonobacterales bacterium
TCATTTCAGGGGGGCTTATCCGAGCGATTACGCCAATACTGCAAGCAGCCGGGGCTTCTGGTGCGATGAGCTTGCAGGCTACGACGACAACATCGCCGCGAACGAAATTTGCCCTGATGCCTATCAATCATCGGCGGCGGGCGTCGGCACAGCCACCACGGCATGGGGGCCGCTGGCGGCCGGCAGTTCTTCCAGCGGTCAGTTGTCGTACGCGACGGGCTCGCAGACCGGGTCCTTTAGTCAAGCCATGTACAGCCAAAGCCATGCTGGCAACGGTAATGGCAATGGCAACGGCAACGGCAACGGCAACGGCGATGGTAACGGCGACAGCAATGGCAACGGTGACGGCAACGGCAACGGCAACGGCAACGGCAATGGTAACGGCAATGGTAACGGCAATGGTAACGGCAATGGTAATGGTAATGGTAATGGTAATGGCAATGGCAACGGTAATGGTAATAGTGGCGGCAGCGGCAGCGGTAGCGGTAGCGGTAGCGGTAGCGGTAGCGGTAGCGGTAGCGGTAGCGGTAGCGGTAGCGGCAGCGGCAGCGGTAGCGGTAGCGGTAGCGGTAGCGGTAGCGGCAGCGGCAGCGGTAGCGGTAGCGGAGGAAGCGGTGGGACTACGCCCACATCCGTTGGGAATCTTGCCAATGAGTATCCCTGGTTAGCCAACATCAAAGCCAGCTATGGCCTTAATAACTGGGCCGATCCATACTCCAGCGGCGGCGCGGCGCTGGCCAGCTTTAATGCCTTGGATTTTCGCGGCAATGAAACCTTTAACGGCACCGTTATTTCGGCGGTTGCCATCACCAGTAAGGGTGGAAATACTTTTAATGGCAATCTGATTTCCGGAGGTGGCATCAGCGTCAACGGCGGCGGTCAGGTCAACGGCACACAGGAAAGCAAT
>DAIDJF010000183.1 GCA_027451525.1 Ktedonobacterales bacterium
TTAGCATCTTTGGTACTGGAAATCCTAAAGTAGATAGTGGAAAACAGTACGGCCTTGGAATATGCACGCATAATGATGAGCTTCATGTTGCGTGGTCTGAATCAGATCTATTCGATCGAGTACAAAAATTGGCAGATGAGTTTATTTCTGATAATGTAATACTGGATACTCTTCCTGTTAAAGAAAGTCCTTATTGGAATACGGCCCGCGAACGAGCAAAAATTCGTAAATCAAAATGGCAAGAAAAGATATTAACAGTTTATTATCGCCCCTTTGATTGGCGTAAAATCTATTATGAACCAGATTTGATGGAAATAGGACGTGGGGGTGCTAGCCGTCAAGTTATGAATCATGCAAAACACTGTACACGTAACCTAATGGTTGCTAAAGGATATGAGATAGAATCTTTTGAACATGTGCTTGTTTCAGATACCCTTGCAGTTCATCATGCAGCAACACGAAAAGAAGGAAATTATCTCTTTCCTCTCTACCGCTACCCCGACCCAAACAAGCAAAATGCGCTGTTCGATGCTCACGAGCCATCGGCGGCTCCTGGCGGGCGGCGTCCCAATCTTTCGGCAGCATTTATTGCCGATATCACGGGCAAGCTCGCCATGCGTTTTGTGGAGGATGGGCATGGCGATCTCCACGCGACGTTAGGGCCAGAGGATATCTTTGCCTATATGTATGCCGTTTTCCACTCACCGCTGTACCGCACGCGCTATGCCGAGTTCCTCAAGATTGATTTTCCACGCTTACCGTTGACGACAAATGTTGACCTGTTCCGCGCGTTGTGTGCCCTGGGTGAACGACTGGTGAAACTGCACCTGCTGGAACAATTTGGGACGCTGTTGCCGCTCTATCCCGCTGAGGGCAACAATATGGTTGAGAAGATCGAATATCGT
>DAIDJF010000184.1 GCA_027451525.1 Ktedonobacterales bacterium
GGTGTTCGGCGTTCTTGGCCATTTCGAGCGAGGGGAGATTCGGCTTCGACCCGGGATGATATTCGAGAGTTTTCCAATTGAGCGCGAGGCGGATCTCTTTGCCGGAGGCGTCCTTTTCCTTTTTGTAGAAGCCCTGGCCGGTCTTGTCGCCGAGCCAGCGGCGGTCGAGCATCGTTTGCATGAAGGAGGGGATGCTCATCTGGCCTGCGGCGGCTGAGCGGAGACGCGCAAAATTAGCTGCAACGTGCGCGAGGACGTCGATACCGACGAGGTCCGCGAGGCGGAAGGTGCCGGTTCGTGGCCAGCCGATGGCGGTCCCGGTGAGGGCATCGACTTCCTCGATTGTGAGGTCTTCTTCCTGGAGGAGCCGGACGGCTTCCAGCATGATGAACACCCCGATGCGGTTGGCGATAAAGTTTGGCGTGTCGCGAGCGAAAACGACCTCTTTGCCGAGGCGGCGGTCGGCGAATTCAGCGATGGCCGCGATAGCGGCTGGATCGGCTTCGGGTGTTGGAATGATTTCGACGAGGCGCATGTAGCGCGGCGGGTTGAAGAAATGTACACCGAACCATCGCCGCCGCAGCGCGGCAGGGAGGTTGGCCGCGATCGAGGCGGCTGGGAGACCGCTGGTATTGGTGGTGAGGATGGCGCCAGGCGTGACGTGCGGCGCGACTTTATCGAGCAGCGCCTGCTTGACAGCAAGGTCTTCGGTGACGGCTTCGATGATCCAGTCACAGCCGGAGAGGAGCGAGAGGTTCTCGTCGAAGCTGCCGGTCGTGATGCGGGCGGCGATGGACGGATCGAAAAACGCCGCGGGTTTGCTTTTCTTGAGCCCTTCCAAAGCCTTGGGGGCAAGCGAG
>DAIDJF010000185.1:0-307 GCA_027451525.1 Ktedonobacterales bacterium
GACACCATCGCAGCCTTCAAGGGCCGCACCATCCACGCGTTCCATACCGAAGGCGCAGGCGGCGGGCACGCACCCGATATCATCAAAGTCGCAGGCTTGGCCAATGTGCTACCAAGCTCAACCAACCCAACCCGGCCTTATACCGTGAACACAATTGACGAGCATTTGGACATGCTCATGGTCTGCCATCATCTCGATCCCTCGATCCCCGAGGATTTAGCCTTTGCCGAAAGCCGTATCCGCAAAGAAACGATCGCCGCCGAAGATATTCTGCATGATTTAGGGGCGTTATCGATGATGTCGTCGG
>DAIDJF010000185.1:317-847 GCA_027451525.1 Ktedonobacterales bacterium
CGGACAGTCAGGCGATGGGCCGGGTGGGTGAAGTAATCATCCGCACTTGGCAGGCAGCGCATAAAATGAAATCACAGCGCGGCCCCCTCGCGGGCGATAGTGCAGCCGATAATCGGCGTATCAAACGCTATGTCGCCAAATATACCATCAATCCCGCTATCGCGCACGGATTAGCGCGCCATGTCGGCTCGGTCGCGGTCGGTAAACTTGCCGATTTAATCGTGTGGAATCCCGCATTTTTTGGCGTCAAGCCTGATTTGGTGATCAAAGGCGGAACCATTGCCTTCGCCATGATGGGTGATCCCAACGCGTCCATCCCAACACCGCAGCCGGTGCATGCGCGGCCCATGTTCGGTGGCTTTGGCCGCGCGATGGCGGCAAGCTGCATCAGTTTCGTCTCCCAAGCTGCGCTCAGCGATGGGATCGGGCATCGGCTGGGTCTGGCGCGCTTGCTATGCGCGGTCGAGAACACCCGCGGCAGCATCAGCAAGAAAGACATGATCCATAATGGCGCAACCCCGCATATTGAA
>DAIDJF010000186.1 GCA_027451525.1 Ktedonobacterales bacterium
TCACTCGCTGTAGTCAGTACGTGGCGCAGGGAGTGATCTTTCAGCGAGAGCTCCCAAATCTGCCAAGGATCGCCCGGCTTTTGCTTGCCCGAAAAGATCACCCGACTTCCGTCGAAGTAGACATTGGCATCTGCGCTCGCAGCAAATTCAGGTATGAGCGGTTCAGCTTTGCCATCACGCACCAGGAGAAGATGCGCCCCTTTGGGGAAGCGCTCCTCCCCGCGCAGCTCTGCACGCGGCACATACACGGGAGCAGCGGTCACGATGATGTCCGCAGCGATGCGGTCCACATGGGAGTCGGGCTGCGGAGCCGCAAACAGCGGCACGGCAGTAAAAGAGATTAACGTGACGATGCCCCTGAAACCCCTCATCCAACGGCCTCCAGCGAGCGCGTAGCCGGGGCGTCTTTCACCTCGGCCTCTCGCAAGGCAATGTAGGGATCGAGCGAGTCCATCATCCCCTCAAAGTCCGCGAAGTCCAGCGATTGATCGCCGTCGCTCCATGCCTTCTCAGGATGTGGGTGCACCTCTATCAGCAAGCCATCCGCGCCAGCGGCGACAGCGATACGCGCCAGGGCCGGGACCAGCTCACGGCAGCCCGCGGCATGGCTCGGGTCGGCAATGACCGGGAGGTGCGAAACCTGCTTGAGCAGAGGAATCGCAGTCACATCGAATGTGTTGCGCGTTGCAGTCTCAAACGTGCGAATGCCTCTTTCGCACAGGATGACGTTGGGATTTCCGTTGTCGAGAATCAACTGGGCCGAGCGGAGCAGATCGGCAATGGTCGCCATCATGCCGCGCTTCAGAAGAACCGGTCGTCCAGAG
>DAIDJF010000187.1:0-248 GCA_027451525.1 Ktedonobacterales bacterium
GCCTCATAGGTCGCCCGTAGGTGACATCTTGATGGCAGGTCCGACAGAGAACGAGTGTTTTGCGTCTGCGTGCGGCCATAGCTTTTACCCAATCCGGTTTCTCGCGGCCTGTGTACTTTTGCAGGTCTTTGAGAGCGCGAATGTGGTGAACTTCAATGTGGTCTGTGGCACCGCAATGCTCACATTCCCGCGCCAGAAGGCGTTTTTCGAGTTCCGTTCTGTTATTACCGTACAGTCGCTTTGATTGG
>DAIDJF010000187.1:258-792 GCA_027451525.1 Ktedonobacterales bacterium
GATAGCCAATCGCAGCTTTTATCTCCAGCTTTTCGGAATGGAGGACCCCCAATCAAGCACGCAACGAGCATTGGGGGTTCTTCCCTTCTCGCGGCACGATCACTTGTAACCTGGAATTGCACCAAATTTGGGGGGACTCAAATTTCTCACATGAGTCCTTGAAAATCATCAAAAGTGATGAGAAAAGAAGAAAAGTAGTTTTTACTTGAATAGAAAAATTCTACCATGATAATGCCCCTTTGTCAATAGAACCTGCTTTATTCTTGTTTTTCTTGTTGTTCATATTCAACTGGGCTAACGTATCCTAAAGAAGAATGCCTTCGCTTTCTATTGTAAAATACTTCAATGTACTCGAAAATGGCTCCCTTTGCCTCTTTTCTTGTTTTAAAACAGTTCGTGTGAAAACACTCTTCTTTGAGCGTGGCCCAGAAACTTTCCATGACTGCATTGTCATAACAATCGCCTTTTCTACTCATACTTCCCTCAAGAGCATGCGCTTTGAGCAACTCTTGATAGCTCTTGCTTGTCTATTCA
>DAIDJF010000188.1 GCA_027451525.1 Ktedonobacterales bacterium
CTTATCGTCGACGACGACCTAGACCTCGTGGAGCTTCTGCGCCTTTTCGTTGAAGGCCGGTATCCGGTTCCGACAATTGGCGTGACCGATGGCGGCAGTGTCCTCCGCTCCGTCCACCGCGAGCAGCCGGCGCTCATCCTCCTGGACGTCAACCTGCCGGTGCAGAGCGGCCTGGACGTGTTGGCCGAACTGAAAGCGAATTGGTCGACGCGGACGATTCCGGTCATCATGATGAGCGCGGGAGCGGACGCCCGAAGCAAACGGAAGGCACTCTCGCTAGGAGCCGTCGCCTTTGTCGACAAACCGTTTGATTTCCCAGAGCTCGAAACGCTGATTGACGCACAGCTACCGCTTTCGAGCCGATGCGCTTCAATCGGGGCGAGCTAGCCGAATCCGCAAATAAAAAAGCGGCTCGACGTCGAGCCGCGATTGGGCGGAGGAGGTGGGATTCGAACCCACGAGGCCTTGCGACCTACACGCTCTCCAGGCGTGCCAAATCAACCACTCTTGCACCCCTCCGAGCACAATAAGTATACCGGAGATCCGACCGAGACTCAAGCCGAAGGCTCGCGCTCGATCGCATCCTTCAAGCGGCGCAACGCGTGTCCGAGCGCGTCGTGCATCCCTTGCCGCACCATTGCATTGGTGACCGGCGAGTCCTCGGGAGCATCCGGTAGATCATAATTCACGGTAACCTCCAGCCGGGTTATTCGCTCAGCTTCTTCACTTAACGCATAGGTTATCGTGTTGAGTGTGCCGTG
>DAIDJF010000189.1 GCA_027451525.1 Ktedonobacterales bacterium
AATTCGCAACTCGGCGTGACAACGCTCCGCAACTCGGCGTGACAACGCTCCGCTCCGAGCAACGAAATAATGGTGTCATCCCGAGTAGCCGCCGAAGGCGGCGTATCGAGGGAACGCCGCAAACAACGCTTGCGTACCCGCGCCTCGATACGGGCGCTAAAGCGCCCTACTCGGCGTGACAACGACTCGCAACTCGGCGTGACAACAATTCGCAACTCGGCGTGACAACGCTCCGCAACCCGGCTTAAGGCTGCTACCCTAGCCGACGACGAAGTTGACGAGTTTCCCCGGAACGTAGAAGCGCTTGCGGATCTCCTTGCCGTCGAGATACGCCCGGACGGCGGGCTCCGCTTGCGCGAGCGCGAAGGCTTCGCTCTCCGTAATTGACGGCGCGCAAGCGATGCGCGCGCGCACCTTGCCGTTGACCTGCACGACTAATGTGATCTCGTCGAGCGCAAGCGCGGCCTCCTGCGGCGCAAGTGCTGCTTCGAGATGGACGGAGCGCTCGTAGCCGTAACGCGACCAGAGCTCGTCGGCGATATGCGGCGCGAACGGTGCGAGCAAGAGCGGCACTGCATGCACCGCATAGAGCGTCGCTGCCGAATCAGGCGCAGAGTTCACTGCCGCCGTCAGCGCATTGATCGTCTCGTCGAGTCGTGCAATCGTCGTGTTGTAGTGAAAGCGTCGCGAGAGCGTCTCTTCGACGAGCGAGCGCGCCGCGAGGTGCACCGCCCGCACCAACGCCTTCTCCTCCG
>DAIDJF010000190.1 GCA_027451525.1 Ktedonobacterales bacterium
CTTTTTCTCCTATCGGCGGCGTTGGCAGATTGAAACGAGTTTTCGCTATGGGAAATGCGAATTGGCACTGGAATGTCCGCGCTTGTGGTCCTTGGAGGCGCGTCTCAAGTTGCTCAGCATGGTCATGCTCATTTATGCGTTCTTGCTTTCCTTGCTTGATCCCGTCCATACCGAACTGATCCAAGCACTCTTGCGTTTCAAATGCCATCGAACAGGAAAGCGGTGCCAGAATACGCCAGCACCGCTCTATCGACTGCGTTGGGCACTGAGTCGTCTTTGGGACGATTACCGCCCTCGGCTGACCTGTTTCATCCCTCCATCAGATGACCCGCTCCCGATTGCTTCTTTCATCAGCCACCTGGAGCGGATTCAGAAAAATTGGGGATGACTCATATGTATCGTTCGCTGCGGCTTCCCCAACTGGTTTGCTCATCGTTCGTTCGCAGCTGATACCGCCTCCTCTTGCGGAATGTACGCCTTGCTCTCAGCCTGCGCAATCGTCTCAACGAGTTCCCCAGTCGCAAAAGCCTCCGCTTCCTCGGCAATCACCAGTGCCCTGAGGTCAACTTTGGCACTGCGCTTCTCAGGGATTTCGCCTACCTCATGATGGCGTGCAATAGCCTGCTGATGCAGCTCAAGAAATTGTCGGATATGCTCAAAGCGTCCTCCGATCAGCTCATGCACCGCATTCTGTGTAATGGCAGCCCGCAACCTGGGATCAGGTTGCTGCTGGTTGTAGTGCATGAT
>DAIDJF010000191.1 GCA_027451525.1 Ktedonobacterales bacterium
AGAGCCTTCATCACCCGTGCAATGGCCTCATCGATCAGTTCGTTTTTGACGTGAATACGCGCGTCGATTTCGCGCAATTGATCGGGGGTGAGATTGCGCGGGACAAAATCGGGGGGAGCTTCAAAACAGGTGAGGCGCTCGCCGGTCCACCATTCACGCCAATGGCGGGGTTTTGCCGACAGGATCTCGTCAATTTTTTCGAGGCTGCCTGGATAGCCGGCCGGAACCGACAGGTCCTTCCAGTTGTGCCGGACCATTTCCCCTTCTGGTGGATCCCAGGGATGATGGGGATCTGGAAAGCTCATCCACACGAACCAGTCGGCGTCATCGTCAAGACTGTTGAGATAGGCGATGGTGCGATCGGCGACCCAATCGGTGTGGTAGAGCCCTCGAGGTGTGGCGTTGCGCTTAACCTGCACTGCGCCGGTATCACCCTCACCAAATGAGTTTTGCACCAGTGCAGGACCAAGCACCGGATAGAAATTGGCGATCACCTCGGGATGCCTGGCGGCAAGCCAGCGGGCATAATGCAGCGGTCCCACGGCGCCATGGGCACTGAGCTCCATGTGCTCGAAGCCGCGGTAGGGGCCGTATTCTTTCAGGCTTGCCATGCGGTTTTCGTAAAAGGTGAACGTCATGTCCAGGAAGGGTTCGAAATGCGCCTTACCGATCAGCGCGGTGCGGTATCCCTTCTTGTCGTGAAGCCAGTGTGCAACTGAAGGCGCGTCC
>DAIDJF010000192.1 GCA_027451525.1 Ktedonobacterales bacterium
GGCTGCGGCAAGCTTACGACGAATGGCGCGAGGCGTTGGAAACCGACGATCCGCGTTTCGCCGATCTGCATGCCGCATGGATCGACGAGGTCTTGTCACGCGGACTGGAACTGGACGAGGACGGTCGCGGCGACGTGTTCAAGCGCGGGGGCTGGTGCGCCGCGCACCTGAACGCCGCGCTGCCCGAACACGGCGTCAGCCTGTCGCCGGACTTCGCCGTCGTCGGCAACGGTGAAGCGCCGCTGATGCTCGTCCACACCTACGGGCAGGACGTCGATCTCGATGCCACCCAAAAGCTGGACGGTTGGGCCAGCACACCGGCGGAACGCATGGTGACGCTTTGCCGCGCCACGAGTTGCCGTCTCGGTCTCATCACCAACGGCGAACGCTGGATGCTGGTCGATGCGCCAGTGGGTGCGGTCACCACCTTCGCCAGCTGGTATGCACGCATCTGGGGTCAGGAACCCGTCACCCTCCAAGCCTTCGTCCACCTCTTGGGCATCCGGCGCTTCTTCGTGGATGAATCAGAGCGGCTGCCTGCGCTGTTCGATCGTTCGCTGAAGTTCCAGGACGAGGTGACCGACGCCTTGGGCGAGCAGGTGCGGCGCGCCGTCGAAGTGCTGATTCAGGCGCTCGACAAGGCCGACCAAGACCGCAGCCGCGAGTTGCTGTGCGGCGTGAAGGAATCC
>DAIDJF010000193.1 GCA_027451525.1 Ktedonobacterales bacterium
GAGCGGCCGCTACGCCACCTTGGATGACCTTGAGGTTCGCTCCAAGCGCGTCCTGGTGAGAGCCGACCTCAATGTGCCGATGCGCGATGGCAGGATCACCGACAGTTCACGCATCGAACGGCAGGCTCCTACCTTGCGTGAACTCGCCCAGAAGGGGGCCCGCGTCATCGTGCTCTCGCATTTCGAGCGTCCCAAAGGCAAGCGCGTAGCCAGCATGTCGCTGGGGCCGATTGCTCCGGCATTGGCCCAGGCGATCGGCCGGCCCGTGGCATTTGCTGATGACTGCATCGGCGAGACCGCGAAGAAGGCCGTCAGCGCCCTTCAGGATGGCGAGGTCCTTCTGCTCGAGAATACCCGCTTTCACGCGGGTGAAGAGAGCAATGACCCGGGCTTTCGCGATGCGCTGGCCGCACTGGGTGATCTCTATGTCAACGATGCGTTTTCGGCGGCCCATCGCGCCCACGCCTCAACCGAAGGGCTCGCCCATGTACTGCCGTCCGCTGCCGGTCGGGCGATGCAGGCCGAACTCGAGCATCTGGCCCAGGCCCTTGAAGATCCCAAACATCCGGTGATCGCCGTTGTCGGTGGCGCCAAGGTGTCGACCAAAATTGCCGTCATCGAGCATCTCATGGACAAGGTCGATGTTCTCGTCATTGGCGGGGCTATGGCCAACACCTTTCTCG
>DAIDJF010000194.1 GCA_027451525.1 Ktedonobacterales bacterium
CCTGGCTCAATCCGATTGAACCCAAGTGGGTGCATGGCAAGCGTGCTGTCGTTGAACCCAATGGGTTGCTCTCGGCAAAACAATTGGCTGAGCGCATTTGCGCCTATTATCACTGTTCGTATGAAGCTCATTTATCCATCCCGGAAAAGGTCTCTTGAGAATGCACTAGGCAGTTACGGAATAAGATATACTATCCTACAAGAGTAAACGGTAGACAGTTACCTTGCTATGCAACGCCACCCGCAGGAAAAGGTGCTGATCTTCACGCAGTTTACCGAGGCATCCCTATGTCGAGCGTCAAGCGCGTCACTCCCTGTTCGCACACTCGAACCTGCATCGTGCCCACGCCCTGCCCTTCCACTGGGAACTGGAATTTCCCGAAGTCTATTTCGATAATGACGGCAAACGCAAAGAGTACGCGGGCTTCGATGCCGTCCTCGGTAACCCGCCCTGGGACACGATTAAACCCAACTCGCGTGAATTTTTCAGTGAATATGATCCCGCGTTCCGCGAGCTAGAGCGTGAGCAAGCTGAGCAACGCCAGAAAGAGCTATTGAACGATACCTTTATTCGCGCCGCGTGGGATGCGCATGTCAACCAGTTGAACAACACGGTAGACTATACGCGCCTGAGCGAGGTCTATCCCTACCAGAGCGTTGAGGTT
>DAIDJF010000195.1 GCA_027451525.1 Ktedonobacterales bacterium
GTCGCCGCCGGCGATCCGCTGCCGCTGCGGCAGGACGAGGTCCGCACGGCGGGTCACTCGATCGAGCTGCGCCTGTATGCCGAAGACCCGGCACAGAGCTTCCTGCCCGGATCGGGACGCCTCGATCGGCTCGAACTGCCGCCGCCATCGCCCCACCTCCGCGTCGATGCCGGCGTGACCGAGGGCGACACGGTGACGATCTTCTACGACCCGATGATCGCCAAGCTGATCGTCCACGATGCCGACCGTCCGCGCGCACTGGCTCGCATGCGCGAGGCGCTGGCAGCGTGCGCGATCGATGGCCCGAAATCCAACATCGCCTTTCTCGAGGCGCTGGTGCGGCACCCGGCCGTGGTCGAAGGCCGCATCGACACCGGCTATCTCGATCGTCATCTCGATGAGTTCCTGGCTACCACCGCGACACCTGACCCGCAGGCGCTCGCCGCCGCGGCGCTGAGCGTGCTGCTCGACGAGGAGGCGCGCGCGGTCCGGCCCGCCGCCGACGCCGATCCGCATTCGCCCTGGCGCGCGGCCGATGCCTGGCGCCTGGACGGCCCCGGCGAGCGGCCTGTGGTCCTGATCCAGGGCGACAACCGCCATACGCTGCGGGCGCGCGGCAGCGGGGACACCTACCGGCTCGCACTCGAGCACACCGTCATCGA
>DAIDJF010000196.1 GCA_027451525.1 Ktedonobacterales bacterium
GCGGCTGCGCCGGCTCGAGCGCAAGGCGGTCGGCGTCAAATCCTGAGGCCGCGGCGGCGCCTGTCCGCGAGACACCTTCACCGGGACATCCGCTGAACCCGACCCTGGCAAGCGCGCCGCCGTCTGGGTAGAAGTCGCGCAAGGGAGGACGGCACCATGGGCGCCCTTGCTTCGAGCTATGTCAGCGCGACATCGGACACACCGCTGCTCGGCCTGACCATCGGCCAGCAGCTCGACGCGACCGCGGCGGCGCATCCCGACGGCGAGGCGCTGGTGGTGCGCCAGCAGGGCGTTCGCTGGACCTGGCGCGAATTCGCCCGCCGCGTCGATGCCGTGGCAGCCGGCCTGCTGGCGCTCGGCCTCGCGCCCGGCGAGCGCGTCGGCATCTGGTCGCCCAACAACGCGGAATGGGTGCTGACCCAGTTCGCCACCGCCAAGGCCGGCCTGATCCTGGTCAACGTCAACCCTGCCTACCGGCTGACGGAGCTCGAATACGCGCTGAACAAGGTCGGCTGCCGCGCGCTGGTGGCGGCCACATCCTTCAAGACCAGCGACTATGCCGGCATGCTGCGCACGCTGGCGCCCGAGATCGACGATTGCGCGCCAGGCCACCTCCT
>DAIDJF010000197.1 GCA_027451525.1 Ktedonobacterales bacterium
GAAAGAACGGCTGGAACAGGGTGTACACCGCCAGCACGCGTTGGCCAAGGCTCGGCAGATTCCGCCAGGTCCCTTTGCGCAACACCTGCAAGAACCCCTGGTTCCAACGGGTGCGCTGGCGAATCAGTGAACGCACCGTCTCCGGCGTCTCTTCCCGAGTCACCCGTCGGGGGTCGTAGACAACGCGAATGGGCTCGCCGAGAGCACTCAGCCGAAGGCCAATGTCGGCGTCTTCGGTCAAGCAGTGCTCGTCCCAGCCGCCGACCCGCTCCACCAGGTCCGCCCGAATGAAGACGGTATTTCCACCGAGCGGAATCATGCCGTTGTTCGCGTGGTAATGGAGTCGACTCTTGAACCAGAAGAAGTACTCCAGCACATTGTGAACGCCGAACCAGTGGTCGAGGAAGTTCATGAGCTGAACTCCGCCCTGGACGATTCCCACCTCTTCTTCGAGCATGATCGTGTTGACCATGTTGAAGACGTCGGGATCGACGTCGTCTTCGGCGTCGAAAATGGTCACCACCCGACCGGACGAGCTTTGGAAGCCGACGTTCAAGCCGTGCGGCTT
>DAIDJF010000198.1 GCA_027451525.1 Ktedonobacterales bacterium
CTACAATATTCTTCATCTGAATACGATGCTGAAGGTAGATATCATTCCTCTCAAACAACGTGCGTTCACGAGAGAAGAAGCACAGCGCGCCCAAGCATACAGTCTAGAACCAGGATCGCGTCCTATGAATATCTCTTCCGCAGAGGATGCTATTCTGACAAAATTGGAATGGTTTGAGATGGGGAACCGTATTTCTTCGCGGCAATGGAACGATATTCTGGGAATCATACAACAGAAAAGTAATATACTTGATTTCGCGTATCTGACCCAATGGGCTGATATTCTCGGTGTGCGAGATCTATTCGAACAGGCACTTAGAGAAGCCAATCTCAAACAGTCATAATATAAATCTGTTACAAGAGGATGCCCCGTGTGAGAGGGGACTGCAATCTGCTCATTTGCCAGTAGGTATATGCGCATACCGTCGGAGATCGAGTCTCAGCTTCATCAATACCAACTGGGCGATGCGCTTGAGGTGTATAAGTGGGGTGGACTGAGTGTCAAAAAGTATTTTTTACGCTCGCTCATGCTATTTGTTAGCTCTGTAGCTCTTGTT
>DAIDJF010000199.1 GCA_027451525.1 Ktedonobacterales bacterium
GGTGCGCGCGGAGTTGTTTTTCAAGTGCTGTAACACGTGCTGTTGCTGTCCGAGCGGCCTCTCTCGCCGGACGAAGAGCTTCTTCTTCCTGTATTTCTTGTTTCCATTTCTTTCGCTCTTCTTGAAGCTGTGTCAAAATAATCTGTTCGATTGCAGCCTTGGTGCGCGCGATGATCTCGTCTTGATTTTGAACAAGTTCTTCCTTTTGTTGCTGGGTGAGCGTCTTGAGTTCTGCATCATGCTGTTGTGTAATCATTTGTACCTCAGCGAGATAGTGCTGGATGTAAATCCCAGAATTAAACTGGTGGAATCTGTACAATTATCCTGGTGATCAGGTATACTTGAGAAGGAGCGTGTTTCGTACCCCTTTCATGAGAGAAAAGACTGATCATGGCACAAGCAGCAGTACCGCTTACTGCCCTTTCAGAGACACAAAGAGCACAAGCCCTTGAACGTTTGGAGATCATTCGCCCTGCGGTGGAGAAGAGGGTTTCCCAAGCGCAGGTTGCTCGTACCCACAATCTTCCCGCAAG